>JBGSRA010000070.1:0-160722 GCA_041737765.1 Draconibacterium sp. | reverse complement strand
CTTCCTGAACAAACTCAGACAGCTCTTTTTTATTAAAATTTTCAAAAGGTTACAACAGCAGTTTTGCAAGGTTGTACTTGGTTTTAAACGGTCCCATTTGTTTTTTTACTTTTTCGAGGTACTTGCCGGCAGTTGAAGCGCCAAGCAACTCATTTACAAATTTGGTCAAATCGGTATTCTTCAAACCAATTTTCGAAAGTTTATCGGTATCAGAACCTTTTGCTCCCATAATTCCCATTACATCCGATACAAAACTTTTATTTTTAGTAGCCAGTTTGCCCAGGTTTTCAGCCGAAATACCCAAATCTTTACCCGGATCGAGCGCTGCCAGAAAATCCTTTTCAAAACCAGCCTTGTCAGCAGGTAAAACAAGCGTTTCAGCACCACCAACCGAAGGCAGTTTTATGCCCTGACCATTTACATCGGCAGCAAATACCGCAACCAAAAGAAAACTAAAAATCAATACTTTTCTTAACATTTTTTAAATTTTAAAGTTTATAACTGTAGTTAAATGCCGTAAAAACAAATAAATCTGCCATTAGTTTAAGTGTTGTTTTTCAAATTGATTTGATAATAATTATATTGGCAAAAATTAACCGATAAAAAACGAAATATGACTTTTATAAAATCTTTTATTTTCAGCAAAAACCTTTTGGTACCTGTTGCTGCTTTCATCATTTTATCGTCGTTTAAAACCGACAACTGGCCACAATTTCGCGGACCGGAAAGCAACCAGCTTACAACTGAAAAAACGCTTCCGTTGGAATGGAGTGATGGAAAAAACCTGCTTTGGAAGGTTGAATTGCCCGGAAGAGGCTGGTCGTGTCCGATTGTTTGGGGAAACAAAGTATTTGTAACCAATGCTGTTTTGGAAGATCCTTCGATTTTACCGCCGGCAGAAGCAGGCAAACGATTTGAAAATCCGGATAGCGCCGTTTACCAATTCGAAGTGATTTGCCTCGATATCGATTCAGGAAAAGAGATTTGGAAAAAAACTGCCTATAAAGGACTTCCGCGATACAAAACCCACCGCGACAATAATTACGCTCCTGAAACAATGGTAACCGACGGACAGCATGTTTATGCCTATTTTGGTATGACAGGATTGTATTGTTTCGACATGGAAGGCAACCCGGTTTGGGAAAAGGACCTTGGAAATTACCCGATGCAATCGAACTGGGGAACATCAACTTCTCCACTGCTTTACAATGGAGTTTTGTACATGCAGATTGATAACGAGGAAAAATCGTTTCTGGCAGCACTTGATTCAAAAACAGGTACAGAAAAATGGCGGATTGCCCGCGATGAAAAATCAAACTGGGGAACACCGGTTATCTGGAAAAACAGCATCCGCACCGAACTGGTTTTGCAGGGATTAAAAACACGTTCGTACAATCCCGAAAATGGCCAGTTACTTTGGGAAATTGACATGGGCGGTGGCCGGAACATTACTTCACCAACCGTAGATGCGGATATGATTTTTGTTGGAAATGAAAAACGCAGTAACGGTGGCGGAACTTTGTTTGGCATAAAAGCCGGCGCTTCGGGTGATATTTCTTTAAAGGAAGGGGAAAGCTCGAATAATTGGGTGGTGTGGTCGATACCTGAATCGGGAATTGCCATGGCATCGCCGCTGGTTTACGAAGGTTTGCTGTACATGGTCGATCGCAACCGGGGACAAATTTTATGTATTGAAGCAGCTACTGGAAAAGAGGTTTATCCGGGCACAAAAATTACCGGAGCAAAAGCATTCTGGGCTTCTCCGTGGGCTTTCGACGGTAAAATCTATTGTCTCGAAGAAAAGGGAACAACACATGTTATTCAGGCCGGAAGAGAATTTAAAGAATTGGGAAAGAATAAACTGGACGACATCTTCTGGTCATCGACTGCGATTGCAAAAGGTTCCTATATTTTCAGGGGTGAAAAGGGAATTTATTGTGTGAGGTGAATCATGACCGGTAATGTTTGGATGGTTAAATCTCTTGTTTTATACCAAAAACCAGATAAATTTATACATTTATGACAGTTGGCAAACGCAATTGGTCCCGAACATTCAGCGATTTTTCAAAAGTTTTTCATTTTATACCAAATGCGATTCTAAATCAGTCCAAAGCCATTCTGGTATAATGCCGATGAATAGAAATGTTAAGGCCAAACAAGATTGCGAAGATTGGACTGTTACATTTCTTCAATCGGTATTAGTTCATTCTATGTAATTTGCCCATTTAGAATTAGAGAATCAGAATTTTAATGAAATTAAATATGGCGGGAATTTTTTAATTGTACCTTAATAAGGTAATAAGGTTGGTTTTCTCCTGTTACCCTTTTTACTAAGGTCTGATTGAAAAAAATAAGGTTTATTTAAAACAGAAAAACCTTATTTTCAATATGTTAACCTTAGTAGAAAATTAATGTATATGTATGATTTTAACCTTATTACCTTATTTGTCGGCAATATGCAACCTAATAAAAACTTCACTGGACCCCGCCATTTTCTAAATGAGTAAACATGACTGTATCTCATTCATATACAAACATATAAATCTCAACTTAATAAAATAGCAATATTCTAAAAAATCGCTGAACATTCGGGAGCAAAAGGACTTGCCTACTGCACTTTTGCCTATTGCTAACTAAACTCATTTGGCTCATTTTATCCCGTACGCAGTATTCAGGCATCAAAAATTTTTGTTCTTCTTTTCCCTTATTTCTTCTTTCAGGATATCATTAATTGATGTTTTTGCATTTCTCAGCAAATAAACCCGCGTGCCTTTTTCCCGTGCATATTGGTTTGAAATTTCACCCATCAGTGTAACCGATTCGAAAAAAGCCCGCTCACGATCCCTGTTTTTATCCTTATCGTAATTCCCTTTTACAAGAATTACGTTTTTAATTTCCATTTCATCCAGCGGATACCAGTTGATATAATCAGCATTCATCGATACTGCCTGCGTGTATTTTTGCTTCGAATAAAAGTTGATTGCGCCGGTTTGTCCATAATTATCGCAATGAATGATTGTATTTTCTTTATCGTCAATGGTTTCGAAAGTAGCATCGACCATGGCGGCCAGTTCTTTCCAGCCCTGCATGTCAGCAAAATCCTGCGGTAACTGGTGGTTTTTGCCGTCTTCCCACCTTAAAAGGCCAATTTTTTCAAAAACCTCCGTTTTCTTTATAATCCCTTCCGGCGATAAAACAGGCAAAATGTATTGAAAAATGGTGACAATTAGCGCGATTGGGATTAAAATTGCCACCGGTTGAAGATATCTGAACCAACCTTTACTCAAAAGTTTTTCGAGGTAAACCGAACCAAAAGCCAGTAAAACAGGGTAAAGTCCAATGGCATAATAACTTTTTGCCTTGAAATAAGTGAAGATTGCCAAAGTAAAAACAGTTGACCAGAAAAAGATTTGGTACTTTTTGAATGGCGCATAAACAAAGAACGAAACAAAAGCCAACAATATTACAAACAACGAACCAGTAAAAAACAGCAGTTGTTCCTTTAAAAAATCGAAACGATTAACATTGACCAATTGTGTTTCTGCAAGGGTTTTCAGGTGATGAAAAACCGGAAAATCATTTTTGTACTGCCAGATTAAATTGGGTGATACAATCAGCAAAGCCACCAGCAACGAGATGTACAGTTGTTTATTCAGCAAAATTTTCCGGTGACTTGTAATTAGCAATGCCGGCAAAAAACCAAGAATCAGGAACGTGATATTGTACTTGTTTAAAAAGCCAAAAGCAAAAGCAACCGATGCAACCCACAACCATTTGTTGTTTTCTGAATTGATATATTTAACAACAGCGAAAAATACCAGTGTCCACAACAAAAATTCGAGCGAATTAGGCTGATACAGCGTATTGATGCGCAACAAAGCAGAGAAAGTAACGCAAACCGAACCGAGAATCAGGGCAAACAATTTTCCATCCAGCTCTTCTATGGCTTTCCACACAACAACCATCGTTAACGCACCAAAAAGCGCCGGGAAAAATTTCACCCAAAAAACTGAATTACCCAATTGAATTATGATGTAGGATCCAGGCTGTAACCGGAGGTACCGACGTGTAGCCCCAGGCAAGGTGTTTCCCTAAATCGAGATGCAGAAATTCATCGCGGTGAAGTTCATAAACCGGGTTGATTGCAAAGTATTGCAACACAAATTTCAACACGATAAAGGAGAGTAAAACAATGTTTTTTTTCGACATAATAATTCACTGAAAGATCAACTGAATAAGTATTCAAACATATAAAAACAATTACATTACTTTTTGTCGCCCTGCCAGATACCAAAATTCAACTGGTTTGAATTTTCCGGCAACTCATTTCCCCAGAAATCGAAACCACCATTTTGCTGAATTAATTTTCCTTTTGAAATGCAGGGAGAGTCAGGAAAAAGTTTAAAAAACTCCAAATCCTTTAATTTAGATGGATTCTCAATCAGAAACTCAATAGAATCAGGTAATATCAGCCTGGGATCGGTAAAAATACCCGATGAATCTTCTGAAAATACAAACACTGAATTGTCAGGCTTCCAGTACAAATTATTTTCAAAAACCGATTTTGAATGTTCCCCTGTTACAGGCTGCAAGCGGCTTACAAAAACATTGTTCCAGTAAAAAATCCCCGGCACATTTCCCGATTTGTATTTAACTGAATGGCCAAAATCGTTGTAAAAAATATTGTTGTAAATCAAGGCATTTTTCATTTCCGGTCCTTTGGGTTGTCCGTTCCAAATTTGAAGTCCGCAAGTGTCAATTTCGGTTCCGTCGTTAAAACTGATGTTGTACCTCACAATATTGTTTTCCCATTTGGCTGCGCCGGAATACTGGTAAAGTCCGTAACCCGGTCCCATATTGTTGTACGACAAATTATACTGCATCACCGAATTGGTCACCCCACCATCGAAATCAAAACCACCTCCATCCCACCCTTTTGGATTGGTTTTGTTGCTGTGCGCAATGCAATGCTGAATGATGACATTATTCGAATGATATGCCCAGATTCCAATAGGGCCGTTTCCCTCCCAAGGCTGATCCCAACCATTGTTTTTGGCCAGGCAGTATTCCACAACTGCACTGTCGGTTCCGCTAATCAGAATCCCGCTTCCACTGTGGTTATCCAAAATGGTTGGGTCGCCCGGATTGTTTTCAGTCGTGCAATAACCGATGTAAATGTTTTTTGAAAGCAGTTTAAATGGTTTGTAATATGCTTCACCCGTTAAAATCCCTGCAAATCCGTTATCAAAGGCATGAACCCTGGTTATCGTGATATTTTGTGAATCGGTGATTTTAATGCCTGCTTTTTGAAAACCGGAAACTTTAACAGAATCAATTACAATATTGTTTCCATTAATAATTAAAACGCCGGAAGTTGTGTTGCCGTTTTTTCTTCCTGCACCGGCAAAATCAATGTTTTTAATTTCCAGAAAAGAACAACTGTCGGCAATCAGTGCTTCTGCATTTCCCCCTGAAATAGTTGCCTTGCCAGTTCCGTAGGATGAAATGATGATTTTTTGTTCAGCAGTTCCAACCTGATTTTTTAATTGTATTGTACCCTGAAAAGTTTGTCCGGCGCAAAACAGGATTGTATCGCCAATTTGAAATTGTGATGCATTAATTCTTGAGATTGTTGCCCAGGCATTTTCAGGATTTTCACCACTGTTTAAATCATTGCCGTTAATTTGGTCAACGTAAAATTCTCTGTTTTGTCCGGTTGCAATTAAAATCATCAGGCTAAAAATTAAAGCGAATAATGTTTTATTTATCATTGAAGTGTTTGCTAAAATTAAAACTTTTTCCACCCTGCTATCACCTTTTCCAGTTCTGTTTTATAATTCGCTTCGCCTTCGTTAAATACTTTATTATCCAGTTTCTGAATATCCTCTTCTTTGGTTGAATTGTACCGAATGGGCGGATTTCCACCGGTACAAAACAAATAATTGCCTTTTACAACATTGCTGGTTGCTTTGTGAAACCGCAGCGGTGACTTGGCAATGTTATAAATCAGGTTGTTTTCCACCAGCACATCTGTAATTCCTTCGTCGAGAAACATTCCGTTGCTTTCGGCACGTCCAGCATTAATTTTTACATCGTGAATATGATTATTCCGGATAATACTTCCCGGTTGCAATCCCAGCATATAAATTCCGCCACCATCGCTTAAAATATTCATAATGTGATGAATGTGGTTACCATCGATGGTGTTTTTCCGGCAGGGTGTAGGTTCAGAACTCCACATCCATCCCACCGAAATACCAGAATAGGGCAGGTTGAATATTTCGTTGTTTTTAATCATTGTTTCTGCTGTTAATCCGCACCAGATTCCAACGGCCCCGTAAAACTGACTGCCGCAATCAGTTACCATGCAATTTTCGATGGTATTTGCCAGCGCTACCTGTTCCGGTGCGGATTTCCACCATTTCCCGCCTTTAGTTTCCCTGTCCTGTCCTTCGCCAATCATAATTCCGTTTCCCGAAATATCAGCAAGTTCAGAATTTAAAATTTTGCAGTTTTTTGAGCCGGTGCCAAACCAAACTCCCGAACCGCCAAGATTTTTAAATGCACAATTCTCAAACGATATGTTTTCGCCCCATTCTGTGTAAACTGCCGCAGGAACCACTGACCACCCCGATTTACCGGGACGAGGATCAAAATGACAAGCCTGAACACCACAATAACCCAATTCAGGGATTTCCCATTTACTGTACTGAAATGTAATCCCTTCAAAATGAATATTTTTAACCGGTTGATTTTCTTTTCCTTTAATCGAAATCAGTCCCTCTGAAACCGGAATAATTATCTTCAGATTTGCTGGATTTGTATTTTCTGGAAGTTTCAGCAAAAATTTCTTTTCAGCAGGAAGAAAAACCCATTCGTAATCTGCATCCAGAAATTCAGGTGCATTTTCGAGAAAGTAACGTGGGTTGGGTTCCCAATTGTCGATATTAAAAAAATTAGGTTCTTTGGCGCCAATGGAATCAACGGCAAACAACTGGTTTTCGTTAGCATTAATTTCTTTAACGGCTATTCGCGAAATCGACCAGTCGTGCAGAAAGACCAATTCAACATTTTTTGCAATTGCAGGAATCGGGAAATCTCCTTTTTCAAAAAAGAAATTGGTGCGGCGGTCAGCTCCGGCTTTTTTTACATTCAGGTAACCTGAATTTGGAAAACGGGCACGAACAGCTCTTTTCCCGTCAATAAAAAGTTCCCTGAAATCCCTCATTTCATTTAAGTTTTCAGGCAAACGAGCTTCCCAAAAACCATCGTTGTTTTTTTCCCAGTTTATAATTTGCACACCACCCGAAATAACTGGCTTTGAATCCTTTTCAGCTTTAAAAACCAGTTTTGCATCTTTTGCAGCTGATTTCAATGGCTCAAAAATCAGGGCTTCTAATACAGGATAAATCTCATCTCCCAGCCAAACAGTTACTTCCTTTTCTTTACCCGATTCCAGCATTTCAACTGCCAGCATTTTAGCCTGGTAAATTGTTTCCACAGGTTGCTTTTTTGTTCCCGGGTTATTATTGCTTCCCTTCGTGGAAACATAAATATCTTTTGAATAAAGCGTAACTGTTGCAAAGGAAAAAAGTAAGATTAAAAATAACAGATGTTTCATTTGATTTAGTTTTTGTATGTGCTAATGTAACGAAAAAAAGGTTGGGTGTAGCGATTTGTAAACGCCAATATTAAATTGCATGAAATACATTTCGCGTCACCAAACATAAACAAAACCCGTTTAAAAACGTTATTTTAGCGATTTTAAGACGATTGAAACTATATGTTTTTAGAAAATACTGAATTCACATCAACAACCGATATTTTGACAGAAGAAATCATAAACGATTATTATATTGCCTGTTTAAGTCGTCAGCTCAGTTTGTTGGGCAGGCGTGAAGTTCATAACGGGCGCGCGCATTTTGGTATTTTTGGCGATGGAAAAGAGGTTGTACAGATTGCCTATGCAAAGACTTTTAAAAAAGGTGACTGGCGTTCGGGATACTACCGCGACCAGACTTTTATGCTGGCGCTGGGATTACTTCAACCCGAAGAATTTTTTGCGATGATTTATGGAGACACTGATATTGAATTTAATCCTTCGACAGTTGGCCGCAACTTTAACAACCATTTCAGCACACGGAACATTGACGAAAACGGCGAAATAAAAAATCTTCTCGATCAATATAATTCAGCTTCCGATATTTCGTCCACTGCCGGACAAATGCCACGTTTGCTTGGATTGGCGCAGGCTTCAAAAATAATCAGAAACAATCCGGCACTGAAAAAACACCTCAAAAACAATGTAAACGGCAACGAAGTAGCTTTTGGAATGATTGGCGATGCAAGCACATCGGAAGGTATTTTCTTTGAAACCATAAACGCAGCAGGTGTAATGCAGGTGCCGCTGGTAGTAGCGGTTTACGACGATGGATTTGGAATTAGTGTTCCCGTTGAATTGCAAACCACAAAATCAAGCATTTCGGAAGCTTTAAAAGGATTTCAGAAAGAAAAAAATACAAACGGAATTGAAATTTATACCTGCAAAGGCTGGGACTACGCCGGGCTGGTAAAAACTTTTGCTGAAGGAGTTGCAAAATGCAGGGAAACGCATGTCCCGGCAGTTTTTCATATTACAGAACTTACTCAACCACAGGGACACTCAACTTCCGGATCGCATGAACGATATAAAACAAAGGAACGGCTTGAATGGGAAAAAGATTTCGATGCAATTGAACAGTTTAAAAAGTGGTTAATAGAAAATAAGGTCGATATTGACACACTCTCCAAAATTGAAAAAAAGGCAGAAAAAAGAGCAAAAGAAGCACGTGAAAATGCCTGGCAGAATTATACCGGTGGCTTTAAAAAGGAACAGAATGATTTAAGAAAAATCATTGTAAAAATTGAAAATAAAATCGACCTTCCAACTTATACTTTATCTGATTTTGAAAAGATTACGCAAAAAATATTCCCTACACGACGCTCACATCTGAGTTTTGCAAAAGGCCTTTCGTTAAAAATTCATCTTAAAAAAGACGTTGAAAACGAACGAAAAGAACTGAAAGAATGGATAAAACAATTTGAAGAAAAAAGCGCCGATTTTTATAACAAACAACTTTACCGCACCGGAATTGATTCAACGCTGAATGTGGCCGGAATACCCGTAAAATATGACGAAAACGCTGCTGAAGTAAATGGCTCCGAAATCATCAGTAAAAACTTCGATTATCTTTTTCATAAATATCCAACCCTCGTTACCTTCGGTCAGGACACAGGAAAACTGGGCGATGTAAACCAGGGAATGAAAGGAATGCAGAAGAAATATGGCGGTGACCGTGTTTCTGATGCCGGTATTCGTGAAGCAACAATTCTTGGACAGGGAATTGGCCTGGCATTGCGAGGTTTTCGTCCGATTGCCGAAATTCAATACCTCGATTACCTGATTTATGCCTTGTCGCAAATCAGCGACGACCTGGCCACATTGCAATACCGTACCAAAGGAAAACAGGCAGCACCTGTAATTATCCGTACCCGTGGACACCAGTTACAGGGAATCTGGCATGCTGGTTCGCCAATGCAAATGCTGCTCGGTTCAATGCGGGGAATTTATTTGTGTGTACCACGAAACCTGACTCAGGCTGCAGGATTTTACAATACTTTACTCGAAGGAAATGATCCGGCACTGGTTATCGAACCGTTAAAAGGTTACAATGTAAAAGAAAAAATGCCGGCCAATATTGGCAAATACAAAATACCTTTGGGTGTTCCTGAAATTCTGAGACCCGGCACCGATATTACCATTGTAACTTACGGATGGAATTCACATCATGCTATAAGAGCTGCACGTTTACTGGCAAGATTTAAAGGAATTTCGGCCGAAGTAATTGATGTGCAAACATTAATGCCTTTCGATATCAACCATGTTATTCTTGAGTCGGTTAAAAAAACGAATAAAGTAATTTTTGTCGACGAAGATTTTCCTGGAGGAGCTTCGGCATACATGATGCAAAAAGTACTGGAAGAACAAAAAGCATTCGATTATCTCGATACTGCACCGCGCACCCTTCCGGCAATGGAACACCGCCCTGCTTACGGAATCGATGGCGAATATTTTTCGAAACCCAATGTTGAAAGGCTTTTCAGAAATGTTTACGAAATGATGCGTGAAACAGATGAAAAGAGGTTTCCGGTTTTGTAAAACATTATTGTCTTGATTTTCCAAAGGCATCCTTTAGCTTTAACCTTGATTTTCTAAAAGCAACCTTTAATTTTAACCTTGATTTTCTAAAAGTTTGTGTATTCTGATGATAAAAAGGGATATCCCAATATGCATTTAAGTGTTCCTGAATCCCCCTTCAATTCCCCCTTTAGTATTCAAATTTCAAATTTCAATTCGTGTTTTGTGACTAAATGGGGACTCGCTTCGAAGTCACTTTTCTTCCAACCATCAGATTTTCAGATAACTGCAACTCCCGTTAGATGATAGCTCAACTTCAGCAATTCACCCGCTCACGATATTGGTTTTTTAAAACAAAAAACCGCCCAAAAATGAAATCATTATTATTCTTTACCCAGATACGTTTCAGTTGGTTCGGCCACTTGATTGAGTGGTTGCGCTTCGGAAGTGTTTACTTTTTCGCCTTCAGTAGAAATAATTTCTGCCAGCGGCGTAAAACTGATTAACGGCGCTTTTCCAACTGCCAAAGAAAGCTCAATCAGTTTTTTAAGGGTATAATTAAACTCCCCTTTCATAATTTGCGAAACATACCCTTTTGTTACGCAGAGTTGTTCTGCAAATTGGTTTTGTGTCATGTTATTCTCTTTCAAATAGGCAGTTACCTGGCGAAAAATCTCATTCTGAATGGTTTCCAGCCAGTATTCAGGTTTGTTTATTAGTACTTCTTGTTTAAGCATTTTTGTGTTTTAATGTTTCAAATATTCCTTCTTTATCCGGCGAAAATGGTTAATATCTTTGGCTTGCGTTATTTTTTTTCCACCGCAAACTATTATTCTTCCGGTTTTCTCTTCGTGGAAAAGATACACCCGCAAATGTCTGGTTTTGATTTCATATTCCTTTACCAAATCCTTTTTCGGTGTGATATTCCTGAATTTTTCCTTTGGCAGCAATTTACCATCAGCAACATCCTGTAACCGGGCTTGAATAGTTATCAATTCCGATCTATAAGAACTTTCCGTTTCTATTTGCCTTTCAAACTCATCATATTCACAGCAGTTATTCACCAACAACTTGAAAATTTTTATCCTGCCAACAATTTCATCAATGTATTTCAATGCAAATCTATTCATTTTAGTTTAGTTATAACTATACTATTTTGATTTTATTTAACGTAATTTGATTAAAGCCTTCCATCACATCAATACTGCAAAAAAAAATTGGCTATTCTGAAACTTTGTAAAGTTCATTCCCCCACCCCAGTCATTTCGCTGTAAATCTGTCTAAAATTGCCCCTGTAACCTGTTTCATCAAAACCTTCAGGAATTTTAGTGTACCACCTTTTTCGGGATTCCGGATTTTTATTCCATTGGGCTGTATCATATTTAAAAGTTTCCCGTCTAATCGGACTGTAAACATGCAATACATCGTGCATAACTGTATCGGCAAAAAACTGGTTTCCTTCGAACTTAACTACTCCGTTACAATCGAAATACCGTTGAAAAACGGCATTCAGGCTTTCCT
This sequence comes from Draconibacterium sp., assembly GCA_041737765.1. Taxonomy (GTDB): domain Bacteria; phylum Bacteroidota; class Bacteroidia; order Bacteroidales; family Prolixibacteraceae; genus Draconibacterium. The sequence goes on along the minus strand of JBGSRA010000070.1, from coordinate 149,024 downwards.
TTTTCGTATCTCCTTTTTCTCCGGTTGGTCCTGAAAAAAGAATTTCTGAGGCAACTAAAATATTGCCCGTAAAAATGAGGTCCGAACAAAGCGGATAACTAATGGTTTGCTCGTTTTCGTCGATAAAAATATTGTTTCGAATGGTCAGCGGACCAGCCATGTGGTGGTGAACAGGCCCCAAAGTATTCACGGCCAGATTATTTTCCATTGTGCTGTTATCCGCCAGTTCGTCAAAATAGTAGGTCCAGCCTTCAATCGTGTTTCCTTTTGGTGCAATTACTGCGTTGTTGCGGTAAGTAGTCGAATCATCGCCTCCGTAAATAGCGCCACCGTCAACCATGGTTTGCTTAAAATTGTAAATAAGGTTGTATTCTGCCACCGACTGGTTTCCCAGACCGTTGATTGCACAATAAGGAATATTGTACAATTCGCAGTGCGACACCATATTGAAATGCCCACCTCCCATAATTCCAACAGCCCCGAAATAAAGTTCACCTAGGTCGTGAATGCCACAACGTTCAACATGAACGTGGTCGCCGTTGTAACTTAATCCGCCAGCCCCGGTAAACGAGAATTCGCAATCGGATACCGAAATATTTGAACCTGTAGCTTTAACTGCCCAACCGGCAACATTTTTTACAACGAGATTTTTCAAAGTGAGATTTTTAACCTTGCCAGCAATGACAGCTCCTGTAATACTTGCTGTTCCGTAGCCGGTATTGGCAATTGGCGCCCCCGCACATGACAACTGGAGATTTTCAAGTGTAATGTTTGCAGTGTTTTTTCCTAATTCAAAAATATGAGTTTTAGTTGGTACCAATGCCGTCATATTTTCAGGATTTTCCCATGAAAATGGCCGGTAAACAATTTCACGATTGGTGCGATCGACATACCACTGGCCGGGTCGTGACATTCCTTCCTTTATATTCCACACAATGTACTGATGTGTTTTTGGTCCTGCCCATGATGCAAAAGCTCCGGCAGGATGAGTGGCTTCATGCGAAAAACTCAGCACGTTTTTGAGGGTATCAATTCCCGACAAGCCTACATAAGAGTCGTCCCAGGCATGAAAAACAGTAAGTTCTGCATTATTTACATCGAGCCACCCGCCAATATCCAATGGATTGTAGTACAAAGTGGTAAGATCGGTTTCCGTTGGTTTTTTTGCCCAGCCACCCTGCGAACTTTGCCATTGCACAGGCCACTCGCTCAGGTGGTTAAAAGCGCCGGTTTCGGGTAAACGGGCACGATCACGCAATGTATCGTTTACAATTAAAATCCTGAAATCCAAATCGGTAAGCAAAGAATCGGGAACCGGGCATTCCAGAAAGTCGCCGTTTTGTTTGAAACCTTTCAAAACTCTTCCGCCAAAAAGCCTGACAATATTCCCGGATTCGCCTGAAATTGTCAATCCAGAATCTTTAGGAGTTAAAACCACTGTTACATCGAAATAATCACCTTCCATTATCTGAATTTCACTTACACCCGAATTTCGGCTCAATTCAACTGCTTTCTGCACAGAAGCAAGCGGTGCAGTTTTACTTCCTGAACCTGAATCATTACCGTCAACCGAAACATAAATAACAGTTAGTTTGCAGGAAATAATACTGAAACTTATTAAAATACAAGTGATTATAGCAATGAAGTTTACTTTTTTCATTTTGGTTTAGTATTGTTTGAATTGATTAAAGAACCATTCCCTGGACCAAAGAACGGTTCTTTACCTTAAAATTTTTGGCTATTCAGCAATCAAATCGGTTTGAAATGCTTTTGTTAAAAACTCAAGTGAGCGTGCTGCCTCATCAATTTTCCCGCATTCGACTGAAAGGAAAATCTCGCGATCGATTGGTTCCATTATTTTCTTAACACGCTGCCAGTCAACCGCACCCTCGCCGCAAGCACAACCAACAGGAGTTCAGGTAACTTTTCCCCTTTCCTTATCGCTGTGTTCAAAACTGATGTCTTTGGCATGAATGTGATACACATAATCCCTCACTTTTGTCAATCCTTCATAAGGATCTTCTATTCCCGCAAGATAGCTGTTCCCGGTGTCCCAGTTTACTTTTATCCAGGGAGAATCAACCAGTTTCACAATTCGCATCAGTCCATCCGCAGTTTTTGTGTAAATACCATGCGGTTCGATGCACAGGTATTTTTTGTGACGGGCCATGATGCGAGCCATTTTTGAAAGTGTATATTTCATGGTTGTGTGAGCCAGTTCATTGTCCATCCAGTCGGGCTTAATCATTTCGTCGCTGTTCAGAAACGAACATCCCACAAACGAGGCGAGCACCGTTGCCCTGGTAAGCCGCGCAACTGCAGCTTCGGGTTTCATCAGCGGCGAGTGTGCCGAAAGACTTGACACTTTTATGCCGTATTTGTCGCATATTTCCTTCATCAAAAGCGGGTCTTCCTCCATCGAAAACGAGTGAAAATAATTCACTTCACTCAGCAGTTCATAACCTGTGTGAACCATTGGCTCGACATATTTGTACCCCATTTCTGAAGCGATTTTCACTCCTTGTTCAAAAGATTTGTCAGCACTGCGACAAAATTCCAAATTTAGTGATATTCTGTACTTTGCCATAATTTCCAAAATAAAGTAAGTTGATAAATTAAAAGTTACAATAACCAACAATCAATAATCAACTAAATAGTAAATTGTAAATTGTTTAATTGTAAATACTTAAACATTATAAGGTTCCCTGTGTGTCCTTATAAACAAACTGTTTGCTTCAGCATCTCCAACTACTTCTCCGGCTGTAGGATCCCAGGTAATTTTCCGCCCTGTACGAATGGCAATGTTACTCATGTGGCTCACTGTATCGGAAAGAATTGCCTCGCTTAACGGACAGGCTTCGGGTACATTTCCCTTGAAAACATCAACAAAAAGTTGTCCCATCATATTATTTTCACCGGCAAGTGTGCCATTACTGTTATGAGGAAGTTTACTGTCATTCAGTTTTGTATTGATCTCAGCGATATCAGACTGAGCAGAGTTTCTTCCCAATGAAATCCAACCTTTTGAACCATTGAAAGTCGTACCGTTACCATCTTTGAAAGGCAGGTAATTCAGCATTCCCGAACTGTTTGCACCGTCGGTGTCCATAAAGTGCAGTTTGATGCCCGATTCGTATTCAATATTTACATCCCATGCCCTGATGTTATTGTACATTCCGCCAGGTTGCCAAAAACCACCGGTTCCCTCGCAAGTATATTTTCCGTTTAGCTTATCCTTTAAAGCCCAAATCATAACATCGAGCGGATGTGCTCCCCAGCCGCCAAGAAAACCAATACTGTAATCCCACTGGAACCATGAACTGTTGTTGGTAACACGGTCAGGACAGTAAGGATTTAACGGTGCAGGTCCACTCCAGCGGTCGTAATCAAAGGTTTCGGGAACCGGAACTTCGTTGCAAACAGGCGATTCAACAGGATTGTATCCCGGTGCCCAGACTTCTATTCTTTCAATTTCGCCAATCAACCCTTCCTTTACCATTTGAATGCCCAGCTTCATGTGTTCCAGTGTTCTTTGCTGAGTTCCGTAATGAAATTTCACATTGTTTGCTGCAAGTTCCTTTTCCAGCATTTTGTAATCGGGGTAACTTAAACCGAGCGGTTTTGCGAGCATGATGTGTTTTCCGGCACGGGCAGCTTTAATTGCAAGTGGAACATGCCAGTGGTCGGGTGTTGTAATGTGAACGGCATCAATATCCGGTCGTGTAAGGATATCTTCAAATTTTAGATATGCTTTGCATTCAGGCGCTTTAATCCGCTGTTCCTTATAATAAGCATTGATGTGACTGGCAACATTTTCACGTCTGTCGGTAAACGGATCGCAGGAAGCCAACTGAAAGCAACTGTCCAGCGGTAAAAAGTAGTTCAGTAATTCATCCTGTCCACGCGAGCCAACTCCAATATGAGCGATTAAAACCCTGTCGCTGACTACTTTGGCACACGATGACAAAATGGTTGGAACGGCAATTGTTCCAGCTACTCCCACAGATGTGGTTCTTATGAAATTTCTTCTTGTTAAATTTTGGTTCATGGTAGTTGATTTTAAGTTATTGATTTGATTGAAATTATTTTTTAGAAACTTTACCCGTGGCTGCCCATTCGGTTCCATGAAGCAATAAAGTTCGAAAACCTTCATTTTCAATTGCTTTTTACATCATGCCCCAAAATGGTGTGAAAAATTCTTCCTTTTCCATAACCCGCAACCATAATTGCCGGTTGAGACTTTAAACCTTCTTCTGTAATTTTTTGATTCGAAGCTCTTCCAAGTACTTCGAATTTTGGATTTTCTGCTGCGTTCAGCCAAAGTTCATCAAAAATTACAAAGTCTTTCATATCTTTTGTTACAGGATGTTTTTCATTGGTAATTGAAACATTCGTTTCAGAAATTTTACCATGCGAAGTGGTGTCCATGATCCAGGCTGCTGTGCTGATTTCCTGAAATTCGGGCCATTTGTAAAATACGGATGAAGAAGCATGAAAAGTAACAAATCCTCCCCCATTTTTAATAAATTGTAGGAGGGCATTTTCAGTTTCTGCCGACCAGCGCAAATCGTTTTCCGGCCACGAATTCCAGTTGCTGAGCACCACATCGAATTTTTGAAAGTCGCTCATTTTCAGCGTATCCGGCTGATTGGTAACAAAAAATGTAAACTTACCGGTTTGTGAAAACAATTTTTCAAGATACGAGGTGGTTTGCTGCCACTCATGGTTGTTTCTCCCGCTCATTATCAATAACTTAATTTTTCCTGAATCTCTTGAAAAAAGTTGTGGAATAATCTGAAAAAGCAACAATACCAAAAGAAGCAACTGTTTTTTCATTGGTTTTTAGTTATCCTCAAATTTAATAATTTTTTAGTTCAGTAATTTTTATAATGCACTCAACTTTTGCAAGCTACTTTTACTGCAATTGATTAAAAATTTTTATTGAACTTCAACTTGCAGGTCTTGCCTTTCAGGCAAATTCTATTTTGTGCATTTAAACCTTAGGTCTTCGACCTAAGGTTATGAAAATTAAGTTCTTTCAGAACTAAACAATTCTTAGCCCCAACACGACCTGAAAAGTCAAATCTTTCATAATCTGAGATTTCATTTTAATTGTATGATCTTCTTTCTATGACTTTTGGTTCAACACCGTGGAAAATTTAGTTCTTTCAGAATTAAAACAATTTAAAACTAAAATGAGACCTGAAAAGTCAAATCTTTCATAACCTGAGATTTCATTTTATTTGTATAATCTTCTTTTTGTGACTTTTGGTGAATCTCCGTGTGAAAATTTAGTTCTTTCAGAATTAAAACAATTGAAAGCGAAAATGAGACCTGAAAGGTCATAACTTTCATAACCTCGGGTCGATGACCTGAGGACAGTCAACCACCACAACATCCTGCCTGAAAGGCAGAACTTTTATATATACAGTAAAAAGACATTTATCTTTTGAAAAGCAACGTTTTATGCAAAAAGGAGCCGATCTATAATTTTTTAAAGATTATCATCTTTAAAATGTATGGAAGCTCTCAATAAAAAGAGAACGGTTCCTTTGCTAAGATTTTATGGAACCGTTCTTTTAAAATATGTTTTAGAAAGAGAAGGATTTCTTTTTCTTACTTCTTAAACTCCACCTTCAATGTTACAACTTTCCATTCAGGCAATTTTGATGGTTTTTCAATTACAAGTGCATCATTCTGCTGGTTCCATTTCAGCTTTTCCTTGCTACCAAGAATTTTAACTGAAGCTACCTGCTTTCCGCAAACTTTCGAATCTTTTCCAAGTGAAGCAATTTTAATGTCGTCTGCCGGATTCTGCATGCAAAATGCATATAAAGTTTCTCCTTTTGTTGTAAAACGAATATCAGAAGATTCATAAGGACGAACATCTTTTACTCCGCCAAAAACGCCTTTTTCCTGGTTTTTGGTAGAAGGTCCTTCACCATAAATTTTCCATGGACGGGTACCATAAATAGCTTCACCGTTATCCGGAATCCATGCTGCTATTTCATTCAGAATATCCAAAACATCCTGCTCCAAATCGCCTTCCGGGGTTTGAACCACATTCAGCAGCAGGTTTCCGTTTTTGCTGACAATATCAACCAACATTTGAATAACTTCGGTGCCGGTCATGTATTTCTGGCCGGTACGGTAATACCAATCTCCAATTGAAGTATCGGTTTGCCAGGGATCGGTGCTGATTGAATCCATTGCCCCACGTTCGATGTCCATCACCCATCTACCATTTGAAACTGAATGTTTACATGTATAAACTGCATTTAACTGACCCTTATTTTTTGCCAAATCCTGGTTATAAAAATGCGAAACCATGGTACGTCCCACATCTCCAAAAGGAAGTTCGCTGTCGGAATAAATCAAATCGGGCTGGTACATGTCAATCAATTCAGTAATACTTGTCAGCCAGTTTTTCTGGTTTTCGGGATTATTGGTTAACCAGGCTTTATCATCGTCGGCAGTTTTCGGGTGATACAAATCCTGATATTCCGGATTAGCCCCGTCGTACGGAACTCCTGCCATAGGTCCGGTTTTGTCGGCTCCGTGACTGGTCTGAAACCAGGTATAACTTGCGCCTAAATGTTCTGAAACGCCAAATTTCATTCCCTCTTTTTTTGCAGCCTTCTGCCAAAGTCCGACTACATCTTTTTTGGGTCCCATATCCACTGAATTCCAGCGGTGAATTTTTGAATCCCACAAAAAGAAATTATCGTGATGAGTTGCCATGCTTACAAAATACTTTGCACCCACTTTTTTGTACAATTTCATCAATTCCTCCGGATTCCAGCGTTCTGCTTTCCACAACGGAATAATGTCTTTATACCCGAATTTTGATGGATGTCCGTAATGTTCAATATGATACAGGTATTCGCGGCTTGGTTTGCCTGTGGGTTTTTTGGTGTTCCAGTCAAGCACATCCGATTCGTACATTTTACGGGCGTACCAGTCGCCTTGTCGTGGCACAGCTTGCGGCCCCCAGTGCGACCATATACCAAACTTGGCATCGCGAAACCATTCAGGGTACTGATATTGTTTAAAAGTTTCAATATCAGAAGTGAATTTCTGTGCTGAAAGAGGTTGGTTTTGTACAATACATCCGATTGAAACCAATGCTGTTAATAAAAGAAAATAATTGATTTTTTTCATTTTTTTTATTTGTTACGTGTTATATACTTTTGCCTACTACCTACTATATTTTGTCTTTGTCTTTGCCTATGCCTTTGACTCAGCTTATGCCTTCGCCTTTCTTACTTTGTCATTTCAATATTTGTATCCAGTTTTTCAGTTTTACTGATTTCTTCCAAAGGTCTGTTGAATTCGAGTTTTACAACCAAAACGGAATTGGCAAATTCATCGACAGGAAGATTCCTAAGTCGTAAATAAGGCTGCTGTGTTGCGTGATCGCTGGGACAAAGATTTACCACAAAATCAACCTTTTTACCTGTATTCAACAAAGTTGCCTTTTCGGGAGCAACTGTGATTGGTTTGAGTTTAATTCCATTACCAACCGGCACACGATTCAGGTGGACGTAAATAGTTTTCTCTCTTTTTGTAATAAGCACTCCCGGAGAATTCACCAATTCAGAATCGGTTTGAACGTTGATAAATGATTCGTCAACTAACTTCTTCCAAAGTCCAATTCGTTTTAATATTTCTGCTGATTGCGGCGGTATTATACCCTCAACGGTTGGACCAACATTCAGCAAATAATTGGCATCGCGGGCCAGATACCTGTCGATACTGCTAATCAGGTGACGATCGGTGTAATAATCCTCATCTTTTTTATATCCCCAGCTTTCCATTCCAACGCTCTGGCAAGCTTCAGTTAATCGTTCAAAACCTTTGGCTTCGCTGGCAGCGTTGTCGTAATCACGTTCAGGTGTTCCAAAATCACCTTCATCGAAACCCCGGTTATTAATTACTGCTTTGGGTTGCAGCCGGCGAATCATTGTATTGATTGATGTGTCTTTGTATTGAGGCACATTCATGTCCCACCAGAAACCATGAATTTCGCCATAATTGGTGCAAAGTTCGCGAACCTGTTCCTTCAGAAATTCCATGTATTTTTCCCAATCGGGCGAATCCTGCGGTTGTGGCTGCAATTCGTGGTGACGGCCTTCGTTTGGATAATTTGGGTGGTTCCAGTCGGCAATTGAATAGTACAAACAAAGCGGAATTTGCCGGTTGTGACAGGCTTCGGCCAACATTCCGAGAACATCTTTTTTATAAGGTGTATTCATGGTGTTGAAAGGGGTTTGTTTTGTGTCCCACAAACAAAAACCATCGTGATGTTTGGTTGTAACCGTGATGTATTTCATGCCGGCTTCCTCCATTAAATCGAGCCACTGTTCGGGATTGAATTTTTTAGGATTCCAATGACTGGCCAGTTTCACATATTTGCTTCGCTCCTCTCTGCCGCGCCACTGATGCTGTTCGTGCCATCCGGGTATTGAATACAAACCCCAATGCACAAACATGCCGTACCTCCGCTCGAAAAACCAGTCGCGACCATCACCAAATCGGGAGATCTGACTTTTTGCCATTTTGGTATAGCTGTTTTCAAAACCCGAAAACTCACTGTTCCATGAGGATAAAAATGGTGCGGCTGCTATAACTGAAGCTGATTTTAGTAAATCCCTGCGTTTCATGTTTCATTGGTTTTAAGTCAAATATTACGAAAGATGGACAAATATTACCAATATTTACCAAAAACCAAGCGATTCAGATTCAATGAAATAGAACAAAGTTCTCCGCAAAGCTTTGCATTGAACACAAACTGTTCTAAAACATTTTTTTTGAATTTTTCCGAAAATAAAATTCAGTTTTAACCAACATCAATGATTACAACAGAATTTAAATTCATCCTTAACAGATGCAAAAAAGTTTTAAAGAAAAAAGCACACTTGTAAGTATAAAAAGATGGATTATCTCTGAATTAAAACCCGATTTTATACTAATTCAATTCACCATATTAAACAACATTTCAGAACAAATAACAGGAGTTCTGTGGTCTTTTGAAAGAAAACAGTGAGCTCCCAGATTTACAACATCAATAGGAATTTGCTGGTTTGGTGAATCTGACATTATTATTACAGTGGCATCGGTAAACTTTTGTTTTATGCTTCTTAAAATTTTGCCACCATTCATATTTTCCTCCAGATGATAATCTGAAAAGACAATTAATTTTGATGAATTATGTTCCCGGTTATCCAGATAATTTAAAAAATCACCTCCATTTTGGTAACTTGTAAACTTTATATGAATATTTTTCAGATTATAAATCGAGTTTATAACATTATCTAAAGCTCTGGTTAATATCGTATTGGTTAAATGATTGTCTTCTATCACAACCACCTCGAATGTGTGAATTGATTTATCAACTGAATTTATTTTTGTACCTGTTTCAAACTTTTTTACTCCTGTTACTGTCTCCATATAAAATATTTTGGCAGCGGCATTACAACTCCTGTACCAAAAATTTGTTTCTAAGAATTCAGATAAACAACCAGCTTAATTTGTGAAACTTATATTTCATTCTAATTTTTTCTAATTTCCGAATAATTTCCAATTTGAGAAAGGAAGATTACAATACTGTTAATTTTTGGGAAAAAGGGTTAAATTTTATCGGGAAATAAATAAGGTTTTCGGTATTCTTTCGTAAACAAACTGTTGGCTTCCGGGTCTTTTAAAACCTGAAAATTTTCCACATCAATATTTAATGTTCTTCCCAGTTTGTACGAAATATTTGCGAGGTGAATCAAGGCACACGAATAAAATCCTTCGTCAATTGGTGCCGTGAGCAATCCTGAATCATTTGCCCTTACTGCGTCAATAAAATTTTGATAATGATTTCCTTCTCCACTCCCCGATTCACCTGTTTTTCTTTCTTTTCCCAAAAAGGTTTGCCAACCAGCAACATCCTTTAGCATATAACCTTTTGAACCATAAAAAATATTCCCAACTATGTTTGCTGAACTCGTCATGTACGTATTGGTCAGGTTTTCCCTTGAACCAAGGTTTTCTTCCGGATTTGTCATCCAGTGTCTCACTTCGAACTGAAGGATTTTCTTTTTATCTCCACCTCCATCAGAATTGGGAAATTCAAAAATGGCCATTAGTGTATTTGGCGTTTGCTGGTCGTCGTCAAACATCATGTGTCCGCCAACAGCGCTCACTTTCGACGGGATTTTAACATTCAGTCCCCATCGGGCAACATCCATTTCGTGAACTCCCTGGTTTCCCATGTCGCCATTGCCATAATCCCAGTACCAGTGCCAGTTGTAATGGAACCGGTTACGGTTGAAAGGTTTTGCAGGCGCAGGCCCCTGCCACATATCATAATTCACCTTGTCTATATAGCTTTTTGTAAATGGTCCCAGCCACGAATTTCTGTCGATGGTACTCGCGTATTTTTCATCTTCCTTCATAAACCCGTCGGGATATTTACCAATTGAATCGCGCCATTTGTAACAGATTCCTTTCGCCATATACACTTCGCCTAATTTACCATCCCGCATGTATTTCACTGCCGATTGTGCCGATGGATTACTTCGTTGCTCTGCTCCGTCCTGAACCACCACTTTGTATTTTTTGGCAGCTTCAATCAGCATTTTTCCCTCGTGAATGGTGTGGCAAGAGGGTTTTTCTATACTGGCATGTTTACCAGCCTGAATGGCCCAGATTCCGGCCAATGCATGCCAGTGATTCGGAGTAACAACAGAAACAGCATCGATTGATGTATCTTCGAAGAGTTTTCGCATATCGTTGAAAAGTTTCGGTTCGCGAAGTCCCTTGTCCGTAAAATGTTTTTTAACTCTTTCGGCAAACAAATTTTCATCAACATCGCATAGAGCGGCCACTTCAACGTTTTTCAGTTCCTGGTAACCCTGAATATGCGACTGCCCCATTCCGCGGATTCCAATTACTGCTACATTCACACGGTCGTTTGCTCCTTTCCAGTTCGAGTTGGGGAATATCAGAGGCATGGTTCCAATGGCAGCTGTACTTTTTACCGACATTTCCAGAAATTTTCTTCTTTCCATTTTTTCTAATTTTTGAATTTTAAATTTTTACCGCGAATTCATTAAAATATTTTTCAAGATCGGCCTCGGTAAAATCATCTCCTGAACAGATAATGACGCGATATCTGAAGGTTACTGATTGGTGAGGAGCAATTGATAAATTGAATATTTCCTTTCCCTTTGTAAAATCTTTTACCCCCAGCGGATTGGCAGAAAAAAGTCCGTATCCACGGGCATGCCAGTAAGTTGGGTAATTTGGATTTTCGGGATGATCGCAAATCACAACTGAAATTTTTTCATCGGCAATACTGCCATTCAATTTCATCCAGCGAGCACGAGTACTCCAGACTGCTTCACCCAAAATGCCCTCGCTACTCAGATAATTCCCGGTAATCCCAATATTTAGCGAGTCTTTTACCCGGGAAACTGTGCCATCTCCATTAACCATATCAATTTCGCCTTTTGAGGGAAGTTCAAGTTGGCGTGCAACCCTGATGGCAAACATTCCCTCCTTTGTATCGGCTAAAACCACTTCTTTATCAATTGCGGAAAGCTTTGTTTTCCTGTCTATTATGCGGATATTGCCCTTTGCAATAAAATGATAATCAGTATTTTCTACTAATATTTCAAACCCGGCAGAATCGATCCAGTTTTCTTCAGAAATCAGAAATCCTGTTCCTGATTCGTCCTCAATTTTTTCGGTTTTCAAATGTTTAATCACACCGCCGTTTTTGTTTTTGGTTCCCAACCCCTGCGAACCATTTCCCCAAAAATCGGTTCCATTTACATTTCCATAAGTTAACCACATGCCTATCTGGTGCGGATGATCGGCCCTTTCCCCTGCTTTGGGTTGTATAGGAAAACCACGGGTAATTTCGGTTCCGGAAGCTGCAAAAACCGGATAAATAACTGGTTTGCAAATATTATCGGGCCACCGAAAAGTTGTAAAAGGCTTTCCATCGGCAAAAACATCGATTGACTTATTATCACTGTTTTCGGTAAAAGTTATTTTCTGTTGTGTGTCGTTTTTCTCTTTATCGTTTTGTTTTGTTTTGCACGATAAATTAAAAAACACCAACAAAATAAGTGTTGAAATTGATAATCTGTTCATATTTAATATTTTAATATCTATCATAAATTTCCAAAGTTTCGAATATGGCAACCACGTTTTGAGAAGGTACTTCAGCCTGATTATTGGGAATTTCTGTACAGGTGGTTCCAGCCAAATCAAAAGGTACTCTGCCGGGTTCTTCAGATTCAATGCCTTGATTATTATTTCTCCTGAGTTCATTTTTAGCCGAATGGTTCAGTTTATTCGATGTGATTAAAGTAAGTAAAATGTTTTAAATCAGAAAAATAAAATCAAATTGTATTTAACTGAATTTCGAGATTTATGATATTACCTGTTTTTAAATGGGGAGGATAAAAAAGTACTATTATTTGTCAGAATTAATTTATGAGTAATTCCTAAACTTTCGTAGTTTAGCCACTTAGTATGTAAACCTATTTATCAATTAAACAGAATAAAAAATGAGTAAAGAAAATTCACGCAGGGATTTTATACGGATTTCCCTTTCGGCAGCAGCCGGAACCATCATTTTGCCAACCATAATTCCAGGTTCGGCGCTGGGCAAAAACGGTTTTGTTTCAGCCAGCGACAGAATTGTAATGGCCGCAATCGGTGTCGGTGCTCAGGGAATGAGTGATATGAAAGATTTTATGAAATTGCCTCAGGCACAATTTGTGGCTGTTTGCGATCTTGACAAAAAACGTCTTGAAAAAGGTGCCGAAACCGTCAATCTGAAAAATGGAAATACAGATTGCCGACAATACAAGGATTACCGGGAACTTTTGGAAAAAGAAAAAATCGATGCAGTCAGCATTGCTGTTCCCGACCATTGGCACAGCCTCACATACATTGCTGCCGCTCAGAAAAAATTAGACATTTATGGCGAAAAACCACTTGCCCGGAGTATTGGCGAAAGTCAGCAGATAGTAAAAGCTGTGAAAAAGAATAATATTATCTGGCAAACCGGAAGCTGGCAACGTTCTCAATCTCATTTTTTAAAGGCTGCTGAACTGGTTTATAACGGAAGACTTGGCACTGTTGAAAGGGTTGAAGTTGGATTGCCCAATGCTCCTAAATTAGTCGGGATGCCGCCAGTGGTGCCGGTTCCTGAAGAACTCGATTGGGATTTCTGGTTGGGTTCAGCACCAAAAGTTGAATATCGTGGTATTTGTCACTGGAATTGGCGCTGGATACTCGATTATTCGGGTGGTCAACTTACCGACTGGGCAGGTCACCACATTGATATTGCTCACTGGGGATTGGGGTTAGACAGAACAGGTCCAATTGAGGTTGCCGGTGAAGGTGTTTATCCGCCAAAAACTGAATTATACAATGTACCGCTTGAATATGATTTTAATTGCAAATACAAAACCGGGGTAAATATCAGGGTAGCCAATTCGGCAAGATTAAAATACGGAATGGGTGTAACCTGGTATGGCAAGGAAGGTTGGATACATGTTGACCGTGGCAATAAACTGGAAGCGTCAAAAGAATCACTTCTCGAAGACCTCGGTTCGGGTAAAAAAGCCCTTTATAAAAGCGATAATCATTACGGAAACTTCCTTGAATGTGTTAAAAGCCGAAAGGAAACAATAACACCGGTTGAAGTAGCACACCGTTCTATCTCGGTTGGTCTGTTGGGTGAAATCGCAATGACAACCAAAGAAACCATTAAATGGGATCCGGATAAAGAAGTGATTACAAATAACGCCAATGCAAGTAAAATGCTGATGCGAAATTTCAGGGCACCCTGGAAACTTCCGGAAGTTTAAAAAGAATATTAAAGATGAAGTGTGATCGCCGAAAGGAGGTCACACTTCAGTTTTTTACATGTAACCTTTTTAATTTTGAAGAAAAATTGACTTTCTTGCATCGAATTTTTCCGTAAAATAAATTGTTTAGGTTCTTTACTTATCAAAATACAACAACATGGACAACAACATCGAATACAATACCAACTGGCGCAAAGTAGCTTCCACTATTTATAAAAAACCTGTCGATTCGAAAATATTTGGAATTGTAGAACTTGATGTTACTGAGCTTGAAAATTATGTTGCTCAAAAACGAAAAGAGGGTGTAAAAACTACACTTACTTACCTGATTACTCTGATTGTTGGAAGGGCAATCAGGCAGGCAGTTCCCCAATTAAATACCTATGTTAAACGCGGAAAAATTGTACAACGTGAAAAGGTTGACGGCACTGTAAGCGTTTTGCTGCCCGGTGGACAAATGGGCTCGGTAAAAGTTGAAAATGCCGACCAGCTTACTACCGCTGAAATTTCGCAGGAAATTGGAAATAACATTGCAAACTCGCGTAAGGGAAACGAAAACGATACAATGCAGTCGAAATCGTTTCTGGCAAAGTTGCCCTGGCCTTTCAGGAACTGGTTTTTTAAAATCTATCAAACCATAACCATACACTGGGGAATATCGCTACCCGGATTAGGTCTGGATTCAAACAGTTTCGGTTCGTATATTGTTTCAAACATCGGTACAGTAGGGCTCGACACAGGTTATGGTTCACTTCTTCCATCATCGAACATCTCGTTTGTATTTATTTTAGGATCTGTGAATAAAAAGCCGGTGGTTGTTGACGATGAAATTGTAATCAGAAGGGTGATGTTACTTTCGTCAACACTTGATCATCGGGTAGTTGACGGTTCTCACGGTGGTACACTTTTCAGATTTATTAAGCAGATTGCAAAAAATCCGGAATTACTCGATTCAAAACCCGACCCGTTATCCGCCTTGTTTTAAAATCAGCATTTTTTTCAAATAAATCTATCGGCTAAAGTAACTTCAGATTTCATTTAACAACCCAAATTTCCCATTTTTCATTTTAAATTTTTAATTGTGATTTTTTCCGTGTACGAACACGAAAATTAAAAAAATTCAGTAGTTTTGTAGCTGTTTTTATTATTGGTTACTATTAACATATTTAATTTCAATTACTTATCGAACCTAATAATCAAATACGAATCATCGATATTGCAACGCGTGCAAATGTTTCAATCGGAACGGTTGACAGGGTGTTGCATAACCGTGGCGAGGTTGCCGAAAAAACCCGAAAAAGGATTCTTGAAATCATAGAAGAACTTGATTTCAAACCCAATATTCTGGCAAGTAACCTGGCTTCGAAAAAAACAGTTCATTTTGCCACTCTTCTACCCCGACCATTATCAGATGTTGGATACTGGAACAAACCCTTTGTAGGAATCAATAAACGAATTTCGGAACTAAAGCAGTATAACATCGATCTGCAATCATTTAATTTTGGACAAAACAGTCCGAAAGAGTTTGTTGCCGAAGCCGAAAAAATAATTGAATTAAATCCGGAAGGAGTTGTTTTGGCCCCCTATTTTAAAAAGGAGTCGCTTACATTTATTGAAAAACTTAACGCCGGAAAAATCCCGTTTGTATTTATCGATTCAGAGATTAAAGATGCCGGACAAATTGGTTACATCGGCCAGAATTCATACCAAAGCGGGCTTGTTTCGGGGAAACTGCTCGATTTACTGTTACCGGCCGGAAACATTGTGGTTATTCATTTTGCAAAAGAAATGGACAACCAGAATCACCTGGTTGAACGTGAAAAAGGATTTTACGAATGGTACAAACAGAATAACCAGCAAAATCACCAGCTTTTTACCATTGAAATTCCTGATACGAGTAACGATAAATGGATGAAAAAAGTAGTCGATTTTATCGCAGAATTCAATGTTAAAGGTGTTTTCGTGACTAATTCGAAAGTATTTAATGTTGGAAGGCTTGTTGAAAAGTACAATTTAACAGGCCTGAAAATAATAGGTCACGACTATTTAACCGATAATATTTCGTACCTAAAAAACGACATCGTTCAGTTTTTAATTTGCCAGCGTCCCGAAGAACAGGGATACAACGCTGTAAATAAACTATTCAGACACATTGTTCAGAAACGAAGAATTGAAAAAGTTAACTACACTTCCATCGATATTCTGACAAAGGAAAATGTGGATTACTACAAGGAATTTGCAAAATCATAAATCAAAAAAAATAATAAAAAATGAATCCATTATCATTTAATGATTTGACCGGAAAAGTTTGCGTTATGACCGGTGGCGCGGGAGTTTTGGGAGTTGCCATGATAAAGGCACTTGCATCGGTTGGTGCAAAAGTTGCCATTGCCGACATCAATAAAGAAGTTGCAGATAAAGTAGCATCGGAAATTGCTGCAGAATACAAAGCCACCATAATTGGTGTTGAAGCAAACGTACTTGACAAGGAATCGCTTGAAAATGCCAAACTTGAAATCAACGAAAAATTGGGTGATATTGATGTGCTGATCAACGGTGCAGGGGGTAACAGTCCGCAGGCAACCACCAAAGTAGAACAAATGACTGAAGAAAACATCGACAAGCTTGAAGATACTTTTTACGGACTCGAAATGGAAGGTTTCGATAAGGTTTTTGCACTCAATTTTAAAGGCACATTGCTGCCAACAATGGTTTTTACCAAAGATATGCTGAAAAACCGCAAAGGGGCTGTGCTGAATATTTCGTCGATGAATTCGTACAAACCATTGACTAAAATTCCAGCTTATTCTGCTGCAAAAGCATCAATCAATAATTTAACTCAATGGCTGGCTGTACATTTTGCCAAAGTCGGTATCAGGGTGAATGCAATTGCTCCCGGATTTTTTATTACCAACCAAAACCGTTTTCTGGTTACTGATGAAAAAACAGGAAATTTTTCGCCCCGTGGTCAAAAAATTGTAAACAATACCCCCATGGGAAAATTTGGAGATCCGGAGGATTTGCAGGGTGCCACATTATTTCTGGTTTCTGATGTATCCAGCTTTGTAACAGGTATAATTATTCCGGTTGATGGAGGTTACAGCGCATTTGGCGGCGTTTAGAGTTTAAGGTTTAAGGTTTAAAGTTTAAAGTTCAAAGAAAAGAGTATTCATGCATTATAGTATTCATGCATTATAGTATTCATGCATTATAGCATTCACGCATTAAAAATTTCAACAATGACAATCGAATTAAAACAAAACTGCAAATATGCAATGCTTGTTCCCACAAGTATGGGAGTGAGAATAACCCCGTTAAACGGCCAACCGGTTCATAGCAGCGACACTTACACCATGTACGCAACCAGCGCTGAAACCAATGTGGCCAGTATTTCTTCATACCTCGGATTACCGGTAAAAGTGCTCACTACATTTGTTAAAGGTAGTCCAATTGCCCAGTTCATTAAAAGCAACCTGAAAAGCAGAAATTTGGATTTTGAAGGGCCTGAAGTTGAACAGGGCGATCCATGGGGATACCGCCATCAGTTTAACATTGCTGATAGTGGACATGGTTCACGCGGACCACGGGTTCACAACGATCGCGCGGGTGAAGTTGGACGAACTCTCAATGTAAAAGATTTCGATCTGCAACGTATTTTCGGAGAAGAGGGAGTACAAATCGTTCATCTTTCGGGATTGATTGCAGCACTTTCGCCTGAAACCAGTCAGTTTTGTCTCGAAATTGCACGGGCAGCTAAAAAACATGGCACTAAAATTTCTTTCGATTTGAATTACCGGGCATCTTTCTGGAAAGGAAGAGAAAAGGAATTACACGAAAATTTTGCTGAAATAGCTTCTGTTTCAGATATTCTGATTGGTAATGAAGAAGATTTTCAGCTTTGTTTCGGAATAGAAGGTCCGCCGGCAGGTGGTGAAGGATTACACGCTAAAATTGACGGATTCAAAGGATTAATCATGCGGGTAAAAGAGACTTTCCCAAATGCTTCGGTATTTGCAACCACACTTCGCGAAGTAATCAGTGTAAATGAACATCTTTGGGGTGCCATCATGCTCGAAGGAGAAAACTGGCATGTTGTTGAACCGCGAACAATCCATGTTCTCGATCGCATTGGTGGCGGCGATGGTTATGTAGGCGGAATGCTCTACGGAATTCTGAAAGGCTGGGCACCCGAAAAATGGCCACAGTTTGGCTGGGCAACCGGCGCGCTGGCCACAACGTTTCTTACCGACTACGCTCAACCTGCTGACGAAGAAATGGTTTGGAGTATTTGGAAGGGAAATGCGCGGGTAAAAAGATAGTAATACAGTGGCAGTGGAAAGTAGGCAGTAATATTTCAATTATGAATCAAGGTTTTAAAAGTCTAAAGGTCTATCAGCTGGCTTTTGAGGCGGCAAAGGAAATATTTAGAATAACAAAATCATTTCCTCCTGAAGAAAAATATTCGCTTACGGATCAGATAAAAAGATCCTCAAGATCGGTTTGTACCTGCATTGGGGAGGGCTATAGAAAAAGAAAGTATCCAAAATACTTTTCACTGAAAATGACCGATGCCGACGGAGAAGCAACAGAAACTTCAATCTGGCTGGATTTTGCTCTTTCATCGGATTACATCGATAAGGAAACACATGAGAAAATGATAAATGTTTATGATGAAATTGGAAGAATGTTAAGCAGCATGGCTGATAATCCTGAAAAATTCATACCAAGAACTTAAGAACATTGATATGGTTGAAATTTTCTATTGTTACAGCAAAAACTGCCTACTACATCCTGCCACTAAAAACTAAAAATATGATTTACTTCGAAAAAGGTTCAACCGAAACCAGTTTTTCGGCAGAAGATTTAAAACATGGATTATTCCAAGCATTCCAAAAAATGGGTGCCAGGCAAAAAGTACTGGCAATTCCTCCCGACTACACTCGTTTTCCAAGTCGTGCCGGGGAATTGACGGAAATGACATGGGAATATTTTGGCGAAAAGCTGACTGATGTGTTGCCGGCGTTGGGCACTCATACCCCAATGACTGACAACCAGATACATCACATGTTTGGCAAAACACCACGTTCACTTTTCCGCGATCATGACTGGCGCAATGATGTAGTTACGCTTGGAACTGTTCCTGCTGAATTTGTAAAGGAAGTTTCTGAGGGAGCGGTGGATTACGACTGGCCTGCCCAGGTAAATAAGTTGCTTGTGGAAGGAAATTTTGACCTGATTCTTTCCATCGGTCAGGTAGTTCCGCACGAAGTGGTGGGAATGGCCAACTACAATAAAAATGTGTTTGTTGGTACGGGTGGTTCCGAAGGCATCAACAAAAGCCATTTTATTGGCGCAGCTTACGGAATGGAAAAAATGATGGGACGTGCTGATACTCCGGTTCGTAAAATATTCAATTATGCTTCTGAAAATTTCTCAAACCACTTGCCTATTGTTTATGTGCAAACCGTGATTGGACTGAATAAACAGGGCAAACTGCAAACCTACGGACTTTTTATCGGCGATGATTTCAGCGTGTTTGATAAAGCAGCAAAATTGTCGTTACTGGTAAATTTTGAAATGGTTGAAAAACCGTTGAATAAAGTGGTGGTTTGGCTCGATCCTTCCGAATTTAAAAGTACCTGGCTGGGCAATAAAAGCATTTACCGCACACGAATGGCCCTGGCTGATGGTGGTGAATTAGTTGTTCTTGCACCAGCACTGATTGAATTTGGCGAAGATAAACAAATAGATAAACTCATCCGTAAATACGGCTATTTTGGAACTCCGCACACCTTAATGCTTGTTGAAGAAAACGAAGATCTCCGGGGCAGTCTCGGTGCTGCGGCACACTTGATTCATGGCTCATCCGAAGGTCGTTTCAGAATTACTTATTGCCCTGGAAAAGGTGTGAAAAATCTTACAAAACAGGAAATTGAAAGTGTGGGTTTCAACTGGGCTGATTACGACGAAATGACGGCCAGATACAATCCTGAAAAATTAAAAGAAGGTTTCAACACAATGCCAAGCGGAGAAGAGATTTTCTACATCTCCAATCCGGCGCTTGGTTTGTGGGCTTTTAAAGACAGGTTTGAATTTTGAGAGTTCAGAGTTTAGAGTTTGAAGATCTAATGACTAATAACTGCTTAATTTCTAATTTTTAATTGATTTCTGTGAAAAAATTTGATAGCGTGCGCTGGGGAATTATTGGCGTTGGTAATGTAACCGAATTGAAAAGCGGTCCCGCCTTTTACAAAACCGAACATTCGGAATTGGTTGCTGTGATGCGCCGGGATGCCGAAAAAGCGGCCGATTACGCAAAAAGACATAACGTTGGAAAATGGTATTCTGATGCATCGGAATTGATTAATGACCCTGAAGTTGACGCAGTTTATGTGGCCACCCCACCCGATTCTCATGCCAGATTCGCCATTCAGGCCATGAAAGCCGGTAAACCCGTTTATGTTGAAAAACCCATGGCACGCACCCATGCCGAATGCCTGGAAATGCTGAAAGTGTCGGAAGAAACCGGGATGCCGTTGTTTGTTGCTTATTACCGAAGAACTTTATCTGCGTTTCTGAAAGTTAAGGAAATGGTTTGGAATGGTACAATTGGCAAACCGCTGATGGTAAATATAAAACTTTACAAGCCGGCAGGCGAACGCGGAAAAACACCTGAACAGATGAGCTGGCACGTTAATCCTGAGATTGGTGGAGCAGGACATTTTTATGATTTGGCATCGCATCAGTTTGACTATTTGGATTTCGTATTTGGTGCAGTTACAAAAGTAAACGGTGTAGCATCCAATCTAGCAGGTTTGTACCCTGCTGAGGATACTGTTTCAGGATCATGGAAACATGAGTCGGGAGTAATTGGTAGTGGTAGCTGGTGTTTTGTTGTGGACAAAAATCAGTTTACGGATGAAATTGAAATAATTGGAGAAGAGGGAAAAATTGTAATTCCAAGCTTTACCCATGGAAGAGTGAGTGTATTCACAAATGATGGATGTGTATATCATGAATTTATCAATCCGCAACATATTCAGATGAATTTGGTAAAACAGATAGTTGACGAATTACGGAGCGTTGGGAAATGTGTAAGTACCGGTGTTTCAGCAGCAAGAACAAGCTGGGTGCTAGAGGAAATTGTGAAAGATTATTATGGAAAGTAATTGATAGAGATTTATGGAGATTGATAGAGAAGAATGGAGATTGATTGTTTGAAAACTTAAATAAATCAGAATATGAAACTGGAAGATCTTGATATTTATAACATTTCGATGGAAATGGGAGACGAAGTATGGTTTTCGGTTGTGGAATGGGAAAATCTTGCCAAATATTCCATAGGACAACAAATGGTTAAAAGTGCCGATTCAATTGCTGCAAATATTGCCGAAGGTTTTGGGCGGTATCATTTCAAAGACCGCAAAAATTTCATGTTTTATGCGAGAGGTTCACACTTCGAAACAATAACCTGGCTCACAAAAGCAAAAAACAGAAAGATTATCAGTATTGAATTTTATGAAGGTATTATTTCTAAAATGGAAAGATTGGGCGTCAAAATGAATAATTACATCAATACCCTTGAAACTAAAACTGCGAATTCAAACAACTCCCGCAATAACTATAAATCAATATGAATCTCAATGAATTACAATTAATCACGATGAATCACAATAAATCACTACTATTCACTAGAATCACTATGAATCACAATAAATCTCTATAAATCACATTTTTTCAATGAGAATCATCATCGACGATAAAATACCGTACATAAAAGGCGCATTCGAGCAGGTTGCAGAAGTAATTTATTTACCCGGCAACAAAACAACCCCCGAAGTGGTGAAAGACGCTGACGCAATTATTACCCGTACACGAACAATCTGTAACGAAAAGCTTCTGGACGGGTCAACTGTAAAATTCATAGCAACCGCCACCATTGGTTACGATCATATCGATACAGAGTATTGTAAAAGTGCTGGAATTGACTGGACAAACGCACCCGGGTGCAATGCCGAAAGCGTTAACCAGTACATTGCCACTGCCCTCTTTTCGTGGTCGATGAAAAACAGAACCGATTTGGCAGGAAAAACCATCGGGATTGTTGGTGTTGGTCAGGTGGGTTCGAGGGTGGCAAAAACATGCGAAACCATCGGAATGAGAGTTCTGCTGAACGATCCTCCCCGTGAAAAAATGGAAGGACCAGCCGGCTTTGTTTCTTTAAAAACCATTCAGGAGGAAGCAGACATCATCACTTTTCATGTTCCGTTAAATTTGATTGGTGAAGATTCCACCTTTCATTTGGTGAACAGCGAATTTCTCTTCAAACTGAAAAAACAACCGCTGCTCATCAATTCATGCCGCGGTGAAGTTTTCAAAACTGAAGCAGTGAAACAAGCACGCAGATCGGACATCATTTCAGGAATCGTTATCGATTGCTGGGAAAACGAACCTGAAATCGATATTGAATTACTAAACATAGTCGATTACGGAACACCACACATTGCAGGTTATTCGAAAGACGGAAAAGCCAATGGAACGATGATGAGCGTTCAGGCCTTGAGCCGTTTCTTTAACCTGGGTTTGGACAACTGGAAACCCTCAGAAGTTGAAACGCCTGAAAATCCTGTAATTGAAATCGACGGAAAACAAAGGCGCGAATACTCAATTCTGGCAGAAGCAATATTATCGACCTACCAGATTGAAAATGACTTTGAAGCGCTAAAGGAAAAAACCACTGACTTCGAAAAATTGAGGGGCGACTATCCAGTGCGAAGGGAATTCGATTCGTACACAATTGTAACGAGAAACGTGGAAGCAGGAACCATGGAGAAATTAGTAAAACTTGGATTTAAAATAGAGGAAAGAGATTGATGGAGATTAATGGAGATTGATGGAGAAGAATGGAGATAGGTAGAAAGGAATGGAGATTGTTGGTTTGAAAACTTAAAAAAATCAGATTATGAAACTGGAAGACATGGAAATTTACAACATCTCAATGGAGATTGGAGATGAAATTTGGTTCACGGTTGTTGAATGGGAAAACCTCGCCAAATATTCAATCGGTCAACAAATTGTTCGAAGTGCTGATTCTATCGCCGCCAATATTTCCGAAGGATATGGCAGGTATCATTTCAAAGACCGCAAAAATTTCATGTTTTATGCCCGTGGTTCTCATTACGAAACCATAACATGGCTCACAAAAGCAAGAAACCGAAAAATTATAAGTAATGATTTTTTTGTAGGAATCATTGCCAAAATGGAAAAACTGGGAGTAAAAATGAATAACTACATCAGTACTCTCGAATCTAAAACCAACAAATCCCAATAAATCTCAATGAATCACAATCAATCTCAATAAGTCACAATCAATCACAATCAATCACAACAATTCATTATAAATCACAAATTAAAATAATCATGAAAAAGTTAGCAGACATTGGCCTCATTGGCCTCGCAGTAATGGGTGAAAACCTGGTACTAAACATGGAAAGCAAAGGATTCACGGTGGGTGTTTTTAACCGCACCGTCGAAAAAGTTGATGAATTTATGAATGCCCGTGGGAAAGGAAAGAATTTCATCGGGGCACATTCGATTGAAGAACTTTGCGCATCGCTGGAAAAGCCACGCAAAGTGATGATGCTGGTAAAAGCGGGCAAACCGGTTGACGACTTCATCGAACTGATTATGCCACACCTCGAACCGGGTGACATCATTATCGATGGCGGAAACTCACATTTTCCCGACACCATTCGCAGGGCGAAATATGTTGAAAGCAAAGGATTTCTTTATATCGGCACCGGGGTTTCGGGTGGCGAGGAAGGCGCACTTTTGGGACCGTCAATCATGCCCGGAGGTTCGCCCGCTGCATGGCCAGCCGTGAAAGACATATTCCAGGCCATTTCGGCGAAAGTTGAAGATGGCACGCCCTGTTGCGACTGGGTTGGCGAAGGTGGCGCCGGTCACTTTGTGAAAATGGTGCACAACGGAATTGAATACGGCGACATGCAGATTATTTGCGAAGCCTACCAGTTAATGAAAGAGCTGCTCGATATGAACAACACCGAAATGCACGAGGTTTTCAAAAAATGGAACACCGGTATTCTCGACAGTTACCTGATTGAAATTACCCGCGATATTCTGGGTTACAAAGACGAAAACGGCGAAGAAACGGTTGAATTCATTCTCGATACAGCCGGTCAAAAAGGAACCGGAAAATGGACGGGAGTTGCCGCGCTCGACCTCGGAATTCCGTTAACATTGATTGGAGAATCAGTATTCTCACGTTGTTTGTCGGCACAAAAAGATTTACGTGTTGAGGCATCTAAAATGCTAAACGGTCCAAAAGCTGAATTTAAAGGCGACAAAAAACAGTTTATCGACGACATAGAAAGCGCATTGCTTGGCGCCAAGTTAATATCGTACGCACAAGGCTACAACCTGATGATGGAAGCAGCGAAGGAATACAAATGGAACCTCAACTACGGCGGTATCGCGCTGATGTGGCGGGGAGGTTGCATTATCCGCTCGGTATTTTTAGGCGACATTAAAAAGGCCTTTGATAAAAATCCTGAACTGGCCAACCTGCTGCTCGACCCGTTCTTTAAAGATTTGGTGGAAAAAGCACAGGCAGGCTGGAGAAGAGTTTGCGCAACCGCATTGGAAAATGGTGTTCCGGTTCCGGCATTAACGTCGGCGCTCTGTTATTTCGATGGATTCCGCAGCGAACGTTTACCTGCCAACCTGTTGCAGGCGCAGCGCGACTATTTTGGCGCACACACCTACGAAAGAACAGACAAACCACGTGGCCAGTTCTTCCACACCAACTGGACAGGAAGAGGTGGGAATACTGCGTCATCGACTTATGTAGTATAAGCCCCTCCCCGGTCTCGCCTCAGGCGAGAAGGAAAAGAAGAGCCGCTTTCCGGATGGGGAGGCGGCTCTTTGATTTTTCAACTGGTGACTTAAAGTTCACCTGCTGAATAAAGTCGCTTTCAACATCTGCATGAATTTCTAGTGTGTGACAATTCTTCATAGGTTGAATTCCTTTGATTAGGCTTTGCACAAGTTAAATTATTAACAGGCTGTTATTCAATGGTAAATAATTTCTAAATTTGGAAATCAACTCAAAATTAAACCAAATAGCATGAAAAAAAAGTTTCACCAAAAAAGCACAAATTGCAGTAAAGATTCAGTTATTCAACAATTTAACTTTTGGGGCTAATTTCGAAATACCCGTGATTGGCAGGTATCAATACGTTAGCAACAATTTTATATGAGAAATCTACATTATGAGTAAGACCTGTGAATGTGCATATTGCAAGAACGATTTAACTTTTGATATTCCAAAAGAAATTGTACAAGCTTTAATAAATCAGCAACTTGTTTTATTTGCAGGAGCAGGAATCAGTACAGAGACGAAACATATTTTCAAAGAAACTTTATATGAGGAGGTATTTCTTGACTTAGAAGAAAAAGACGAGAATATTTCATTCCCCGATTTAATGTCCAAATTCTGTAATTTAAATAACGGGAAGCAAAAACTACTAGAAAAAATAAAAAAACGTTTTGACTATACTCATCAGTACAGCGAACTTTACGAAGAAGCATCGAAGTTTCATAAGGAAGTTTCAAAGTTCTGGATGATTGATAATATAATAACGACAAATTGGGATGACCATTTTGAAAGAGAATGTAATGCCATTCCAATAGTAACAGCTGAAGATTTCGCATTCTACAATATCAGACAAAGAAAAGTTTTTAAAATTCACGGTTCGATTAGTAATTATGGGAGTATTATTGCAACCAAAGAAGACTACCAGAAATGTTATCAAAGTTTAAGTACTGGTTTAATTGGGGCGAACTTAAAAACTTTACTGGCAACTAAGACAATTCTATTTGTCGGCTATTCATTCCGTGATTTTGATTTCAATAAAGTCATTGAATTATTAAAGGAAGAAATGGGAGAAGTATTTCCCCATTTTTATATCGTTTCATTGGACGATGATTTTCCAGATACTATTAGTGGTTTAAAATTTACACACATTAAAACCTCAGGAACATTCTTTTTTAAAAGCATCCGAGAACACTTTAATAATGAGCAGCTTATACTTCCGGATGAATTATTTGAAACTATTTACGATGTAAAATATGCTTTAATCGAAGCTCAAGCAAAACTTCATGAGTTCTATTTTGAAAAACAAAAAAATTGTTCAGTACTGTTTTCATCCATTTACCAAGATGGAATCTCGCACGCAATAGACTATTTAATGTTCAAATCAAAAACGGGAGAATCATTTAATCCATTGTTTATTCTTGACCAAATGAAAATCTACGAAAATGATATTAAAAGGAGGTTCTCGAAATCAAGAAACTACATGGAGATTGCATATGTAAATGGATATATTAATGGCTTAGCAATACCATTCTTTTTTGATGAAATTGAAGATTTTCCATTTCATTTCATTTATGGACTTAATGCTGTAAATGATGAAGAACTGGCGTATGAAACTTATGAAAAAGATATAATAAGACATAGACTTTCCGAAAGATATGGAAGAAAATACTTTAAAGAATATATGGAAGATGGTAGTGAAATGATACTCAGACATCGACCATTTTTGTAAAAAAAGTTGTCCTACTGGCCCCTGCTCTTCCCCCTGCTTGCGCCGATTTGCAATCGGTGTGCAATTCTGAAAGAATTGAAAATATCCATAAACCCTAAATTATCAATTGTAATAAACCCATTTTCAGTTGACAACAATTTGTAACCAACTGCACCAAACAACCACCTCGTTTTCTGTCGCTCATCATGTTTTAAACCAGCGGGATTTTTCAATTTTGCTTCAAAAATTTTGCAATGAAAACAATCATCGAACCATTCCGCATTAAATCGGTTGAACCCATCAAAATGACTTCCCGCACCCAACGCGAAGCTTTTATCAAAGCGGCTGATTACAACGTTTTTAAACTCGACTCGGAAAATGTAATTATCGATTTGCTTACCCCTTGTTGCCGCCCAATTATACCATATGGTTTCTGTAACTGTAAACCACACGAAACAATGTTGCGTAAGTGATAGGAAAAACAGCGCACTTTACAGGAGTTTTTTAAATTTTAACTTAAAAAATCACAAACAATGATATCGATAGATAGAACACAACACGGAAAGAAAATAGCAGTAAAAAAAGGCGATGTGATTAAAGTGCAATTAGCAGAAAATCAAACTACAGGATATCAGTGGAAAATAAAATTGATTGATGACAAACACATGAAATCTGCGGAAAAGGAGTACAAAATGTCGGGCGAAGCCATTGGCGCAGGAGGAATGAAAACCTTTTATTTTGAGGTTATCAAAGAGGGTAAAAGTGAATTGCACATTGCACTCGCAAAACCCTGGGAAAATGAACCTGTTGATACTTTCAATGTTACGATAGAAAGTAAATCTGTTGGACAAAAGATACAATAATAAAATGATGCAAAAAGAACTGCCGGAATTAACTGACCAGGAGCTTTTAGAAGAAGCAAAAAAGTTGAAATCATTTTCGATAACCAATGCTTTTTTAATAGGATTTCTTTTAGGAATTGTCATTTTCAGCGTTATAAAAAGCACTTTTGGATTTTTAATGCTAATTCCTTTGTATTTTGTTTATAGAATGACTAATGATCCGAAAGCTAAAAGAAGCAAAGCCTTGAATGAATTAATCAAGGAAAGAAATTTGAAATAATAAATGCTTGAAATTGTTTACGAACTTGTACCTATTGAAAAGTCAGACAATTCGCTGTTATCGCATGATATTCGGAAACTGTAAACCACATGAAACAATTGAGCCGAAAAGATGACAGACAAAACCAGTGACATAATTGTGAAAACACAAATTGAATGAAAATAATTGTTCATCATAAAATATCGGATTTATATAAAACACTTGGCTTGCCTTTTGACCACGAAATAGATTTTACCATTCTTTCCATTCCGGATATTCACCCACAAATTCCATTTAAATCCCCTATTTTAAAAGCTGATTATTTCTCATTCATTTTAACAAAAGAAGGGTCGGGAGTTTATTGGCTTGATGACCATAAATTTCCATTCGATTCACAAACCATCTATTTTACGAATCCGGGACACATAAAATCTTACGAACTACAGGAATCAAAGCATGCTTTCATTATCACCTTATCTGAAAAGTTTCTGCGCGAAAACGTTCATTCCGAAATTTATAGTGAATTTCCATTTTTATTGGCCGAAATTGCTCCACCTCAAAAAATATCTGAAAATGATTTTGAAGAATTTGAAACCTTGTACAGCCAAATTTTAAAAGAATTTAAAAAGGAATCGGAGTATAAAAACAAAATTTTGGGAAATCTTTTTATGATACTACTTCTCAAAATAAAAGAAAAATTTTGGTCAACATACAATCCAATAGAAGAAGGTAAAAGGGATTCTCAAATCGTTAAATCATTCAAAAGGCTTTTAGAAACTGAGTTTAAAGAACTTGTAGGGAGTAATTATAATGATGGCAAATTGCAGGTTCAATATTTTGCCAAAGAATTGAATTTGCACCCCAATTATCTCAACTCAGTAATAAAAAGTAAAACTGGAAGAACTGTATATGACTGGATTTCGAAACGAACTCTTTCGGTTGCCAAATCTCTTTTAATAAATACTACTTACTCCTCGAAAGAAATCGCTTATCAGTTAGGCTTTAGCGAGCCTACTCATTTTAGCAGATTTTTTAAAAAACACACTCATCTTTCACCAAACACATTCCGAAAATCGAATAAATCGTAAAACAATCTTTGAAATTGATCATTTCATGTTTGATTATGGTTGCTGTTCATCGTTTTTAAACCGTCAACTTTGTATTATAAATTTTAAAATACAGCTAAAATGAAACAAACAACAACATTAGGGCATAGTACACTTGAAGTAAATAGAATTGGGCTGGGTTGTATGGGTATGTCGGAGTTTTATGGTTCTTTTGATGAAAGAGAATCTATAAATACTTTGCAAAAAGCCATCGACCTGGGAGTCAATTTTTTCGACACAGCCGATATGTATGGTTGGGGAGCGAACGAACGACTGTTGGGAAAAGCATTTAAAGATCGGCGTAATGACGTGATTATAGCGACTAAATTTGCTGTGATGCGAGGACCCAATGGTGAATTTCTGGGACTTAACGGTAAACCTGATTACATAAGGAAAGCTTGCGACCAAAGTCTTCAAAATTTGGGTGTTGAGGCAATTGATTTGTATTACATGCACCGGCAAGATCCTAAAATAGAAATTGAAGAAATTGTTGGTACAATGAGTGAATTGGTCAAACAAGGAAAGATAAAGCACTTAGGTCTTTCAGAAGTTGATGCAGCAACGCTTCGCAGAGCACATGCCGTTCACCCTATTGCAGCCCTTCAAAGCGAATATTCATTGTGGAGCAGAGAACCGGAACAAGAGATTTTTGAGGTCTGCAAAGAACTCGGTATCAGCTTTGTGGCATACAGTCCATTGGGAAGAGGTTTCTTAACGGGAGCGATTAAAAGTCGGGCCGATTTGGAAACAATTGATTGGCGTCTTACGCTTCCCCGCTTTACAGATGAAGCTATTAGAGAGAATTTAAAGTTTGTGGAGGTTATTGATAGCATTGCTCAAAGCAAAAATGTTTCGAAAGCACAAGTTGCCCTTGCATGGGTGCTGAGACAAAACGATGAAATCATATCTATTCCGGGAACCAGGAAAGTTCACCGTCTTGAGGAAAATTTAGGTGCATTTGAAGTGGAATTAACCAAAGCAGATATGGATATTATTCAAAAGTCTATACCATCGGTAACAATTGGAAACCGGTATTAATATGGTAATTCCTTAGCGATACATTACTAATTAAATGACCGCTCACCAAACAGCGCTGGTATTTCGCCTGGTATCCGGCAAACAGTAAACCACTCGGTGCAATTAGGCGATAGCGATGACGACTTACAGATTTATAATACTTAAAGAACCGTTCTTTTTAATTTCAACAGAAAAAGAATGGTTCTCTTTTTAACAGGGTTGCAAAATGTCATTCGTCAATCATACAATCCTGTAAATTTCCATAATTTTTTTGAGCATTGAATAGAAATCGATTTTCAGGTCGATGAGTTCGCCGGTGTGGATATCCCAAACCCAGCCGTGCAGCGTTACATTTCGTTTTACAATTGCCCTCTGTGCATCGGGCGTTTTAATGATGTTTATGCATTGTTCCTGTACATTCAGTTCTACAAAACGACGGTATTTCTGTTCTTCATTTCCAATCGCTTCGAGTTCTTCCTGGTGGATTCGGTAAACATCGCGGACTGCACGGAGCCAGGGATTCAGGATACCAAAATCCTGCTGAATCATGGCAGCCTTTATTCCCCCGCAATTGTAATGACCGCAAACCACAATGTGATCGACTTTCAGATGCGTAACCGCGTAACTCACCACCGAGAGCGAGTTGAGGTCGTTTGCCGGAACCATGTTGGCAATGTTTCGGTGCACAAAAACTTCGCCAGGCTGCACTCCCATCAATTCTTCGGCAGTTACCCGGCTGTCGGAACAGCCAATATACAGTATCTTTGGATTCTGTCCTTCGGCAAGCTTTTTAAAGTACTCTCCGTCGGCACTTAATTTCGATTCTATCCATTTCCGGTTGTTGGCAAAAATCTGGTTAATATCCATTTCTTCAATTTCTAATTTCTAATTTCCAACATCAATCATCGCCTTAATAGCTCCATCCTTGTAACCTTCTACAATATCGAAAGCCTCAGGGGTTTCTTCGAGCGTAAAATGGTGGGTAACCATTTTTTCAACATCAATTTTACCCGAAATTACCAGTTCAATGGCTTCTTCAACACAATGATTCTGGCGGCGGACATTGATAATGGTAAGTTCCTTGCGGCGCATTAAATCCATATCGAAAGTATAAACTGCCGATGGCGGAATTCCGACTAAAACCAGTTTACCACCCGGTTTCAGTATTTTCACTGCATTTGTAACTGCATCCTGCTGTCCACTTGCTTCAAAAACAACATCCAGTAAAAGTTCATGCTGAACTTTCACAACTGCTTCAACATTTTCCGACTCAGGATTTACCAGGTATTTTGCTCCAATTTCACCAGCCTTTTTCAACCGGTAACCGAGGGGTTCAATCATTGTAATATCAGTAATTCCGTCGGCTAACAATTTAAAAAGCACACTCAAACCAATAGGACCAGCGCCAAAAATTCCGGCAGTAGTGGTTTTATTTTGAATTTGAGCGAGTTTAACTGTATATACTCCAATAGTCAGAGGTTCGATTAAAGCTGCCTGAACCGGATTCATTTTTCCGGTAACCGGAAAACAGGTAAACGAAGGCATTACAATATATTCTGCCAAACAACCATCGAGTTGTCCGGGGCAACCCAGAAACCTGTTGTTACGGCAGGTGTGCGGCCTCCCGGCAAGACACTGGTCGCAATGGCCACAATGTACCGATGGATCGACAACCACCAGATCTCCAACTTTAACATTGGTAACTCCGTTGCCCGTTTCAACTATAATTCCCGAACACTCGTGCCCCACCGGAAACGGATATTGAACCACCTGTGTACCTATTTTTCCTTCGGCATAATAATGAATATCGGAGCCACAAACACCAATTGATGACATTTTAATTTTTACCTCATTTGGATTAATTATCTGTGGATTAGGAATTTCCGTCATCGCCATTCTTCTGATTCCTGTCAATACAACCTGTTTCATACCTATTTCAATTTTGTTTGCTTTTTTAAATTAAAAATTAAATGTAGTGCAGGTTTATTTACCTGTAATCCTGCCGTGTCATGTTTTTCAAAAAACATGTAATTCATTCATAATTCAAGAGTGAACACTAATTATGATACATACAAAAAATTCTCACAAAAAAAAGAAATATATTGTGTAACATATTTTCAAATTTTATCTACTTAAAATCAACTACTTATTTAAACAGTTAAACGAGTTTTTAACAAACATTAATATTTTTTTAATATCACTTAACATTTAATTCTAATTTATACTATATTCGTCAGGCAAAAAATTAACAAAGAATTAAAATTTAGAATATTATTTCCTTTTCTCTATTAGACCAATTTTTCTGTCTAACTAAACTAAACTATGAACAATCGGGTTATCAAATTAAAAGATAACCCTTTTTTTTTGTTTCTTTTTAAGGTTATGCTGAAAGCGCAGATAAAACAAAATTCCAGCGACACCAAGTCCGATAAGGTATCCATACCATATTCCCTGCGGTCCCATCATCAATTTAAAAGCAAGAAAGTAACTTGTTGGAATGCCTAAGAATAGGTATGCAAAAAAAGCGATAAACATGGGCAACTTAACATCGGCCATTCCCCGCAGTGTACTTAACATGACTACCTGCAATCCGTCGAAAACCTGGAAAATAGCAGCTATTATTAAAAGTCCGGACGCAATTTTTACTACTTCGGGATCGACTGTAAATAAAAAAGGCAGAATATTTCGGGCAAAAATAAATACAACTCCCATTAACGACATAAACACCAAAACCAATTGTGTTGAAGCAAAAGCTGCCATTTTAAGTGATTTGTAATCCTTTACACCCATCTGGTGGCTGACCCTGATTGTATTAGCCTGCGAAACTCCCAGCGAAATCATATATGTAAACGAAGCCAGACCAATTGCAACCTGATGTGCTGCCAACGGAACTTCGCCAAGCCATCCCATCATTATTGCACCAATACTAAAAGCCAACACCTCAACAATTATCTGAAAACCAATCGGGATACCGATTTTTAATAACGAAATGATTTTTTCTCTGTCGAAAACCTTATTATGTGCCAAAATAAAATACCGTTTTAATCCCGGGATTTTTATTATATATAATGCAAAGAGTAAGGGCATGGCAATTCTCGAAATCAAAGTTCCAACACCAGCGCCATTCAAACCCATTTCAGGAAATCCGAATTTACCGTAAATCAGCAGGTAATTAAAAAGTATATTTATAAGGTTGGCAGTAATTGTAATTTGCATTGCAATTTTCGTATTACCAATTCCTTCAAGAAATTGTTTCACCGAAAAGAACAGCATAAAAGGCAGATACGAAGCACAAAGCAGTAAAAAATAGGGTTTGGCTAGTACGGTTACTTCGGCGGGTTGCCCCATAAACGGTAACAAAAAGTACACTCCAAACATAATCAGGCATAAAACAATGGCTGCCGAAAAATGAGTGAAAATTCCATTTTTCAGCCAAACAACAACCTCATCTGTTTTTCCATTTCCAAACGAATTTCCAACAAGCGGCGTAATTCCAAATGTAATTCCCATTCCGAAAAACATTCCAATCATAAATACGCTGTTGGCAAACGACGATGCTGCCAGTTCTGTTGTTCCAACATGGCCAACCATCATATTATCGATTAACGATACGCTAACCTGTCCTAATTGGGAAATCACAACGGGAATAGCCAGATGAAGGTTTCTCTTATAAAAAGGTATGTAATCTGCCAGTTTCACGTTGCCAAAGATAGACTTTTAGCTTATAACGAAAACCAGTAACTGAATTTAACCATGAATGCATTTTGTGCCTCCAGTTTTGAGATATTTTTTAAGGTATTGGTTATGGCAGGATTATAAACAGGTTCGTAATTTGAACTGGTGTTTGTCCATACAAAATAAAAAGCAGAACCGGTTTTATATTCCCACCGCAACACAAAATTTGATCTGAATTCCTGAAAATTAAAATCGGGATTTTCAGTTGTGAAATCCAGATACTCGTTACCTTTTTCGTCAACCAGTTTATCACCGGCAATAGTAAGTGGCGAAAAACGTTCGTTTAAATCCTTTGATTTCGATTGATTTACTATACGGTACGAATCATATTTACCAATTGATGCATACGGGCTTCCGTAATATTGCAATGACAATTCGGGAGTAATAAAATATTCAACCCGCAAAGTGGTATAAAGTGTTTCCCTGGCAATTTTTCCAACTATATATTCCTTTTTTTGTTCAACTGTTTCCTGTTTCACGTACTGGTTGTTATCAATCTCTTTTGTAAATCCGGTAATTGAAGCAATTGAAAAATTATCGTTGATAAGCCAGCTTAAACTAAAATCGTATTTGTTTCTCCAGTTAATATTATTATCACTTCTCAAAAAATAAAGTCTTGTTGCAAAAACCACATCCTTACTGCTGTTGGTTTGAAATATAAAACCACCAATATTTTCACTGTCAATCCGAAGCGATGGTCCTCCTCTTAACTGCCGTGTATCGATCTCATTAAAATTCCGGTAAAAATCGAATGTGGTGATCCAGTAATTTTTGTAAGTAAATTTTGCCTGGGCATCAAATCTGTCGAGCAGGTTTTCTCCGCCAAAACTCCAGTTGTGCAACTGTTCGAGCGTAAAATAATATCTCAATAAAATTCCCTTTGGCTTATTGATATTGTAAATTAAGTGTGTTTCCTCCTTAATATAATCGGCTTGCCACATGTATCCTACATCGTTTAAATCGACACCCGGAGAACGCCAGTCAATATTACCTGTTAACCTCAGTTTTCCGCTTCGTTTACCTCCGCTAATCTCACCGCCCCAGCCTTGCAATGAAGTTAAACCACTATTGTATTCCAGATGGTTCGCATCCTCACGCTGGTAAAGATGTTGCGAAGATCTTTGCAATTTCGATATGGCTTCCGTATTCCCGTCAATTTTAGAATAAAAACTTTTTGCATTGATAAAATATTTCCGGTTCAGCCAGTTGTGTTCAAAATCCAATCCACCAACAAACGAATTGTCAGCCAGAAATTCAAGCTGCTTATCCTTTATATTTCTGATTGTTGATGTTGCAATTCCACCAATTGTGGTGCTGCCCTTGTTAAAATCCTGTTTCACCCGGCCAATAAAATAGTTTGTAAAAGGTTCTACCGCCTCTTTTCTGCTTTCATCTCCCGAATATATGGTTGCATTCTCTTTTGCAGTCATACTGTTTACAACACCAAGCGAAAGTCCTTTTTTGTTTTTACCTGTAAATTTAAGTGCATTTAAAATTGAGGTATTTTCTGGTACTGAGAGTGTTTCAGTTGAGTCAGTTTCGGGGCTGTAACCAGGTGAATGCCCGATTCTGCGCGAATAATAAACCATGTCGTCGGCAGCATTATATTCCAGAATGCTTTTACCTTCCAAAAAGAAAGGTCTTTTTTCGTCATAAAAAACTTCGTATGATGTTAAGTTTAAAACTGAAGGATCTGCCTCAACCTGACCAAAATCAGGATTTACTGTATAATCAAGTGTAAAGTCGGAAGTGATGCCAATTTTTCCATCGACCCCGGCGCCAAAATTTTCGCTGGATTCAGAGTCGGTTATATATTTACCTTTTACATAAGGCATTACTTCAAAATTTCTTTTATACGGAATGTCTTTTATCCCTCTTAATTCGCCAAAAATATAAACCATTGCCGGGGCATCAATCGGAATGAGTTTCCATTGGGATTCTTCCTGAAAACGATTTATCCACCGCCAGATGTGCATACCCCAAATATGTTCATCTTCATTTGAAAACCTGATTTGTGTAAACGGAACCCGCATTTCGGCGTACCAGGCCGAGTCGCCAATTGTTGTTTTTCCATCCCACACAGCATTCCACTCAAAATCCCAACCGTACTCGCCCATGTGCATTAAATCAACTTTCTGACCTGCCGCGGTGAGATTAAATTCAAATGCAGTTTGTTTGTCATTATACGAGTCAAGTGCTATTCCGGCCATATCACCACTATTAACATCGCGCCTTCCAAGAATCGGGTCCATCTTTTCAGGTTCGTTATCATGACAAATTATGGCAAAGTAGAGGTATTTGTCGTCGTACAAAATTTTTATTTCGGTCTCCTGAGAGGGAGATGCCGCCTGATGAGGTTGTTGCTGAATAAAGCCGCCATCCCATGTACCATTCTTTTGCCAACATTCGTCATCAAGTTTTCCGTCGATTTTTGGTTTTAGGTCGGTTCGGGCAGCGTAATATACCCTTTTTATACTGGCATGCTTATTTACAAGCGAATCGTCGGACAATGTATATTTTAAATCCTGTCCGGCAGCAGAAATTACAATCGCAGTGAAGATAATTAAGGAAAGGAGTCTATATATCATAAGTTAGTTTAAACAGCAAAACAAAAATATCGTTTTACTCAAGAAAAAAAAATTAATCTTGAAGTGTTTAAAATTTTTGACCTTTAATTTTATTAATTCTAAAATTTAATCGACAAAATGCGAGTGTTATTTACATTTTGGAATTATTAACACATTAAAATTTGCGTGTTCGACAGGTACAAGTAATTTCAAATTCTGAAATTTCGAAATAAACAATTTACCAAAATTGAAGTTATTTATAGCTAAATTTAAACTTGTTTCCGTTCATATTGTTTTTATAATCTTGTATGACAAAAATTAAAAAAATCCTTATCGCCAATCGTGGCGAAATAGCAATTCGCATCATGCGAACCTGCCGGGAAATGAATATTGAAACTGTTGCGGTATATTCCGAAGCCGACAGAACATCATTACATGTGCGGTATGCCCACGAAGCTTATTACATTGGGAAACCTCCTTCGAGTGAAAGCTATTTGAATATTGAAAAAATTATTGAGGTAGCTAAAAATTGTGGTGCCGATGCCATTCATCCGGGTTATGGATTTCTCTCCGAAAATGCAACCTTTGCAAGCCGATGTAATGAGGAAGGAATAATTTTTATCGGGCCTACACCAGAAGTAATTGTACAAATGGGCGATAAAATTATGGCCCGCGAAGCAATGACAAAAGCTGGAGTGCCAATTGTACCGGGTACTGCAGAAAGTATAAAAGACGAAGACGAAGTATTAAAAGTTATAAAAGACATCCAGCTTCCGATAATGATAAAAGCTGCTGCCGGTGGCGGTGGGAAAGGAATGCGACTGGTAAAGAATGAGTCTGAAATTGTTTCTGCTGTGCGTGCTGCACGTTCCGAAGCGCTTTCTTCGTTTGGCGATGATTCGGTTTACATCGAAAAATACATTACTTCACCGCATCATATCGAATACCAGATTCTTGCCGACCAGCATGGAAACGTAATCCACCTTTTCGAACGTGAATGTTCTATTCAGCGCCGGCACCAGAAAATGATTGAAGAAACACCTTCGCCATTGTTAACTCCTGAATTAAGGCAAAGAATGGGAAAATCGGCTGTTGAAGCAGCAAAAGCAGTGAATTATACAGGTGCAGGAACCATCGAATTTCTGGTTGATAATAATCTGAATTATTATTTTCTGGAAATGAATACCCGTTTACAGGTTGAACATCCGATTACAGAAAGGGTTACTGGTGTTGATTTGGTAAAACAACAGATTAAAATTGCCGAGGGAAATGTGCTGGAATATAAACAGGAAGATCTTTTCCAGAGAGGTCATTCGATTGAATGTCGCATTTATGCAGAAGACCCAGATAATAATTTTATGCCCAGCGCAGGAAAAATCTACAAAATATCTGAACCTCTGGGTTTAGGTGTCAGAACCGATGGATATGTTTATGAAGGTTATGAAATACCGATTTATTACGATCCGATGATCTCAAAACTTATCATTTGGGGCAAAACCCGCGATGAATCGATAAACCGGATGAGAAGGGCCTTGTATGAATATAAGATAACAGGGATTAAAACATCTATTAAATACCTTGAACGAATAATGAATAACCCAAATTTCATTGCTGGAAATTACGATACCCATTTTATTGAAAATAACCAGGCTCAATTAATGGAAAACAAAGAATGCGAAGAATGCACCGATATGGTAATCATTGCAGCATTTATCGATTATCTTCAAAAAATAAGCAGTAAGCAGGAATTTAGCAAGGATTTTGCACTTCCACAAAGCCGCTGGAAAAAAATACCATATATCAATAATTTTTAAATAAAATATAATGGCTGTTGAAATAAAAGTCGGAGACCGGATTGCCTGGGTAGATCTTCGGGGTCAGGATGGAAATCTGCTTGAAATTGAAGTAGATGGAAAGATTCTGAAAGTGGATGTTATGCACACTGCAGATGGCACATTTTCTATTCTTGAAGGTGGACATTCTTACAACATCGAACTGGTTCCCAGAAATCAACCAAAAAAATACACGGCATACACCCTTTATCAGGAATTTGAAGTAGAGATTATTGATGCCGAGGCCAGATATCTCCTCGATCGTGGCACAAACGCATTTGCTTCGGCAGAGAAAAAAATCTCGTCGCCAATGCCTGGCAAAGTAGTCAAAGTTTTTGTTAAAGAAGGCGATAAAGTAACAAAAGGAGAAACTGCGGTAACCATTTCGGCAATGAAAATGGAAAGCGAATATAAAATTCCGATGGATGGAATTGTAAAAAAAGTGAGTGTAAAAGATGGTGATACCATCGAGGGAAATCAGATTTTAGTAGAACTGGAATAAATTGAAATAATTAAATGGATTTAAAAGAAAAATATAACCAGCTTGAAGACTTTAATAAAAAGGCCGAGTTGGGTGGCGGTGAAGAAAGAATTGAAAAGCAACATGCTGCAGGTAAAAAGTCAGCCAGGGAACGGGTTTTGCAATTGCTGGACCCCGGAACTTTTAACGAAATCGACAAATTAGTCACCCACCGAAGTTACGATTTTGGAATGGAGCTGAATAAAATTCTGGGTGATGGATTGATTTCGGGATATGGAAAAGTAAAAGGAAGATTAGTATATGTTTTTGCACAGGATTTTACAGTTTTCGGAGGTTCGTTGAGTCGTGCCAATGCCGACAAAATTGTAAAAATTCAGAAACTTGCTCTTCAAATGGGAGCGCCGCTGGTTGGATTAAACGATTCAGGTGGAGCCCGCATCCAGGAAGGAGTTGAAAGTCTGGCAGGTTACGCCGATATTTTTTATAATAATGTAATTTCTTCAGGAGTAATTCCTCAAATCTCTGCAATCCTCGGTCCGTGTGCCGGAGGAGCTGTTTACTCCCCTGCCCTCACCGATTTTATTTTTATGGTGAACGAAAAAAGCCACATGTTTGTAACTGGTCCAGAGGTTATTAAAACAGTTACACACGAAGACGTTTCGAAAGAAGAGCTCGGTGGCGCATTTACTCACAACAGCAAAAGCGGTGTTGCCCATTTTAATGGTAAGGACGAAGATCAAACGATAATGATGATTCGCGAATTGTTGAGTTTTCTGCCATCCAATAACCTTGAAGATCCACCCGTAAAAACTACGATAGATCCATCAGATCGGGTTGAAGAAAGCCTGCAGGACATTGTTCCCGCTGACCCGAATAAACCTTACGACATGCACGATATCATTCAAAAAGTAATTGACAACAATCACTTTTTGGAAGTACAGGCACAATATGCTCAAAATATCATTGTGGGTTTTGCCCGTTTTGGTGGCAAACCGGTTGGAATTGTAGCCAATCAGCCGGCACATTTAGCTGGTGTGCTCGATATTAATTCATCGGTAAAAGCAGCACGTTTTGTGCGTTTCTGAGATGCATTTAACATTCCGCTGGTAACATTTGTAGATGTTCCCGGATTTTTACCCGGAACCAGCCAGGAATTTGGCGGAATTATAAAACACGGCGCCAAATTATTATATGCATTTGCCGAAGCCACAGTTCCGAAAATCACCCTTATAACCCGAAAAGCGTACGGTGGTGCGTACGATGTGATGTCGAGCAAACACATTGGCGCTGATGTGAATTTCGCTTATCCAACATCAGAAATTGCGGTTATGGGGCCGGAAGGAGCTATAAATATTATTCACAAAAATTCTTTTACCGAAGAAGAAAGAGTGGCTGCAGTGCAGGATTACCGCGATAAATTTGCCAACCCATACAAAGCTGCTTCGCTTGGGTATATCGATGAAATAATTTACCCACGCGATACCCGCAAAAAAATTATCGGAGCTTTGGATATGACTCAAAATAAACGCAAATCGAACCCACCAAAAAAACATGGTAATATTCCATTGTAAGTTCCTGATTTCTTATTTCTTATTCCTTATTTTAGATTGAATAAGAAATAACAAAATAAGAAATTGAAAATAGAAAGCCGGGCTGTCACAGTCCGGCTTTTATATTGGTGGCGCGATTTTCGAATCGCACATTTTATCAATCATAAATAAATGAGTGTGAAATTTTATAACAGGTTTGATAAATAGCAAATTATTTATACTTTTGCGCTTCCAAAAATTTTGGAAAAGAGTTATTAATAAATTAAAAATTAGTTGATTATGTTGAATCAGTACGAAACCGTCTTCATTTGTACTCCCGTTTTATCTGAGCCACAGGTAAAGGAGACGGTAAAAAAATTCAAGGACATTATCACAAACAATGGATGTGAGCTGCTCCACGAAGAGAATTGGGGAATGAAAAAACTGGCCTACCCAATCCAAAAGAAATCTACTGGCTTTTATCAATTATTTGAGTTTAAAGCCGATCCTGCATTTATTGCAAAACTGGAAACTGACTTCCGCCGCGACGAACGAGTAATCAGGTTTATGACCGTGAAACTCGATAAATTCGCAGCAGAGTACAGCGCTAAGAGAAAAAGACTTCAAAAAGAAAAAACTGAAAAGGAGGGTTAAAAAATGGCACAAGCATCAAGTGAAATCAGATATCTGACTCCACCGTCAGTTGAGATTAAAAAGAAAAAGTATTGCCGTTTCAAGAAAAACGGAATCAAATACGTTGATTACAAAGACCCTGAGTTTCTGAAAAAATTCTTAAACGAGCAAGGTAGAATTTTACCACGCCGTATTACAGGAACTTCGTTAAAATACCAACGTAAAGTTGGACAGGCAGTTAAACGGGCCCGTTTAATCGCATTGCTGCCATTTGTAACCGACAACATGAAATAAGGAGGACACGAAATGGAAATTATATTAACACAGGACGTTGATCGTCTGGGAAGTAAAGACGATTTAATTAAAGTAAAAGATGGTTTTGCCCGTAACTTTTTGATTCCGCAGAAAAAAGCAATTGTTGCTACTTCAACTGCAAAAAAAGTGTTGGCCGAAAACATCAAACAACGCGCTCACAAAGAGTCGAAACTTAAAAACGAAGCTCTTGCAATTGCTGAAAAACTGGCTAACAAGAAAATCACCATCGGTGCAAAAACAAGCACACTGGGTAAAATTTTCGGTTCGGTAAATACCATTCAGCTGGCTGAAGCAATTAACAAGAAAGGTTTCGAAATCGACCGCAAACAGATTATGTTACCTGAAGATCATATTAAAGAAGTAGGTACCTATTCAGCAAAAATCAAACTTCACAAAGAAGTTATTATCGAAATTGAATTTGAAGTAGTTGCCGAATAGCATCTGCAATCAAAACAGAATATTAAAAAGGGTTTTCGAAATTTCGAAAACCCTTTTTTGATGATAAAATGTCTCGTTGAAATTAGAATCTACTTGAAATCCGCAATTCAACACCTTTAAAATCGAGTACTTCGTAACAAACTCCAGAATTACAGGCCGGGCCCCCGCGCCGTTCTCCGGCAAATAACTGCAACGTGTGTTTGCTGTTCAATTTGTATTTAACTCCCGAACCAAACCACAATTTCGTGCCGTTTTCAACAATGTTCGGGTCGTTACTAATTTCTGATATTAAATAGGCCGAAAACTTTGTCCGGCCAGCGAAACCAACGGAGTAAACCTGGTTTTGCACAGAATTTCCACTTCTGTTAAAAGTTTGAAATTCAACGGATACATTCAAACTTTTACCCGAACCAATTTTAAGGTCAGAATAAAGACCGGAAGATATTCTGTCTTCTTCCAGTTTGAAGGGATCCTGCGCAAAATCGGCAAATAGCTTCAGTTCAGCAATTTCTTTCACATTAAATGCATATTCGGCAAAATACTCCCTGAATTTATAAACCTTACCAAAATCGTTAATTGCAAGTGTATGATTTAATGTAAGTACCGATTCGTTCTGAAACCGTATAAAACTTTCGAACTGAAAGCCCTTTTCGTTTTGAGGTTGCATTACATGCGTGCTTCTGTTCAGCACTTTGTACGAATGTTCTTTCACCAGTGCCGGGGGTTCGTTAAAACCTGAACCCAGTAAAAAGTTAATGTATTCTTTGTATTCGGCACTTAAACCAAACGCATCGAAAGAGAGATTGAGATTTCCATAAAATGCAACAGGCGTGTCGCTTTCGGTGTGGGCGCTCATCTTACGCGCATATTCGGCATAATACGTTAGAAACGAAAAAATACTACCCGATGCATTCGCCATTGCGAACAACGATTTTTCGGTATCGTTTTTTAAATACATAACCGCCACGCCAAAAAGTTGATTTTTGACCGCATAATCGGGTTGAATGGCAACAATTTCATCTAACCGCCGTTCTTTGGCATCGAAAGTTGGTGGCAAAACATTATTTAATGGTTTTCCATACAGCACTTTGGCAGTGAGGTTTTTATACCTCAATTTGACACTTGCCCCAAGCAAATCGCGATGAAAATAGTGCCGCGACCGGTAACTTTTATCTTCGAGTATTGCTCCTGGAATTTCGTACGATCGCATTAAAATTCCCCTGCCCAAAGTTTCGTAATAATTACCAACTTTAATTTCAAGTGATTTTGAATAATAATAAAGCCGTGCCTGATTAAGTCTTATATAATTACGTGAATTATAAGGAGTATAAAATTGCTCGAGTGTAACACCCGCAGCGAACCCTTTAAACGAATAATTCAGCATGGCTCTGTCGTAAATTGAAGAAAAAGAAGTTCCTTCTTCATCGGGCAATTGTCCGTATTGATATTCCATCAAATTCTGTCCGGATAGCTGTGCATTTGCCTCAGCTATAAACAACCCCGACAAAAGACAATAAAGAAGAAACTTCCGTAACATTATTGTTGCTTTGCAAGTTGTTTGTCGATTTCTTTCGAAATTTCAACCTCGTCTCCAGGTGTAAATCCCTCGTGAATCCAAACAATTTTACCTGAACTATTTACTAAAATCAAGGTCGGATATGCCGACAAATTGAGTTCGGCCATCAACTGTATATTCATATCGATTAAAACCGGGTATTCAATCTGCAGTGTTTTGCTCAACGGCGCAACTTTTGCAATGCTTCGCGGTCCATCGCAATTAATGCCAATTACGTTTACTCCCTTGCTTTTATATTCACCGTATATCTTATTCAACTCGGGAATCGCTTTATTACAGGGCTTGCACCAGGTTGCCCAAAAATCGATTATTGTCAGTTTTTCCCCTTTCAGTTCGTTAAATGATTGTTGTTTATTATTCAGGTCATTCAGTGTAAAATTACGAACCTGTTGGGCGCTCAAACTAAATTCGAAAATCGCTAAAAGCAACAATATATTCATTATAACCTTCATACGTGTATTATTTCAAAAGCATTTCAATCTTTGACTTGGCAGCAGCCAAATCACTTGCGGCGCCTTGCATTCCGCGAAACATGATGTTTCCGGTTTTGTCGATTACTACCAACCTGTCATAAGTAGTTGAATATGATTTTGCAGTTGCCGAACCCATCATTAATAAAGGAAAGGTTACTCCTGTTGACTTCATAAATGATTCCACCGATGCCATGTTTCCGTCCCACTGGTCAATACCAACCAACATAAAAGAAGCATTTGAACCAAACGTGTTCTGAATCATGGTTTGAACACCAGGAGCAGCAGCTTTGCATGAAGGACATGCATTTCCAAAAAAGAATAAAACCACTACTTTGTTTTTAAAATCAGACAATTTAACCGTTGAACCGGTCAGCGATTTCAGTTCGAATGCCGGAGCCATTGTTGTATTTGTGTTGTTGGGCATTTCAACAGGGTCCATGTTGTCATCGTTATTGTTGCACGATGTAAATGCCACAAATGCGCCAAAAAGCATTGTAATAGCTACCAAACGGAAGATCCGAATGTTGATTTTTGAAAATTGATTCATTGTTTTCATTTGTATTTCTATTTTAAAATTAATAATGCAACAAATTAACAGACAATTTTGTCTGAATAAAATGGATTATTATTCTTAAAAGATGGACAAATGAGGAAATAGTCAATTAATCTGGTAGTTAACGCGATATTTGCTTGGCGAATTTCCGGTTGAGATACTAAAAAGTCG
The DNA here is from genome assembly GCA_041737765.1 of Draconibacterium sp. Classification (GTDB taxonomy): domain Bacteria; phylum Bacteroidota; class Bacteroidia; order Bacteroidales; family Prolixibacteraceae; genus Draconibacterium. Next base: position 105,015 of record JBGSRA010000070.1, on the reverse strand, counting down.
GCTAAAATAATACTGATCGTCATATCCCAGAAATGCCGCAATTTCCTTAATACTTTTGTCTGAATATATCAACATTCGTTTGGCTTCGGTTATTATTCGCCCACGAATAATCATTGAAGGAGAATCTATTCCGGCCTTTTGAAGTTTTTTGGCAAGCGATGAAGTTGACAAACCCATCATTTCGGCATATTCTTCAACCTGTTTGTGAGTTCTGAAGTGCATTTCAATCAAACTACTGAGTTTCCTGATAACTTCAAAATTAATGTCTTCAGATTCAATTATATATTGTTGTTTGAATAACCGATTTGAACGAATCAACAGATTTTTCAGCAGATTTTTCAGCATTTCATCAAGTAAATCTTCACCGGTTTCAAATTCACGGGCAATTTCAAGTATTGTATTGTTATAAATGTTTTGTTGCTGTTCGTTTAGTTTAAATTTCACTATTCTGAAGTTGTTAACGAACAACAATCCTTTACACGAAATTTCGCTGTCGTGGTATTCGATACAGTAAAATTCGCTATTGAATGAAACCACAAACCCTTTCAAACCAATTACTTTGGAAAGTGAAACAATTTGACCCGGGGTGATAAAAAGTACCGCAGGTGAATCGCAACTGAAATCTTCGTTATCGACACTGATTGTTCCAACTAACTCGTCTATAATAAAAACTGAAAACCATTTGTGCAATTCGGTTAATTCAATTTCCTGCAGGTAAATATCTAACGATTGAACTGAGAAATAAGCATTAATTTCTTTTTTGAAATATATAAATTTCATAGCATTGGCGAGAATATTAAATTTCTATTGTATGAAAATCAGTAATATTTTCTCAAAAAATGAGCTAGCAATTATTTCATTGCAACGGTTTCAATTTCGATTAAAGCACCAAGTGGCAAATCTTTCACTGCAAAAGCCGAACGGGCCGGTTTGTTTTCGGGATAAAACTGTCCGTAAACATCGTTCATTGCTTTAAAATTGGCAATGTCGCTTAAAAAGCAGGTCGATTTCACCACATCGGCATAATAATAACCCGCGGCTTCAAGAATTGCCCCAATATTTTTCATTACCTGGAGAGTCTGTTCTTCAATTCCACCCTCAACAAATTTTCCTGTTGAAGGATCAATTGGGACCTGTCCCGAAATAAAAAGGGTTCCGTTCATTTCAACTGCCTGACTGTATGCAGCCACAGCTTTGGGAGCTTTGTCTGTTGCAATAATCCGTTTCATATGTAATTGTTTTTGTTAGAAATTATCGTAATTACTTTCGCGTTTCTGTAATCTTAAATCTTTCAGCATCGACGATTTTGCATTAATTGTAAAACTGTAACTTTTCATATATCCAAACGGAACGAAGTTAAATGCCATTTGCCAGCAATGCAGGTCGCGGTTGATATTTAAGGTGGTATATGAAAACTCACCTGCCTGAATATCGAAATTGGTATTCATCGATATTTTCCATTTCTCCGTTAAATCGATTGTACCCCTGATCCCCAAAGTTTGCGCAAACCTTCCATTTGGCGCATTTGAAGACGGTCCGGTGTAACTAAAACTGTAATCGAACCCAAAAGTCCATGGCATACTAAAATCAACATACCCAGAACCGATTTCAGGAACAATACTGGTTTCTTCGTCATTTCCGGTAGCTGCAAGTGGATCGGCGCCCGGAGCTTTTTTATCCTCTTTTTTCTTCGAATTAAAATTCATGCCAAATGAAAGATTAGCATTTGAAAGGCGTCCAATTCTTCCAAATCCTGTTTTGTTGTTCCAAACATATTCATTAATACGCTGGTATTTATCGTTCAGCATGTACGGATCGATTAGTGTACCCATGTTAACACTAACACCCGCCACAGTTGTACGTGCCCTTATACTGATGGGAGCTAAATTCATTGAGTCGGCAATCAGATTATATGAAGAGGCTAAACTTAAATTATCGATGATTTTAACCTTCTTATATTTTTCACCTGCTTTGGTATTGGTGGTATCTTTTGTCTCCAAAACTTTCATTTCAAGGTTATTATTCAACGACATACTTATTGCACCCGACGCACCACGCCCCGGAGATCCTCCATAAACACCGCCTTCGTTAACATCAAAATATCCAACATTTCCCATCGAATCAATCTGTACTTGCTGCCAGTAACCAAAACGGGATTCACCAAAATCGGGGCGGTAACTGAAACTTGCTGATGGTGTTAATTTATGCCTGATTCCAATAATTTTTGAATTAGGATTAGTAGGTCTAAACGTTCCATAGATATTTGTCGATGCACTTAAACTGTAACTGTAGTCGTAAACACGACTCAATCCTGATATAGTATCCCGATCAATGTGTGATTTCCGGCCATACTCATCAACAAATTCCTGATCTTCTACATAAGTATAATTATACTTTTTAAAATACCATTTTTCGTTGTAACCAATACTTGGACTAACGTTAATGTATTTTGCAAGATTGAATCCTGGAAAGGCAAAAGGTATATTGTGTTGTAACCCGTTTTTCCAATCATCCGGAAAAGCTTTTTTCAATATTTCGTATTCCTTTGCAGTAATTGTGTTTCTTAAATTTCCGGTGTAATTAATCCCGAACTTTTCATAAAATTTTACCGGTCCTGTCCTGTTCTTCTTTCGAAACGGGTAAACTTTTGCCATACTAAAAGTCATTTCGGGTAACGACAAAGTTAAGGTTGTATCTATCGAATTTTGTGAATGTCGGAGGTTGATTGACATATTAAAAGGTGTATTTTCAAATTTCTGTGAATAAGAAATGCTCGATGATTTCTGGGTTTGCAGGTACTGGTTGCCCCCAATTTGTCCTTCATACGAGTTTTGTTTATCGTACCCGCTGCTCGACAAATTTACACTTGCCGAAAATGTACGGTTTGGATTTGCCTTTTGATCCTGGCTGTGATTCCATGTAACCTGAAACTGCGGTGTACGCGTGTAAGTATCCAATCCCGATTCGCCATAAACATTTACATTGTACCTGAAATCGAAACCACCCGAGAATTTATATCGTTTCCGGTAATTGGTATGGGTTTGTACTCCCCACGAACCTTTCGAATATATTTCGCCGCGTACAGCCAAATCGAAATATTCGCCGGCAGCCCAGTAATATCCTCCATCCCGCAAATAGAATCCCCTGTTTTGCTCTTCACCGTAGGTTGGAACCAAAATTCCCGAAGAATAAGTTGGGGAATTGGGAAAATAGCCAAAAGGTAAAATCGGGAAATAAATCGGGAAATCTTCCAAAACCATATATGCAGGTCCGGTAATAATTTTCTTGTTCGAAATTACTTTTGCTTTTGTAAGATGCATGTAAAAATGAGGGTGGTCGGCATCGCAGGTTGTATATTTTGCCTTTTCGGTAATAAATATTTCCTCTCCTATTTTCTTTGTGCGGTCGCTTAAAATGATTCCTTCGCCTTGTTTCGAAACCACTTTTGTGATAAATGCTTTTTCGGTTTCGAAATTATAACGCATTGTTTCCGATTCATATTCTTCAGATCCCTGCTTGAAAAGCGGCTTTTGAACCATTGTTTCCGTACTGTCAAGAATTCCTTCAGCATAAATTTCCTTGGTTTCCAGGTTTAGTTCTATGTAATAAGCAGTCAGTTCTATTTCCTGATAGGTTACTTTTGCCTCGTTGTACAAAAAAACTTTCTGACCATCAAAAGAAAATACCATTGAATCTTTGGCATTGTAAACAATAGGTTCTTCAATAAATGGTTTATTAACAGTATCGGAGGCAAGTGAATCAACCATAATGGAATCGGTAACCATAGTATCCATTGGAACAAGTTGCTGATTTAAAGAGCCTGCATTCAATTGCGGATTTATGGTTGTGAGTTTTTCCGTTTCCTGGCTGAAAACGATTATAGGAAATAAGAAAAATAGATATGTGATTAAAATTTTATACAAAATGTTTTCTGAATTACAAACTGCTAATAGCCCGACAAAAATAAAAATAAGGGTTATAGTATAACGCTAATAAATGCAAAATAATTTTAATATTTCTAATTTTACCGTGGAAACAAAAAACATTATGAGGAAAGCTTTTTTTAAACTCGTTTTTACCGGCTTTTTTGTATTGATTTCTCTACATATTGTTTGGGGGAAATTCTCTTTTTTGGCACCAAAAGATGAAAAACATATTTCGGTGGTTGTTATTGATCCCGGGCACGGGGGAAAGGATTTTGGAGCAAATGTAGGCGATGCGAAAGAGAAAGATATAGTTTTGGATCTTGCCAAAAGACTTGGCGCGATGATAAAAGCAAGTTATCCGGATATTAAAATTATTTACACACGCACCAGCGATGTTTTTATTCCGTTATACGACAGGGCAAAAATTGCCAATAAAAACGATGCCGACCTGTTTATATCAATACATGTAAACGGAACTGATAATAAGGGCGTTCAGGGGACAGAAACATTTGTTTTAGGGCAGCACCGCAGTAAAGAAAATCTTGAAGTAGCCAAAAAAGAAAATTCGGTAATCCTGCTGGAAGATGATTACAACACAACTTACGAGGGATTTGATCCCCATTCGCCCGAATCATATATTATGTTCGAATTGGTTCAGGATGAATACCTTGAACAAAGTGTAATGCTTGCTTCAGCAATTCAGCATCAGTTTAGTCAATATGCAAAACGAATCGACAGAAGTGTGAAACAGGCCGGATTTCTTGTTCTCAGGCAGGCAGCAATGCCCAGTGTGCTTGTAGAGGTTGGATTCATCAGTCATCCCAACGAACGAAATTACATGTTGAGTGAGCATGGAAAATCAACGCTGTCTGTTTCAATTTTCAATGCATTTAAAGATTACAAAAAGAACATTGAAGACAAAAGCAGTTTTGTTATTCATTCTGAATCAGAAAATTCATCTAAATCAGCTACCGAAGTAAAATCAACTACAAAAGAAACTTCGGCAACTTCCAAAAATTCAGAAGAATCTGGTTCTTCAATTCAGCAAAATACCGGTAAAATCTTCTTTTCAGTACAAATTGCAGCATCAAAGAAAAAAATTGAGCCCATACCATCGAACTTTAAAGGTGAGAAAAATGTTTTTCGGACAGAAAAAGATGAAATGTCAAGATTTTACTCCGGAAAATTCGACAATTACGAGGAAGCGGTAAAAGAAAAGAAAAGGATTGCAATAAAATACCCTCAATCTTTCGTTGTTGCATTCGAAAACGATGAAATAATTTCTGTTAAAAAGGCGATGGAAAAAATGTAATTGAGGGTTGAATTCTCTAATTTTACATTTCTATAGAAAATAATAGTGTGATGAAATATTCGAAATATGTAAAACTGGGATTTTTAATTGTTGTTTCGCTTGGAATTTTATTCTGGGGACTTAGCTACCTGAAAGGAAACGACATTTTTAAGCGAAGCAATTACTACTTTGTTGTTTACGAACGAATTGACGGACTTCTGGAAGCGAATAAGGTGACCATGAACGGGTATCAGATTGGACAGGTACAAACCATCGGTTTTGCACCAAACAGTTCCGGAAAACTTGTGGTTAAACTAATGATTGACGCTTCGTTTCAGATTCCGGTAAACTCACTGGCTCAAATAATCAGTAGCGATATTATGGGAACTCGATCAATAAAAATGGTTTTAAGCAACGAGAATACATTTTATCAAACAAACGACACCATTCCCGGCTCGATTGAAAGCGATTTAAAGGAGCAGGTAAGTTTACAGGTTTTGCCCATAAAAAATAAAGCCGAACAGCTTTTAAGCACACTCGATTCGGCAATTACCGTGCTGACTGTAATTTTTAACGAAGATGCAAGGGAAAATTTATCTGAAAGTTTCGCCAACATCAATAAAACAATTGAAAATACACAACGAATAACAGGTGATTTACAGGAAATTGTTTCTGCAGAAAAAGGAACCATTCAAAAAACTTTGGTGAATATCGAAGAAATCACCAGCTTTTTAAGCAGCAACACCAAAGAATTGGAAAAAACAATTAAAAACCTTTCGGATTTTAGTGATACATTAGCGAACCTTCAGGTTTCTCCAATCATCACCAACATTTCACTTGCTACAAATCAGATTTTAACCTTACTTGAAAAATTAAACAGCGATGAAAGCACAGCAGGATTGCTTTTAAACGACGATCAGCTTTATACTGAAATTACTGACCTCTCTGAAAATCTGAGTTTTCTGATAAGAGATATTCAGGCCAATCCGAAGCGATACCTTCAGTTTTCGGCAATGGATTTTGGCAAGGAATATTACATCAATACCTCGGGCGATGTTACGTCAAAAAACATTGTTTTTAAGGTGCATCTGGTTTCAAGTGAAACAAAAATTCCATCAAATTCGGAACTGTTTAAAGGATTGGGGGAAGTGGAAGAATATTATGCCAATGAAGCATATTCTTATTTATTGGGAGCCACCAGTTCTTACACCGAAATTACAGAAGTTCATAATCAGGCAAAAAAGAAATTTCCGGAGGCTGCAATTGTTGCTTTTAAAAACGGTCAGTTAATAAAACTTGAAAAAGCATTAAAAACTTTGCGTTAATTAACCGTAAAATGTTAATAAATTTCACAATTGTTTAAACATACCTACTACTACCTACCTGTTATGATTCTAATTGTCAATTGCTTAGTGATAAAATACTGATTATCAACAATTTAATTATTATTAAAAAAAATAAATTTTTAAATGCCTGAAATAGACAACAATATAATTTTTAGGAGAAATTCAATAGTTTTTTAATTTTTTTTTTAACTTTTTTTTCGCAAATTTTGCTCTTGGGAATAACATTAGTGAATTATTTGTGGAACCTCAAAAAGACCATATTATCTAAATGAATGAAGAATACAGTGCTGTTTGGGACAAATGTTTAAACGTTATAAAGGATAACGTTCCCGGCAGTAGTTTTAAAACCTGGTTTGAACCTATAATTCCGGTAAAACTTACCGATAAGGTACTTACTATTCAGGTACCCAGCGCATTTTTCTATGAGTATCTTGAAGAGCAGTTTATCGATATTTTAAGAAGAACACTGCGAATGGTACTTGGCAATGGTGCCAAACTGGAATACAATGTTGTAATGGGCGATAAAAATGGTTCCACTCCTTACACTGTAAATTATCCAACAAACAACAATGTAAAAATTGTAAATAATCCACTAACCATCCCTTTAAAATCTGACGAAAAATCAGCGATAAGAAATCCCTTTATAATTCCCGGAATTCAGAAACTGCAAATCGACCCGCAATTAAAACCAGACAATACATTTGAAAATTTTATTGAAGGCGATTGTAACCGATTGGCTCGCAGCGCTGGTTTTGCTGTAGCACAAAATCCAGGCGGAACTGCATTTAATCCATTGATGATTTATGGCAATTCAGGTTTGGGAAAAACACATTTGGCACAAGCCATTGGAATAGAGGTTAAAGAACGTTACCCCGACAAAATAGTGTTGTATGTAAACGCAAATAAATTTCAAACACAATATACCGAAGCAACCCGAAATAATAACCGGAATGACTTTCTACATTTTTATCAAATGATTGATGTACTTATTCTGGATGACGTTCAGGAGTTTGCAGGCAAAGAAAAAACACAGGAAACTTTCTTCCATATATTTAACCATTTGCATCAAATGGGCAAGCAACTGATTTTAACATCAGACAAGCCACCCATTGAACTAAAAGGAATGGAACAACGCCTTTTATCGAGGTTTAAGTGGGGATTGACCGCAGATTTACAAATACCTGACTTTGAAACCCGAATGCAAATTTTAAGACACAAAGTTTATAAAGATGGTATTTCGTTTACTGACGATGTATTGGAATACATTGCATCGCATGTAGCAAATAATATACGCGAATTAGAGGGAGCAATGGTTTCGCTGCTGGCACAGTCGATGCTAAACAAACGCGAAATCACACTTGAACTTGCAGCAAAACTCATTAACAAACTGGTTAAAAACTCAAAACGTGAACTTTCTATTGAATACATTTCGAAAGTGGTTTGCGATTACTTTAACATGCAGGTTGATGCATTACAAACAAAAACCCGGAAACGTGAAGTGGTTCAGGCAAGGCAAATTGCCATGTACTTTTCAAAAAGCCTGACCAAATATTCGCTTACAAGTATTGGAGCTCAAATTGGGGCAAAAGATCACGCCACTGTGCTTCATGCGTGTAAAACTGTTAATAATCTTAAAGATACCGATAAAAACTTCCGACAATACGTGGAAGATATAGAAAAGAAATTGAAAATGTAAATTAAAGCATCCGTAACTAACGGGTGCTTTTTTTCTGTTATGGAAGATGTTTATCAAACCATAGAAAATGAAAGTGAGGGTTCTTTTAAAGATAAAGGAAGTAAGTTTTACGCTTTCGCATTTCCGGTGAAACACGAAGACGAAGTAAAAGAAATTCTGACCAGACTAAAAAAAGAACATCACAGTGCCCGTCATCATTGTTATGCCTGGCGAATGGGAACCGAAGAAATCACTTTCAGGGCCAACGACGATGGTGAACCATCGTCAACTGCAGGTAAACCAATACTGGGTCAATTGCAAAGTTTCAATGTAACCAATATTCTGATTGTGGTTGTGCGATATTTTGGAGGGACTCTGCTGGGTGCTAGCGGGTTAATTAATGCATACCGGAATGCTGCAGCCGAAGCGCTTAAAAACGCAGTAATAATTCAGAAAACAATAGAAAAAGAAGTAATTCTGAATTTTACCTACAACGAATTGGCTGAGGTTATGAATGCCATAAAACAGGAAAATCTGACCATTATTAGTACCCGGTTTGAAGAAAAATGTAATTTAACTTTTTCTGTCCGCAAATCTGAATTTGAGAAAGCCCGGCAAAAATTCGACAATATATACGGAGTTGAAATTCAGAAAAATACAAAATGAAATTTCTGTTAATAAAATGGTAATAAATACATGAAATTAAAGCTTACAGAAAATTGGAAAGCCACTAATTTTGAAAAATTATGAAGTTTCTAAATAAACAGATTATTCATCCTGATGGAGATTCAAAACTCCAAAATAAAAAGTTCTTTAATTTCAGGGTGTTCAGTCAACAACCAAATAAACCAGATTTTACTTTGCGATTTTTACCAGTAAAAAGGATATTTCATTCAAATGAAAACCAGCATTTTAATTTAATTAATGTTGGTTTTTTTTTGATTAACAGAAAACAGACATCATAAAACTGAAAATATGAAGAAAGACTTAATTTCAATTACAGATTTTTCGAAAGAAGAATATCTGAAAATCATGAAACTGGCTGCAGAGTTCGAAGAAAATCCTAACCAGGATTTGCTCAAAGGAAAAGTAATTGCTTCCCTTTTTTTTGAACCTTCAACACGAACACGGCTAAGCTTTGAAACTGCAATCAACCGGTTGGGAGGTCGTATTATAGGTTTTGCCGACCCCGATAGTTCCAGCGCCAGCAAAGGAGAAACCTTGCACGACACCATTAAAATGGTAAGCAACTATGCCGATTTAATAGTAATGCGCCACCCCCTTGAAGGAGCTGCGCGTTATGCAGCCGAAGTTTCACCTGTACCCGTTATAAATGCCGGCGATGGCGCGAACCAGCATCCAACACAAACGCTGCTCGATATGTATTCCATTTTAAAAACGCAGGGAACACTCGATAATCTGAATATTTTTATGGTTGGCGACCTTAAATACGGAAGAACGGTTCATTCACTTTTAATGGCAATGTCTGAATTTGAAAAACCTGTTTTCAATTTTATTGCACCAAAGGTTTTGGAAATGCCAGAAGAATATAAAATCTTTTTAAGAGAAAAGGGAATTAAGTATTACGAACATAAGGAATTTACCGATATCATCAGTGCTGCCGATATTATATACATGACACGTGTTCAGAAAGAGAGATTTTCGGACCCGATTGAATACGAGCAGGTAAAAAATGTTTATATACTGCGAAATGCAATGCTCGAAAAGACCAAACCCAATGTAAAAATTTTACATCCCCTCCCTCGTGTCAACGAAATACACACCGATGTTGATGCCAATGAAAAAGCATACTATTTTACCCAGGCTTTAAACGGTGTTTTTACGCGAGAAGCAATTATTTCCCATATCATGAACTTAAAATAAAATGCCATGCAACAAGATGATCAGAAGAAAAAACTAAAATTGAAAGTAAGTGCGATTAAAGAAGGTACTGTAATTGACCATATTCCGGCAACAAATCTTTTTAAGGTTATTTCAATTTTGGGTCTTGATACAATCCATAATCAGATAACATTCGGCACAAATCTCGAAAGCGAAAAACTTGGTGCTAAAGCAATTATAAAAGTATCCGACAAATTTTTTGAGGACGATGAAATCAATAAAATATCATTAATTGCACCACATGCCAAATTGAACATCATTCGCGATTACGAAGTAGTTGAGAAAAAAGTAGTCGAAATTCCAGATTCAATTTCGGGAATAGTACGGTGTTTTAATCCAAAATGTATTACCAACAACGAGCGAATTACTACTTGTTTTAAGGTAATCGCCAAAGATCCTATTTCGTTGAAATGCAAATACTGCGAAAAAATAACCAACGCCAACCAGATTAGTATGTATTAACATTTATTTTTACTGAAATTTAAAAATCCATCTTGATGAATGAATTGAAGGTGGATTTTTTATATATTTGCCCCCGCAAAAAACCGGAAAGTTGGCTTATCTGGTCTTCAGAAGAGTTACACGACAGGGTTATTGTTCATTAAAATTTAATATCACCGCCCGGATGGTGATCCCGATAGATTTCGGGAGGTAGGCACGCTGGGTTCGTTCTTTAAAAATAATTATATCACCGCCCAGATGGTGAAATTGGTAGACACGCTAGTTTCAGGGACTAGTGAGCGCAAGCTTGTGCAAGTTCGAGTCTTGTTCTGGGCACTTAAGGGTAGTTCAAACTACATCAAAAGCGCTTAAATTCAATGATTTAAGCGCTTTTATTTTATCGCGGATTTTTATTTTATGGTCTCAATTTTCGCATTATAAGCGTCATATTCGCGACCAAAGCTCAAATACAGGTTTATGGTCGCGGCAATTTCTGCAACAAATTGATTACAAACATTTTATTTGGTTTGATTTGGTTCATTTTTGCGCTTTTTTAAAAGTTTCTTATGAACTATTTTTAACCTGCTATGAAGACTCGTTTTTAATTTTTTAAATCGATGTTGTATGAAAATTGTGATTAATTTTTTATTGCGAAAAAACAGAAAAACGGAAAAAGATTATTGTCCGATTTATGTCCGATTTACATATAACGGACAACGTGTTGAGCTTTCAACAGGGCTCTCCGCAACCTCAATGCAATGGAATGAAAACCGGCAAAGAATCAATGATAAAATACCTGGAGCCAAAGTCAATAATGAACGCTTAGACCGGATAAGAACGGAGATTCAGGATATTTTCAACCTCTTCAGATCAACTAATGAAGAATTTGATGTTCAATCCATTAAAAATAAATTGCTTAATATTCAGGAGTCAAAAGGCATATTGGCTGTATTCGATTATTATCTTGAAAGTATTCTCGCCAAGTTGAACAAAGGATATTCGATGGAAACCTATAAACATTATAAATCATCAAGAAAACGCCTGGCTGATTTTATTGACACAAAACTTAAAAGAGCTGATATTTCTGTACAATTGATTGATTATAAGTTTTTGGATGCATTTGATGTATTTATAAAAAATGGGTTTAACAATGTACAGAACACTGTCTGGAACTACCACAAACACTTAAGAAGAGTTTTAAACCTTGCCATTTCATTAGACTATATCGATAAAAATCCTTATTCAAAATACAAAGTTGGACTGGATGAAACTCACCGTGAAATTCTTTCGATGGAAGAACTTCTTAAAATTGAAACCAAGCAAATTCATATTGAACGCTTGAGTGTTGTTCGCGACATATTTGTTTTTGCCTGTTATACTGGATTATCTTTTTCTGATATTGCAAAATTAAGCACAAATCATCTCCAGCTTGGCTCAAATGAAAAAGAATGGATTATTATTGACAGGTCGAAAACAAATAACAGGTGTTGGATTCCTATATTGCCAAAAGCAAAAGAACTGATTAAAAAATACGAAAACTATCCAGGTATTGCCTCAAAAAATGTTGTCCTTCCGGTACTAACCAATCAGAAAATGAACAGCTATCTTAAAGAACTGGGAGATATTTGCGGCATCAATAAAAACATCACTATGCATATTGCCCGGCACACTTTTGCTACATCAGTAACTTTAGGAAATGGTGTTCCAATTGAAACAGTATCAAAGCTACTTGGACATTCTTCTCTCAAAACAACACAAATTTATGCCAAGGTTCTTAACAAGAAGATTGGTGAAGATATGGATCAGCTAATAATAAAATTAAGCAATCTTGAACAGCAAAAAGTTTCATAGGTTTTGTAACATGTGGGGAAAATGGTTCTTCATGTTTTTAAAATTGAATTTTATACCAGAGTTTTAATCCAATTGTTGCCATTTTGGACAAAACTGATTTTCTTAAAATCGTAGGACTGACAATTGATATTCAATAGATATATTTTTCTATTTAATTGTACGACAAGTTAACGGTATATAATGCATAGCCCAATATCTCACTCTATTGTTCAAAATTCAATTGAGTAGTGATACTTTTTTGAATTTAACTTTGCCCATTCAAGCGGATATCCTGCATTTTGCACTTCACACTCATTTACAATTAGCTTAATACAGTGGATGAATCAAACTTTTCATCTCTGATGAAAAGCCCCTGCCGGGAGGCACAAGCGTTTTTGTTCCACAAAAACACATCTTGCATTCCCCTCTCCGAGTGTAGTTTTCTACCAGTTTTTAATGGTGCAGCCGCTCCCTATATACTTGAAATCATTTATCGAGAAAGAAAAGTGCAGGGTTAGCCATGTAACTTTTCCACCTGAAGTTTTTTGCTTACTTTTTGTCAGTCTCCTTGCTTAAGGAATATTTTTACTTGCTAAATTTTATTGCACCTGGGTTAAGGTAAATGTAGCCTTGAAATGAAGCAGCGAATAATTTGGGATGAATATATCTTGCTTTCGGCTTTTGAAGGGTTGAAAGCGGACGAGATAACATGGGCTACCAGCATTCTCACCACAGGAGAAAATACACACCAATAGCAATTAAGCTCAGGATTAATACTTTATGGGTGCTCCCCACATTGAGGGTTATGAGTTAAGCCGCGAGTGAAATCCACCAAACCGTATATATCATTTATTGAAGCACCTCCATTAGGTAGAGTTTAAGTTTTGTAATAATCAATTTGTTTTATTGTTTTAATAGTAATCTAAGTTCAGTTTTAAGTTCTCATAAACAGGAAGTGTTAATTTGAAATACTATTTTGATTGCCAAGCAAAAGCTTTCCACCTGTAATGGCATCATATTGGGTTTCCAGCCGGTACAGGTACAAGCCGCTTTCCAGTCGTCTTCCCTCGTTGTTTTTTGCATCCCAGTAAATGGAATACTTCCCTTCATTTTGAAATTCATTTACCAGTGTGGCCACCTCCTGACCGAGGTAATTGTGTATGGTAAATTTAACCTGAGAAGCGCTGCTTAACTGGTAAGGAATAGTGGTTCCGTTTTGAAACGGATTCGGGTAATTCTGCCCGATTTCTATATACTTCGGTGAAACGGACGGCACACTGTTCAACCCTGTAACAGGTGAAGCTTCTGTAACTTTTATTGCCGAAATCTTGGCATTGTCTTTTATCGTGGAAAATGAAATGGTCAATTCACCATCGCTCACTTTTACTGTATGGGTTTCGTTATAGGCGGCATTTTTGCCCACTTTCGTCCAGATATCAAGGTTGGCAGAAACTCTCACTCCTTCAATAAAAACATCAAACACACGTTTGCCCTGCGAATCATGAAATATTTCGGCAAACATCAGTGTTACCTTATATTCTTTATTGGGCAGCGGAATTTTGTAGCTGAAAGCACTTCCGAATCTTTCTTTCAGGTACAAAGCATCGTCAACTGTTCCCGATACTGCCGACCCGCCGGAATAAGTTCCCCCGCCAGCGTATTTTGAGTCGGCGGTGTAATACACACCTTCATCTGACCGGTAAGAATCACCTCCACAATTGGTTGCAAACACTATTTTTTCATTTCCTGAATAAGTAAAATTTGCTTTGATGTTTTTATCCGAATTCATTGTTAATGTTACAGGATTTTTTGTGTCTGAAATATCACCTGTCCAACCGGTGAATTTATACCCAAAATCCTGTTTTGCCTTAATTGTTACAACCGTTCCTTCTTCGTAAACGCCCCCCGGAGGATTCAATTCTATGATTCCGTTTTTGGCGTCAGTTGTAATTTTGTAAGTTGGAACCGAAATATAATTGGCAGTCACACTTTTGTTCGAATTCATAATGATTTTTCCGGGAACTGCTGAACCGGTAAGGTCGCCACTCCAGGAAACGAATTTGTAACCAAAAACTTTGTTCGGAGTGATTGACACTTCATCACCCGAGTTATAAACCCCTCCCGAAGGACTGAGTGTTACCGAACCGTTGGCTGAGTTTGTTGAAAGCGAATAAGTAGGTATGACCACAAAGCTGGCAGAAACACTTTTATCGGCATCCATCTTAATTGAGGAAGGATTCTGTGAACCGGCAAGGTCGCCAGTCCAGCAACTGAAGGCATAACCAAGGTCGCCTTTGGCAGTTACCTTCACGGAAGTGCCCGGTGCATAAGCTCCTCCGGGTGGACTGAGTATAACAGAACCGTTCGGGGCACTCGTTTTAAGAATTTTTGTTGGCCCGTAGGTTTGAACAACCTTTTGAATCGTTCCATCTTTGTTGTAATATAGTCTGTCGAATCCAAAAATACGTCCCTGAGATTCTTTATATTTAGGTAAATCGCTATGGGCACTATGGTAAAAATAATACCATTGACCTTTAAATTCGACAATGGAATGATGGTCCTGAGCTCCTTTTGGCCAACTGGCCATTCCACCTTTAAACTCGAATGGCCCGTAAGGACTTTTACCCATTGCATACATGCCGGGATTATTTTTATTACCAAGACAAGTATAAGAGTAGTAATAAATGCCATCTTTTTTATGCATGTAAGAGCCTTCACTGAACCTTGAAGTATCGTTATTCATAATCTCGTTCGAACCATATACTATTGTTCGGGTAGGTTCAGCCAACTCAATCATATTGGGTTTTAATTTGGCAACAACAGCCGAGTTGTTGTAAAGATAAGCCTGGCCATCATCATCAATAAACACTTTAGGATCGATGCCGCCAAGTCCGTCAATAGGCTTACCTGTATCTTTAAACGGACCGATTGGCGTATCACCAATAGCAACTCCAATCCTCCATTGCAATTGTTTGTCTTTTATTGGGTAATACAAATAGTATTTCCCATTTTTTCGCGCTGAACCGGGAGCCCAGAGAAATCCGCCATTTGCCCATGATACATCACTCGAATGTATTATTTCTCCATGATTTGTCCAGTTTACCAAATCGGTTGTGGAAAAAACATGATACCCATCCATGGCATCGTAATGCGATTCGTGTACACCGGGTATCATTTTGCGGTCCTGCGAGGTGTAAACCCATATCGTATCGCCCCATACCTGCACATCGGGATCGGCAGCACTGTGCCATCTGCTGACCGGATTTCCCTCAAACTTAAAATGATATGGATATCTGAGTCCTCCAATAATTGTGGCATCGTTTGTCGATTTTGGTGGATCGGGATAAACAAATTGGGCAAAACTGTTGATTGCCAATACTGACAAGGCTAAAAAAAGGAATGCTATTTTTATCATATAATTTCTGTAAATTATCTTGTATGCTGTACCATTTGTATGGTTCTGTCTTCGTTGTAAAAAAGCTTGTCGAAACAGGCGATTCTGCCCTGAGATTCCTTGTATCTTGGCTGATCACTGAGTGAAATATGATAGAAATAGTACCATTGCCCGTTAAACTCGATGATGGAATGATGATCCTGCGCACCTTGCGGTCTTGGAGCCATCGGGCCTTTCCATTCGAACGGACCGTATGGATTACTGGCAACAGCATAATAACCCTGATATGTTTTGTTTTTCCAGTTGGTGTATGAGAAGTAATAAACACTGTCCTTCTTGTGCATGTATGCACCTTCAAGAAATTTTAAAGTGTCATCCTGCATAATCTCTACTGATGCGTATTCAATTTTACGAGGTTCTTCTGCCAGTTCAATCATGTTGGGTTTCAATTTGGCCACCACACCCGGGTTATTGTAAATATATGCTTCCCTATCATCGTCGATAAATATTTTTGGGTCAATTCCGGTTAATCCTTTCAATGGACTACCAGTATCTTTAAATGGTCCGGCAGGAGAATCGCCAGTGGCAACACCAATCCGCCATTCGCCTTCCTTGTTTTTTATCGGATAGTACAGAAAGTATTTGCCAACCTAGCGCGCAGAGCCGGGAGCCCATAAAAAGCCTCCTTTTTCCCATGCCCAGGGAACATCGCCTGAATGAAAAATCTCGCCGTGGTCGGTCCAGTTTATCATATCTTTTGAAGAAAAAACATGATAGCCGTCCATGGCATCGTAATGATGTTGATGTCTTGTTGAATCTACATTCCTATCCTGCGAAGCATACATCCAAACCACACCATCCCAAACCTGAACATCAGGGTCGGTTGCGCTATGCATGCGACTCAACGGGTTTCCCTCGTATTTAAATTCATAAGGGTACTGAAGCTTTCCAATAACTGTTGCATCGTTTGTCGATTTTGCCACATTGGTTTTGGTTTGCTGGGTACAGGCGGTTATCACGATAGCAGTTATAACCAGGAGCAGAATGTTTTTTTCCATTATGTATTTTTATATATAAGTTATTGAATCAATTAAATATTCTTCATTTTCAAATCATTTGACAATCAACGACTCGGAAAGTATATTGTACCCTTTTGTGGCATCCCACACCTCATTATTGGCAAAACGCACAGCATATTCAGGTCGCGACTGTAGGTTGGCAGCAGCGTCGGGCAGCCACAAAGCCAGCTTGTATGTGCCAGGCGCCATGTTCTTGGGGAGGTTCACTGTTTGTAATGAAAGTGAAGCCGGACCACTCACCCATTTGCGCACATCAATGCCAGTCAGTTCAATGTTGTAGCGATTTTTACCGTTGTCAAAAACTAAATACATGGGGCGTTTTTTGATAATGCTGGCGTAGCCGTCATTATTCAGGTTTGCCTCAAATGTAAAGCTGTTCCCGGCTTTAACTGAAGTTGGAAAAGTGGCGTCAATCAGGCGAAGGCGATAACCCAGTTTGCGTGAGATGCGGGTGAATTCCGACTCTGCCGGGTCATTGCCACTTGCCGGCAACATTCGTTTTTTCCACATTTCAACGGCATCTTCCCAAAAATTGATATTAATTTCAGTCCAGTTTGTTTGTGCCATATCGTTTTGTGTATCGTCAATACGTTCAATTTTTTCTGAACAGGTTTCCCCGCCCACAATCCTGTTTCCTCCATAGGATGTAATCATTTCAAAAGTGTACTGTTTTTGTTGCTCCAGTGTTTGATTGCCAAACCAGATATCCAATCTGGCGTATGTACCACGGTCATTTTCGTTGTAAAGAAAACAGTCGCCGTGGTGGCCTATGCGATCCCTTTGTACCTGGGTTAGTGGCTCACTGCCTTCCGGCACAGGGAGTTCCTTCAGTATTTCCCGAATATGCATTGGATAGCGCATAGCTATTGGAATAGAATTCGGTGTTGTATTAAGAATTCTTTCAATGATTCGGTATCGGGTATCACCATCGGCGCGGCTGCTTAGGTCGGTGTACCGGCCAGAATGCCATTCGCCCCACTTACCCAGATAACCGACTTCGAGGTGATTAATCACATCAGCGTTTTTCGAAATAACTGCATTGAGTTGTTCGATGTGCTTCAAAATGCGCGATTCAGGAACAGTGGGCACTTCACTCCAAACATGGGTAGGCCGCAGAATTATCTTCAAACCAGCCGCACGTATGGCGTCCAGTGCTTCCTGCGTGTCATCAAGGTACGACTGCGGAATAATATCTGTTTCTTTGAAATCGTCCAGACGCAGATAACTGTGAACAAGCGTGTGTCCGGCAGCTTTGACATCTGAAAAGTCGCGGTCATCATTCTTGCCACGGCCGTCAACATCGCGGCGGTTATGCCAGCCTCGTTCGGGGTTGGGGAATACACTTGAAACGTCGGGAGTATAGCGAACAGTGGTGGTGGATTCGGAAACCTGTGCATTTGAATTCTTTATTGGCATGAAACCTGCCAATACAAGAATTATCAACGCAAAGAAAACATTTGCTACTTTTTTTAAATTTTTCATTTCGACCTCCAATTTATTGTTTCTTATTTGAATTAAATCAGCTAATTCCATTTTCAAACTATTGCATTTGAAAACTGAAGAATGCAGCACCCTCAGCTGCGATTCTGAACGTATATTTGTCGGTGATTGTAACGATTTCACCCGACCATACATCTTTCAACCTAAAAGGCTTTGATGCTGCCACCAGGTTGTAACTTTCCTGAAAAGCGATAAATCCCAAATCCTGTTTGGTCAAGGTGATATTTCTATCGGTTGTGGTTCGGTTAAATATTCCGACCCATCCCTTTTTTGGGTCATTCTTATCCGGCGTCAGCCAAACATCCACATTGCCGGCACGATACACATTTACACCCATCACCCCATTTTGATTGCAGGCAAGCATCTCGCGGTTGGTAAGCAAGGAATAGGAGAAATCGTCCATCGTGAGTAATTCTCCACCGATAATCAAAGGCGAAGCAGCCATAGCCCGCTGGGTAATAAAGGTCTTCATCTGATGCTCGTCAAAATTACTTTGGCGGGCATCTTTGTTAATCACATCAAGGCGACCAAAAGGAATCATATCCAAATCGGGCCAAAATCCGGTACCTGAAAGGTTCTGGAATTTTTCCCAGGCAATAAATCCTTTTTCAAGGCTCAGCGGATTGTCCCAGATATCGCGTGTGATGCGCAACATATTTGCCCTCTTGTAATAGTGCATGTGCGCGGCATGGTGCACATCACCGGGCGAAAGGCTGAAAACCATTTTGTGTCCACCCTTTTCAATGGCATCGGCAATGGCAATAATCTCAAGCGGATTAGGTACCACATCATCCACTTTAATAAAATCAATTCCCCAGCTAGCAAGTGTGTCGATTATGACGTTGTAGTATTCCTGAGCGCCCGGCTTTGTCATATCAACACCAAAGTTCATACCGCTCCAACCACAAATATTGGTTGTATCAGCAATATCGCGGCTAAAATATTTTGTGCCGGGAATCGGAAGATTTTGTCTTACAGCTTCCTTTTGAATTCCGCGCATCAGCCAAACTCCAAACTTCAATCCTTTTGAATGGGCATGTTTGACAAGCGCTTTAATTCCATTGGGAAAACGGGTTGGATGAACTACACACATACCAAACGACTCCAATCCCAAACCTTTATGTTTCGCCGGGTTCATGGTTGTGTACCAGCCCGCATCCATTACAAAGTACTCATATCCAAACGGCAGATATTTTTCCGCCATCACATCTACCAACGCATAAGCTTTATCCGCTGTGAGGTCGGAACGGTAACTGTCGAAACTATTGAAACCTAATGGAGGTTTTGGTGCAAAATCCTGAATACTGGTTTGGGCAAAAGTGGTTTGGCTAATAATCAAAAATAATAAACTGAATATCGACGGTAGCTTCATTGGTTTTGTTTTGATCATGGTTAAATTCATTTTTTATCAAGTTTTATCAGAATGAAACATTTTGAAAATTAAAATAATCCCCAACTTTTATGTCGTTTGTTAATCCGATTTCAACCGGTGTCTCCCATTTTGTATCGAAAAGCTGAATGGCCAGCGAATATTCACCTTTTGGTTTTTGTGAAAGATTAACCGTGTATTTTTCAGTTATTGTCTGGTCGGGCATCCATTTTTTATTGCCGGAATCTTCAACCACAAAATCAATGGATTCATCAGTTCTATCTGTTGGAATCAGTTTACCTCTTAACTGGTAAGTTGTGTATGCAGGTGCTACACCTTTATTGAGCCACTCCATTTCGAATGACAGATTAAGCCCTTCACTCTGAGTTACTTTTATCGATTTTGGGAAATACCAGTAACCACAAAGGTTGAGCAGTTCAACTGTTAAATCGGGGTTGTCGGTTAACCATTCACCCAAATAACCATGAAATCCGATGTATGTTGGTCGGATTAATTTAACCGAATTTCTAAATACATCGGCGCCAGTAACTTTCAAATTGGGTATCGTATCCTTTCCGTTTTTACCAATCCAATGTCCCTGACTTTTAACTTTTCCATAGTGTTCAAGCTCAAAAACGGTTGGCGTTTTTTTGTATGCTGTTTCAAAAAAGTCGGGATGTTTTACACACCAGGTTTTCAGGTCATTTTCCATTAATCCAGAAACCATTGGGCTGTCGTCGCGCAGCGAAATGCCGTTTTTTAACGCATAATTAAGCAATTGCGCTTTTTCAGTTTCCGAACCCGTAGAACGCAACAAGTCGTCATTGACCACAATCTGTGTTTTTTTGTAATGTTTTAAATATAGGTCGATGTTTGTTTTTACTTCGTGAAATGTCGTTGGAATCCGGGTTGAACTCCAGGTGTGACCTTCGCCCCAATCACCGATACTACCCATATCGACATAACGAACCCAAGGTTTTCCATCGTATTTTGCAGCAAATACTTTGTGGAAATTATCGAGCTTTTCCAGAAAAACCGGGTCGTCCCAGTCTGGAGTCCATGACGGACTTCCAAACTCAGGCTTCTCAATTCCTTTTGCCCCAGCTTTAACCACCCAATAAGGTGTGGCATAACGCACTCCATCGATTTCAACCGGAACAGCTTCGTTTACTTTCCCTGTTTCCTTGCACGAAATGCGGAACGAAATTTTGTAACCCATCGGAACATATTTCTCCACAATGTTATCGATGTACGACCAGTCGAATTTACCTTCTTCAGGCTCCAGAAAAGCCCACGCCAAACGCAGGTACAAATGGTCCATCCCCGGGAAACCGGTTAATTCCTTTTCGTCCTGGATAAGGTATTTATGGATGCCATTGTCGAGCAGGTGATGATACCAGCCTTTATCGGGGTTTGCCAGCGGACGGATGGTATCCCATTGATTTGTAAGGTCTGTTTTTAGTGATTCGAGGTTTTTACTTGTGGAACAGGAAAACAGAATCCCGGCAAAAAGTAAATAAATTAATTTATTCATTTCTTATCAAACTTTAGTGTTTAATTAAACCATAGCCAATTATCTAATATTTTATTCTGACTTTGGTTGTATAAATGTTATCGGTTGATTGGATTTTAACGATATACAAACCACTTTTAAACCCTGACAAATCAATGCTCTCATTTTGATTTACCGCAATGTCAGTATAAACTACTTTACCAGTTAAATCAATCAGTTGGATTTTATTAACATTCTGGCCGGTAAAATTGAAATTAAGTTTGTCGGTTGCCGGATTTGGGTAGATATTAATTATTTTTTTTAATCCCTTACCTGCAACCGTTGAAAGTAAAAAATTCGCCATCAACTGCCTGTCCAGTGTAACATCGAAAGTGTATTGCGGATTTACAGAAACTGTATCATTGTTAATCGTCCAGCCAGCAAAGCTATAACCTGTAACGGCAATAGCAGAAACGGTTATTGTTTCTCCATGTGAATAAATTCCGCCCCCAGAGGCCGAACCTCCGGTTTCGTTATTTACCGAAAGGGTGATTTGGTGTTTTACACTGTCTAAAATAAATTTAATATTTTCTACATATTTGTTAACCAAAAAACCGCCATCTGCAAAACTGCCCAACCATTTACCATTGTAGTAACAATTTTTAAAGGTGATGTTTTTAAATTTTCTGGCATCATCAAGTCCAAGCATCGTGTTTTTTGTGGGGTTCCTGCCAGGTACCGTAACGGCTGGATAATGCTGTCGAACATTTTCAATAATAATATTATCGAAAGTGACTGATGCTGATGAATTATCAGGATTTGCCATTTTTAAGAAAAAAGGCGGAAAAGCCGATTTGGGGTCTTCAATCAAAACATTTCTGATTTGAACATTTTTTATCGTATTACCAGGTTTTCTGTCGCGAAACGAAATAACCCTTCCACCATCCCAGTAATGCCAGTATGCCCGATGGTAGATTACTTTAATATCTTTAAAATAACTTATATCAATCGTAGTAGCACCTTTTGTAACATACACAACAGCTCCGTTGGCATCATTCCATGTAACACAATTGCTGATTTTTACATTGTCGCCACCATAGTAAAAAACATCATCCTGCACCCTGAAAAAGCAGTCTGTTATTTCTGAATTTTTGAACGCGTTAATACCATCACTATTCTTTCTCCAACCAAAAACTTTAATGTTTTTATACACATTTACATTTGCATTGGGGCCCGTATGCCCCATGTTAAACGTGTGATTTGCCGGATCGAGAGCAACAAAACCTTCCAATCGGGCAGATTCTGCCTGATATGTGAACATTTTGGCATTTTTATTATCATCACCTGTCCATAATATATTTTCACCACTTATCGCTCCAGAACCATATACGCTCCAATTCTTGGAAGCATCGTTACCCCAAGCATTTTTTGGATGAATTGTGCCTTGAACAATCGCATCTCCGGGAATATACAATACTTTGTTTGAATAGATTGTGTAAGGAGTTCCGATGTTGTGAACACCCGGCTTAAAGTAAATGGTATCCCACGTATTGCTGGTACCCAATGGTATTGTTTCGCCCGGATTTAAAGAAATAACCCTCGGGTTGGTCGAAACAGGTTCTTTATACAACGGATTTCCAAAAAGCGAAATGGTGTGAATTTTTGGTCCTGAATAGTCCATTCCGGTGTATTTATCTTCCATTTGGCCATCAATATCAACATTAACGTTGGCCGGTTTATCAAAAACAATATATGCCTTTCCATCTGCAATCGTTGCTGCTGACGCATGTCCAACAGGCCGAACCATTGCCTTTTTAATAGCAGCTCCTCCAACTTTCGAAATTTCAACTTCTACAGAAGTACCTGAAAACTCAAAAGCGATATAAGATGAACTCCAGGCATCGAGCATCTTAAAATAGCCATTATCGGCGCCTGTGGGAGGATTGTTTTCATCCGGATTATTTTTACACTTTGTTTGAATAACAAAAGCCGATTTCCAATCATCGGAACCAACCAGCCTTACGCGGCAAATATATTTATCTGAAGCTGTTCTGCCCGGAATATCTGGAAAAGTAATCAGTTTTTGGGCAAGCAGTGTATTTGTAAAAAACAGAATATTTAGTATTACAAAAAGATGTTTTAGATTTGAATGCATAGACTTTGACTTTTTTATCGATTTAGATTTAAAATTTAATTCAACCAGTTCCCAAAACTTTTATTTTTCATCAATAATTCCTCCCCTTACCATAAGGTAAGAGAAAGAATATTGACTAATTTCAACTAAAACTTTATAAAAAATCAAAAGTAAGCTGAGATGTAAAATTTCAGGTGATAATTATTGTCCATATTGGATAACGTTCAGTTCAAAGTCAATAAACTTCTAGGACGGGGGATTCGAACCTTTTATGTAATATTTTACAATCCAAATATTTAAAAACATCAAATTCAGATAGGTCTCGCTAAAGTTCCTCTCAGTTTATTATATTTTATAAACTCTAAAACAATAATTTTAATTGATCTTATAAATTCAGATATATAGAATTTTTATTTAATTTTTTTAAAACGACTAAAGGAAGTCACGCAATACCAATGCAAAATTATAATCTGCTCAACACTCAATTTCAGTTTAAATTTTAGTCTTGTGTTCAATATATTTTTGATCTTCCTTATTCATTCTTTTGCATAAACTTACAGTTTATGCGAGTTTTCTACTTCAAAATTCAAAGCATGTTTCGATACCTAAATGTGTATGAATTATTTAATTTTTAAATAATTTTTTTACTTCACTATCAAAAACTTCTTCATTTCAGCAACAACACCGGCATATTCCGGATTATTTGCCAGGTTGTTATATTCAATTGGATCGATCTTCTGATCATATAATTCATTTCCCATATTGCCGTTGTCCCACTCCACATAACGATATTGTTCGTTTTTAACCATTCTTCCCAGTTTGTTTCCCCTACCTACAATTGCCCGGACTTCGCTTCTGAAAGGCAGAACAGGGTTACTGACTATGTTCGCAAAACTTTTCCCTTCGAGATAACCGGGTGTTCCTTTCAAGTTGAATAACTCAGCCAGTGTCGGGTAAATATCAATGTATTCGAACATGGCATCCGATCTGACTCCCTTTGCACCAACCGACTGGCCAGCCATAATAAAGGGTGCGTGTGTTCCTTTTTCGAAAATGGTTACTTTGTTCCACCAGTTGTGTTCGCCCAGATGATAACCATGGTCGCCAAAGAAGATAATGAGCGTATTATCAAGTTGATTGGTTTCTTCCAAAGCCTTTATAATTTTACCTAACTGGGCATCCATAAAACTGGTGCAGGCATAATACGACCGCAGAAATTCCCTTCTCTCCTTATCGGTGAATTTATTGAATGTTTTTGTTTCTCCGGGTAAGGTATGTTCGTAAGGCGGTTTCCAGCCTTCGGGCAATACAGGTGGGTTGCAAACTTCGAGCGGATACATATCGAAATATTTTTTAGGTGCGATAAACGGATCGTGCGGTTTGTGAAACCCGACGGCCAGAAAGAAAGGTTGTTCCCTTTTTGCTTTAATAAATTCCACCGCTTTTTTCGCATTCTGGCCATCCGGCTGATCTTCATCGTCGCCATTTGCCGCCATCCAGTTGCACCATTTCAATACCCCGTCGGTAAGGTTTCTGCCTTCTCCAGTTTTCCCTGTTTCAGTGGGGCTGTAACCGTAAATTTCATTCCATGCTTTCGGGTCGTTGTGCGTTTGTCCACCATGAAAAATCTTGCCCAAACTCATGGTATAATAGCCATTTTGTTTAAACAGCGCCGGCAAAGTAACCCTGTTGCCCAATACTTCCTGGAGCGGAGTGGTATTATTCAGGATTCCAATGGTTTCAGGAAGCAGGCCCGTTAGAAATGAGCCACGGCTTGGCCCGCAAACCGGATAATTGCAGTAGGCATGGTTAAATCGAACACCTCTTTCGGCCAACCGGTCGATATTTGGGGTTTTAACCACCGGATGCCCGTAACATCCCAACGTGGTATTCAAATCATCGACAACGATGAATACTATATTTTTATCCCTGTTTTTTCCTTCCGCGAACGTTTCCTCATTTGTAGCCAAACAACCAAAGAGTAGCGATACTACAATTACCATCAGTGATAATTTATTGAACTTCATAATCCTATATTATATCTTTATTTATTTCTTTCCGGCATTTCAAAACTTAAGGGAATTTCTTTTCGCAACATTTTGGCTCCCTGTCCGGTTAACCAAAGATAATGATCCGCAGGCATTCCGTCGTTATCCACAAAATGTGCTTTATCGCTGTTGGGCGGTGTATCCGAAACTTTAAAAATGGCCGTGCCTTCATCAATCTCATCGAACATGGCTACATAAATCATTTCTGCCCCGGCAGTAATCATGGTTGCAATCTGGTCCCAGTAAAACCTGCCACCTAAGCGGGGAATTGCTCCGTAAGCTGTATATTTTGAAAGTTCCGGTTTGCCCAGCGAAAGATTTCTCCAGCTAAATCCGGGATATGCGATCGGCGCATATTCAACGCCATGTTCTTTACACCATTTAATGTCGGCAATAATATGGTCGCGCTGGTGGTCGATGGGTTTTTGAAGGTAAGGAGTAAAACGCTGTACCATCCAGGGTAAAACTATATCAACAGATTCGATTAACTCGTGTAAATACGGGTCGTGTACGCAATCTTTATCCAAATCGCGAAAATAAGTTGGCACGCCCAACATTACGGAACACCCTCCGTAATCCGGATCGTTCTTCAAAAAATCAATCAACCGGTTAACACCGATATTTCGAATATTGTATGGGCGATCAGGGAAACCAACGCCCCAGATTGTAACCAGGGGTTTCCCGTTGTGATAGAGATAAGTCTGATTTTCGCCCTGATTGGTCACTTTAAGTTTGTCAACCAACATTTTCCAGTCTTCAATAACCGAAGAACAGTCTTCTCCTTCTGCCTTTAGCCCGGAAAGATCGTACATCACTGCGATAGCCCTTCCATTTTCATTGGCAGCAACCAGCGCATTTTTTAAAATTATATCCTGTGATTTATTGGGATTATCATAGCCCCGTGTTACCCCAAAAAACCGCTGCATAAAAACACCGTCAACACCATATTCTTTCATCCATTTAAAATGAAGTTCGGTGGTACTTTTATCGGCAGAGCTAAAAACCACAGCAGATTTACCGTCGGGGTTCCTAAAACTTGTTTCGTAGGTTTTTTCGTATTCGCTTACATCCGGCCAAAAATCGATGGTATTATTCTCAAAATCGAATTTATCGCCCTTGCCATAATGTCCCCAGCCGCTATTGGCTTCATCGCCCGGAGCGCGGAACCAACCCTGGTAACCAGCCATTACAAGTCCCTTGTAACTCATGTAGTTACTCGTTTTTGCATGTCTGATCTGCGCATTCAGGTTGAAAAACTGAAATAATACAACGATTATAAGAAGTGTGATTTTATTCATGACCCTTTTTGATTTAGTTGAACAATGCTTTGTTTGGTGCAGCTCCCATTTCAAATTCCAACACCCCACCATTTAAAATATCGTTGTGGCTAAAAAATGCTTTAGCCAATGGTTCACCATTTAATTTTACCGATTGCACGTACAGATTTTCAGCGCTGTTATTTTTAGCAACAATAGAAAAAGTCTTTCCACCCGGAAGATTAATTTCCACTTTATCAAAAACCGGCCGACCAATGGAATAAACAGGCTCTCCGGGGCAAAACGAATAAAATCCCATGGCATTCAGCACATACCACGCCGACATTTGACCACAGTCTTCGTTACCTGCCAAACCATTGGGATCGTTAAAATACAAATCACTCAATATTTCGTTTATGAGTTCCTGCGTTTTCCATGCCTGACCAACATAGTTATACATGTGTGTAATATGATGGCTTGGCTCGTTGCCATGCGCATACTGGCCTATTAAACCTGTAATGTCGCTCGATACATCTTCACCCGTTAAATCAGAACTTGTTGAAAAAAGCGTGTCCAGCTTCTCAATAAATTTCTCTTTTCCGCCAACCAGTTCAACAAGTCCGGGAACATCATGCAGAACAAACCACGACCATTGAAAGGCATTTCCTTCGGTATAATCGCTTTTGTTGTGAGGCGAATTGCGTGGGTCGAAAGGTTCACGCCATTTGCCATCCTGATTTTTTCCACGCATAAAACCGGTTTCCTTATCGAAATACTGTGCATACCTTTTCGAGCGATCCATAAAACGATTGTAGTCATCGGTTTTTCCCAGTTCCTTCGCCATTTGGGCAATACACCAGTCGTTGTATGCATATTCCAAAGCTTTCGACACCGATTTATTTTCGATATCAGAAGGTATAAATCCAAGTGTTTCGTTGTACAATTTGCCTTTGGGCATTAAATCTTCCTGAACCTTCTTTGAGGGGAAAAGAATACCCATTGTATCATAAGTGGCGGTTTTTACCATTGCTTCGTAGGCCTTATTCACATCAAAATTCCTGATTCCTTTAAAATAGGCGTCAACAATTACCGGAACCGAATGATAGCCAATCATGCACCCGGTATAATTCCCAACCAGCTCCCACATGGGCAACGTTCCGCCCTGATCGTATTTTGTGAGTAAAGTTTCGATAAATTCATTATCCCGCTCCGGGTCGAGAATGGTTTTCAACGGATGATTTCCGCGAAAGGTATCCCACAATGAAAATACGGTGTAAATTGTTTTTCCATTCGCCTGATGAATTTGCTGGTTCATACCCCGGTAGCTACCGTCAGCATCGCTGAATGTATTCGGGCTGATACAGGTGTGATACAGCGATGTATAGAAGATTTTTTTGTCATCATCAGTTCCGCCATTTACCTGAATCTTTGACAGTTCTTTTGACCAAAGTTCGCGGGCAGCTTCGCGAGTGGTATCGAAATCCCAATCCTTTATTTCAGAGTCGAGGTTGTTTTTCGCCCCCTCGTAACCGACATGCGAAATTCCTACTTTAGCCAGCACTTGTTTATCATCCTTTGTATCGAAAGTTAATACAGCCAGCATTTTTTTCGATTTTGTCGATTTCACATCACTTACAATTTTCCCATCGTCGTAAAAAGCACACTGAAACGGCTTGTTAAATTTGGCATGAAAACAGGTGTGCTGTTCTTTTGCCCAACCTCCTGAACCTTTGTATCCTGCAATTTCGGTATCACTGATTATCTGAAATTCATGCGATGGGTTATGGTCGGGATAAATGGTATGCGACAGGTCGATAATAATTCCGGTTTGTTCGTTTTCGTTATAAGTATAGCGATGAAATCCTGCCCTGGTTGTTGCAGTCAGTTCAGCCAGAATGTTATAATCGTCGAGTAAAACTGAATAGTAGCCGGGGCTGGCTTTTTCGGATTCGTGACTGAAACGTGAACGGTATCCACCGTCAGGATTTTCGGGAGTACCAGGCACAATTTGAGGTTCTCCTGAAAAAGGCATAAACAGAAAATCGCCCAAATCGCTAATGCCTGTTCCGCTTAAATGGGTGTGACTAAAACCAATAATTGAGCTATCGCTGTAGTGATAACCACCGCAGGCATCCCAACCGAGCGTGCGCGTGTCGGGGCTCAACTGAACCATTCCGTAAGGCGTTGTTGCCCCCGGGAAGTTGTGTCCGTGACCACCAGTGCCGATAAAAGTGTTGACAAATTTTGTATTGTCATTTTCATTTATCTGCATTTCTTTTTGCTGTGTGCAGGCTGATAATAAAACAATCAGGCATAACAGACTGTAAACAAGGTTTTGCATTATTTTCAGGTTTATAGGTTTCATTTACTTTTTTTCAATTGTCAATTTCCCGATGAAACATGTCAGTGTTTTATTTCGACGATGGATGCTTCAAAATTTTGGTATTCCAGCATTAATTCTTTCACTTTTTCAGGTTGTTCTGCTGATAAATCAGTTGTTTCCGATGGATCATCCCGCAAATTGAACAGCAATATTTTGTTTTGAAGTTGGAAAGGTTTCACACCTGGATAGTCGCCCGGATTTGCCTGCCCAACCATTGGTGCAATAATAGTTGTTCCGTCGGGCCCGCGGGAATCGCGCCAGGTAGTTAAATCAACTTCTTTATAATACCGGGGTTCGGTTACAAACAATTTCCAATCGCCTTTGCGCACCGACATGATTTCGGAGTTGTGCATACTAAAAACCGGTATATGTTCAGTTTTATTACCTTTTAATATTTCGGTGATATCCTGTCCGTCCAAAGTTATTTTATTAGAAGATTTTACATGGGAAAGCGCCAGCAGTGTAGGAAAAATATCGGGCGACCAGCATGGAACATCGATTGTTGTTTTTTGGGGGAATATTTCGGGATAACGGATTATAAACGGCACGCGAATTCCACCTTCCCAGGAAGTGGCCTTCATTCCTTTCAATCCGCCGGTGCTGCCGCCATACCACGGCCCGTTGTCGGACATAAAGATTACGATTGTATTCTCCAAAAGATTGAGTTTTTTAAGTTTTGCCATTACTTCGCCAACCGACCAATCCAGTTCCCTGATTACATCATGGTATAAATCGTGAGGGGTTTCAGGTGTATAAAAGTCTTTTGAAGCAGCCAGCGGTTTGTGAGGCATGGCATGGTTCAGTTGAAGAAAAAACGGTTTCTTTTTATTTCTTTCAATAAAATCAATAGCCTGTTCGGTATATTTTTTTGTCAGCAGACTTTGGTCAACCGGATATTCAACGGTATCCCTGTTTTCGATGATTTGCACCGGACGCATGTCATTGGAATAGAGTATTCCGTAATATTCATCGAAACCATGATTTACCGGAAAAAATTCAGGTTTATGCCCCAAATGCCATTTACCAATCAATTTGGTTTTGTACCCAGCCTGCTGAAAAACTTCCCCCAGAGTAACCTCATCATTCGATAACCCGACATCATTTATACCTGCGTCGGGGGCAGGATTCTGGATTAAACCGTGACGTAGCGGAAACCTGCCGGTAAGCAATGTTGCCCTCGACGGCGCGCAATACGGTGTTGGCACATAAAAAGAAGTACAACTTACACCTTCATCTGCCAGTTTGTCGATTTTAGGGGTTTGATAACTTTTCTGACCATAACATGAAATATCTCCATAACCTAAATCATCGGTTAAAATGATAAGGATATTGGGTTTCTTTTGGGATTTTGATTTATCAGAAACCATACTTGCTTCTGATTTCAAAAACAAAACAATAATAAACAGTATGAAAATCAATTTACAGGACATGCATTATAAATTAGGTTTATTCATGCCATAATTTTTCCCACCATGAATCCAATCTGTTGCCTTTCCGGCAAGCCACAGGTAATAATCGGTACCTAAATCAGGCTCAATTCCAACAAATTTGCCTGGGCCATTCAACGGAAGATTTCCTTCATTCAGGCATTTAAATATTGCCGTACCTTCATCAATTTCATCGAACATAGCCAGATAAAGTGATTCTGCACCCGCCATTTTTGCACCGGCAACCTGTTGCCAAAAAAAATCACCTTTGTTACGGGGAATTTGGTTGTATAAATTATAATCATTTTTGAGATTTCCCCAGCTAAATCCCGGAAATACAAGAGGAACGTAATGAATGTTGTTTGTTTTACACCAGATTATATCACCTGCAAGATTGGCAGAAGCAGTATTCGAATAGCTGCCGGAGTTATATCTGCCTACAGCCCAGGGCATAATAATATCAATAGATTTAATCACCGTGTGAAGCAACGAATTGTTTTCGGTATCTTTCTGCAATGTGCGCCAGTAATAAGGAACACCAAGCATAATGGATACATTCTTTTCCGGTCCTTTTAAGGTGTTTACCAACGATTGAACATCAGCAATAATGTATTTTCGTCCATCGTTGAAACCAACTCCCCATACAACCAGCAAAGGTTTTTTGTTGTGGCGCAGATAAGTTGGATTCTTTACATTATCGAAAAGAGAGAATGTTGCCTGAAGTTCGTTCCAGTCCTTGATTAAAATTTGCAAATCAGCAGGAGAACAACCACTCAAATCATACATTACACAGATTGCCCGCTGGTATTTATTGGCTGCGTTAAGCGCATTTTCAAGCACCTTGTTGAAATGTTGCTTGCCTTTTGAACTTTTAATTTCGCTGACAAATCTTTGCATAAAAACACCATCCAGACCATACTCTTTCATCCATTTAAAATGCAGGTCAACGCTTTGGGCATCATACGGGCTATATACGTAAGCATCACTTTCGTCTGCATATTTAAAAGCTGTTTTGTAGGTTTTTGTATATTCCGAAACATCTGGCCAAAAATCAATTGTATTCATTCCGGGTTCAAATTTCCCGCTTTTTTCGTAGTGGTGCCATCCTCTTTCAGCTCCATCGCCTTCAGCGGTAAACCAACCCTGATATCCAGCCATCACCAGACCCTTATAAGATGTATAAAGACATCCTGTTTCGTCGTAGATTTTTTCTGCTGGTTTTTCAATGGGCTTATCTTCCGGTTTTGGTTCCACATCGTTTGAGCAACTTAAAATCAATATAGTTGCTGAAAAAAATAAAAGTGATATGCTTGTCAATATTTTCATTTCTCTTTATTCAGTATTTAGCAAATCATCCAAATTCTATAGTACTCTGTGGAAAGAATAGTTTATTTAATTATTTTGAAAAAAAATGGGCGAAAATCTATCCGGATTCTCCCTGAAAGATCCCGCCCATTTAATTAACCAAACTAATAACTATGTAATTAAAACTTAAGGCACCACCACTTTTATAATTTCGGTATAGTTGTATCTCCTGCTCAAGGCATTAACATTAGCCCCAATGCGCACATAGTAGGTATAACCCGATTTCACAGGAAAAGGACCTAATGTATAGTCTTTGTTGTCGGCTGCACCAACCTCGGCTGCCCAGGTCTTGTTAATATTTTTCCTCAGGTTATTATACTCACCGATGTTAATATAATTTGAGTTGCCACAAAAAGTGGTCAGGCTTAAAAAGCCTTTCACTTCCCATAAGTTAGGAAGACCTGTAATTACCGGTGCTTTCACATTACATTTAAGAGTCAGGTTTGTTCCTTCGAGAGTTGCAGTAAAATTCGTCAACTGAAGATATGGTTTAACTGTGAAATTCTGCTGGGTTTCTCTTTCAAGAACCACTCCTTTCACTGTATCAACAGGCCAGAATGGTCCATCATAAGGTACCATATCGTAAATCCCTGAAAACAGTTTCGAATTGTTATACACGCCATCTCTCGCAACTGCGAGTGATTGAAATTGGGCGACAGTTCCGGGGTTATTATTTTCCCATGTTCTGTCAATAATCCGAATCTGCCAGTCGTTGTTGTCCATCAAAAGATTCTGACCAGTGTACTCATCAATCACATTTCCATACAACCGTGCATCCGGTTCGTCCCAGTTATCGATTTCCTGACAGGAAACGAACGATAAAAGTGTAGCTGCCAATAGTATATAAAATATATTTTTCATATTTATTTTGTATCAATGGTTAATTATTAATAAAGCGGGTTCTGAGGTAACAATTTTGGGTTCTTGTTAATTTCACCCTGTGGAATCCGTTCGTAAGCCGCACGTTTCGGAGCCGTAATACTGCGGTTGTCCCTGTTGTTCTCATCGAGGTAAATATACTTGCCTTCATCGGCCACATAATAACATGTAAGCGCCCTTGGATAACGAAGGTTTAACGCCTGATCGGAAATTCTCCAGGTTTTGAGGTCCCACCAATAATGATTCTCGCAGTATAGTTCTCTACCACGTTCGTCGCGAATAAACTGAAGGCCTGCCTCAATCGGGTAACCGTAAGTGTTACTCACTGTCTCATCAATAGCTGGGCGTGTTTCTTTGCTACCGGCACGTTCGCGAATTGCCTCAACGTAATCAAAAGCTTCGGTTCTGTTTCCAAGTTCGTAAGCTGCTTCTGCTGTATTCAAATAAATTTCGGCTAACCGGAACGCAATCCAGGATTGATTAGATTTATTCACGTTTACCAGATTTGTAGGTCGGTTCACATCAATGTATTTACGAATAAACGCCCCCATCATGGCATTGTTTTCACCTCCCCTGTTCACAAACATTCCGTGATTACCGGTGATAAGAACGTTGTTGTATTTTTCGCCCTTGTTTCCCAGTTTGCGGTTTGACGTAGCATTGATCGGAGCAGCGTTACTGCCACTTTGCGCATCAGCAGCGGTTCCTGTGTACTTCACGTAAATACCTCTTTGTATATCGAATTTTTTCCCACGAAGTTCATCACCATCAAAATAGCAGGTACCCTGTAAACGGGGTTCCATTTCATTTTTAATGTCGCTGCGTTTGTCGAAACGGACTGGTTTCCCCTCAGCATCGACAAGGGAAGGGAAATCGTACATTTGCATGTGCTGCAAAACAGGGCCGCCTTCAGCACCAACAAATGACGAAAAATCGGGGTTAGGAGACATCAGCGCATCGTAACAATGTCCAAAAGTTAATCCATCATATCCTTTTACGAATATATTTTCGGGCGAAGTTTTATCTAAAAACAGGTTTGCAAAATTGGTCGCTTTATCGGGGTAATTCTTTGTGTATAATGCATAAGGCCCGGTTTTAATTAGAACTCCGGCATCATATGCATACTTGAAGAATTCGTCAGCCTTCGCGGGATCCATTCCTGCAAAACCTGCCTGCACTGCTGCATCAGTATCAAGACCCAGGTACCTGGTATATTTGGCAACCCTTCCGGCATAAAGCATTGAACGCGACATTAAAGCGGCAGCCACATATTTGTTGGCGCGACCCGTGACGCTGGAAACGCTCATATTCTCCATCGCAAACTTCAGATCTTCATAGATAAATTTCCATGTATCATACTCTGTATTTCGTGGTACCTGCAACTCTTCCGCTGGTGTTGTTACGGGATCCTCCACCTCGGTAATAATTGGCACACCACCATAACGTTTGGCCATTCCCTGGTAATAGAAAGCGCGAAGGAAACGGGCTTCACCCATTAAAGAATTATATGTGGCGGCATCGTACTTGTCCTTGTAGTTGGGAAAATTATTGATGAAAGTGTTTACAACTCGAATGTAGTTAAAGGGCCAGTAACCGACACCAGCCTCATTCATTGCAACATTCCACCCGTATATTTCACCACTCATTCCGGCCATGCTGTTTTTATAAGCCTGCCACGAGTTGTTATTCCCGGGTTTATACCCTTCATTTGCGTAATAAATGAAATCTTCAATCGGAAGGTTCATGTATAGTTGAATGAAGTATTTCTGAACGCCAAACGCAGTACCAAACAGTTCGGGCTCTCCTAAAATGCCCTTGGGTTCCAACTCCAGCTCCTGGCATGAAGAAATGGCTAACCCAAAAAATAATGTAAATAATAAAACTTTTATTTTCATGATTCTCATTTTTTAGAATGTAATGCTTGCACCAAATGTGAAGGTTTTATTAACCGGGTAATTATATACATCCACAGTATTTGTGGAAGCTCCACCTGCTGCACCCGGGCGCTCAGGATCAACATCTTCCAATCCTGTCCATGTCAACAGGTTATAACCACTGAAATAAACCCTGAAAACATCGACTCCGGCTTTCGCAAATATTTTCTCCGGTAACGTGTAACCCAGCTCCAAAGTTTTCAAACGCATATATGATGCATCCTGTACAAGGTTTGTACCTGTCCTGCGTCCATCATGACCAGTAACCGGATAATAACCGGGAATCCACTCGGTTGCAGAACTGAAAAAGTCGGCATTGGGATCAACCGGACGCCACCTGTCCATAAAGTAGGACAAAGAGTTATTTCCGCCAAATGATAAAGGAGAAATAAGTACTTCGCCGTATTCGACGAATACGCCGGAAGCTCCCTGGAAATTCACTGCCAGATCAAAATTTTTCCACGAACTGCCCATATTAATACCGTAATTGTAAAAGGGCAACCCTTTTGTAGCAATCGGATGCTCATCGCTGGCATTAATTACACCATCTTCGTTCCAGTCATTAAGTGTCCAGTCGCCGGGAGTACTACCCTGCCCCATAGGCAGATGATAGTTGCGGATTTCGTCCATGCTTGTAAACATGTACTCCGATTCGTTTCCCCACCAGATGTCATTATTTCGGCCACTGGTCCGGTTGCGCCAGTAATCATACTGGTTATTGGCAGTGGTTTCAAGCCATTCGGTGCGCATACTTTTTGTATAAGATACCAGTGGATTTATGTAGTAGTTAAAGTCTTTGATATTGCCGCGGTAGGTCAATGACAATTCCCATCCCTGATTACGGTCGGCGTTCAGGTTTTGCTGAGGCAAGGTAGCTCCAACAGTACCCGGAACAACCGAACTGCTTGTAGCCAGTAACCCTGTTCTGTCGCGTCTGAAAAGTTCAAATGAACCACTCAGTTTGTTTTCGAAAAAACCAAAATCCAAACCTAAGTTATACATCGTAATTTCATACCAGGTCAGGTTCGGATTAGGAATTGCCTGTGGTGTAACGCCGCCATTCAATACATCGTTAAACATCCATCCAACAGCGCCCGATCCAGTTGCAGGCGCTATGTTGTAACCCATGGTTGGCGGATAATTGGCTGCCGAAGAATCGTCACCCATTTGACCGTACGAAGCCCTTAGTTTTAAATTACTTATAAAAGAAATGTTGTCTTTCATGAAATTCTCCTCACTCATGCGCCACCCGGCAGAAACCGAAGGGAAGAAACCCCAGCGTTTGCCTTCAGGGAATCGGGAAGACCCGTCGTAACGGAATCTGAAATCGACGAGGTATTTTCCGCTGTAATCATAAGTTAACGAACCAATAATTGACTGGCTGCTGCGATCCCAGGGAGTACCGCCCGCAGCAACCTGATTCAGTGCTTCACCTGCAAACAGATACTTCGAATCAATCAGTAATTCACGGTATGCGCTAAAACTATCATATGAACTGTAAGCTTCTTCAAAAATTAAAAATGATTTTACGCTATGTTTTCCAAATATGTTATTGTAATGAACTCCCAATTGCATATTGGTATTCACATTGAAACTTGCGCTTCTTTGAATGCTTGAAGGTGCGTTTCGGGGAGCAAGTACATATTCTTCTGTACCAGGATTGTAAACAAACAGGTTATAGCTCTTTTTGTAACGGGTTTCGTCGGGAGTGTAAGTTGCATAGTCATACGAACCTTTTAGCGACAAGCCCTCAACTCCGGGAATGTTGTAGTTTAATTGCATGGTACCGTTAAGCCTTCGTCCAATGGTTTTGTTGGTGCCACTTATGTCAGGATCGATTTCTGCAAGCACATTTCGTCCAACATACAACACCGATGCATCACCATTCAGATATTCAGGATTATCGTTTGCATAAAACGGCGCATCGGGACGCATTAGCCATGCTGTTTTCATGGTTGACCAATCGGTTGAGTTAGGCCGGTTGGTTTCGTCCATAATAGCGCCTATCATTATCCTTGCACTTAAATCTTCGGTCAACTGTGCATCCACTGTTGAACGAAAGTTCCAGCGCTCTGAATTAAAACCACCTCCCTTGTAATCTCCTAACTGCTTTGCATAACCCAGACTCATAAAATAATGTAATTTACCCCCACCGCCATTGACAGTAAAATTGTGTTGCTGTTCCGGTGAGTTTTTCTCAAAAGCTGCATCCATCCAGTCATAAGATGGTTTTCCATCAATATAAGGCTGCATGTTTTCCTGGGTGAAAACCGGATTTTGGCGAACCAAATAGTTAGAGGGGAAGGCTTGGAAAGTATTCTCATTTCGTAAGGTCATATGATCCACTGCATTTACACCTTTGGGTACATAGAGCGCCTGTTGAATTGAATAGTTACCGGTGTAGGTAAATTCCAGCTTTCCTGATTGAGAAGTACCACTTTTTGTTGTTACCAGAATAACACCATTGGCCGCCCGCAAACCATAAATGGAAGCAGCACCATCCTTCAGCACCGATATGCTTTCTATTTCATGCGCATCCATGCGCGCAAAATATGCCTGGTCACGGGTTACTCCGTCGATTACAAACAATGGCGTTCCCATGCCCCTGATATCAATTGTTGCGTCGTATGCCCCCGGTGCACTACTCTTTTGCACAACACGTACACCCGGCAATTTACCGGTTAGCATATTAACCACATTTTCGGTCTTGGTTTTAATAAGCTCGTCATTGTTGATTGAAGCAACAGATCCGGTAATGGTTGCCCTTTTCTGGGTTGAATAACCTACGGCTATTACTTCCTCAAGCCCAATATTGTCTGAGACTAAGATTGCATTGATGGTATTAGTGCTCCCAATTTCAATTTCCTGAGTTACATACCCTATAAAACTAACGACCAAAACTGAGGCCTTTCCGTCAGGAACAACCAAACGATAGTCGCCGTTAACATCCGTAATTGCTCCAATCGTAGTTCCTTTCACGTTTACAGTAGCGCCTGGTAGCCCTTCGCCTGAACTTTCGGTAACTTTACCTGACAATACCCGTTCCTGCGCGAATAACCAAACGGGAAAAAGTAAAACCAGGAGAAAAATTTTAGTTTTCTTCATAATTTAGTTTTTAAGTGATTAATAAAATTTGATTCAAAGAAATGTTTCATCATAGATTTGATAATTTTTAATAGTTCATGTATTGTTTAATTCGCTTGAATTTAAATTTTAGGTTGATGAATTTAAATCCGGAGGGAAAAGTATAGCAGGTGGTATAACAAAGCATTAATAAATAATTAATGGAATTAATGGGATTTAAGAAAACAGCATAAATATTTCATTAAACGCTGATTAACAATTAATTAATAAATTAATATTTTATTAAAAAAAATTAATGAGAGTTAATTTCCCCTAAAATTGAATTGAAAAAGAGGTCACAAAAAACAATTCAGAATGGTATTTTTTTACAATATCTCTGTATTCCCTGCCCTGAAAAAATTTAAGTTTTTCAACGAACATCTTTTTCAAATCTTTCAGTTTTTCAGGAAATAAATTTTACGCACTCACCTGGTCCGGGGGAATGAAGGGAAGTTCAGATTAAACAACTTCATTGATTGGCATATCAAGGACGAACAATGGTCCCATCGTTTTTACGCACCTGTGTCCAGCCGTTCATTTGAACTTCAGGAAGCGGATATTTGGCAGCCATTTTTTCATCAATATCCACACCCAGTCCCGGCGCTTCATTCACATACATATAACCGTTTTTCATGGTTGGCGCTCCGGGAAAAATCTCACGAAGTTTATCAGAAAAATTCACACTCTCCTGAATGCCAAAATTCCAGACAGCCAAATCAATGTGGGCATTTGCAGCATGGCCAACGGGAGACACATCGCCGGGACCATGCCAGGCAGTGCGCACATTAAAAGCTTCACCCAACCTCGCAACTTTCATTGCAGGAGTTATTCCCCCAATTTGCGAAATATGGATGCGAATAAAATCAAACAACAGGTCTTTCATCGGATCGATCCATTCGTGCGGGCTGTTAAACAGTTCGCCCATTGCAATTGGCACCGGAGTTTGTTCCCTTAAAAGTTTAAAATACCGGTTATTTTCAGGCGAAAACGGGTCTTCAATAAAAAACGGACGATATTCTTCCAGCTTTTTGACCAGATTAATGGCTGCAATTGGCTGCAAACGCTCATGCATGTCGTGGAGCAATTCAACCTTTTCGCCACAGATTTTCCTTACCTCTTTAAATATTTCAATGGTACTTTGAGAATAAACAAACGGATCCATGTAATTGTCGGATTCCATCCCGAATCCGGCTTTTTTAAAATCGGGACTTTCTGTAAGCGCTGTTGACCCGTAGCCACCCATTTGAATCCTCACGTGTCGAAATCCCTGTTCCATATATTTGGTTACATTTTCAGCAACCTGCGCAGGTGAATTTCCACTCGCGTGTGCATAGCAATCAACCGCAAAACGGCACTTTCCTCCCAAGAGCTGATAAACAGGCATATTTGCGCGCTTTCCTTTAATATCCCAAAGTGCCTGATCGAGGCCACTTAAAGCATTGTTCAAAACAGGGCCATTTCGCCAGTACGAACTTTGGTAAGTCGATTGCCAGAGATCTTCAATGTTGTCAACATCTTTTCCAACACAAAAATCATTCAGCGATTTATCGATTGCCGTTACAACAGCATGAGCCCGTTGCCGGAATGTTGCACAACCAATACCGTATAAACCCGGCTCACTGGTTTCAACCTTAACTACAATCAGCTCAATTCCTTCCGGACAAGTTGCTATTGCTTTTACTTTAGTTATTTTTACAGGTGGAAGTCCTTTGCTAATTATTGTGTTTCCGGCAGGTGGGCCAAGTGGATTTAAAATTCCACTACCAGCAACTATAGTGCCTGCCCCAAGATTTTTTATTGCTTCGCGGCGATTGATTTGTGTACTCATGATTAAAGAATTTAAGTTTGATTTAGTAGAAATTTCCTGTTTTAACTATTTAAATACCCGTTTGTAATTTTCCACTATCAACCCGGCATAGGGTTCAGCGTATTTTTCCAACTTTCTCATGTCGGCTTCTGATAGTTTTTTCATTTCTTTCAGCACTTTAACATTTGACTCTAATTCGCTGATTTTTAAGCATCCACTGACCAACGAAGATACCGGAAGCGAATAAACATATTGATGAAGATTGGCAAATGTAAGTTCGGTAAGGCCAACAACATCAGGAATATCTTTGGTTTCAATATTTTTTGGAGTGGTGTCTATTCTTCCACCCATCATGCTGCCGCCAGCCATTGTTTTCATGGCGAGCACACCATATTTTTTTTCAAGCAGAACAGGAAGTACGTTATGCTGAAATGATTCAAAAGATGGGTCGCATACGTTTAATGGCATCTGACAGGAATCCATTTCAATGCCCAGTTCATCAAGCTTTTTCAGAAAATAAAGATGCGTTTTGGGATTTTGGTGGCCTGTAAATCCAATATATCGCGCCTTGCCTTTTTGTTTTGCTTCGAGGAAAGCATCCAAAACACCTGCTTTTAACCTGGCATCAACATCTTCAGGTGTAGTGAAAGTGTGAATCTGCCACAAATCAACATAATCGGTATTTAATGCTTTTAACGATTCATCCAACATCTGACGCACTTCCGCGCCTGTTCTTCCGGGCGCTTTTGTCATCAGGAAAATCTGGTCGCGGTATTTGGGCGTCAAAAATTTACCCATGTACTCTTCCGCCCGGCCATTGACATATTTTCGGGCGTTGTCGTAAAACCTGACTCCCAACTCAATCGATCGCTCAATCATCCGCTCTGCATCAGCCGGTTTTTCGATAAACCCCAAATGGTAGCCACCAAGGCAAAAAGCAGTTACTTTCTGACCATCACGGGTTAACTGACGTTGAGGCAATATTTCGCCCCATTTATCTGTTTCAGGAATTGCTGAAGCCCAATCAGCTATTAAACTGAATGCCGCTAATGTGGCTGTCTTTTTGATAAAATTTCTGCGATTTTCCATTTTGTCTGTAATATATTAAAGTTTTTGTTGTACCCATTCATCTTTCCCTGTTGAAGGGATATTGCGGACAAATTCATCATAATAATTCCTTAGCCTGCGAATATCCTTGTTATACTGTTCTTCATCGATTTTGTTATCCAATTCGAGAGAATCCTTTTTTAAATCGAAAAGCATATCACCAAAATTGCGGTAATCCCAGTTTTTATGAATTGGTGTCGGATCAAGCATTATCCCCAATTTGTGATTTTGGGTGATTACTGTAGCCTGCGACCAGCTTTCGGAAACAAAATATTCTCTTTTCATGGGTTTTCCTGAAAGCAATGTCTTTGCCATCGATTCGCCTTGTATCGGGTGTTTTAATTCCGGCAATTTCAGGTCAAGCAGTTCAACCAGTGTTGGATAAATATCAACCAGACTTACCAGTTCAGCCGATCGTTTGCCGTTCTGTTTGTTTCCCGGATACAGGATAATTAAAGGGAGATTCAGAATGTCTTCGTAAACATTTTGTCCGGCAGCACTCTTTTCAACCATACCGTGGTTACCAACAAAATCGCCATGATCGGAAGCATAAATCACAATGGTTTCTTCTGAAATTCCTGCCTCATCGAGCGCCTTCAGTATTTCGCCAATGCAATGGTCAACTTCGGTTACCAGGGCATAATATGCTCCAATGTGAAAGCGCCATATTTGCTCGTCCTCATAAGCTTTATCCACATTCCAAACCTTGTTTTCGCCATCGCGGATCGACTGCATCATAGGCGGAATATTTTCTTTGGGTTCGTACAAACTTGCTGGCTTCACAATTGAACTTCCGTTTTTACGACCACTCCCCCATGCCGAAACATCGTACATATCCATGTACTTTTTAAGCGGTGTATAGGGTTGATGAGGGCGGTAAAATGTGGCCCAGCAAAAAAATGGTTTTTCGCTTTTGGCCTGTTCTTTAATCATCTCCACGGTAAGTTGCGTGGTAAATGCCTCCATAGTCATGTTCTCCGGAAGCGCGGAAATCCGGGTTCCCAGATCGGCAGTTGGCAGTTTTTCTTTGGCATAAGATGAGCAAGGCGAGCCTTTGCCAAATTCGGCTGACCAGTCGCTGGCAAACTCTTTACCATATCCATTTTTTT
This sequence comes from Draconibacterium sp., assembly GCA_041737765.1. Lineage (GTDB taxonomy): Bacteria > Bacteroidota > Bacteroidia > Bacteroidales > Prolixibacteraceae > Draconibacterium. The sequence continues at coordinate 63,198 of JBGSRA010000070.1, read as the reverse complement.
CAACCCATTCAGTATAACTGTTTCCGGGGGTTTCGTTGCACAAATGGCCCCGGTGAACATCCCATCCGGCATCCACTGCCTGCGAAGTATGACGTTTCCCAAAAGCAAAGGTTTTGTAATTGTTTTGTTTAAAAACGGTTGCCATGGAAACCACTTCATCCATAACGCTTGTATGTTCACCATTCGAAAGCAATCCCAACGTACGCGAATACAAACCTGTCATGAGCGACGACCTTGAAGGGGCGCAAATACCTGTGGTACAATAGGCCCTGTCGAATACAACAGCTTCTTTGGCAAATTTGTCAAGATTTGGGGTTAAAACATCGGGATGCCCCTCAAATCCCATTACTTTTTTGTTATGCTGATCGGAAAAAAGGATTAGAACGTTTGGTTTCTTTCCACTTTTCTCATTGTTCGCGGCGCTTGTGTTGTAAAATCCGCTTGCATACATGAGGATAAAAAACAATACTAAGGCATAACTTATACTTTTCATTCTGTGCAAATTTTTACTGATAATTTATCGTTGTATTTTATAATATTTTAATCTGTGTAGTACTTTCAGGCTGTAAATTAATCAGAACATCAACCACATTCACCGAGCTTCCATCGAAAGCCTGTTCAATTTTCCCATTCGATACTTTGTATTTTTTGCCCAATGGCATTACAAAACGTACTCTCGCCCCTTCAATCGAAAAATCAAAATTGTTGATAATGGTTGCAGAATTGGTTGCCGATAAACCATCATTGGAATTTGAAAATGACAAGGTAAGTTTAGGTTTGTACAGCGCAGGTGTTTTGCTGTCATCAGGATTTTGGATATACACAACCTGTGCTGTTGGACCGCTGACAGGGACATAATCACCAGTTTTTTCATCAACTTTAAACAGGTTGAATTCCATATGGTCGCGTACCGAATTTACAATGTACTGAATGGGTTTGTTATTCAGGGGAGTGGGATTCTGGTTGGCAATGTTGTGGTTATGACCAACCAACACCAGTTCCAGATTGGCAATGCTGTCGAAAGGCAACATTTCCTTGTTACGAATGTGAGCCGCCCCAAACCTGAAATTACCTGCACCCGCTGCCTGAAACCATTTTTGTGTTTCAGCAATTTGTTGAGCAGGATTAAATCCATGCCACCCATTATTAATCGCCATAAAACGGCCATTTCCGTAGCTAAAATTATAGGCCTGTAAGCCCCACCAGTTATTCCACCAATCCGCTTTTTCCCTGTAAAATCCTTCTTCAGGCATTTTGTCAAAATCAATATCATGGTTGCCAGCCACGGTAAATACTGCCGCGTCAAGCTGATTTAAACCTTTTATCTCTTTTTCGCTGTTACCTGCAAACAATTGGTTCATTCGCTCTTCAGTGGGGCGATATAAATTGTCACCGGTATTGAATACAATTTCAGGATTGATGATATTGGCGATATCAATGATGGTTGAAAGCCTGTTCAAAGTGGTTTCATATCCATTTTGAAAGGCATGAATATCGGAGAAGTGCAAAATATAATAATTTGACTTGTATTCCTTTATCACTTTAACTCCAGCCGGAGATTCAACCATTCCGGTGGAAGTGTTCAGCACAATATCGTAACGGTCAGCGGGTGCCGATTTTGGGACTTTTACCGTGATTTTTGTATTGTATGTGTTTTGCGACGTAACATCGTAAATCCAGGTGCCGGTTTCAATTTTTACCGGAGTTGCAACCACGTTGTACGGCCCTTTTAAAATTGCAGAACTAACCGTCTGACCAGCATCGGCATTAAACCAAACCTCAAAATTTTCGCCACTTTTAACAATAGCTGTTGTGGCTCGCCATGGATAAACAACTTTTCCACAAAATGCTGTAATGTTGAAACTTATCAGAAAAAAAAGTATGGTAACAGATTTTATCATTGTTAAGTTTTTATTCATTTCTCTATTTATCCTGAATCTCAAATTCAACAAAAATGGGTTTGTGGTCCGACGGATAAACTCCGTTTACATTGAAATCCACATCTTCGTATTTCAGCACCTTTACAGCGCCCTTATACAAAATCCAGTCGATTTTATTGGGGTCTTCAAACGAGTTTTTAAACAAATCAGGATTGGTAGAATTTTTATCACCAACCAAAACCTTATATGGCGAACTTCCCGGACGGCAGTTAAAATCACCCATTAAAAACAACGGTCGTTCGGGTATCCAGGCTCCAAAACGGTTCAGCGCGCTCACTCTTTTCATGATTAGTTTTGATGCATTTAACCGTGCCAACGAATCTATACGCCCATTAAAATAATGAGTATTGAAAACGTAAAACTCCTGCGTGTTTTCCCAATGTCCGCGGTAATCCTGCGGATATTTACCGTCTTTACCTTCATGCTGAATATCAATCCAGGCTAAACGCAGCCAACTCACCATTCGCGGGTTCACTTCCGGTCCGCTGCCTATGATATCGGGTGTTTCCGAAAGCTGAAAACTTTGCATTTCTCGCAGCCGAAATTTATCGCGTTTGTAAAAAATGGCCATGTGTTCGTCGTCGTCGCCGCCTTTACGGCCTTCGCCAACTACCACGTATTCAGTAAGATGATCAGCCAGCCAGTCAATCTGTTCCTTCAATCCTTCCTGTGTGCCTATAATATCAGGTTTGTATTTTCGTATGAGTTCCACCTGCATTTCGCGTCGGACTTCCCACGATGGTTTATAGTCCGGGCTGGCAAATTTCAGGTTATAAGTCATCATCGTCAGCGTTTTACCTGAAGAGGTTTTGCTGCTTTCGGTTTGCCCGAACGCGCAATGGAGACTTAATACCGAAAAAAGCAGAAACAGGGATAATAGCGTAATGTGGTTTTTCATTCTTAAAAATTGTATCATTTTAATTTGATGATTGAGTTCTCCAGAAAAGTTTTGCCACGAAAACACCAATACTCAAAATTCCACAAATTTTTATCAAACTGATTATCATTTATTTCGCGGGTTTTAGTGATTTTGTGATTTTGTGGCATTTCATTAAATTTTAATTTTTTTCTTAACCGGCTCATGGTTAGAATCAGTTAAATGTCTTGTTGTATAAATTCTCCTCCTTATCGAAACAACCTGACATATAGATAACTGCCTGTTTGTTTTCAACAGTAACCGGCGAGTCGGAAACATAATTTCTCATGCGGCTTCCCCACACCGAAACGGTTAATTTTTTGTCGCCCCGAACCAGCAGGAAATCCCACGACTGGTTTTCAGGAACTGTTGTAAGGGCCCCATTTCCACCCGAAAATGCTTCCACATTGCTAAGTGAAGTATGTCCCTCACCTTCAATAATAATCGGGTGAATATTTTCAACTTTTTCGCCCGTATTGGCAATGATTGACCCCTGTGCAATTTGCCAGTTGCGGTTTTTGGTGTTGTTTCCACGTTTCAGAATTCCAACAGCCACACAATCGAAATTAAAATTTGTGAGCTGTCCGTACGAATCGCCGCCAAGTAAAATTCCACCATAGGTTCCAAAGGTAAAAAGGTCGATAATCTGAGCATTGTCGGTATGGTTGATAGTGTATGCATAGGTTTTTTTCGCAATCACAGCATCAACAACAGCTTTGCTGTACTGGCCTCCAATGTATCGCTGCGCGGCGGGGTTAACATGGCAATGCAATATGCGCGGAACATCATACACGTAATCCATCCGGATAAATTCGCCGCTCAGCGGATAGCCGTAGCAATGTTCGAAAGTCATTAATTCACAGGCATTTTCGCGGGTGGCATTAAAATCGAAAGCGAGGTATTCGCCATAAAAAGTAAGGCACGAAAGAAACACGCCCTGCGCACGGCTTGTTTGCGAAACCTGAATAGTGGCAGGGTATGGAATAATGGCCGCCGGATCTTTGATGGTTTGCCCGGGGTACCAAAACTGAATGCCTTTAATTTGTGTACCGGTTTCAACCGTAATAAACGCATTTTCCTTGTCGGTAATGGCAAATACACTTCCAACGGGTTGTTTTTTTGTGGCATGAACCGTTCCCCGATGCGTTGGGCCATGCACGCCAATCAATGAAACATTCTTTTTCAGGATAATTCCACCATCCACAAAGTACGGTTCGTCGGAGGGTTCAACAAATAAGGCTGCGCCTTTTGCCGAAGCCCAGTCGATGGCCTTTTGCAAATTGACTTTGTTGACAGCCGCGCTGTTCCCGGGCTTTACATCAAATTTTTGGATGCTTGTTAACTCTGAAGCTTTTAATAGGTTTAATTCAAGCATCAGTACCAAAGCTAAAATCAAGTTCGTTTTCATTTGTTTTATCTGTTTAATTTAAAATAATATATGGCATTACGGTTTTAACAACTTTGTCAAATCAATACTATCGAATGGTTTGTCGGCGAATGCTGCATAATATTCCAGTATTACGGATTCCCTTTTTTCATCAATATTAATAACAGCGTATCCCGGCAAATCGGTTTGTTTGAAGAAAGTTACATATTTTGCTTCTTCAGATAATATGGCTTTCCGTACTTCTATTGTTTCCGGTTGCCAATCAGGAACATTATCGGCCAATGAAGGTCCATATTCCGTAATTATATTTTTTGGTTTTTGGTAATTTCTGTCTTTTATAACACTTAACACCATTACCTGCACAATGGATCCATATTGGGTATCGCGCCGAACAACCGAGTACCTATGAAGATGACCACATAAAACAATCGCTTTATTTATGGCTATTACCTCAAGGAGTTTTTCCCTTTTTAACTGATTATTGCGCAAGGTATGCCAGCACCTTTCAGTAACAGGAATAACAGGCTCGTGAATAGCAACAAATTTATATTTGGCATCCGACCCAGAAAGTTCATGCTCAAGAAAAGCTACCATGTCTGTCTCCTGGTCCCATGGGTCAATGCAGGTTATCTGAACATTTTGACAGCGATAAGAATAGTTCGCACTTTTGATTTCCTGGTTACCGGTTTGTTTACGAAACATTGGGACATAATATTCCTGAAACGCTTCTACAGCTCCCGGACCGGTAATATCGTGATTTCCCTTGGCTATTATCCATGGCACCGGCATTTGAATTGCATCAATTGCCTTCATCGTATTCGATGCCATTTGACGTGCCTTTTCCTTAGTACCAGCAAGGCCTTCAGATAGATCTCCAAGTTGAACAATGGCCGTTACCTTTGAATTATCAGATTCAACTTTAATTTTGAGAATTGCCATAAAATCATCCCAGTTCTCGCTGGTGTATTTTGTATATTCTTCAGTTACCTGACGCAAATCTCCCGGCTTTGTGCTAAGCCAATCCATATCATGATCTTCCAATAAATCATAATGGATATCGCCAAGTACAATAAAACTGCTTTTCTGGCCAAATGATGTTTGGTAAATTATAAAGAAAAAGAAGAAGATAATTTGTGCGATTTTCATGTTTAAAAAGTTTAATTAAATACAACTGAATCCGGTAGCTCTTCCAGCCCGAAAAACTCGTGTTCTATTTTGTCGCTATATACCTTTACAATCCGAAATCCTGATGGAGCTGCACCCAGAGGCTTTCCCAAGGCGCTTGTGGTTACCAGCTGTACATTTCCGTAAGTTGCAAATCCGTTGTTGTGATGATGCCCCGAAAAGACGGCAGCTACATTATTTTCCCTGAATAAATTGAGGTATTTTTCGCGATATTCCTTGTCGATGTTGGAATATGCTGTGGGTTCATCAACTGTTTTGTTAAAAAACGGGTAATGGGTAAAAAGCAGAATTTGTTCTGATTTCCGGCTTTTCTGAAGTCTTTTTGTAAGCCATTGATATTGCTCTTGTTCAGGTTTTTCCAATTTGCCTTTAATCAAACCTGTATTAAAACCTATAAACGACGAACCTTTGTGGTCGAATGAAAACCGGTCGCTCCCGTAATTCTTTTTGTAATTGTCAAGACTTTCATGGGTTGGAACCTGTCCGATGTCATGATTCCCCGGCGAATAATAAACCGGAATCGAGGCCTTTATTATTGCTGTAATTCGTTTAAATTCATTTATCTGGGAAGTTGAGTGCTGGTCATTCACAAAATCGCCTGTAATTACCACAAAATCAGGATTTAACCTGTTAATTTCTGCCACAGCCTTTTCATACAAAACAGTTTCGTTTTCAAAACCGGCATTGCTTTCAAACATACCAAACTGTGGGTCGGTAAGTTGAATAAAAAACCAGGGCTCGTTTGAAATTTTCGTTTGGGCAAAAACAGTCCCAGCAATTAGGAAGAACAGGAAAATACTGCTGATTGGTTTTTGTCGTAAATCATTTAAAGTCATCGTTATTCAGTTTTAATGCTCTGTTTCCCAATCCGGTATTTGCATCCCTTCCCCAGGCTTTGTTTGGAAGTTCATCCAATATTAATTCCAGAGTAACACCATCCATAATTTGCCTGTGTATAATAAACGGGCTGGTAATTTCCTCACCATTAATAAATGCTTTTTGTATTTACTTTTTCGTCCAGCTGGCACCTTTGGACAAAACGGTGAATGTTTTACCATTACTCAAATTTATGGATGTAAAACTTCCTGTGCAAATGAAGAATATGCCAAACATCCGGAAAGTACTGTAAATCCTATAATTCGATTACAAATTCGATTCATATTACTTCTTCTTTTTTTCCCAATGAAACGAATCACCTTCAATAACCAGTTTCAAATCATTTTTTGGAGTGACTTCAGGTGCAAAAACTTTAGGGGCCGATTTTTTCATGTCGTCCATCACTGTCCGGTATTTTTTGTCTCCAGCCAAATTGTTCCATTCGTTTGGATCTTCCTTTACATTGTATAATTCTTCACCTCCATCGAAATAGAAAATGTACCTCCAGTTTGTATTGATCACCGCATAGCTTCCTTTTTCATTGCTTGGAAGAAATACATTTCTGTCCTTTGAGCCTGTTGGTTTTTTCAACGCCGGGGCAAGCGATACACCTTCAAGGTTGTTGACCTTTGGGAGATTACAGAGTTCAATAAAAGTCGGGTACATATCAATCAAACTGACAGATGTCTCAACCTTTGCATTTTCAGGAATCCCTTTTCCTGCCCAGATAAACGGCACATGAGATGTGCGTTGCCAGAGTGTATGTTTACCCCAGTGCATTTTTTCTCCATGATGAAAACCCTGATCGCTCCAAAAAACAATGATCGTATTTTCTTTATACTGACTTTTTTCCAAGGCATCCAAAACCCGTCCAAGCATGGCATCGGCAAAGGTAGTTGAAGCAAGGTAGCCGCGCACTGCATCCTTTAAAGCACCCAATTCTTCCAATTCCTTGTGTTGTTTCGACCGGTTCGTCATATTTTTACGGATCGCTTCCGGGAGATCATCCAAATCATCAGCTTTCACAGGAGGAAGCTGGATTGAATCCAGATCATACATGTCGAAATACTTTTGCGGGGCATAGTTCGGATAGTGGGAAGAATACAATCCCAGGGCCAGAAAAAATGGTTTGTCATGCTTTTTCTGAAGTACGCTGCAAGCCCAATTGGTGCGAATCACATCCACCATATCCTCTTCCTTTTCATTGGCAATTGGCCCCCACTCAAGGTGCAATGCTGCCAAACCAGCTTCCCTTGTGGTTTTTGTGTAATATGGACTATAGGGAAATGGATTCGGACGCGGTGCATCGGCCATGTAATAGCTGTTCATTTCCCATCCCAAATCTCTCATTTCCTGGCTTCTGGAAAAATATTCGTCCCAACCTCGCTGATCGAGATAACCACCCCTGTGATGATAGATTTTACCTGCGCCATACGTACTGTATCCCCCTTGTTGAAAGGCCATTTGCAAGGTAACTAAATCAGGATGATCGTATTGGAAAGGGTCTTCAGCATAACATCCGGTAGTTGATGCGTTTAATCCGGTCATAATAGCTGCGCGTGATGGAGCACAAAAAACACCCGGAGCATGGGCGTATGTAAAAACAACACCCTTTTTTGCCAAACGATCCATATTTGGAGTTTTGGCCTGGTTGTAACCCATTGGACTAACCCAGTCATTAAGGTCATCCATAGCAAAAAAAATCACGTTGGGTTGTTTGGCTGACTGGTTGTCTTTTTCTCCCGCGCTATTCATTGCATGCAATGTATCTCCTGATTGCCCTGCAATGAAAATCATTCCTGATATAAGTAGAATTTTATGGATTTGTTTCATCTGTTTTTTATAAAGAACCACATAGACACATAGACCAAATAGTATGTATTTTTTTTTAAACTTTTGGTTCCCACCCTTTTTCATAAGTCCTGCTCCATAATTTTTGTGCATCCTTATCGTCGATGATATGACCGTTTTTCGGATCAATATTCAGGTCGCGACCAACGCGCCACGAAATATTTCCCAACTGCATGGCAAGTACACTCTTATACCCGGTTTCCACGTCGCAGTTCGGACGGCGACTGTTCTTTATTGCATCGAGAAAATCGGCAACGTGTTGGTTATCCATAATCAGGTTTGGACTGGCTAAATTTCTACCCTGTAAACCTCCAGCTTCAGCCGACTCCGATTTCACCTCGCTAACGAGCTTGCCATTCAGGTCGTAAACTTTGTAACTGTCGTCACCGGTATCGAGGCTTCCATTTTCGCCATAAAAAATAATCCCGCGGTCGGCACCTTCAATTTTTCGTCCGTTTGAGCTTCGGCTTTCCCAAACCAACGAAACACCACCGGGATACTCCATGGCAACTGTTTGTGTGTCGGGAGCTTCCCAGTCATCTTTGTAATGATACCTACCTCCAACCGAAGTAACACGAGTCGGAAAATCGACTCCAAGACCCCAACGGGCAACATCAACTTCATGAGTGCCGTTATTCAGTGCTTCGCCAGTTCCCCAATGCCAGTACCAGTGCCAGTTGTAGTGAATCAGCCCTTCTTTGTAAGGCATTCTGGGAGCCGGTCCTTGCCAGAGTTCGTAATCGAGCCACGACGGAATATTTCCGGGAGTGAGGGAACTGGATTTGCGCGCGTTGGTGTACCAGGTTTTTGCTGTATAAACGCGGCCAATAATTCCTTCGTGCAGTTTTTCAATTCCCTGGGTAAGAATTGGAGCTGAGCGGCGCTGGGCACCCATTTGCACCACACGGTTGTATTTGCGCGCGGCTTCGATGGCGAGTTCGCCTTCGTGAGGGTTATGGCTTACCGGTTTTTCGACATACACATGCTTGCCGGCCTTACACCCCATAATCGTGAGCGGGGCGTGCCAATGGTCGGGAGTGGCAATATAAATGGCATCAATCGTTTTGTCTTCCACAACTTTACGACAGTCCTTTTCTGTTTTTGGCGTAATGTCTGGATTCACATCCATCGCAGTTTTTACAGCATTGGGAATCGCTCTTTCATCAACATCACAAATGCACCCGACACTTGCATTTTTCTGCCCGGCAAACGTTCCCGACATGCTTTTACCCCGACTGTTTACTCCAATAATGGCTACGTTGATACGCTCGTTTGCGCCAATGATATTGCGATAACTTTTTGCCGACATTCCAAAGGCCATGCCTCCAATTGACAATGCTGCAGAGCTTGCAGCTACATTTTTAATAAATTTTCTTCTTGAAGTCATTGTTTTAATTTTATAGGTTTATCGTGTTTTTTAATTATCGGTTTTTTCTTTCCGGCATCTTTTTCGAAAAAGGAATTTCGCCACGCAGCATTTTGCCCGCCATACCTGTAAGCCATAAATAATGGTCGGAGGGAACTTCTTTTTCGATAGGCACAAAAATGCTTTTCCCCACCGGAACATTATGGGCACATTTCATGATTGCAGTTCCTTCATCAATTTCGTCGAACATGGCCACATACAACATTTCGGCGCCACTCTCAATGGCTCCAGCAATTTGTTTCCAGTAAAATTCACCTTTATTTCTTGGTATTTTGTCTGACTCATCGCCCTTCATGTTGTGCCACGAAAACCCCGGATAAACAGTTGGTGCATACGATTTCCCGTTTACTTTACACCATTTTACGTCATCAATAATATTCTCCTTGCGGTAAGCTTCGTATGATTCTTGGTTATAACGCCCCACCAGCCAGGGATGAACCACATCAGCCTGTTTGATTACTTGGTGTAGCCTCGGGTCGCCTTTGGTATCCGACCCAAGCGTTCTCCAGCGCGACGGGATTCCCAGATGAATGGAACAACCGCCATACACAGGGTCGTTTTTAAAGAAGTCGATAATATCGAAAATCTCGGGAATGTGACCTGATTCGCGGGTGCCGGCGCTGATTCCCCAAAATGCCACCAACGGTTTGTTGTTGTGAAAAAGATAGTTGGTTTCCTTGCCCTGATTGGTAAGTTTCAGGTCGTCAACCAGGTGTTTCCAGTCGTCCATAAGCAGGTGGTATTTGCTGTCGTTCATGCTCCCAATATCGTACATCAGGCAAATGGCAACTCCATATTTACTGGCAGCTTTAATTGCCGAAGCCAGCACTTTATCGTTGTGGTTTAATCTTTCCTTACTTTCAAGCACCGAAAAAAAACGTTGCATAAACACACCATCAATACCATATTCCTTCATCCACTTAAAATGCAAATCCACAGTACTTTCATCGAAAGAGCTGAAAACGTATGCAGGTGAACCATCGGCGAACTTAAATGGTGTTTTGTATTTGACCTTGTACTCGTCCATTTCGGGCCAGAAATCGATAGTACAACTGCCATCCTCAAACTTCCCGTTTTTATTGTAATGTGTCCAACCCCTGCCAGCACCGTCGCCTTCGCAGTTAAACCAGCCCTGATAACCAGCCATTACCAGCCCTTTATAACTCATGTACCTGCTTTTTTCAGCATGTTTGATTTGAGCCGAAATTTGAATACAGCTTAGTAAAACACACAAACCTGTGAATACAATTTTATTTCTCACTTTTTTATGTTTTGAGAATAAAGTAAATGAGAACTTATAATTTTTCATTAATAAATGATTAACCGAATTAACGGATTGAAATTGATTAGGATTTTAAACCTGTATTACAATCTTTTCTCAAGTAATCGAAGCTTTTTATCAGCTCTGTCTGCTGAAGCCCGATATCAAAATCTTTCTGTGTAATTCCTACTAATGGGTTGCTAATTACAAGAGGTTTTCCCTTTTTTGCCAGGTTTAAAAAATCAACAATGTCTGCTGCTTTCAGCCTGGGGAAACCTTTCCAGAATTCAGGTTTTAAAAAAGGTACAGGTCGGGCCGAATTTGAAATGGTTTCCACATGCAGCGGGACTCCCGGACATAATTCAGCCATTGTTTTTGCATAGCTCTGGAAATCCAGCATTCCTTCGCCAATTGCCATTCCCTGAAACGTGGCACCTTCGTCTGTTTCCCAAACCGCCACATCGCGCACGCTGGTGCAAACAATGGCTGAACCCAGTATTTTCAGTGCTTTCATGGGGTCTTCCATGGCCCAAACCGCATTGGCCGGGTCGAACAAAGCTCCGCAAATATCGGTCCCGGTTTCATTGATAAGCGCCAGAAGTTCATCGGAACGAAGGTCGCCGGCATGATTTTCAAATGCAAATTTTATCCCCGCATCCAAAACTTGATAACGAACTGATTTCATCAATTTTACCACCGATTCGATGTGCGCTTCAATTCCGCCATCCATATACCGGTCTTCAATAGCGCCAATCCGTACACCAACTATAGGTGAGCCAACGGCAGAAGCCACGCGGATTCCTTTAGTCAGTAATTCAAGAGGATTCCCATATTTTGAAGAAAAGCTTTTTGATTTTTCGCTGATGCTTCCGGCTCCAATATAAATACTGACATCGTTGTTTTTGGCCATTTTCCTTAAACCGGAAAGGTATTCGGGTTCAAGATTATCAAAGGGTTGAAAGGTATTCAGTAAAACAGAATCGAGTTTCTTATCAATGGCATATTCAATTAATTGTTGGGCATTGAGATTTAAACTCCTCAATGAATGATTGCACAAACCCAATGGAATCCGGGCAAATTCGGAAGGCTTGTTTTTCAATAACCCGTTAAAAGCAGTAGCAGGAAACGACTGCATTGCCAACACACCCATCCCTGCTATTTTTGCAAAATCCCGTCGTTTCATTTCAAAAAATTATAAAAGCATTAAAACATGACTCTTTCTTCAATTCCCTTCACAAGCGGGTAGTTTACCTCTTTCAGATATTCCACCAATTTCGAGCGCAACTCTTCGGTGATTTGCTTGTACTTTAATCGTTCAGGATTAATTCCCAGAAGATTATTTATTTCAAACGGGTCGTTTTTCAAATCGAAAAGCGCTTCTACATTTTTGCCTCCGCTTCGATGTGTGGTCATCAATTTCCATTGGTCGGTACGAATCATAATCGATGGGACATTCTCGTTGTGCCAATCCCATTCCGATATGGCAAAATCATATTTTGGCGATGCGCTTTCTTCCATTACTCCTTTTAATGAATACCCATCGGTTGCAATTGTTTTCAAGCCAGCATAATCGAGAATTGTCGGAAAAATATTGAGAATTGATACCGGAGTTGAAACGATTTGACCTGGTTTTATTTTACCCGGAAAACGAAATAAAAAAGGCACCCTCACCGACTCTTCGTAAAAATTGAATTTTCCACGCATCCCGTGTGCCCCAAGCATTTCACCATGGTCGGAAACAAAGATTACAAGCGTGTTATCAGTTAATTTCAATTCATCCAGTTTATTCAGAATTTTCCCTACCCAATCGTCAATTTCAGTAACAAATGCATAATAGTTGGCAGTCATGTACTGCACTTTGTCTTTTTCGTTGTAAGGAGATTCAATTTTGCCCGGATTGTACGGCGAGTTCTCCCTTTTGTCCTGAATAGAGACAGGAGTCTCCATCTCCCTTGCTTTGTACATCGAAGCGTAGGGTTCCGAAGGAGTTATTGGCACATGCGGACAGTGAAAGGAACAAGTGAGTATAAATTGTTCATTTTTCAAACGTTCCAATGCCTCAATTGTTTGCTTGCCCTGTACCGCAGTAATGGTATAATCGGCAGGCAAATCAAGCACCCCATGAATATCGGCCTGGCTCAATTTTTTTTCAAATTCTTTTTCAGGAATAACCCCTGTGTCCATGTATTTAAAATACCGGTCGGTTGGGTCGAGCCTGTACGGAACTGTGCCTCCATAAAAAGTAGTTTCGTATAATTCACCTTTTTTTAAAGGCCTTTTCGGGAAGTTTTCCCTGATGTATTTCACATAAATGGGTTCCCATTTTACAATCGGGTCGGTTCCTGTCATTCCATCCGTTGGAGGATTCTCATAAACCCTTGCCATGTGTTCCGGCGAATGAAATTTGCCATAAACCTCGATGGCATATCCTCTTTTGGCAAGAATCTCATCGAATGTGGGATAATAACATTCGCCTGTTTTGACGTCATTATTCTCCCTGATTGTAGTTGTTTCGGTTAACCGTCCGGTTAAAATGGAGGTACGCGCAGGTACGCAAACCGGGCACGGTGTAACAGCATGACTAAAATTAACACCTTCGCTGGCTAATTTGTCCAGATTTGGCGTTTTAATCATTTTGTTTCCCGAATAACCAACTGCATCCCATGCTTGCTGGTCGGTCATGATTAGCAGAATATTAGGGGCGTTTTTGTCCTGGCTGTAAGCAACACCGGCAGCGCAGAACAAGAAAACAAATAATGCTTTATGAAATGAATTCATCATTTTATTCCTGTTTTTTTTTCTTGTTGTTGTTATTGGCTTTATTTTTCAATTCAACCATGGGCGATTTCATCTCAGCCTTCCAGGTTTTGTATTTCCCTTCCATCTCGCTAACTTTCTCAGGATACGCCGATGCCAAATCGTTGCTTTCGCTGATATCTTTCTCAAGGTCGTATAATTCAAGTTTTGCTTTTTTGTCGAATACCAGTTTCCATTTACCTTCCCTCACAGCCCATCGGTTTTCGGCTCCATCCCAAAACAATTGTTCGTGCAGCGGTTGCTTCAATTTTCCTTCGGCAGCCGGAATCATATTCCTGCCATCATAAATACGGTCGGCAGGTAGTTTAATATTCAGTACAGCACAAATAGTGGGCATAATATCGAGAGAAATCACAGGTTCGTTACATACAGCGTGTTTCAATTTTGCCGGCCAACTCATTACAAAGGGCACACGCAGCCCTCCTTCGTACACGCTTTGTTTAAAGTCCCTGAGCGGCAGGTTATTGGCCGAAGTAACTTTAGCGCCACCGTTATCAGAAAAATAGAAAATAAGGGTGTTATCATAAATCCCTTCGTTTTTGAGTGTTTTAATCACTTCACCAATGGCAATATCCATGCGATAAATCATGGCCAATTGGATATCCCGTTCCCTGTTTCCTGTGTTGAATCTTTTGATATCCTCTTCAGGTGCTTGTAAGGGAGCATGGACTGCATTGAACGGGAGGTACAAAAAGAATGGATTTTTATTCGCTGAATTTGTTTTGATAAATGAACAGGCTTCTTTTGCTAAAATATCTGTCAGATAGCCCTCATCAACTACCGGGGTGAAATTCCGGAGAATACACTCGTAATTTTTTTCCTCTGTACAGGTGAAATTGTAATAATCGTGTCCGCCATGCCCCAGAAATCCATAAAAATCCTGAAATCCACGGTTTAGCGGATGATATTCTTTTTGAAGCCCTAAATGCCATTTCCCGAATGCGCCTGTACGGTAACCCTCTTTTTTAAGCAAATCGGCAAGGGTAATTTCACTTAATGGCATCCCGGCCCTCGAATCATTGGCCGTATAGAAACCATATCGCTGCTGATAACGACCGGTTAACAAACCTGCCCGTGTAGGTGCGCATACGTAAGCACTTGCATAACCATTTGTAAAAACTACTCCACTTTCTGCAATCTTATCAATCGACGGTGTTACAATCACAGATGGCGATCGTTGAAAGCCAACGTCGGCATTGCCCTGGTCGTCGGCCAGAATAATTACGATGTTGGGTTTTGTCTGACTCTGAGCTGTTATTCCCAATGCCATTAAGGCCAGTAAGAATAACACAACCGAAATTTTTACAATTTTCTTCATGATTCTGATAATAGATTGAATGCCACCAGTTCTGCTGCATCCATTAAAGTTACAACGCTGAAAAATGACAAAAAACACACAAGGCTCGTTTCATAGTTTTGAATATACTCAATTAATTCACAATTAGTTTTATGGCCGGAAAAGAATAATTAGCCCGTGGTTTTACCATGCAAATTCCCTTAAAATCATGCAAATCAATTGTTCTCATTCCTGTAAATGAATGATTGTATTCAAAGAATTTTCGTCCATGTACATCATAAAATTCCACTCCGTCAATTTTCGCGGTATAACTATCGAACGTAACCTGTCCTGAAGTTGGATTTGGGTATATGCGAAAACTTTTTTCAGGGGCATCGATACTCCCTGTCGATAATGGAATTCCTGTCAGGTTACGATTTTTTACGCCTTCGTAATGAACAGAATTGTGGGCTTTTAACCAGTTCACCAAATCGGTATGCAACTCGTTTACTTTTGCCGTGTATTTTTTCTTGTCAGGATTGCTGCCCAACAGGTTATTCATCTCATAAGGATCGTCGTTCAGGTTGTACAGCGCATCAATTACTGTTGAGGTTTCCGAATATGGGATAAACATTTTCCAGCCTTCCTTGAGTATCATAAAACCCGGAACCTTGTCGGTGTTGCCCAGCCATTCGGTTATCACATATTTACCATTTGTTTTATCCGTTCCATCTATCAGTTCGCGCAGGCTTTTACCGTCCGAAACGAGACCTGTCACTTTCGTGTAATCAAGAATTGTAGCATATAAATCCATGTTCGAAACGTAGCCATCAACCACAGTTTCCGGGTTAATCCGGCCCGGAAGTCGCATCATCATTGGAATATGAGCCGATTCCTCAAGAAATACATTCTTTTCACGCATCCCATGCGCACCCAGCATTTCACCATGGTCGCTGGTAAAAATAACAAGGGTATTTTCGGTTAAACCAAGTTCATCCAGTTTATTAAGAATTTTCCCAACCCAATCATCAATTTCCTTTACCAGTGCGTAATAATCAGAAATCAGAAATTTTATTTTTTCGGGATCGGCATATTCGGGATTTTTTGTGCGCGAGTTCGAATTAAAATAGGGTGAGTTCAGCATTAGATCGGATATGCTCACCGGAACAGGCATTTCATTTACCGGAAACAAATCGGAATAGGTTTTGCCGGGCAGCATGGGCGCATGTGGAAAATGAAAAGAACAGGTGATGCTGAAGGTGCTGTCTTTTAATCGTTCAAGCGCTTCCATCGTTTGTTTTGCCCTGAATGCAGTAAGCGAATGTTCGTCGGGAATTGCAATTGTTCCGTGTAAATCAGGTTGCGCGTAAACTATACCCGAATTATCAACCTGTGTTTGAGTCATTCCAAATCGTTTATCCAGCATGTTTGGAATATAAGGGCGCTCAGTAAAGGTATCATACAATTCTCCTGACTTCAGTGGAGGTTTTGGATAAGCCTGATTTAAGTAATTGTCCTTGTAGAACCTTATATCGCCATTCGAAGCAAAAACCGACCTTCCGCTGGTGGCCACTTTAACCGGGTTTTTATAACACGAAGCGGCAAATTCAGGTGCGTGCCATTTGCCGTAATATTCGCATTGATATCCAGCATTGTCGGTTAAAACCTGGTCGAATGTTTTCTGTGGCATAATAGTGGCCGATTGTTTTGTTCCCGAATCGGCAAGGGTATTGTTGATGATACCATGATTTTCAATTGTACAGCCCGTTAAAATTGAAGCACGCGACGGACCACAAACAGCACACTGTGCATACGCATTTTTAAACCAGACTCCCTGATTGGCCAACCGGTCGAGGTTCGGCGTTTTCAACACCTGGTTGCCCGCTATGCTTAAAGCATCAAACCGTTGCTGATCGGTGATGATAAACAGCACATTTGGCTTTTTACCTGACTGGGCGTGGGATATAAAAATGAAACAAAAACCAAAAACCAAAAATAAAACAACAGCTTTTTGCAAACCGGCAACAATACTTCTCATGCTTCATTCAAATGATATTCTTTGTGAAGAAAATACATGCCAATTAATTTTCAATTAATAAAAAACTAACAGCATTAATACTACAAGGGAAAAAGTTTAAATGAGGCTTAAAATCGGAAAAATTGCGTCTGTATTGAATACTATTCTTTGGAATTAGTAATATCGGTAAATGCCTTGTTGTATTCCTGGTTGTACATGGTCTGGTATTCTTTAAAGAATTTTTCGTAGGTGGCTTTTGCGTGGCTGTGTTTTCCCATGCAATACTGGGCTTTGCATTTCAGTATCATCGCTTCTTCATTCACAAGGTCGAAATTAAAAATACAATCAGCCAGATGGATAATAAATTCTGCTTCAGCCTTAATATCTGCTTTTTGACCATATTCAACCAAAGTATCCATGATTATGTCCGCCACCTGTGACTTGAATTCATCTAACCATTCATAATGGGCATTTACCAGAAATCCACCTTTTTGTGAAATTTCAATAAGCTGAATGACTTTTTGTTTGGTCAGATTCTTTTTAGAGGAAGTAATATTTAAAAAGTCAAAATAGTCGCTGTGAATCGGACAATCCTCAAAACTAATTTTCCAATATCCTGTTTTCTTCGATAATTCGCACGAACCAATTTCTTCAAGAAAGCCCTTTAATTTTGCAATATTTACAGCCCTGTTATTTCGGGCGCTTTTTTCCGACTTATCATACCATAGAATTTCGGTTAATTTCTCCGATGAAATTCCCTTGTTATTTTTGAACGAATACAAAAAAATCAGCAAAAACAATTCTTTTAAAAGAGGCGAAAAATAACTTGTGATGTCTTCGAAATTTTCATTAAAAACCTGAAAGCCACCAAATAAAACAATATGGTACTTAGTTGAAATTGTTGCTGTACCAGAAATTTTATCCTCCGGGTAATCTTCAATTTGCATTTTCTCCTGATTGCTGAAACCGCCTTTTTTTACGGCTTTTCTTCTTCGGTAAACGAATACAATAACACCTGACAACAGCAAAATAACAGGAACCAGGTAAATAAGCAATTGGCTTTTAATTCTTTTCTTTCCTGATTCATCTTCTTTGTAATTATCAGGAGGGTAACTGATGGAATAAACAGAAACACGGGTTTTATTATTTTCTGACAGGTATGAAGTATAAGCGAAAAGTTTTTTCTGCACTGGCATATAAAATAAACTCGAAAACGAACGAATATCAAGAAATTGAAATGGAATTTTATTTCCGGCAGTTTCAATTTCCGGAGCATCCAAATTTCCCTTAACTAACTGCAAATAACCATCCGATTTACTTTTTTCAAAAATCAGTGCATAGTAATTTCGCGTTTCCGGGTCAATCCATAATGAATTGGCCAAAGCCATATCATCAATAATCCTGGGAATTTCAAATTTCTGAAACAGTGTTCCATTTTTTAATGAATATCCAAACAAATCATAGAAGCTGTGCGGATTGATCAGTTGATCCCCTGTGGTGCTACCATATCCACCCAAAATATATACCGTATCGTTTAATTCACCCAAACCGGCCAGATATCTTGGATAATAGACTGAATCATTGCCCGTAAGATTTTCAACTGACATGGACGTCAAATCAATTTTTCTGATTTCGTTGTTGTATTTATGAAATCCATAACCTCCGAATATGTAAATTGAATTGTTGTATTTACGGTAAAAACGGTTGTGGTGCCTGAACTTTGTTTCCACATTGGAAATAATTTCATTTTGGCTCCATTCTCCGGATTCAACATCAATGGAAAATACAAGTTCACTGTCAACATTGTAACAATAGATTTTTTTATCTGAACTATTAAATATTGCACTGAAGGTATTCAGATTGAAATTTATTTTATTGTTGTACCTGATTTTTTTAATGTTCTTTTCATCAGCAGAATATATCCATAATTCACCAGTACCAACCATGAAAATTCTTTCATTGCTTTCATCGAAAGCTACCAGAAGCATACTATCTGCATTTTGCTCAAATTCGAGTTGCCAAACCTGGTGTGTCAATTTCAGCCAAACGGGATTTTTTACATGAGCTTCATGTCTGTTAATCCTGTCTTTTGTAATAAATCCTTTTGTTTCATCGAGAGGCCATGCATATTTTAAAATCCCTTTTTCAGATATTTGCAGGTTTTTTATACTAATTGACGGGACATCGGTGGTTTTGAACTGATTGAAATCATTTGCTCCAAAGATGAATTTGAATTCATCCTTTTCTTTAAACCCAATTCCTTCAGAAACATAAAATGAATCAGGCGTGTAGAATATTAATTTGTCTTCAGTCAATAAAAATTTTATCCGGAGATTTATCCATTTGCCTACCAAATCTTCAGGGAAAGTAACAGGTGTGTACGAATTATTTTTGCCCGCTACAACATTCAACCTTAACACCGGACTTGGCGTGCTTAACAAATCAACATTATGGTTTTCGTTATTGATTATTCTGAAAACATATCCAAATGTTGAATTTGGGATTATTCGTTCAATTTTATAATCAAAGGATATTTCAAATTCTTCCTGAAACTTTAAAAACTCATCCGGCGTCAGGTTCAATTCTGTTCTTTTGTCAAGTGTAACATCCTGCCCCTGAAACTTAAGACCATAAGTTTGTGAATATAGTTTTGGACCATGGATAAAAAATATGCAGAATATTATATTGGTAATAAATATTTTAACGTACATTTTATTCATAAACTCTCTTATTACCGGCAAATTTTAATATCAAATATAAATTATTAATAACACAATTTGTGTTTGAGGCAAATAAATTGATTTTGGGAAATAATAGTTTAAAAGGTTTTATAATATACTTTAATAGTTTTTAAGGTATTCAAATGGCGATAAATCTCCAGATATACCAACGAATTAACAAATCATTATAATACCTGTAAATCAGTATATTAACAGGTATTATAATTTTACTACTTCAAAATAAACTATAAATGACCAAAGAAAATGTGAGTATCAATTTGAGTAAAATTTTCAATGTATTTCGTTTGGGATTCTTATTATAAGGTTGAGCCTAATCCGAAAGGGAGTAAATAACCAATTAGAGGCATCAAAACAGTTTTTTGATGTAAATGAAATATAAATTCGTTTCATAAATGAATATTGTATTTATTAGTTCGCAATTTGAAAATGATATAAGCGATGATTCAATGCCAAAATTAGATTGAGTTGGGCATACGGGTGGGTATATTTTATCTCATTGGATGGGTAAGAATTGTTATTGAGGGAAACAGATTGTCCTATAAAACCCCATTTTTAGTTCCAATTATTTCGAAAAACAAAGCTGGCAAAACTAAGCTTACTGAAATGATAATATCCGGAAAACTTTAGCTGCCAGCTTTTACATGCTGCGAAACCAAATCTTACTTGCAGAATGGTATTCCCACACCTCCCAAATCAGTGTACTCATTTAATGCTGCCGCATCGCCAAATTTCCAGTCGGGATTAATTGACAGGTTTCTGAAATCGTCGGTATGATAGGTCTCTTCCATTGCCCTGCTGTAATTTATCCACCAGCAATAAGCTTTGCCCATCGATTCTCTGGCTTTTTCAATCTGACCAGCTTTTTTAAGCGTTGCACCGCGCACTTTGTGTGAATAATAAATACCCAAATAGGCCATTTGCTGAATATTTTTGATGGCCATATCAAGGTCTGCATTTCCATTGCTTTTTATGGTATTAATCAGTGACAATGCTTTTTCAGCATCTGCCTGCATTTCGTCGGCAACCGTGTATGATGACTTTTTTCCATTGCAGGTTCCTGCTGCTGAATTTGCTATATCACACAAATCCGATCCTTTGGCAACTGTTGTTTCATTTGCAAAACCATCAATGGTTCTGAATCCGGTACATCTGCCTGGGTCACTCCAGCAAGCTTCTGGGTACCAGTGAAAATCTAGACTCCATTCACCCATGATAAGTTCAGTAACTTTAGGAAGTGGCCGCGATGCAAGTGTCCAGGCCTGAAACAAATTTTCAGCATTGACCATAGGAAATCTTGTTGCCATTATATTTTTAAATACTTCGTCGCTTGTTTTCGGATTATAAGAAATCCGGCCCCAAAGCATTTCCATGTACCAGCGCCTTTCAACCTCAAGTTGTCCGTTCATGGCTTCATTTTTACAGAAGTAGGTACGACCCGGATTGTAACCATCAGAACCGATATACATCGAATTTACATCCTCTTTCAAAGGGATACCGGCCATGTAGTCGCGCACAAATTGCGGATCGCCCCAGTTGATATAAAAATAGTCGTCGTTGCGAATCGTTATCCATGTCTTGTAGCCTAATTTTGAAGCAGATTCAATTGCCGCTCCCCATTTTGGTGTTGTAGTGGAATACATGTGTGCCTGCGCATATTTAAAAGAAAAATTCAAAGTTGCATTCGGGAGCGTTTTTAATGGAGCATAATTCAAATCAAACAACTCCGGATTTGAATAAACACTGCGGTGTATCAGATTGAATTTTCGCGAAGGATTTTCGGCTAAGTATTCTTTAACAGCTTTACCAATGGCATTATAAGTCCAGGCCGTGTTTTCTTCCGAACTTTTACTCATGCCATCACCGGCAGTAATTCCAAAACCATCCAAATCGGGATAAGTTTCAATCAGGGCTTTCATACATTGATTCATGTAACTGATGGTCGTGGTATTGTCTAAATCCCTTGTGATTTCAGGATATTGATCCTTAGCATAATCCACATAAACATTCCAGTTGAAAAAATAAAATTTCATTCCACGATTGTGGGCATACTGCATCACTTCGCGCCAAAAAGCCACTCGCTGTTCATGGTTTATCTCTTTAATATACCCATCAAAACCTTCTATTCGTGGCAGACTAGCTTTTGGATAATCGTCTAATTTGACAAGCGCCGGAAACGGATGATGAACCCAAACTGATAAAAGATTGTAACGGTTTCGTGATTGCTGATCAATTAGTTTTTTCCAGAAAGTCATGTCCCAAACATGCGGTATGGCTTGTTTTGCCGAATTGGAAGACCATCCGCCCACATAAGTAGGAATTCGTTTGTCAAATGGCATATTTAATTTCATTCCCCGGTTTTCCATAAAAGGCGCCTCCTGATTGTTATACACCCCGGAAAACCCACTGCCGGAGATGTTTTCGGCAACCTGAAAACCACCATACATTATCCCGTTATTGTCTCCTCCCAAAACCCAGAAAGAGAGTTTTCCTTTTTCAGTGGTTCTCAAACCATAAGCCTGTTCGCCCAACCCAGTGGGAATTGTTCCGCCCTGACTCGTAAGCAATTTTGTTACTTCGGCATTCGAAGCCAATGCCAGAACCACCTTCTTTTTGTCATATTCTGATTGAAGAGATGACAGGGACAGCATTTCCACTGTAAATCCCTTCGATTCCAGCACTGTTTTTACATCACCGGCGGCAAATTTGATTTGAGGCACTTTCGCATCGAAAAACAGACCCACTGTTTCTGCTGAAACCAGCGTTGTTATGGCAAAAACCACGATACACACTGCGCAAATACGCACGATTAAATGTTTTAGCATTTTGCTCTTGTTTAATTCTCTTTTTGAATTTCAATTATTTCACCAATATCGGTTTTACCCGTTTAATCAGCCTGTTTGGAAAATTGCAAGGTCAAACAAATCCAGAATTATGTCTCCATTTGCATCCTTGTAAGCCGTGCAACACCATGTAATGCCTCGCTCCACCACTTGTATGTAGAAATGCCCAACCGGGGGATTGCAGCACTTTCGATCACCGTAGTAAAATTTTTCCTCCAATGTCATTTCTTTAAGTAACTCCGAAATACGGGTATCCAAATCGAGTTTGCTGTTGAACCAGGGTTTTTCCTGAGCCTGACCTGGTACTGAAATTGAAAATAGGAATAACATCAATGTTATCTCTTTCAACCCAATGTTATTTGTAATATTTACTAATGACTTTTTCATCTTTGATTTAATTTTACTTTACTTTTTTTACTCCTTTTTTTGTAGGAACTACTTCTTTTATCGTTCCATCTTTATTGTAATACAATTCATCGACACAAATCGACCTGCGGAACGGATGCAGACTGCCCGGGTGCCCCCATCCAAACTTTTGTTCCAGTTCAGGATGATTTTCATAATACAAATCGGAATTGTGGTAAAACATATACCATTTCTCTTTGTACCCGGCAATGGAATGATGATTGGTTCCGCTGTTCATTTTGCGAAGTATGACACCCTTGTATTCAAACGGACCAAGCGGATTGTCGCTCATACAGTATTTAATTTCGCCGCTGTTACCCACATACGAAAGATAGTATTTACCCTTGTACTTGTGCATCCAAATGGCCTCAAAGAAATCGTCGGTACCTTCGAGAAGATAAACTTTTCCATCGTACGAAATCATGTCTTCGTTCAGTTTAACGGCATTTACCACCAACTGCCCCATATACAGGTAGGCCTGACCGTCGTCGTCGATAAAAACACACGGGTCGATGAAATCACGGTTGCAAACAACACCTTTTGATTTAATATGAATGAGCGCCGAATCGAGCGGGTCTTTAAACGGGCCAACCGGCCTGTCGCCCACAGCAACGCCAATTTTTGACTGGTCGGTAGGATAATAGAAATAGTATTTTCCATTTCTTTCGACACAATCGGGAGCCCATGCCATCGCCTTTGCCCAGCTTGTATTTTTGAGTGAAAAAGCAACACCATTGTCTTTCCAGTTAACCATGTCGGTGGTCGAAAAAACATGCCAGTCTTCCATCGAAAACCAGGTTGCTGTGTCCTGATCGTGCGACGGGTACACAAATAACGTATCGTTAAAAACCCTGCCCGATGGATCGGCGGTGTACATGTGCCGGATAAATGGGTTTTGCGAAAAGACAAACTTTGTTGCCAGAATACAAATGGTAATTAAGATAAATCGTTTCATTTCAATTCTTTATCACATTTACATGGTCCACCATTACATATTCTTCAGGTGTAATGGCGATTGTGTTTTCACCCTTTTTGAGGTTGACAGTAACACGCTCCCAAACCCACAATCCGGGAGCTCCGGTATTCCAGAATTCAACTTCTCCGGTTTTTATACCATTAATTGATATATCAAACGTGGTTACATCGCTGCGGGTGAGGGTGTACCTGAATTCCAAAATATATGCTCCGGCTTCCGGGGCGTTGTAAGTCCATTTAATAAGCTGACGTGAATGATTGTTGCCATTTCCCAAATAGCCCTTACCTGTGTAACCGCTTAATTTTGTCTGGATTAACGATTTTTCAACCCCTGTATCTTCAGCCTCCAGTATTGTACCTCCCGAGGTAGCTTGCATCGACGGCATATTTAATTTACCGCCATTGGCTGTGACTTCGTAGGTTGCGTACTGGAAATTCTCTTTCCAATCCACATATCCCACGCGGTTGGTCCACAGCGGATTGTGATTGTTCGCTAAGCCGAGCGTTGCATAATGACGCCAGTAACCGGCAGAGGCATTTAACTCATCATTGGTTTTGGTTTGCCACTCTTTTTGCAGTGTTTCCCTGAAAAGAGCCAGGTAGGTGGCAGCTTTTATTTTGTGCGCATAGTACTTGCCCAAAAATGCCATAGCCTGAATATCGTCAATAGAAATCCGAAGTTCAGGTGAATTGGCAAAGCTTTGTTTGTTGGCCCAGTTTAATGCATTGTCGGCATTTTTACTGATGTTTTCAGCTACCTGAAACGGTGTAATTCCCTGAACCGGTGTTTTTGAAATAAAGGCTTTTACATAGTCGGGAATCGAAATATTGCCGGTTCCTTTATGTGGTGGCAGGTTGATAAAATTTGTGGCATCATGGTATCCCGAAGGTGTTTTCGATACCGACGGCTGCGATTGTCCCGACTCGATGTACCACTGAAAATCGAGCGACCCCCAGTGAAATCCTGTAACCAGCGGGTAAATCATGGATGCACTTTGCCATGCGTCGAACATTTCTTTTGCATTTACCGATGGGAAGCGCGATTGAATGACATCGACAAAACGGTCGTTGCCCATGTTGGGATTGTACCCCAGCCTGCCCCAGCACATCCACTGATACCAATGTTTTTCCAATTCAAGCGGTGCTTTGCCAGTAATGTTTTTGCTCAAAAAGTCGCGACCCCAAACGTATTGGTCTGACCCGTAATAAAATCCTTCGGAAATGTCGTAGGGTATATTTTTAATGAAATCTCTTACAAAATCGGGGGCGCCCCACCTGAAATAGAAAATATCATCGTTGCGGAGGGTCCATAAAGTTTTCAGGTTCTCGCTACCAATGTCTTTTACAAATTCCTCGTGAAAAACCTGATTCACTGAACTGTACACGTGCGCCTGTGCATATTTAAAACTGAAAACAAAGTTGATGTTTTTATTTTTCATCACATTTTTGAAAATCGCGGTGATTTCCTTTGCCTGTGTCTGGTGCTGACGGTGAATAAAGTCAATCTTCCGTTCGGGTTGCTCCTTTAACGCATCCAAAACGCCCTGTCCATATGTTGCATAAGCCCACTCTTCTTTTTGGTTGTTTGAATAGGCATACATATTTTCGCCGGTAGTAAGGCCAATTCCAGCCAAATCGGGGTAAGTGAGCAGCATTTGTTTAACGCTTTTGCGGAAATAGTCGGTGGTTACCGGGTTTTCGAGTTTGTCGGTAATGCCGTATTTGCCATCCACTCCATACACAAAAATATTCCAGGTAACTACATAGAATCTCACATTGCACTTTTTGCCGTAAGCCATCACATTACGCCAGAAATCAATCTTTTCATCAATGGTCATTTTCTTAATCACTTCGTAGCCCTTCATGATTTCGGGTGCATCGTAACCCCAGCCGTTCAGCGAATAGTTTTCTTTCCATGCGCCTGTGCTTCTGCGCACATTGTTTAAAGCGACATCGGGATATTCAGGCACTTTCACCATCGATGGAAACGGGTGCATGTTCCAAAGCGAAACCAGGTTGTAACGGTTGCGTGCAAGGTTGTCGATGTATTCCTTCCAAAACTCAAAATCCCACATGTCGTCCATGTTTTTCTGCGCGGCATCGCTGGGTTCGGTGTAAGTGGGGCTGCGCATATCGAGTGGTATGTTGAACTTGGTTCCGCGAACCTTCATGTAGGCGTTCTGCAACTGGTTTTGCACTGCATCGATTCCCTTCACTTTAATAATTTCGGCTACTTCGAGGCCACCATACATGGTTCCGTCTTCATCGAAACCCAATACATAAATCGTTTTTTGAGTCTGTCCTGATTTATGAACAATGAATCCTTCTTCTTTTAATTCATCCGAATTTTTTATTCCTACTTTTTTTACAGTGGCTGCAGCTGATTTATCTTTTAAGCTGATTAATATAATATTGTAATGTTCAGCCTTCATTTTGTTGATTTCGGAAATTGAATAAACAGAAGATTCGAATCCTTTATTTTTTAATACATTTTCTATTTCCTGAACTGCAAATTGTGCCTTGCCTGATTCTTTGACGGAATACAAACCAATATTTTCAGCATTGGCAGAAATAAGAACTATGGTAAGTAAAAAGAGGAAGAGTGTTTTCATATTATTCTTTGTCAGTTATTTATCAAAATTCTCAATCTTTCTTAGTTAAAAGAACTACCCAATCTTTATTTGACTCCGAAGGTGTGCTATCTAAATTTTGCACTTTACCTCCATTAATATTCTTAACAGCACCAGTTTGCATTTTGCCTCCGTTTCGCGGATCAAACCACTTTACATTGAATTCGCCGGTTTGGTTTTCGAGATTGATTTTACCACTACCGTTTTTCAGGAACACAATGTACATTTTTCCGGGGGTTGCCAGGCAATAATCGCCCTTTTGAACCAGGCCAGAGTAGTTTTCTGTTTCTGCAACAGGTATTTCATTGCCTTCGAAAAAATCTAGCAGATATCGGCACTGATTCCAGAACAGGTCGCGTGAGCGGAAATCCTCGCAGGTTAAATCGGAATGAGGATGGTCGTAGCCAAAATAGAATTCATTTCCCCACGCCCCGGCCAGGAAAGAGCCCCAAAGGCTGTTGATTCGGGCGCTATCATGCTTAGCATCTTCCGCATCGGGCAGCAAAGCATCTTGCGCTCCGCCGGGTTCATCCATCGAAATGGCCCATTGTTTACTAGCTTCTTTAGATAGATTTAACCATTTTAATATAGTTTCATGCACATTGCGAAACTGTTGAGTGCCTAACTGATACGACACGCCTGTATATTTACTTGCCTGTCCTAAAATATCGTCGAAAGCCGGTGGATTATGAATGACCAAATGATGTTTATACGGGTCGTTCTGAAAGAACCATTCGGCAGCCGCCAATCGTTGCGTGGTGTTCATAGGCGGAGTTTGATGGTCTTTTGCCCAGTCGCCCAATTCTTCGCCAATGTTCCAGTTCAGCGATAAATGATGCCCGAACCGCGCTAAAATTTCGCGGTAAAAGAGCCTTGTATTTCCTCCAATTGCGCCATTATCGAGCAAACCCTGACATTCCTGTTCCAACAGTTTGAAATGCAGAAACATTCCCTGTTTATCGGCATAATCGAAAATTACTTCCCATTGGTCAAGTTTCGAGCAATCAAACCGGTCGTAAGTATCATAATCAATAAACGGAAATACATTCTGGTCGTCGCCTTTGATATTCAAGATAAGAAACGAAAACACATTCATTCCTTTTGATGCCAGATAATTAACTGCTCCAATCATGGCTTTTCCCTTTCCGTTTTTCCAGGTAGGGTCGCCTTCATTCCAGTCTTTTAAATGCGCCTCCCAGGTTTTTACCAGGTTATCTTTGTGACCATCGTGGTGAAATGTTCCGTCAAAATCGGCAAAAGCCAGGAAATTCTCCGGCGAATCGGGACCCACTTTCAACATGGGTTTGCCGGTTTCGGCATATTTCAGATAACGGGTACCGTCGTATTGCAAACGACCCAAGGCACGATTGTCACGCCCGGTTTTGTCGCTTTTTGTAACTTTAAAAGAGCCTTCTGCGCTATCCATAAAACCGGCGCTTTTACCTGAGTCTTTGCGTTCGCTCACCGCCTGCCAGTTTCCTGTCCTGAAATCTACTTTGTAACTCCACGTCCCGGTTTCTTCGGGGGCAAAATGTACGCGCCATTTGTTTCCCGAAGTTGCCGAGGTTTCGCCAGCATTGCCATCGGCAGCAAAATAGCCTGGAACTTTAAAGGTTTTACCCGACTCTTGGTGGATGAAAAAAACATCGAACCGATAATTCATAAACGGATTTAGTTTATCCATTTCCGAAGTTTCGGGCCCATCGAAAGTGAGTGTAATTTTATGCCATTTTTTTAACTCTCCGGTGATAACGGGGTTGTTTATATTTACAGATTTACTGTTTGCTGCAACCATTTGTGCGAGGAAAACCAACAATACAATGAGCTGCCAAAATCCTGTTTTTTTCATTTTAGTAACGAAAAGCTCTGTTATGCATAAAAATAGAAATCTCATTTATCCAGACTTTTTAGCCAATCCAGCTCGGCTTTTACCTCTTTTTCGACTATCGACCAATGAAAATAAAGCTCTTCAAATTCAGGAGCATTTTCACAAAAATGAGTAAGAGGAACCGGTTTATAAACGAGGGTAGTTACTTCAACCAGCGAGTGCCAATCGCTAGTCGCTTTCGTTAACAACTCAATTGATTTATCGAGATCCTTTTTATCGTTTGAAGTTTTAAACCGCTTGTATTCAACGGCTGCCCTCAACTTATTCGAAAAATACAATCCCAGATTCGCCCACGCTTTAATATCAGACACTTCGTAGAGTAAATCAACATTTTCGCCGGGTTTTATTCCTTTTACATCTTTAAGTGCCTGATTGCATATTGTTTCCAACGAATCGGCCAAATGAAATGGTGAAATTCTACCATCTGGTACATTGTTCTCATTGGTCAGAAAATCGGCAATGCTTAAATAAGCTGGCTCCATGGGTTGTCTTTCAGCAATATCATCGAGAGAGATCAGTTTTAACGCCTTTTTTTCATCAATCATTACCGACCTGAGAAAGCCTTCGGAATACAATGAAAAATCCCAGGTGGCATTCTGCCATGAGGCAATCACCAGCGGAACCGTGCTGGCTTTGGCCTGTGCGTTGAATAGTTTTTTTCCCTGTTTTGGGAAACGTTGCTCAAATTCATCAATAAAAAACTCATCGGGAGTATTTGGATTGTAAAGCAATCTTCCCATTACTTTATAATACATCCACTGACGTTCGAATGCATAACGATAGCTCGTGCCGGGTAACGATGTAATGTAATCTTTTGCCGGAATATAGGTCTCAGAACCTACATAATAGCCATTTACATGCGGATGTACATTGGTTGCAATGTGTTTGCGGATAAAATCGGGTTGTCCCCAGCGCAGCATGAAAAAGTCCTCGTTTCGCATCATCCAGGCAAGATAATAATTGGTGGGCATAGGATTCCAGTAAACATCGTTTAATTTTCCGCCATGCACTTTTACCAATTGGGGAGTGGAATAGGCATGCGACCAGTTAAATTTAAGCTCAATATTGATTGGGCCGTCAAAGCAGGTGAGTGTATCCAATGCACTTCTTGTCAGCTTTTCAGTTTCAACAGAAGTAGCGCCGCCACTTCCGGTTCCTGACGAAAGAGGTACTCTGTAGATAAACTTTGCTTTACGCGATGCCATTCGCATCCCTTGAATATAGTTGTCGAGAATCCAGTTCTGACGATCTTCGGCAGTCATATTTCCCATGCCTTCGCCCAGGGTGACGCCTAACCCGGTTAAGTCAGGATAAGTATCAATTACAGCTTTTATGCTCTCGCGATAAAAATCTTTTGTAATTGCAGAGGTATCTCCCTGTGGTACAAAATGTTTTCCTTCCAAACAGTAGTCGCATACATTGTGTGCTTTGGCAAATTCGGGCGAAACAAAAATATTCCAGTTAACCAAATAGGTTTCAACACCCCTGTCTTTTGCCATACGAAACAAGGTAGTCCAAAATTGTTGCCATTCAGCTAAATCGTTATCACTAACACTGCACCCTTCGGGATATTTTGCAGTTTTTACCATGTAACTGAATGGGTGTAAATTCCATAAGGTTAATTTGTTGAACCTGTTTTCAACCATCATATCCAGAAAATTTTTCCAGAAAATGGTATCACGACATGTTTCGTAATGCAAATCCAATGCAGGGCTCCTGCGATATGAATCCCAGGGAAGATTGAATTTTATCGCCCGAAACATTAAGTTTGGTGATTCCTCTTTGCTTTCGACTGTTCTTTTTCCTGCTTTGAGCTGATTTTTTACCTCTAACAAACCATACATTAATCCAACAGCATCGCCTCCTATTATTTCCACGAGATTATTTTGCGAAACAATTTTGTAAGCTTCATGCTTTAAATTAATTGTGTCGATTGCAGCACTAATTGTTAAATCTGCGCTGCTATCTGATAACACTAGAGCATTTGTTTGCTCCAATTCCCTGAATTTTTCTGCAGCATAAATCACTTGCCGGGCCGATGATTTAAGTTCCAGATGAACGGTCATATTTTTTTTATTGCACGAAAACAGCAAAAACAGTATCGCTGCAAAGTAAAACGGATAATGAATTGATTTGCTCATATTGATAAGTTTTGATGTATTTTAAAACATAGTTCTGAAAATTACTTTTCCCACCTCAATCGAATTATGGTCAGACTCCATTTTACAGAAATAGATTCCTTGTGTTACACGATTGCCACTTTTATCACAGCCATCCCAAATTGCATTATGTTTTCCGGGAGGTAAGTCTTTGTTTATAATTGTGCATACTTCCTGTCCGAGTAAGTTTAAGATTGAAATTCTTATTTGCGATGCTTCTTTCAATTCAAAAGGAATGGTTATTTCTGCGGAAAACGGATTTGGATAAATCTGCCCGAACCTGGTTTGCTCAGGAAGCATATCATTTATATTTGAAGTATTAATTATCTGTTTAAAAAGGGCTGTGATGTTTTTATTTTGGTTCATCGTTATCAAAGCGGGATTCTGTTCTCCGGTAAGACTGCCGCTCCAGCCGTTGAATACATAACCCGAATCTGGTTCAGCTGTAACAAAAACCAAAGCACCAGAATTATAGGTACCTCCATCCGGTTCCATTAATATGTTACCGTTAACAGCATTTGCGGTAAGAGTGTAAGTAATCCGTTTAATGTTGGCCGTAACGATTTTGTTTGTATCCATGGTAATTTTTATTGGATTTTCAGAGCCGGAAAGGTCGCCGCTCCAGTCGATGAAAACATAGCCTGAGTTGGGTTTAGCCGTTAATGTAACCTGGGTACCTGCCAAATAACTTCCACCAACCGGACTCAAAGAAACTGAACCATTGGTTGCACTTGTGGCCAGTGTGTAATTTACAGCCTTAAAATTCGCGGTAACACTCTTGTTTTTATCCATAGTTATTGTTGCGGGATTTGCTGAACCGGTTAGGTCGCCGCTCCACCCGTTGAACACATAGCCAGTATTTGGTGTAGCTGTTAAGGTAACCACAGTGCCGGGTACATAGGCGCCACCTGCCGGATCCAGCGAAACATTACCGTTGCTTGCTGTAACCGAAAGTGTATTGGTAATCAAAATAAAATTTGCTGTTACGGAAATGTTTTTATCCATAAGAACTGAAACCGGATTACTGACACCTGATAAATCACCACTCCAACCGTTGAATTTATAACCGGCATCGGGAGTTGCAGTTGCGATAACCGTGGCCCCTGCATCGTAAGTACCGCCGGCAGGATTGAGAGAAATACTTCCGTTGGCAGCGCTTGTAGTAAAGGCAAAGGTAGTTGCAGGTCCATCGGCAATTAGCTCAACATCATCGAACCATACATTATTCAATCCCTGGGTGCCAACGAAAAATCCAATCTTAAAATTTGAACCCGTTTCAGTCTGAACCCACGAAACGCTATATGAATTCATTGCTGTGGTTATTGATACAACACTGTCCTGATAGCTGGTCCACGGATCATTGTTCAATTGTACTTTTGTACTAATCGTCCGGTTAGCCTGCGCTTTTGCCTTGAACTTAAGCGTGTACCGAACGCCATTGATTAAAGTAATGTTATACTGCATCAGGCTAACATGCCAATGCTCGCCATCATCATTGGTGATATCGACCAGGCATTCTTCATTGATTACCGAAGCTGTTGCGGTTGAGGGGGATACGGTATTTAAACTCCAGCCGGTAAGGTCGCCGCTTGAGAAATCTCCGTTTATAAACAAATTGGTTTTACTGCCTGCGGGTTTAAAATTAACCGAAATTTTTTTATCACTGTCCATATTTAGAATGGCGGGATTTGGCGAACCGGTAAGGTCGCCGCCCCACGAGCTAAAAACATAACCGGAATCAGGAATTGCCGTTACTATAACGTTACTGTTTACAGGATAAGGCCCAATCGGAATATTTACAGAACCGTTTACCGGGGGTGTGACTGATATTGAATAGGTTTTATCAGTCGGAGAGATGCTGTAGTAGCGGGTATCATTTATTTTAGGATTGTCAAATTTTACCCCGTCGAGAGTGTTGGCGCCTACACTCTCACCAATTCCAATACGGGCAAGAGGCTGTGTCTGACTTTCTTTAAAAAAATTCTCGACGGCAAAAAATATTCCCGGAGACTTTGAATTAGGTTCAAGAATGGAAATACCGACAAGATATTTTCCTTTGGGTAAATTGCCCGGAATAGTTGCAGAACCACTTATTGAATGGGTTACTGCGGGAGTTTGGTACATTCGGGTTGTGTAGCTGTATTTATCGCCGGGAAGCCATTTGGTAATGTCGATATCGGGGATGATGATTTTTTCTTTAATCTGTCGCGTGGCTTCATCAATCAATACAATGGCTACCGGCCATTTATAGTAAAATGGAGCTGAGGCTGTATTTGTTACTTTAAAACTGAAATCGAGTTTACTGCCGGGTTCGGTTCGGGTTTGGCTTGTAAACTCCAACAAAAGAAAACGATAACCAAATTCATTCTGCATGATGGATGCATTGGCATTCAGGCTATCTATACTCACAATATCCTTATATTCAGGATTAATGCCCATATAACTACTTATCCAACCTAAGCCAGAACAATGTAGTTCCCTGATTACATCGATCATGTTATTCGTATATTGGGTTTTATTCAGTGTAAGTTCGGGTTCAGTACCATACATTGGATCAAAAACATCAGCTCCCCAATCATAAGCTACTTCACCTTCAATAAACTCCGACAAATAACGCCCGGTTGCATTTGTATTCTGAATTTT
This sequence comes from Draconibacterium sp., assembly GCA_041737765.1. GTDB lineage: Bacteria > Bacteroidota > Bacteroidia > Bacteroidales > Prolixibacteraceae > Draconibacterium. The sequence goes on along the minus strand of JBGSRA010000070.1, from coordinate 29,965 downwards.
TGACCAGGCGCCAGTCCTTTGACCGGGGTGTCCATACGAATCCCAATATACACCCCATTTATAACCCAATGCATCCCATTCGGGTTGGTTTCGAACAACCAACTTTTTATTTCTAAATGCTGCATTGTAGGCGTCGCCAAGTCTTTTGGCCCAACCATCCTGACCAACACCAACCGGACTTTCCTGCTCGCCCCAATAGCCAAGCAGTCCGGTTTGCACCCAGCCAACACGTTCATCTTTATCCCAGGCCTGCCCCAATTTCGCAATCAGTTTTACAATCCGCTCCTTTACGACTGGATGCTCCCAAAGTTTTGGATCATCCGGTTTCAGACCCGTTTGTGTTAAAATATCGGCAGGCCAGTATTCGTTACCCGAATTTTTATCCCAATCAATATAAACGCGGGGTATAATTCTGACATTGGCAGCTTCAGCGCCTTTCCAGGTTTTGTTGCAAAAATCAATGATCTTCTGAACATCATCATCGGCACTACTTTCGATATCGGACCAAGCGATGTAATGCCGCCAAATGGTATTGTATTCCGGATTTTTCCATTTTCCATAACCCGATTCACTTCTGAAAATTCCCTGCCGGAAACCTTTATATGGATTGTTTAATCCGGGTTTATACTCTTTGGGATTAACCGTTACGGTTTGTGCCGTTGGTGAAGAAGAAGTAAATAAAATAAAGCTAAAAAGCAGAATTAATGTTGTTCTTGTAAAATTCATGATGTATAGATTTGATTTATTGATTCCACTCCGAAAAGTCCATTGACCCCCTAACCCCCAAAAGGGGGAACTGCCTAATTCAATGATTTTCAGATGTTCCCCTTTGGGGTTAGGGGTCAAACATCTGAAAATCATTGAATTTACTACTTTTCGAAGAAGACTCATTTATTTATATTATCGTTTTTCATACCGGATAAACACAACATCATCAGCCGGCATTTCAAAAATAAATGATGCAGCATCGTCAATGATTCTTTTGTCCCAAATATCATATAAAGAATAAATCATTTCAGGGTTCAGACCCAGTTCTTTCTTATCGAACTTAATAATATCCATATATGGATTTCGGTTAAAAATGCCAATCCAACCCTCGTTTTCGATGGTTTTGTGAGGTGTTTTCCAAATATCAACTTTTGAACTGTAATTTTTGACTCTGGTAACCAATTTCCCGGTTACTCCGTTTTGGTTGCACTGTAACATACCAGGGTCGGTTATCAGTTCGAAAACAGTATCCGGAGAAGTTGTTAAGGCTCCACCCATAAAAAGCGGTGAGGCAGCCATGGCACGTTGAGTAATAAAACTCTTTTTTTGAGCATAACTGTAATAGTCCATGCGGTCGTAACCGCGTCCGGCGGTAAGATTGTTTTTTGTAGCCGGATAATTTACCCTGATATGTCCAAATGGAATCATATCCATATCCAACCAAAAACCTTTATCGGCATAAGGCAACATGTGATCCCACTGGTCGAATGATATCTGGATGTCCTCTCTTAAATCCCAGATATCGCGCGAAATCCGAATCATATCGGCCCTTTGGTAGGTTTTGTAATACTCCGGATTAATATCATCGCCGGGAGAAATACTTAACCTGATTAACTTTCCTGATTTTTCAATTGCATCGGCAACTGCATTGATTTCCCGGGGTTTGTGCACAATGTCGTCGTATTTTATAAAATCAACTCCCCACGTGGCAAGAAGTTCCACCACACTGTTGTAATATTCCTGCGCCCCGGGTTTGTCCATATCGATACCATAACTTTGACTGCTCCAAACACATGTGTCGTTGATGTTTGCAATATCGTGCGCAAAATATTTTGTGCCTTTAATCGGGAGATTCTTTTTTACCACATCCCTTGGAATTCCGCGCATCATGTGTACTCCGAATTTAATACCGTTTTTATGGGCTTTTTCAACTATTTCTTTAAACCCTTTTGGAAACAGAACTTCTGAAGGAATTAAACGTCCATATTCATCATAACTAAGGTGACCTTTTTGCCCTTTTACAGGCCAGATTTCACCGGGTTTTAAATCATAATGCTTGAACCAGCCTGCATCCAATACAAAATACTCGTAACCCGATGGTTTAAGTTTCTGGATAAAAGCTTCCAGATTTTCATTGGTCAACTTTTCATTGATTTGTGTTCCATAACAATCGTAACTGTTCCATCCCAAAAAAGGAGCAGTTGTTTTACTGTTAGATTGTCCATCGACCTTATTAATTGAAATAAAGGCAATGAGCGCTAAAATTATTGCGACTGAAATCCATTTTTGTTGTTTGTTCATTTTATTGGTTTTATTGGTTTTATTGGTTTATAATTGTTTTTAATGATTATCCGTTTTATAACCTAACACCGAAGGTGTCTTATTTTCATAACCTTAGGTCGTTCTTATTTTTTGTCCTGCCTGTCAGGCAGAGCTTCGTTGTTGTCTCATTTTCCGCAGGTCGCTGACCGTGGGGTTATGAATCCCGATAATTATCGGGAGACTTTTCAAATCAATAGAAATCTTAAGCTTCATTGTGGATTATCATATATATTTTATTCTCCATACAACTTAAGTTTCTGTATATGAATTAATTTGCACTCAAAGCGGGCAAATCCATTTCTACCAGATTTTCATTCAGTTTTTTTGTTATTATCCTGATATTTTTAAATCTTCCAACTTTCTTTTCTTCTTCAGGAAGGTTTTTGAGTGAATGGATTTTTAATGCAATATAACCTTCTGAATATTTTTGGTTTACCAGGTTTGTGGTTGGAATACCGTTTACCCACACTTTTATGGATGTTCCTATTGCTTCCACCCGAAAATGGTTCCACTTGCCAATCTGGTAAGCTTTCCGCGCACGTTCATCTTTGCTCAAATCATACAACCAGTGCCACGAGGCGCCAAAATCGTCGAAAATACCACCTGTCCAGCATCGTGTAGTTGATGGATCAATTTTTACCTGATATCCGTATAAACTGACTTTACAAGTATCGCAATTCACGGGTTTATCACCACATCGTAAAAGTATGCCTGTGTTGTATCCGGGATCGGTATTCACATCCATTTCAAGAATAAAATCGCCATATTTATCTTTTGTGCAAACAAAGGTGTGTTCGGTTGTATTTGCAGTCATGTGACAATAAAACGCTGAATCTTTTACTTCGGCATGGCCTGTTCCTCCAAGCAATTTCCAGTTAGTAAAATCTTTACCATTGAAAATGGTTTTCCATGGGGATTTGTTTTTTTTATCGCCTGCGGTCGTATTCAATATCAAACAAATCAAGGTTATAACAAAAAGTGATCTCATAAGCAAATTATTTAATGTTGAACATTGGAAATAACAACTTTCACAACTTTGAAACTTCCTTCATTTTCAAATACATGAACCAGATACACCGCCGGAACAGATTGTTAAAAAGTTACTCAGACAAAATTATTCATACAATCCAAAATTATTTTATTTGGCGAAATAATAGTAATCTTATTTATATCAAAAAGGCTGTAAGAATTGTTGCGAGGGATAAAAAATTGTTCTTTTTAGGATAGAAGATTGTCGGGAAATAAAAATGGACACCAGATATCAGATGTTCATAAATAAATTTATCCATCATTTTTGTATCATTACAAAATGTTGATCAACTGGTAAAAATTGATAAGACAATCAAATGGGTTTAAGAAATATTCTGGTAGCCTTTTTAATGCTGCTATGTATTTTTGGCAGTTCGCAACCCCGGCGGTTTGAGCAGTTAACATCAGCCGATGGTATTTCGCAGAGCGAGGTATATTCATTTTTGAAAGACAGCCGCGGATTTGTTTGGTTTGGCACGGTGGACGGTCTGAACAGGTACGATGGATATAATATCGAAATATTCAATACCAGTAAAAATGACTCAAATTCATTAAGCAACAATACGGTCAGAAGTCTGGCAGAAGATCAAATGGGACGCATTTGGATTGGAACAGATGATGGCTTAAATCTTTATGATCCGATTACTGAACTTATCTACCAGGTTAAAATAAATACTATTGAAAAAAGATTTCCGGTCTGGAGCATTTACGTTCATGATGGTTATATATTGGCAGGAACAGCCACTGGTTTATGGAGGGCCAATATTCAAGCCACTGGCATAAAAGACATCGGATCCGGGTTTCAACAATTCACAAAATTTAGTCACAATCAAAACACAAATAAATTCATCAGGGAAATAGTGAAATGTGCACTTGGAGGGTATTGGATAGTAACCTCCGATAAAATTTCCAGAATCATTTTTCAGCAAAATTCAAATGAACCGGTAATCATTGAAGATTTCACAATCAATACAAACCAAAGAACAGCCGCGGAAGATTCAACAGGTAATTTGTGGATTGCCACAACTCAGGATGGCCTTTTCAGATACAACCCAAATACAAGGACTATCGATCATTTTAATGCTTTTGGCTCATCATACGGCACTTCTTCAAGAAAATGTTCTTCACTGGCAGTTGACAAAGACGGCAATTTATGGGTAGGAACTTCTGACAGGGGACTAAATTTTATAAAATCTGAAGACCTGAATAAAAACAAAATTCATTTTGAATCCATTCAAAATATACCTTTAGATGCAGGCAGTTTAAATTCCAACCTTATCTATTCGCTGTATGTTTCAAATGATAATTTATTATGGGTGGGTACCATTGGAGCAGGTGTTAATATATTTAATCCGAAACAAAAAAAATTCACTCATTATAAATTTCGGGAGCCAAACCAGGATTTGTCAAATTCAAATTTCATTCGTGCGGTTTATGTTGACAATCAAAACCGAATATGGACAGGTACACATGGAAACGGCCTTTTTATTTACGACAGGGTAAATGATAAATTTCAAAAATTAGGGTTCGAAACACAATCAGTTTTTTATATTTCACAGTATAATGATGACAAAAAAATTATATGCAGTGGTTCGGGCATATATCTGGTTAAACTAATTAATAATGAATTAAAAATTCTTGACCGGATTGAAGGTGATGCATTTTTTTATGCTGAAAAAAGCAATGCTGATGTTTGTTGGGTTGCATCACTTAATGGGTTAATCAGAATAAAGATTGCAAATGACAAAATAATTACAAAAGAAATTTACACCGATAATACCACACCTCGAATTTCAGCCAATAATTGCAGGGTACTTTTTTATAACCAAAGCAATAACACACTTTATTTAGGTACAGAAGGAGGAGGATTAAATGTTATTTCACTGGATAATAATCACTACCCTGAAAAAATAAAGGTTTATCAAAAAAACAATGATCTAAATTCATTAAGCAATAATTATATACGTTCTATTATAAAGGATCACAGGGAAAATATTTGGATTGGTACCTATGAAGGATTAAACAAAACAATATCCGACTCAATTACAGGAGACATTTCATTTAAAACCTATACAAAAAAAGATGGTTTACCCAATAACATGATTCAGCTTATAGCAGAAGATGAAAATAAAGGTTTATGGATTGGCACAAACGGAGGATTATCTCATTTTATTCCGGGAGAAGATCGGTTTATTAATTACACTGTAAATGACGGTCTGCAAAGCAATGAATTCTCAGAGCACACCGTATTTAAAAAACCAGATGGAGAAATTATTATAGGTGGAATTAACGGAATTAATGCATTTTACCCAAATCAAATTAATGTTAATTCATCGAAGCCCAAAACAACGATTACAGGATTTTATTTGTTTAACGAAAAAGTAAAAGCTCTAAAACAAATTGGCAAAAAGGCACCGCTTAATTCGAGTATTACATTAACCGATACCATTATTCTGCTACCGCAACAAAAAAACTTTGGTTTTGAATTTTCAGCCATGATTTACCCCAATGCAGAAAAAATCAGGTATGCATATATGCTCGAAGGTTTTGATTTCGATTGGCAATATACCGATGCCGGAAACAGAATCGCAAACTACACCAATTTACGGCATGGCAAATATAAATTTATGGTCAAATCGACAAATACAGATGGTATATGGGATGATTCCCCTAAAGAAATATTTATTCAAATTCAAACTCCCTTTATATATACCTGGTTTGCCTATTTACTCTATATTTTAATTATCGTTTTATTATTTGTTTACTTTTCGCACTATACTATTATTCGATATACAACAAAAAAGAAATTACTGCTGGAAAAAAACCATAGTGAAATGGTGCATGAACTGGATGTGATGCGAACAAAATTTTTTATAAATATTTCACACGATCTGCGAACTCCACTAACACTTATCAACGGGCCCCTCGACGTGTTACTTCAAAATAAAAAATTAAGCAATGATGTTGGCGAAAAACTGCAATTAATCAAACGAAACGTAAAACGTCTTAATTATTTAATTGAACAACTTCTTGATGTTAGAAAAGCAGAAAGCGGTAAATTATCGGCGAAGCTTAATAAAGAAGACATTGTACAGTTCACAAAAGAAGAAGTCGCTCATTTTAGTTATGCAATAAAACAAAAAGGACTAACCTTAAATGTAATCAGTAATCTTGAAAAAATCCCAGTTTGTTTTGACCAGGCAATGATGTCAAAGGTTTTTTTCAATATTATTTCGAACGCTGTAAAATATACTGATAAAGGAGAAATTGAGATCAATATTGAAAAAGTTCATAAAGGCAAGTATGAAATATTAAAAAATGACCCGGTCAATTCATTTGTAAAAATTGAAGTACGCGATACGGGCAAGGGAATACCTAAGGATCAAAATATCAAAATATTCGACCGTTTTTACCAGGGACAGGGACAAAAAGGCAAAGGCTATGGTATTGGGTTATCGCACACCAAAGAACTGATTGATGCCCACAAAGGTTACATTGAATCAGAAAGCAAGGAAGAAGTTGGAACCATAATGCGCTTTTTTATACCCGATGTTGAACTTACCGGTGAAACAGAAAAAATAAGTACGAGCGTTGAAGACATATACTTTGACGCTGATTCAGTTACGGTTATTGCAGAAGATCAGGTTAATGATTCAGCAAAAATTATTTTAGTTGTTGAGGATAATGTTCACATGCGAAGTTTTATAAAAGGCGAACTTAGAAAGGAATATAATGTAATTGAGGCAGGTGATGGTTTGGAAGGATTGAAAAAGGCTGTTGACCATATGCCCGACCTGATTGTCTGTGATGTTATGATGCCCAATATGGATGGAATTGAACTTTGTGAAAAATTAAAAACAAAAATTGAAACCAGTCATATCCCCTTTATTCTTTTAACAGCTAAAGTTGACGAGGAAACAAGGTATGATGGAATAGAAACAGGTGCAGATGACTTTATACCCAAACCATTTCAAATGGATTATCTGCTTTTAAGGATTAAAAACCTTCTTGACTCAAGGGAAAAATTGCGGAATATGTTTCAAAAAAGCCATGTTCTGGAACCTTCTTCTGTTACAGTTACTTCGGTAGATGAGAAGTTTTTAACATCATTAATGAAGGCCATTGATGAAGGCATTTCAGATTCAGATTTTTCAATTAATTCTTTAGAATCAAAACTGGCCATGAGCCATGCCAAATTTTATCGAAAAATTACCAGTTTAACGGGACAATCAGGTCAGGAACTTTTACAAAATATGCGAATGAAAAGAGCGCACCAGATTTTGTCAGAAAAGAAAGGACTCCGGGTGGCTGAAGTGGCTTACATGGTTGGATTTACAAATCCAAAATATTTCAGCAAGTGTTTCAAGGAAACATTTGGATTTGCCCCCTCCGATCTTCTATAGTTAATCTTAACCTTTTATGTAATTATTATACTTCTGAATTTTGCATTAGGAATGGACTTTTTATTGTCCTAATTGAACAATTATAATTCAGGAGAACAATTTCTACCCCATCTATGAAATAATTAAATGACATGAAAAACTATTCAAGTGCCTAAATTTGAATCAAATCAATTTCATGAAAACACTCTTTTTTCGAATTAAAAGAAATATCATAAATACGATGCTTATAAATGAAAAATATAAATCAATACCATATATACTCATAATCCTTGTAGTACTTTTTATAATAACAAAATTGATTTATGAATATATTTTTTTAAGATGAATAAGTTCGTTTTAACATATACAAGAATGTTTATTTGTGCCTTACGTGATTTTATGCAGGAGGCCGAAGTTTTAATTTCATAGTTTCAAATGCCGGTGGTGTTGACCATCGGCATTTAATAAATGACAACACTAACAAAAATAAAATAAACAACAAACAAGTATTAACCAATAAAAATTACAATTATGAGACTTAAATTTTTACTTTTTGTACTTATGTTATGGGGAAGTGTAATTTATGCCCAGGATTACATTTATAACGACACCATTAATTATTTGGTGATTACCGAATACCGTGGGGATAACACGAACCGGTGCTTTCTTGAATTAACCAACATGGGCGATAAGCCTGTGCAGTTAAATCAGTTTGAGATTGGAAATTGGGGCGGTGGTGCACTACTGGATTATACTACCGGTAAAACCAATAGGGAAGGCATCCGGATTCCGGTGGATAAACTTTTACAGCCTGGTGAATCTTATGTATTTGCAGCCATTAAGGAATTTGGTCCCAGAAAATTTGCCGAAGGAAATATGGAAAAATTTCCCGAAAAAGAAGTTCAGGATAACATGTGGGATGCTGCCGACTTTTATGTACACTTAAGTGAAGAATTTGGCGATTCAACAGACATTGTAACCCCGGGTTTATCGGGTCCTTTTAATGAACAGTGGGGCGCTAATGGATTTTTCATCGAACAACACTTTGCCAATGGAGATTCAATGGTTGTTGATCAGGTTGTTGGTATGTTCATCGGCGAAAATGGAGTGAACCTTGACAGAACATCACCAGATGCAAAATATTTGGTTGCAGGTATCCCTGATGCCATCAGAAATGATTATTTGATTAGAAAATCCAGTGTCAAAAAAGGGAACCTTAATTTTAATGAGGCCCGAGGTGTTGGCTTGGATGATTCTGAATGGATTCCGATTCCGATTCATGGAGGAGAATGGAGATTAGCTCCCTGGACTGTAGGAAACCATGGTAACTATGCGCTGGATGTAAACACACTGGAATCGGATGTGATAGAAGTTGATTTTGCCAACAAAAAACTGACAGTTCCATGGGGAATACGCCGGGGTGACGATATTATGAATTATTTTAAACAAAAACCCGGTATCGGCTGGGAATATGTGATGGCTGCCGATGCAGATTCATTGAGTCACGCAGTTCAAACAGGCGACCAATTGCTTTTGTACGTATGTGGTGACAAATTGGATTTTGCAGCATTTAGCATTGTTGTAAAGGAACCTGCTGCTGATGCAAACATGGTTATTCCGGTATCGAACGAAGACCCTGAAGGTGGTTGGAGAAACATTATAAACAATGGTTATACGGGATGGCCGAGAGTAACACAAAAAGCAACAGGAATTGATTCAATCTGGGGCGCACAGGGAGGTATTCCATACGCCACACGTGTTGACAGTTTAATGGAAGTACTTGAAAAGCCATCGAATGCAACCTGGCAGATAGTTTATGCAAACGGAATAGAAAAACCAGATTTATCAAATGGTGACAAGTTAAAAGTAACTGCCAAAAATGGTTCAGTAAAAGAATATTTTATTTCGTTATTGCCATACAGGGCAAACAGTGATGCCTATCTCACTGCTATCCAGTGGCCTGATATTCCTGAATTTTACAGGGGACTTTATGGTTGGATTGGCGATACCATTCCAAATTTTGGCACACAGGTTTACAATTATAATGTTGAGGTTCCACTTATGACCGAGGGCATTCCGGCTTTGGTAGCCCAGAAATCGGATGTAAATTCCAAAGTAGAAGTCGATCGTGCAACGAGTCTTTCCGGATCAGTTGAAGACAGGACCATTACTTTTACTGTTACAGCAGAAGACGATTCAACCATTAACAATTATAGTGTTGTACTTAAAAAAGAAAAAAATCCCGAAAATCTGCAGCCATATTATGCAGAACCATTTATTTCTGAGGTTTCACATAATTTATACTGGAATGGAAATGATTATATGGAAATCTGCAATCCCGGGAATCAACCGCTTGATTTGAGTAATTATATGATTGCGATGGGAGGTACTAACCCTGCCACACTCATTGCAGAAACCAGGCAAACCAATTGGTTAATGCGATATGAAAAATACATACCTGGTTACAAATGGGCTAACGAATTAGATTGGGCAGTAAATATCCCATACATTGCAGAAGATGAAATCTCGGTAAATAGAATTGTGCTTCCGGGAGATGTTTTTGTAATGGGTCTTGCCGGAGGGGAAAACGGTGATATATGTAATGCTCCCTGGAGTAATCCAATGAAAACCCAGCTTGATGTGCAATTTGGAAACAGAGTTACTCCTTGTAACACATATACCAATCAATGGGGAGAAAATATAGCCGGTGACGGTACTCCATTTGGAAAATGGCATTCGAATGTTATTTATCTGTTCAAAATCTTAAACGACTCTATAAAATTAGGTTTAAAACCGGCAACAGATCCGAACGACTTTGAATTAATCGATGTCTTAGGTAAAGAAGATGGCTCTCTCTGGACGATTGGAACAACGAATATTGGAAATCCTTTTTCACTAAGAAGAAAACCTGAATTTACTAAAGGAAATCCTGTTAATGGCATTGTTTTAGGCAAATCGGCAGAGGATGCTGAATATACAGCATTTAATACTAATACCTACGCTGCACTTGGTCAGGGCTGGCCATGGAGAATGCTGAATATAGTTTCTGATATTGGAAAACACTACTTTTATACTCCAACCGGATATATATCTACCGTGGGGTCGATTGTATATAAAGTGAGTGAAGGGTATGCTTCTCCTCAGAAAATAAGGGGTGTCACCACGGGAACAACCGCATCTGATTTTATTGCCAACATAATTAAATTAGACGAAAAACAATCGCTTAAAGTAACAAGTAGTATAAACGGTGCCGAACTGTCCATGGATGCATTGTTGAGTATAAATGATACTTTAACTGTGCTTTCAGCGGATAGTACCAATGCTACAAAATATGTACTGGAAGTGTTGGAAAATGGATTGAGTTCAAATGCTGTAATTACATCTACCCGTTACAAAATAACAATTGATGTTCAACCCAAAAGCGCAGGTGAAGAACATACTGCAGGTTCGGGGTCAGTTACCGGCTTTGAGTATGGTACTGCGTTACGAACAATAGTAAGAAATATAACTGTTCCTCCCGGAGCTTTAATGGCGGTATTAAACAGTGATGGATCTTATGTGCCCATGACGACATTAAATTTTGATTCAACATACGTTTCAGTTACTGTAAATGCCGATACCTATTTAGAGGTTATTGCAGAAAATGGAAAAACTGTTATCAATTACAGATTAATTCCGGATGCCAGTGAATCTTCAGCATTTGTTACATCCGATTTATATTCAGTCTTTCAAAAAGAGTTACTGATTGAATTTGTGCCAAGGGGAACAAATGTGCAGAGTTTTGTTACCAATTTGATTCCATCATTGGGAGCTTCAATGAAGGTGGTTGACAAAAAGGGATTCGAAAGGATTGATGGTATGGTTGCCGACGATGATAAACTTGTTGTAAATTCTCCGGATGGAACAAAAACGGTCGTTTACCACATTTCAAAACTGGCAACACAATATGTTCCAAAAACCACTTACCTGGCCTACATTTTATCGAATGTTTATTCAGTTGACCAGGTTGTTTACACAGTAGCCGGAGTAGAAGGTTCAGAAACTGTTTCCAATTTCCTGACAAAAGTAACTCCTTCAGCCGGAGCGTCGGTGGCAGTTGTTGATAAAAATGGAACCGTAAAAATTAATGGCGACATTAATGGTGGCGACATGGTTCAGGTTACATCAGCCGATGGAAGAATAGTTGTTATGTATAGTTTTGGACCATTAACCAGTGCTGGTCGGTTGAATGCAAATCAAATTGATTTTTATCCAAACCCAACCAATGGTAAATTAAATGTTACAGGTGTTGAAAAAGGACAACGAATTCAGGTTTACAATTCAGTGGGTTCAGCAATAATCGATATTAATGTTGAAAGCAGTCATGAAATAATTTCTATTGATAAACACCCTGCCGGATTATACCTGATAGTGGTGAGCGATAAAGAAAAATTGCTGGGTAAATACAAAGCAATTAAATACTAAAGAATATATTCATAAAGAACAGGACCATATTATAATATGGTCTTGTTTTTTTTTACAGTTCTTCAATCCTTTTTTTTAATCAAACATATTAACTTCAACAAAATGAATTTATTAATTCAACTATTCCTGATGTTTTTTACATTTTCACAATTATTTACTGAAACTGGTGATAAAGTAGAATTAAACATAGAGAAGGATGAATATTGGTGGGGAGGATTAAGTTCCAAAGGAAATGAAACCCCTTATGACGCCTCATCTGTTGTTACTTATGATCTTTGGGGCGATAATCACGGCAATCAGGCTCAGCCATTGTTACTATCAAGCAAAGGAAGATATATATGGTGTGAACAACCCATTCAATATTCATTCAATAAAGGAAAATTAACTGTTACCAGCAGAAATGGGAAAATTCAATATGGAAAAAAAGGAGATAACCTGAAAGATGCATATAATTTTGTTTGCAAGGAGTTTTTCCCTTCTAACGGAAAAATACCCGACGAGTTATTGTTCACTCATCCGCAATACAATACCTGGATTGAATTAATGTATGATCAGAACGAAGCAGATATTCTTAAATATGCACAAGACATCATCGATAAAGGTTATCCTCCGGGAGTATTGATGATTGACGACAACTGGCAGGAGGATTACGGAAAATGGGAGTTTTCAACCCGACGGTTTAAAGATCCAAAAGGAATGATTGAAAAATTGCACGGCATGGGATTTAAAGTCATGTTGTGGATTTGTCCATTTATCAGCCCCGATTCTGAAGTTTTCAGGCATCTCGCAAAAGAAGGCATGTTGATCCTGGAAGGCGGGAGAACACAGGAAATACGTTGGGCAAACACACAAAACAAAGCTGCCATATTACGCTGGTGGAATGGGGCCAGCGCATGTCTCGATTTAAGCAATCCCAAAACGCAAAAATGGTTTACAGGAAGGTTGGATTATCTTGTTGAGGAATATGGGGTTGACGGGTTTAAATTAGATGCGGGAGACGCGGATTTCTACACTGTCAATGTTATTTCATTTAAAGAATGTGTCCCGAACGATCACACAACTTTTTTTGCTGAATTAGGCTTGCAATACTCTTTAAATGAATACAGGGCATCGTGGAAAATGGCAGGATTACCGCTGGTTCAGCGACTAAGGGACAAAGCACACAATTGGGAAGATTTGCAAAAACTGATACCCGACCAAATGTCGCAAAGCATTATGGGATATACTTATACTTGTCCTGATATGATTGGTGGAGGGGAATATCAGTCTTTCCTTCATGCTTCTACAATTGACGAAGAACTTGTTGTTCGTTCTGCCCAGGTTCATGCTTTAATGCCCATGATGCAGTTTTCTGTAGCACCCTGGAGAGTGCTTTCAACGGAAAACCAGAAAATTTGTCTCGATATGGCCAAACTGCATGAGAAGATGGGCCCAATGATTTTGGAACTGGCAAAGCTAGCATCAAAAACCGGCGAACCCATTGTAAAACCAATGGCGTTGGCGTTTCCACTGGGCGGCTTTGAAACCATAAAAGACCAGTTTATGTTAGGCGATAATTTGCTAGTTGCGCCTGTGGTTGAAAAAGGAGCACTTTCACGCAAAGTGGTTTTACCTGAAGGAAAATGGAAAAGTGAAGAAGGAGAAATATTTGAAGGAGGTAAAACAATCGAAATAACAGTACCCTTAAAGCGTTTGTCATATTTTACGAAAACCGAGTAAAATTTATTTTTTTAAATAAAAACCTTAAGAAACCATATTCTGTAGCATAAGAATAAATATTTTAAATGTGTGTAACGCTATCCCTAATCGGATATAAAATATAATTTAAGAAATATAGGAATATGGTTTCTACGCTTAGAAACGATGATTAATGTACCAAATAAAATACTGATCTTTTGGGAGTAATTTCTTACGGTTTTTCCAATTGAATTTCAGTTTTCATATCTTTACCAAACAAAAGAGCAGGTTTTGCACTAAAACAAAATTGGGTGAGTAAAACGGTGAGTAACTTAAAAATAATTCTTTATAAAACACTTGAAATAAACAATTTACAGAATTTGATAATAATCCTGGTGGATCGTTAGCTTTAAGGTTATTCATCCAGAGCAGGGATTTATCCTGTTGTGGGGTTCCATTCTCTTGTGAATTCTTGGTTCAACCATTCAGACTATTGTTTTAAAAGCTCCATATTCTGGTTTCTCATTTCCCAATTTTTCAGGTTGTTTCTGCTGATTTTTGTTGCAATTACCAATGGTTTTCTTAGAACCGACCAGGCGGTTAAAAATGATCATAGAAAGGTTAGTTTTGGTTTTTTGTTTAAGAATAGACAATTTAACAATTACTTGTTCAACGCATTGCAAGTTTTACCGAATTGGGAAAATTGAAAGGTACAAATGGAATAAAAGCGAAGAAATTGCTTTTACTACAGAACAAAAGTTCTCTTAAGTGAATACGAAATGTGAAATTTAATTTTTGAAAACCATAACATTTCAATTCAATTTTATTATTTTTAAATCGGATTCGTTCTTTTTAATATGTGAACTAAACGGTGAACCGTAAAATTTAATAAAACGTAAATTATTGATATAAAGGCATATCGGGAAAGTAGTTAAAATCCTGCTACTATTATACCAAAAATCTATAACTGGATAATTCGTTTGCAAGATATATTAATCAGATTACTCGATAATTTTTTCTAAACCATAAAATATTAATTTGTATCTTTACACCAATAAGTCGTTCTTCAATTTAGTGTAGCAATTTTGCCGCGACCAAGAAAATTAGAATTTTGCAAACATTTGACTTTAAACGCTTTATAGAATAAATAAGTGCCCTTGTTCTGGGCACTAAAGGAGTTGATTTTTCAACTCCTTTTTTTATGGTCTGAAATATAGTTCAATTTATTATTTTTTTCCCCTCCCAGTAAAATGTGTGAATAATGTAATTCTTAAAATGAATTATGTAACGCATTTGTATGCATTGGTGACGACATTTGATGTTTGATTAAAAGTTCACTTAAAACAATATAAAATGAAAAAACCAATAGGAATTGTGCTGATAGTAATCGGAATAGTTATGCTGATTTATACTGGATTCAATTATGTTACTAAAGAAAAAGTAGTTGATATCGGTCCGATTGAAATAAATGCAGAAAAAAATCACACTGTTAAATGGCCTCCAATCGTTGGATTGGTATTAATTGTTGGGGGAATCGCCATTATTGCACTTGATAGGAAAAAGATTCTCTCATAAGAATTACAGAAAATCGGAAAAAATTGATATGTGTATGAATTATGTAATTTTTAAAAGGAATTGTGTAATGTGTTACAGTGATGAACACATGAAATTTGCATCGTGAAAATAGTTTCACACCTGTCCCTCCAGTTGAGGAAATAATAATTTTAACAAAATGAATACCACAGAAGTGAAGGGAAACTGGAATGAGCAGAAGGGTAAGCTCAAACAGAAATTTGCTGTCTTAACAGACAATGATTTGATGTATGAAGAAGGAAAAAGGGAGGAAATGTTTGGTAAACTTCAAATAAAGCTTGGCAAAACAAGAGAAGAAATAAACAAAATTGTTGATTCACTTTAATCTTTTATAACATCCGAAAAGTTGTTAAATTCAATAGTTTGACAACTTTTTTGTTTTATATAATGTTCATTCCCGGCAATCAATCAAACTACCCATTGACAAGTGTGATTTATCTGAAAATATGTGAATTATACAACTTATTTTAAAAATTATATAACATTTAATCATTTAAAAGAGAACACCTTTACAGGTATTTTAAATTTTTACTTTTGAAAATATTCATTAAATACATGGTTAGTAACCGTTGTAAAATTACGGTGAAAGAAGAGTTAAAAAAACTTGGCCTGCATTTCATTGTTGTCGATTTGGGAGAAGTTGATATCATGGAAAATATTTCCAATGATCAACGGGAACGCCTAAGAGTGGCTTTATTATCCTCTGGTCTTGAACTAATTGACGATAATAAAGCAGTTTTAATTGAAAAAATTAAAACGATAATTGTCGAGATGGTTCACCATTCTGATGGTAAAATAAAAACGAACCTTTCTGATTATCTTGCCGAAAAACTCGATTACGATTACACCTATTTGTCAAATTTATTTTCAGAAGTTCAGGGAACAACTATTGCACAATTTGTGATATTGCATAAAATTGAACTGATAAAAGAATTGATGATTTATGGTGAATTAACCATTTCTGAAATTGCCTGGAAGTTGAATTATTCAAGTGTTTCACATTTATCAAATCAGTTTAAAAAAGTCACCGGATTCTCCCCTTCTCATTTTAAAAATTTAAAAAATAAAAGGCGCAGCCCAATTGAAGAAATTGGAAATCAGACTGACGAAACTGCTATTCTTTCATTACCCGACGTTTCAACGATTTCGATGTTGGAAACAAAAAAAACAGAAGATTCACAGTATGCCAGAAGTTTAATTGAAGCCAGTTTAGATCCGTTGGTTACAATAAGTGCTGAAGGAAAAATAACTGATATGAATGAAGCAACTGTTAATATTACCGGTGTAACCCGCGAATTTCTCACCGGGACTGATTTCTTCGATTATTTTACCGAACCACAAAAGGCCCGCGAAGTTTACAAGGAAGTGTTTGCAAAAGGCTCTGTTGCTGACTCTCCGCTTACTTTGCGGCATATCGATGGCAAACTGACCGATGTTTTATTTAACGGATCAATTTATAAAGATGATTGTGGAACCGTGCAGGGAGTAGTAATTGTTGCGCGCGATGTTACCCATCAAAAAAGAATTGCAACAGAACTGACAGAGGCAATCGTTTTTGCTGAGAAAGCAACTTTAATTGCCGAAGAAGCGAAGTTAAAAGCAGAAAGTTCTGCTATTATTGCAAACGATGCAGTGAAAGCAAAACAGCAGTTTTTATCGAACATGAGTCATGAAATTCGCACCCCGATGAATGCGATAATCGGATTTACAAAAGTGTTGTTAAAAACAAACATGTCGGCAAAACAGAAGGAATATTTACAAGCTATAAAATTAAGTGGCGACGCATTAATAGTACTTATTAACGATATTCTCGACCTGGCAAAAGTAGATGCCGGGCAAATGAAATTTGAGCAGGTACCATTTAAAATGGCGCTATCCATATCCGCCATGCTTCATTTGTTCGTACCTAAAATTCAGGAAAAGAATTTGAAACTTGAGAAAGAATTCGATGACAGAATTCCTGAAGTTTTGCTTGGCGACCCGGTTCGATTACACCAGATTATTTTAAACCTGGTTAGTAATGCTGTTAAGTTTACAACCTCAGGAAAAATTACAGTAAGCGCAAAATTACTTGAAGAGGATGAAAAAGAAGCGAGCATTGAATTTGCTGTAAATGATACCGGAATCGGGATACCTGCATCTAAAATTGAAAAGATTTTCGAAAACTTTCAGCAGGCAACAAGCGGCACCTCACGTTTGTATGGTGGAACCGGATTAGGCCTTGCCATTGTAAAACAATTGGTGGAAGCTCAAAACGGAAGTATTCAGGTTTCGAGTATAGAAAATGAAGGCTCAACTTTTAGCTTCGTTTTAAAATTTCAGAAAACAAACGCTGACACGGAATTTGAGTCAGAACCAGTTGAACCTGATATGGATATTACAGGCATTAAAGTTCTTGTGGCTGAGGATATTGCCCTCAATCAATTACTAATGAGAACTTTGTTGGATGATTTCGGATTTGAATGTGACATTGCTGATAATGGAAAAATAGCTGTTGAGAAAATAAAAGCACAAAAATACGATGTTATACTGATGGACCTGCAAATGCCCGAAATGAACGGTTTTGAAGCTACCGATTACATTCGGAAAGAATTGAAATCTGACATCCCGATTATTGCTTTAACTGCCGACGTCACTACTGTTGACCTGGCTAAATGCAAGGCAGTTGGCATGAATGATTACATTGCAAAGCCAGTTGATGAAAAACTATTGTACAGTAAAATAATTGGAATAGTTAAAAAAACTCCAAAAGTTACCGAAGCCGGTTTGGATGTTCAACCTGAAGTTATAAAAAACAAATGTACAAACCTTGATTATTTAAATACCCGCACTAAATCGAATCCAGTTCTGATGAAGGAAATGATTTCGCTTTATTTAGTGCAAACCCCACTTTTAGTCATGTCAATGAAAAAGGGTTTCAGGGAAAAAGACTGGAATATTTTACACACCGCAGTCCATAAAATGATTCCTTCATTTTCAATTATGGGCATTAATTCCGATTACGAAAAAATTGCACAAAAAGTACAGGATTACGCCAACAGCCGAAAGCAATTCGAAAGAATTCCTGAAATGATACAACAACTCGAAAAGGTTTTTATGCAATCATGTGATGAATTGAAAGAAGAGTTAAAACAATTAGAAAATTAAAAGATGAACATAAAAAATAAAATAAAACTTTTTCTGGTTGATGACGATGAGTTGTTTTTAAAATCATTGGAAATTGATTTTCTACAACATGCTGATTTCGATATAGAAACCTTTGTAACTGGCGAACTTTGTGTAGAAAACTTATCACATCAACCTGATATAATCATTTTAGACTATCTTCTTGACGGCGTCGATAAAACCGCCATGAATGGTATTGAAACGCTTGATAAAATAAAAGCTTTTAATCCTGATATTCCGGTAGTAATGTTATCTGCTCAGGATAAAATAGAAGTAGCTGTAAACTGTATGCATCACAAGGCTACCGATTATGTTGTTAAAAGTGAAACCGCTTTCATGCGTCTGCAGAAAATTATTACCAACGTATTGCGTTTTAATAAAATGCAAAAAGAGTTAAATTGGTACATGGAACGAATGTAAACTCAGCTTAATATTCGAAACATTTAACGGTAAGCACATATACAGGTTGAAAAAGCGATTTTCATCGAATGACGGAAATCGTTTTTTTTATGACTCAAAATAACAGCATTAAATGTGTGAATGTTGTAATACTTATAAGTAATTGTGTAACACAATACAGCAATTATCTGATAAAATTTGTATTGTGAAAATAGTTTCACAATTGTCCCTCCAGTTGAGGAAATAATAATTTAAACAAAATGAATACTACAGAAGTAAAAGGAAACTGGAATGAGCAGAAAGGTAAGCTCAAACAGAAATTTGCGGTCTTAACAGACAACGATTTGATGTATGAAGAAGGAAAGAGGGAAGAAATGTTTGGCAAACTTCAAATAAAGCTTGGCAAATCAAGAGAAGAATTAAACAAAATTGTTGATTCGCTTTGATATCTTTTATCATCCGAAAAAGTTGTTAAACCAAAAGTTTGACAACTTTTTTTGTTTTATTCAAGTTCCACTGCGGCATTCAGTCCGGCTAATCAAAGTTTAGAATGGAAATTGAAGGTCAGCTGACAAAGTGTGAATTATGTAATTAATATACAGGATTATGTAACAGGCACCAAAACTCCGACAACTACCTTTAGTTCATAAATAATTTAAAGATTTAAAAAGATGAAAAAGACTATTTTTTACGTAATCGTAATGATTTTCGCAATTAGCCCGACATTTGCATTTGCAGCTGATAGAAAATCGAATTCAGTAGCAACAGAAAATAAACTAACTGAAGTAGAGTTAAGCCGTTTAACAAATCGTGCTGAAGAAATCCGCAAATTGGATAAAACTGACATGTCTGTTAAAGAAAATCGTGAGTTGAAGAAAGAAGCAAGGGAAATTGACAAGAATGTTGCAAAAAGTGGCGGAACCATTTACATTGGTGGTGCTGCGCTTATTTTAATCATCATTTTAATTATCCTTTTGGTTTGATCCATTGGAATTTCCCCTTCTGTTACATTAAAACAATATGAAGGAAATTTGTTTGGGTAATAACAATTTAATGATTTACCTTATCCCAAAATATCATATCAGACAGATGATTTTCATCTGTCTGTTTTGTTTTGGGTCATGTCAGGTGGTTTTATCTCAGGAATATTTTCAACAGCAAGTACACTATAATATCAATGTTTCTCTTGATGATAAGTTACACGAGTTAAATGCATTCGAAACAATAAAGTACATCAATAATTCTCCCGATACACTTTATTTTATATATTTTCATTTGTGGCCGAATGCATATTCAAACAATAACACTCCGCTTGCCAAACAGTTACTCCGATTGAACGGAAAGCAAAAGTTGTTTACCAATCCTGAGTTAATAGGATATATAGATTCACTCAACTTCCAAATAAACGGCAAACAGGTTCGCTGGAATTTGTTACCGGAGCAGCCCGATATTTGCAGGATTTTTCTGGATGATCAGCTGAATACGGGAGATTCCATAACAATTTCAACACCTTTCCGGGTAAGAATTCCAAAAGGAGTAACTTCAAGATTAGGTCATATTGGCGAATCCTTCCAGATATCGCAGTGGTATCCAAAACCGGCAGTTTACGATCAGGACGGCTGGCATCAAATTTCGTATCTCGACCAGGGAGAATTTTATTCCGAATTTGGCAGCTTCGATGTAAGCATTACTCTACCTGCCAATTACATTGTGGGTGCAACCGGAAATCTTCAAAATCAGACCGAAATTGAAATGCTCGATAAACTTGCCTCAGATACTTTTTGGTTCAAAAAAATGGACGTTGAAGGAACCAGTTTTCCCACTTCATCAAAACAAACAAAAACATTGCGGTACACGGCGAATCAGGTACACGATTTTGCCTGGTTTGCCGATAAACGATTTCATGTTTTAAAAGGGAAAGTAAAACTGCCGGAATCGGGCAGGGAAATTAAAACCTGGGTGATGTTTACAAACGAACAGGCTGAACTCTGGAAAGATGCGCTGCAATATGTAAATGATGCTATTCTTTTCTTTTCAAAACACATTGGCGATTATCCATATGGAAGTTACACCGTGGTGCAAAGCGCACTGAGCGCCGGATTGGGCATGGAATATCCGGGCATTTCGGTGATCGGGCTTGTGGAAAGCGCCTACTCGCTCGATGAAGTTATTACACATGAAATTGGTCATAACTGGTTTTACAGTGCGCTTGGTTTTAACGAACGCCAATATCCGTATCTGGATGAAGGGTTAACCAGCGCTTACACAACCCGTTACATGAACGAAAAATACCCCGGTAAAAAACTCTGGGAAGTTTATGTCGGAAAAAAGAAAATGGCCAAATTCCTTCATGTTGACCAAATGCCAATTCAACGAATGCAGGAGCTGGAGAGACTTGCACAGGCACGCAACAACCTCGAACAACACATTAACCTGCCGGCAACCGATTATAGTGATATCAATTATGTTGTCATGAATTACAACAAAGCAGATATGGCTTTTAACTATCTGAGGGCATTTCTTGGAGATTCTGTTTTTGATTCGACCATACGGGAATATTACCGAAATTTAATTTTCACTCACCCCCACCCCAGCGATTTACGCAACATTTTTGAAACTAAAACCAACAAGGATTTAAACTGGTTTTTCGATGATTTAATTGGAACAACCAAACGAATGAACTATAAAATAGTTGAACTGGAAAACCAGCAACTTTTGGTTATAAATAAAGGCGAACTGGTTGCTCCAATTGTAATTTCGGGGATAACTAATGATTCAATTTATTTTGAAAAATGGGTGGATGGTTTTGAGGGGAAAAAATGGATCGAAATTCCGCCAGGTAATTATGCTGAAATAAAACTAGACCCTGCTCATATTACTCCAGAATTATACAGACTCGACAACAATATCAAAAAAACAGGCATCTTTCCAAAGTCTGATCCAGTGAGGCCACAAATCTTTTTTACTGTTGAAGACCCCGAAAAGCGTTCGCTGATGTATATTCCAGCTGCAAACTGGACGCGCGAAAATGGTTTCATGGCTGGTGTAGCTTTGCACAATGGTTTTATTCTGCCAAAACGGTTTGAATATTTGGTGATGCCCTTTTATGCTTTCGGCAATAACGATTTGGCCGGATTTGGTCGGTTTTCTTATCATATTATGCCTTTTGAAAAGTTTATACGCAAAGCAACAATCTCACTTGAAGGAACACAATATGGCGCTCCGGGCAATCAGAACTATCAAAAAATAAAAACCGGTGTGGATTTGTATTTCCGGAATAAGAAAATGAATTCCTCACTCACCCAAAAAGTATTTGGGAATTACTTTGCCGCTTCCAGTCTTTATCAGATTGAACTCGAACAAAAAGCAGAAATGAACTCCTTTTTACAATTTGGATACCGATTGGAACAGCGGCGTTTAATCAATCCATTCAGTTTGCAGGCCAACCTTGAAACGGGGAAATCATACCAGAAAACTTCGGTTGAGTTGAATTACAAAGTCAGTTATTACGGGCAAAACGAAGGATTGGACATCAGGTTTTTTGGCGGAACAATGCTGAAAAATGAATCAGATATTCCATTTTACGCGTTTTCGGCAGGTGGTCGAAGTGGCCGCGAACAATATCTTTATCAGGGTACGTATCCCGACCGCTTTGCAGTTTTTCCCGACAACTTTTTTTCCCGGCAAATGACCCTTTCCGAAGGCGGCCTGGTTTCGTTTGTTAACGAAAGTTTAGGATACAGCCAATGGCTTGTTTCCTTGTCTTTCACAAGCACATTGCCCAAAATAAACAAATGGGTGCCGGTTAAACCATTCGTAAATCTTCTGCTGAACGATCACGGTTTTGGAAAAGGTAACGATTCGCCCATCTTTTATGAAGCTGGAATAAAAGCAGGATTCTGGAATCTTTTTGAGATTTATATTCCGTTGGTGGTTTCCAAAAACATTGATTCGGTAAGTGGTCCATTCAAAAACCGGATTCGTTTTATCTTATCACTCGATTCATTCAGCAAGGAAAAGTTGTTTTCGAAAGGTGGAATTTAATCGGCTAAATGTGTGAATGATGTAATTCTTTGATGGAATAATGTAATGCATTTAATATTCTAAGGCTGACCTTTACGGGGTACAATTTTGTACAACTTAAAAAATTTACAATCATGCCAATTTTAACAATCCTTATTGTTATTGTAGTAGCCGGGGTTATATTGTGGCTGGTAAACAGTTACATTCCTATGCAGCGCACCATTAAAAACATTCTTAATGCAGTTGTTGTTATCATTCTTGTAATATGGTTGCTAAACGTATTTGGAGTACTTGACAGTTTGAAGAATGTGACTATATAGTTTAGAGAATTGTCATATAACTGAATAGGCTGATTAAAAAATGAATGTTATATCCATAACCGTCCCATTTATGGGACGGATTTTATATTAGCTGTAAAACCTGGGTTTTAAGCCAATTTTTCCTTCCCGCGATAATGTAATCTCTCCTCTACTGTCTCATTTGCTGTTTACTTCCGAAAAGCACTAAAACGTTAATTATCAGAGTCTCAATATTTTTCCAGATGTGTGAATGATGTAACTTATTCCTTTAATTATGTAATATTTTCAGGTTGTAATTGATTCAACTTTGCAGAGTAAAATTTATTTACAACTGTCCCGCCAGTTGCGGGAATTAAAAATTCAAACAATGATTAAATCAGGAAAATTAAATATTGTATTAACAATGGTTATTGCTGTATTTACATTCGCAACCATTGGGGGATGCAATAAAGATGATGAATTTGGAAGCACAACAAGTTATGACTTAAAAGTACAGGATGTACTTGGGGTAACAGGTACTGCAACATTTACTGAAACAGGCAGCAATTCGGTAACCATTGATGTGGTTTTGTCAGGCGCTCCATCCGGAATACACCCGGCAGAGTTACTAACAAATACGGTTGCTGAAGGTGGTACAGTAGTGGTTTCTCTTAATCCGGTTGACCAAACCGGGAAAAGCTCAACCGAAGTAACTTCAATAGCTTACAACCAACTAATTGCTTACGACGGATTTATCAGAGTAATGAAGAGCACGCTCGATACGGTTATTCTTGCGCAGGGCGATATTGGCGGAAATGTTATTACAGAGAATAATATGACTTATAATCTGGATACAATTGGTTCTTACGGTGTTTCAGGAACAGCCAAATTTGAAGAACGTATAAACGGGAATGCACTTATAACTTTAGATTTAGACGGAACCATTGCAGGAGAATTTTATCCGGCAACCATTAATCTGAGTTCAATATCAACCATCGGTGGCGGACCAGTAACGAAAACGCTAAGCAACGTAAATGGTACCACCGGCAAAAGCTACACTACCATCAGAAAATTGAACAACGATTTGAAAATTACCTATGCCAACTGGTTGACTTATGATGGTTATATCAATGTTTATCAAACAGCAGTTGATTTCAATAACATTATTACTCAGGGGAATATCGGATCTAATTAGGTCACAGTTGATTTTGCCACAAAAACATGTCTTCATCAAGTGAAGCATGTTTTTGCATAAACGCGAAAGTTTAATGTAGATCTAAACAATATGGTTCTGTCTGAAAAATAAATCGCAATGAAAAAAACACCATTAAATCGCAACCCTGAAAATGAAAAAGAGAACGAAAAACTAAACTTAAAAGCGGCATTAATTGCTTCTGAAATTCGTTACCGGCGTCTTTTTGAGTCGGCAAAAGACGGGATTTTAATTCTTGATGCAGAAACAGGGATGATTGTTGATGTAAATCCGTTTTTAATTGAATTGCTTGGTTATTCAAAAGAAAATTTCATTCATAAAGCCATTTGGGAGATTGGATTTTTGAAGGATATTTTTGCCAACAGGGAGAAATTTTTTGAATTACAGCAGGAGGAATATATACGTTACGAAGATTTACCACTTGAAACATCGGATGGGAGAAAGATTAATGTTGAATTTGTAAGCAATGTTTACATGGCTGAAAATAAAAAAGTAATTCAATGCAATATCAGGGATATAACCGTACGCAAAAGTCATGAAGCTTCAATTTTAAAATTACAAAAAGCTGTCGATAACTCGGGCGAAGTAATTTTTCTAACCGACCAGAATGGAGTTTTCACTTTTATTAATCCCGCATTTACTGCTACTTACGGATTTACTGCCGATGAAATAATTGAAAAAGTAACACCCCGTATACTTAAAAGTGGGTTAATGGATGAAAACAACTACAAATTATTTTGGGAAACATTAAAAAGCGGGAAAGAAGTCAGAATCGAGTTCATTAATAAAAGAAAAGATGGTACAACAATAAATATTGAAGGATCAGCCAGTCCGGTATTCAACGATAAAAAGGAAATTATCGGTTTTCTTGGAATTCAGAGGGATATTACCCAGCGCAAAAAAGATGAAGAAGAAATTACCATGTTAGCTCAGTCTTTAAAATGTGTTCTGGAATGTGTCAGTATCACCGATTTGAAAAACAATATCCTGTTTGTAAACGAATCTTTTTTAAACACTTATGGCTATCATGAAAACGAACTTATCGGAAAAAACATAAGCATTGTACGTTCGCAAAATAACTCAGCAGAATTAGTGAATGAAATTTTACCCAACACAATTTCAGGAGGTTGGCAAGGTGAATTGTTGAACAAAAGAAAAGATGGAAGTGAGTTTCCTGTTTATCTTTCAACTCAAATTATCAATGATAATTACGGCAATTCGCTGGGAATAATCGGAGTTGCAACCGATGTAACTGAACGGAAACTTGAAGCGAAAGAACTGCTAAATGCAAAGATAAAAGCCGAAGAAAGCGACAGGCTAAAATCTGCTTTCCTTGCCAACATGAGCCACGAAATCCGTACACCTATGAATGGGATTCTTGGCTTTACCGAACTACTGAAAACCCCTAAATTAACAGGAAAAGAGCAACAGCATTATATCGGAATAATAGAGAAAAGCGGCGCACGAATGCTTAATATTATCAACGATATTATTAATATTTCGAAAATTGAATCGGGCCAGGTTGAACTTTCGATCTCAGATTTTAATATAAATGAGAAGATAGCCGACATTTACAATTTCTTTAAACCTGAAGCGATACAAAAAAATTTAAATTTTACATTCAAAAATGGGTTATCCGCGAGTGAAGCTTTCATAAAAACCGACAAGGAAAAATTATATGCTGTACTTACCAATCTTGTTAAAAATGCATTGAAGTTTACAAAATCGGGTTCGGTTGAATTTGGGTATAAAGTAAACGGCGATTTCTTAGAGTTTTATATAACAGACAGCGGTCCGGGTATTTCTCAGGTACAGAGAGCATATATTTTTGAAAGGTTCAGGCAAGTTAGCGAATCATCAACCCGAAATTACGAAGGTGCCGGATTGGGATTGGCTATTGCAAAAGCATACATTGAAGTACTTGGCGGAACAATATGGGTGGAAAGTGAATTGGAACATGGCTCAACATTCTATTTTACAATTCCTTATCAAAACAAAACAGACGAAAAGTTACAATTACATCCTGTTACAGAGGAAAAAATCAAAAAGAATAGAACACTGAAGATTGTAGTTGCAGAAGATGATGAAATTTCAAGGCTTTTACTCAACATTATAATTGAAAATCAGGCTGATGAAATTTTTTATGCAATAAACAGCATTGAAGCTATTGAAGCCTGCCGCAACAACCCCGATATCGATTTGGTACTTATGGATATAAATATGACAGGGATGGATGGTTATGAAGCCACCCGCCAGATTCGGATGTTTAATAAGGATGTAATTATTATTGCTCAAACTGCCTATGCACTTTCAGGCGACTACCAAAAGGCAATTGCAGCCGGGTGTAACGATTATATCTCAAAACCGATTGATCGCACAGCATTACAATTGATGATCAATAAGTATTTCAATTAATTCAATTTAACATGGATTTTATTGACTATTATAAAGTATTGGAGATCAGCAAAACTGCAACCCCAAAAGACATCAAAAATGCCTACCGGAAACTGGCACGAAAATATCATCCCGATTTAAATCCAAATGATAAAGATGCCAAACACAATTTTCAGAAAATCAATGAAGCAAACGAAGTGTTAAGCGACCCCGAAAAGCGTAAAAAATACGATAAATACGGAAAAGACTGGCAACATGCCGATAAGTTTGAGGAAGCCGGCCAATACCGCCAGCAATCGACAAATACAGGTGAGCAACGATTTTCGGGTTCACAGAATGAAGGAGAATTTTCAGATTTTTTTGAATCGATGTTTGGTGGATTTGGCGGCACCAACCGGGGCAGGCAGGTTAAATACCGTGGCGAGGATTACAAGGCTGAAATTCATCTCGATTTAATTGAGGCTTTTGAAACACACAAGCAAACTTTAAGTGTGAATGGCAAAAGCATCAGGATTACAATTCCAGCCGGAATTGACAACGGACAGACCATTAAAATAGCAGGTCACGGAGGCCAGGGAGTTAACGGAGGACCAAAAGGCGATTTATACATCACCTTCATCATCATTAATCATTCAACCATAAAACGACTAGGCAATGATTTATATTCAACAACAGAAATCGATTTATACACTGCTGTTTTAGGTGGCGAAATTATAATTGACACATTAAGCGGAAAAGTAAAACTGAATGTAAAACCCGAAACACAGAATGGCAGCAAAATAAAACTGAAAGGAAAAGGATTTCCTGTATATAAAACCGATGGAAAGTTTGGCGATTTCTACATTACTTATCTGGTTAAAATCCCCACGAATTTAACTGAAAATCAAAAGGGATTATTTTCGGAACTGGCAAAATCTCAAAAAACAAATCAATGAACACTAAAAATCTGATACCTGCCCATGAATTCTGCATCCACCATAACATAGCGGTTTCTTTTATCAGTTCTCTGTACGAAAACGGATTGATAAAAATTACAACCATCGAAGAAACAAGCTACATTCATAAAAACCAGTTACCTGAAATTGAAAGAATTATACGCTTTTCCAGCGAACTGGATATTAACATTGAAGGTATTGAAACCATTATTCATTTATTAAAACGGATAAATGAAATGCAGAGTGAAATTACCAGGCTCAAAAACCGACTTGGCATTTTTGAGTCTGCTTTTAACTGAAAATGTGTGAATAATGTAATTTTTTCAGAAAGTTATGTAACAGTTTTGGGGTTAAGTAGAAATACCTTTGATAAGTAATATTTGAACAACAATTAGTATGGAATCGAAATTTTTCTTTAACTGTAAAATAGCCAAATTTCAAAATATTAAGGTATCAACAAAACTATGGAAGGTACAAATAGTTTTACCCTTTTTGAATAGCAATAATGAAAGAAAAAAAGGAAAAATAGATGAAAAATCAGTTTGGACGATTAGAAAAGTACTTAATTAAGAAAAACAACTGATACTGTACGATGAATGTTTGAATCTGTTATCATCTTAAAATGTGTGAATAATGTAATTTTTTCAAAAAGTTATGTAACAATTTCATGTGTAAAGAGAAATACCTTTGAAAAGAAATAATTGAACAAAAATTAAAATGGAATCGAAATTTCTTTCATACATTAAAATTGTCAATTTCCAAAATATTAAGGTAAAAACAAAACAATGGAAAGCACTTGTAGTCTTACCCTTATGTACGAAAAGCATTAAACGGGAAAAACTGAGTATAAAATCAATGTGGTTAATAAGTTGTATTCTTAATTAAGAAAAAAATCAAATACTACAAATTCGACAGAACTTATTAAAAAATAAAACATCAGTTACAATAAAAAACAATTTAAAATAAAAAAGTCATGGGAAATTTACTTTACATCATCGCGGTTATTTTGGTTATTGCATGGGCAATAGGATTTATTGGCTACAGTGCCGGAGGGATTATTCATGTATTACTTGTAATTGCAGTAATTGCAGTAATCTTTCAACTTATACAGGGAAGAAGGGTTTTGTAAAAAATCATTGTTCCTGACAAAAATAAATATGGATTATCGGAAAAAGCGTCCATTTATCCATAGGTTGGGTTTGTATTAAAAATGTGGGCGTTCTGCCCACATTTTCTCTTTCTATTCTAAATGAATTCTTAAATGACATTTTAAGACTAATACCGTGAAAAAAATTATCATATCAATATTTATAGCTTCTCTTTTGACAGGTTGCATTTTAAACAAAGTAACTGGTCGTAAACAATTGAGTCTGGTGCAGGAATCGGAATTGCAACTGATGGCTGTTAGTCAGTACAACACTTTCCTCTCTGAAAACAAAGTATTAAATCCGGGTAGCAGCAAAGATGCTGCATTGGTTGACAGGGTTGGTGCCCGTATTTCGAATGCAATTACAAAATTCTACAAAAACGAGGGTAAAGAATCGGTGACCGAAGGTTACAAATGGGAATTTAATACAGTTGACAGCAAGGAAGTAAATGCATGGTGCATGCCCGGTGGAAAAGTAGTTGTTTACTCGGGTTTATTGCCTGTAACACAAAACGAAACAGCGCTGGCAATAGTTGTTGGTCACGAAATTGCACATGCCATTGCAAAACATGGCAGCGAACGAATGAGCGAGGCAATGATGCAGCAATTGGGAGGCGTTGCATTACAAGTGGCATTATCGCAGAAACCACAGGAAACACAGGATTTGTTTTTGCAATCGTATGCCATCGGAAGTCAGGTTGGGGCAATGTTACCCTGGTCGCGGCAGCAGGAAACTGAAGCCGACCAGTACGGATTAATATTTGCAGCCATGGCTGGTTACAACCCTCAGGAAGCTATTGCTTTCTGGCAAAGAATGGCATCGGCAGGTGGAGCAAAACCACCCGAATTTTTGAGCACTCACCCTTCGGATGAAACAAGAATGAGAAAACTAAAACAATTTATGCCGGAAGCCATGAAATATTATAAAGCTTCCAAATAGTAAATAATATCAACAA
>JBGSRA010000066.1:0-47955 GCA_041737765.1 Draconibacterium sp. | reverse complement strand
TTTTATTTATGTCAATAATAATTACTTTATTTGTAAACTCAAAATCAAATGTATTTTATCAAAATCTGTACCAAAAAATAATATGGCTAAAGAATTAACTTCAAGAAGTGAAAATTACTCTCAATGGTACCAGGATCTGGTAATAAAAGCAGATCTTGCTGAGAATTCAGCAGTGCGTGGTTGCATGGTTATTAAACCTTATGGTTATGCAATTTGGGAGAAAATGCAGGCTCAACTCGACAAAATGTTTAAAGAAACAGGGCACGTAAATGCGTATTTCCCATTATTTATTCCAAAATCGTTTTTTAGCAAGGAAGCCAGTCATGTTGAGGGATTTGCAAAAGAATGCGCAGTTGTTACCCATTATCGTTTAAAAACCGATGAAGAAACCGGTGAAATAATTGTTGATCCCGAAGCCAAACTCGAAGAAGAACTGATTATCAGACCGACTTCGGAAACGATTATCTGGAATACTTACAGAAATTGGATTCATTCATATCGGGATTTACCAATTTTAATAAACCAATGGGCGAATGTTGTGCGCTGGGAAATGCGTACCCGTTTGTTCTTACGTACTGCAGAATTTCTTTGGCAGGAAGGTCACACTGCCCACGAAACCATGCAGGAAGCAATCGTGGAAACAGAAAAAATTATCAACTTGTATGCTGAGTTTGTCGAAAATTATATGGCTTTGCCTGTAATTAAAGGAATAAAATCGGCCAACGAAAGATTTGCAGGTGCAATTGAAACGTATTCAATCGAAGCGTTGATGCAGGATGGAAAAGCTTTGCAATCGGGGACTTCACATTTTCTCGGACAAAACTTTGCAAAAGCATTCGATGTAAAATTCTCAAGTAAAGAGGGAAAAGAAGAATATGTTTGGGCAACTTCATGGGGCGTTTCAACCCGATTGATGGGAGCTCTGGTAATGGCACATTCCGATGATAACGGTCTGGTTCTTCCTCCTAAACTGGCACCTTATCAGGTTGTAATAGTGCCTATTTATCAGAAATCTGAACAGCTTGCGGTTATTTCAGAAAAG
The DNA here is from genome assembly GCA_041737765.1 of Draconibacterium sp. Lineage (GTDB taxonomy): Bacteria > Bacteroidota > Bacteroidia > Bacteroidales > Prolixibacteraceae > Draconibacterium. The sequence goes on along the minus strand of JBGSRA010000066.1, from coordinate 46,913 downwards.
GTAAAAGAGATAACAGCAAAACTAAAGGCGAAAGGGATTACGGTAAAATACGATGACAGCGATAACAAAAAACCCGGATGGAAATTTGCAGAATACGAACTGAAGGGAGTTCCTGTCCGGTTGGCAATGGGACCGCGCGATTTGGAAAACGGAACTGTTGAAATTGCAAGGCGCGATACTTTACAGAAAAATGTAGTATCCCTTACTGGCGTTGAAGATTACATCGAAAACCTGCTGGAGGATATTCAAAGTAATATTTTTGCCAAAGCACTCGATTTCAGAAAAGAGAATACTGTGAAAGTAAATACATGGGAAGAATTTAAGGATGCCCTTAAAAAAGGTGGATTTATTTTAGCTCACTGGGATGGAACATCAGAAACAGAAGAGATGATTAAAGCCGAAACAAAAGCTACCATAAGATGTTTACCGCTGGAATACGAAGAAGAGGAAGGCGTTTGCATCTATTCAGGGAAGCCTTCGAATCGCAGGGTTATTTTTGCTTTGGCATATTAAAAGCAATTAAAAAATATTTACAGAAAGCAGTTCAAATGGGCTGCTTTCTTTTTATTATGAAATTTGGTTTACGTAATTTTATCCCTCGGGAATATTATGTTTTTTAAATCGATATTATTAATTCAAGATTAAAACTAATTCAAATCGAAATGACTGAAAAAGAAATACGCGAATCACTTTTGGAAGCATTTGTAATTAAATCGACTGTGAAACAAACTGTTTACAATAATACTATGCAAACCTTTAATCTTCTTAAAAAGGTATTAAAAAAGCTTGAAGAAGATTACCTGTCGAAAATAAAGAATGATGTTCCGGAAGCTGTTTTGCCCGTTTATAAAGAGCGGGGCCCTTTTGAAGCGGAATTTAAAATAGCAGGCGATTTGCTGATTTTCAGCATGCATTCAAATGTTTTCGAATTCGATGATAAACACCCCGTTTGGAATACGGATTATTTAAAAGACGATCCGCTCAGATCGTATTGCGGCACGATCAACATTTATAATTTTCTGGCCGATTCGTTTAAATACAACAGGGTAAACGATATTGGATATCTGGTGGCCCGTATTTTTGTCAACAAGGAAAATCACTTTTTTGTAGAAGGTAAACGTCAGTCAGATGAAGTTGTAAAAGATTTTGCGAAAGATACCATTTCTCCCGGCATATTACGACAGGTTGTTGAAACAGCCATTCAATATTGCATTGAATTCGATTTGCTTGTCCCTCTTTACGACCAGGTTAAAATGGCAACGGTTGATCAGATGAACCAGAAAATGAGCTTTTCGAAAATGATAACAGGAAAAAGATTGGGATTTGGGTTTAAAACTGATGATGTTTAAAAACGAGAGGGTTAGATTGAAAATATCAAATAATAAGAAAAAAATTGCCCCAGGTTATAACCTGGGGTTCAGGATAAATTAAAAATAAGGTGCAGCAGGTAATTCAGATTGAAAAGCAAATGTATCATGCATCGCAAAATTGAAAGTTGATTAAATACTCAAATCAAAAGGATTTAAATTAAGCCAATCAAAACAAAAAATATGGAAAAAGTTGCGGAACGATTTATTAAATACGCTAAACAACATACAACCTCCGATCCTGAAAGTGTAACTTACCCAAGCATCGATAGGCAAATGGTTTTTATGAAAAAACTGGCTGCCGAATTAAACGAAATAGGTTGCAGCGATGTGGAATTAGACAAATTCGGATATGTTATGGCAACTATTCCGGCAAATGGTGTTGAGAATGTTCCGGTTGTGGGTTTTATTGCTCATGTGGATACAAGTCCCGATTTTTCGGGCGAAAATGTGCAGCCACAAATCATTGAGAAATACGATGGGAAACCGATTCAACTTAAAGGCGGAGTGACTATAAATCCTGATGAATTCCCTGAAATACTGCAATATAAAGGTCAGACGATTATTACTGCCGACGGAACAACGCTTCTTGGCGCTGATGACAAAGCCGGGGTTGCAGAAATTGTCACTGCCGCTGAATTTTTGCTGAAGTCAAAGGAAATTAAACACGGAAAAATAAGATTGGGATACACACCTGATGAGGAAATTGGTAAAGGAACCGACCATTTCAATGTGAAAAAATTCGGAGCCGATTTTGCATACACGCTTGATGGCGGTGAAATTGGTGAACTCGAATTTGAGAATTTCAATGCTGCAGGAGCAAAAATAAAAATACAGGGAAGAAGTGTACATCCGGGAGCTGCCAAAGATAAAATGATAAATGCAGCATTGGTTGCTCACCAGATAATTGCCATGCTTCCACCAAATGAACGTCCTGAAAACACAGAAAAATACGAAGGTTTTTTTCATCTGACGGATATAAAAGGGAATGTTGAAAAAGCTGAAGTGAGCTGGATCATACGTGACCACGATTTGCAGAAATTTGAAGAAAAGAAAAAGCTGCTGACGGGAATCGTTCAGAAAGTAAATTCAGAGTTTGGTAAAAAAGTGGCAGAAATCGAAATAACCGACCAGTATTTTAACATGCGGCAAAAAATTGAGCCTGTAATGTTTGTGGTTGATATTGCACGAAAAGCCATGTTGCAGGCAGGAGTTGAACCAAAAGTAAGGGCAATTCGTGGTGGAACAGACGGGGCGCGGCTTTCATACGAAGGATTGCCTTGCCCGAATATATTTGCAGGCGGTCACAATTTTCACGGGCCTTACGAATTTGTGCCGGTGCTGTCGATGGAAAAAGCAGTGGAGGTGATTGTAAATATTGCCGGATTGGTAAGTGAAATTAGGAAATAATGCTTAACCAGTTTATCGAAAATATCAAAGGAAAAAAGCTGTTCGATATCGGACAGAAAATTTTACTGGCAGTCAGTGGTGGCATCGACAGCATGGTTATGCTTTACCTTTTTGAAAAATCGGGTTTCGATTTTGGAATTGTACATTGTAATTTTCAGTTGCGCGGCGCTGAGTCGGATCGCGATGAGGAATTTGTTAAAACCCAGGTTCTGATTCATGGTGTGCCGGCTTTTTTCAAGCGATTCGATACAGAAGAATACGCACAAATCAACGGTATTTCCATCGAAATGGCTGCACGAGAACTGCGGTACGAATATTTCGAAAAAATCAGGACTGAAAATGGGTACGATTTTATTGCCACAGCGCACCATTCCGACGATTTGATAGAGACTTTCTTTCTGAACCTCACGCGGAAAACAGGGATAAAAGGTTTGACCGGCATAAAGGACAAATCCGGAAAAATTATACGTCCGATGCTTTTTGCCAGTCGTACCGATATTGAAAAGTGTGCTTCTGAACTATATCTCGAATTCCGTGAAGATTCAACCAACAGCGAAGTGATTTACCAGCGCAACTTTTTGCGACATAAAATTCTGCCGCTTTTTTCTTCCCTCAATCCATCTTTTAAAAAAAACCTGCTGGCCAGTATCGAAAACCTGAAAGATGCAGAAGAAGTTTACTCCGGTTATTTTGAAGTGGAGAAACAAAAGGTGGTTGAGAATGCCGCCGATTCAACCTTCGACTACGCTCAGGGTGACGGTCAGACTGAGCGCAGTCGAAGTCTGATTTCATTGTCCAGTCCTTCACATAACATCGATATTAAAAAGCTACTGAATTCTTCTCATCCAAAGTTGTTACTGCTTGAAATTCTTTCTGAGTTTCATTTCAATCCCGGTGTGGTTGAAGAAGTTTTTCAAAGTCTGAATACCGAATCGGGTAAACAGTTTTTCTCGAAAACACACAGGCTGGTAAAGGACAGGGAAAAGCTTTTTATTACAACCATTGCTGAAATAGAAAACCGGATTTTTTACCTTGAAGCCGATGATGTGGAGCTGTTTAAACCGTTCGATATTAAAATTGAAAAACTTCCGGCCAAAGATTTTAAAATCAGAAAAGAATCAAACATCGCCTGTCTCGATTTAGAAAAACTTGTGTTCCCGCTGCTTATTCGTAAATGGTTGGAAGGCGATTATTTTCAGCCGTTGGGGATGAACGGTTTTAAAAAACTCAGCGACTTTTTTATCGACGAAAAAATCCCAGTTCACCAAAAAGAAAATACCTGGCTGCTTTGCAGTGGCGAAAAAATTGTGTGGGTGATGGGCATGAGAATCGACAACCGGTATAAAATCACACCAAAAACAACCCGGATTATTAAACTTGAAGTTGGAAACAATCCAAAATAAAACAGTCTGCAAAAAATTTACAGACTGTTTATCACCGTTTGACTATTAGCGGTGCTAGTCAAGTTCAGCTTTTAGCGCTGCAACAAAATCGGTTTGAAAATTCATAATAATCGCCTTTACTTCAGCAATATATTTATCAGGGTCGGCTTCAATGGCATAATTGGCCGAAGTTGCCAGTCCGAAATAATCGAGTTTATTTAAATCGGTTTCTTTAATTCCCAGGCTCCAGCCTTCGTTTCCCCAAATCGGGCCTTCATCAACTGTAATAAATGAAGCTGAGCCTTTTGGATTAACCAGCGATATCATCGGAAAAACAGAAAGTAACGATTGTGTTTCGAGGCGAGCGCTGCTGTAACCACGGCTGCCATCAAATCCTGCAAAAGTGATGTTGTAACTAATATTCAATAAATTAACGTTCTCCTGGGTTGCCAGTTTCTGGTAAAAGTTGGCATAAATTTTATTGCCGGCGATGTACATATTTTTATTGGCTGGTCTGAATGAAACACCTTCTTTTACAAAAAGTACAGCATAACCCGGAATCGAACCTTCAGTTAAACCTGCTTTCTGATGGTAGGTTTCATTACCGGTTTTCCCGATAAAGTTCTTTTCGTTTTCCTTTTGTTTGTTCGCATACTCCGAGTTAATTTCCTTTTCGCCGTCGCTTAGCTGAATCCCTGCTTTGGTAAGTTCAGCCTGAAAGTGCTGGTACAATTCTTCCACCATTGCCTGAAATTTGTCCTGAGGGATTCCGCCAAAAAATACTTCGGAATGTACAGTGCCTTTGGAATTACTTTCAGACCCTTTCATCCGCAAAGCGTTGTTAATACTATAGTTGTTGATGAAAACTGAAGTTTCTTTCAACGATTTTGAAGCAGAGGCAAGTTTAAATTTTACCTTGTAATCGTTTATAAAATCAACACTTTCCCAATTTACTTTCTCTCCTTTTTTATCTTTTGCAAATGTCATAGGAGAGAGTAAACCCAAAAGCAACACAGCAAGTAAAAATTTCGTCGTTCTCATTTTAATTGATTTTTAAAGTTAATACAGTAAAATTCAGTTTGTTATTGTACATAATCAATCCCATAAAAATGGCAATTTTTAATACCAAAAAACCCTTATTAAATTTTGTATTATGTTGCATGTTAAATGATTATAAAAATCTGTTTTAAATTTTTACCATTCAAAGTTTGATTAAAAGAAAAGAAGTTTCAGAACCATGAATTTAAAACAGCCTGCCGGATATTTCCGTGCAGACTGTTTCGTTGAGAACGATATCACAACCTGTGTTGCGATTTTCAAAAGGGAAAATTGTGTATTCGGGTGATACTTGTTTTTACAGAAAACCTGAAAAAATCAGGTTGATTGAATGTGTATGTTACTGTTTTACAAGTTTTTTCGTAGTTCCATTTTCCGAAACCAGAATGTATATTCCGGGTGCCAATGCTGAAATATCTACAACTGACTGATTCAGTGTTCTGATGAATGTGCCGTTTGCGTTCATCAGTTTTACAGGCGTTTTGCTGTTAATTCGTATTTTGTTACGCGCCGGGTTAGGGTAAAAACTGAAATCTTCAGCATTAATATTAATGGAGTTGGCAGCGGTTGTAACAGCATTTTCAAAACAATACTGGTTTAATTTTTCTCCCTGCCCTAAATTGTCGATTTCAACCAAACCTGCAGTGGTGCCCGCCAGTATTTTGTTGCCTTTCCAAACCGCGAGATTCATCACGTTGGTAGTGCCGTTTATTTTTTCGCTTTTCGTTCCTTTTGACGTAACACGCCAGATTCCGGTAAGAAAATTGGCCATAATCATGGTATCTGTGCCGGTTTGCAAAATTCGTTCGCCATGTATCCCGGGTCCAAAATATGAATTTGAGCCAGGAATCTTAGTCCACTTTTTTCCCATATCATCAGAATAAAAAAGGTTTTCGTAAGCACCCGCGTTGGTACAGGAGAAAAGCCTGTCGCCCAGTTTAATGGCGTCGCTCCAACCGGTTTCAAGAAAATAGGTGGCTGTAATCTGAAATTTCGGTTCGCTGGCAATTTGAGCCCATTTCATCCCGCCATCAGTGGAAATATAAGTTTTGCTGGCCGATGCATCGGTGCTTGCCAACAGGGTATCAACGCCAATTTGCCTCACAACCGCCATAAAGCCATTCAGCACCTGAATCCATTTGTTTTGCGCTTTATCGAAATACGAAAGATTGTTGTTTCCACCCACAAAATGCAGGTTATTAATGGTTGCCGACGAACGTGGAATCAATGCGGGTGCACCGGCAATGCGGTCGAGTCCGTCGTTGCTCACATACCAACTATTTCCCCAGTTGGTTGACTGGTAGCAGCGTTCGGCTGCATTGGTTGCTACTGTTATCAGGCCCGGAGAAACCATAATTTCGCGCGGGTCTGTAATTTTATCGCCGTCGAGCACCATTTTATTCCACGATTTTCCGCCATCGAAAGTGCGGTACAAATGCGTTGAAGTCGCCACAAAGGCAGTGTCGTTTCGCGCCCAGATGTTGTTGATAAAAGGGCATTGTGCCTGCATTCCAAACGAGAGTACCATTAAGATTAAGGTAAAAATCTTTTTCATCGTTCTCAATTTAAAAGTTACTACTTCAAAATTGTGCGATTCCGGAACTTTAATCAATGCCTTTGATTTGGTAATTTTGAATACCGGTTTTCCCTGATGTGATTTTCTATGTTGCAGAATATCAAAATGATATATTAACTGATAAGATTGTTGGCGTATGCAAATTTTATTAATCCAACAATATTATTCGTTGCTGTTTTCCTGAAAATATTTTTGCGGTGCGTTTCTACAGTACGCTCACTGATGAAGAGTTTATCCGCAATTTGTTTGCTGCTCTTTTCTTCAGCAATCAGTTTTATAATTTCAATTTCTCTTTCAGTAAGCAGATTTTCTGAAGCCGGGGAATTGATTTGCTCCATCATTACCTGGCTGATTTTACTGCTGAAAAAGGTTTTACCGGCCAAAATCCGGTGAACCGCTTCAACCAACTCGGAGCTGGCATCGTTTTTCAGAATATACCCTTGTACCCTCTGTTTCACAATATTCCGAACAAAATGCGCCTCGTCGTGCAAGCTGAGTACAATAATTTTTGTAGGCGGAAAATCACTGCGGATGGTTTTAATAAATTCCAGTCCGTCCATTCCGGGCATATTAATATCGGTGATTACCAATTCGGCTTTGATTTGTTTCAGCAAAGCAAGCGCATCGGTTGCATTGGTTGCTGTGGCAGCAATTTCAATATCTTTTATTTCAGCCAGCAGACTTTTTATTCCGTCGAGCACAATCGCATGGTCGTCAACCACCAGTATTTTTGTTTTTTGCATCAGCTTTTTATGTTTTACACTCTCCCTCTTCTCCCTCTCTACGCGTAGAGAAGGACGATTGTGACGTAGTCGCAATCAGGGTGAGTACTTAATTTAAAGACTTTATTTTATACAGTTCTTTTTTCATTTTAAGCAATTGGTAAGTCAATAATAAATGATGTTCCGGGCACACCGGCACGGGTGTCAATTTCAAGAATTCCGTTGATGGCTTCCAACCGGCTTTGAATGTTTTTCCAGCCCCAGCCTTTGCTTTTCATCAGGTTTTCCTTTTCGAAACCATTGCCGTTGTCTTCGATAATAATGTTGATTTCGTTTTCGTAACCGGTAAGTTGAATGGTCAGGTTTTTCGCACCCGAGTATTTTATCACGTTGTTAATCCACTCCTGAATAATACGATAAACATTTACCTCAACCGACTGGTTGAGCCGTTTTTCGATGCCAAATGTGTTTACTTCGATGGCGATTCCGCTGGTTTTCGAAATACGGGTTGCATATTCTTTCAAAGCTGTCGAAAGTCCTTCGTTTATCAATTGGTCGGGCATCAGGTTGTGCGCAATTTCGCGAAGTTGTGTGTGCATCGTGTCGAGCACTTCGCCCGATTTTACTGCCAGTTCAGAGCGTTTTTCCATTTCACCGGTTTGCTGCATCTGGCCAAGCATAATTTTTACTGCTGTAATCAACTGCCCGAAACCGTCGTGAAGGTCGCGTGCAAACCGTTTTCGCTCGCTTTCCTGCGATTCAAGCACCACGTTCATTTGCAGTTGTTTCATTTTCAGACGCTCCTCGTTCAAACGGCGTTCCTGTCTGATTTTGATGCGCGAATAAATGATAAACGAAAACATCAGCAGAATAATGATGATACCAATCAACCCGATAATTATTAGAGTTTTCCGGCGGCTTTGCAGGGTTTTTTCTGCAATCTCCAACTTCTGAACCGCAATCTGGCGTTCCTTCTTTTCGGTTTCAAATTCAATCATCAGTTTGTTGATTGACTCCTGGTTTTCCTTGTTCAAAACCGAATCTTTCACTGCTACAAATTGCGTGTAATAGCCAAAAGCGTTTTTGTAATCTTTTTGCTCTTCATACAAAAAAGCAAGGTTTTTCAATACATCCTCCTCAATTTTCAAAAAGCCACCTTTTTTTGAAAGTTGCAGTGCCTGGTGATAATCAACGGCGGCTGCGTCGTATTTTTTCTGTTTCTTTTTTAGTAATCCTGTATTAATCAGTACCCGTGCAATATCGTGCGAGTTGTTGTTCAATTTGTAGGCGTCAAGCGCTTTTTCATAATAAAATGCCGCCTGTTTCACACTGTCGATATCCGAATAAAGTGTTCCCAGATTTTCGTATGCCGAACCAATTCTGATGTTTTGTCCGCGTGCTTCCTGAATGGCAATCACACTTTTCAGCAAACTGCGTTCCTGCTCAAATTCACCCAGTTCGTGGAGTGCCGACGACATGTTGTTCATCGACGAAACAATTTCGCCCGAGTCGTTGGCCGCAACTGCCAGTTCGTTGTATTTCCTGAAATATTGCAGCGCACTTTTAAAATCGTTGCGGTTAAAGTTGAAAATCCCGAGCAGGTTCTGCACCCGTCCCTGACCGTTTGTATCGCCGGTTTTCTCAAAAAATTCAAGCGAAAGCAATGCGTTTTCCACAGCTTTTTCAAAGTCGCCTTTCGAGTTGTAGCTGGTGGCCATATTCAGGTAACTTTTGGCAGTATTTGTGCTGTCGCCGGTTTCGATTGCAAGAATGAGCGCTTTCTGGTGCCAGAAAATAGCCGAGTCGTAAAGGGCCTGTAAATGCTGGGCGATTCCCATGAATTTCAGCGCTTCCAGCCTGTTTTGATTGTCGTTGTTTTCTTCCGAAATCTGCAGCAAAAGCAGGGCGTTTGTTTCCATTTCAGCAGCCTCATGTTTTCCTATATTTGCCCTGATTTTATTTAGCAGCGAATCGGTTTGTGCAGTCTGGCTGAAAAGCTGAAACTGAAAAGTAAGTAATGTAATAAAAATGTACAGGAAGTTAAGCTGATATTTTTTGATTAACAGCATATTACAATTCTGGTTTTATCAATCTAAAAGTTGAAAAGGCAAAAGGAAATTCTGGTATTGTGATAAATAAGGCAGGTTAAAAAGTGATTATTCCCTCGAATGCAGCGCCACCCGGTTTCCTTCCGAATCAATAAACAAAGCCATAAAACCATATTCTTCCGAAATCTGTGTTTTTTCCTGCAAAACCTGGCCGCCAGCTGCTTCAATCCGCGAAAGTTCGTTTGCCAAATCGCCCGAATGAGCTGTAAAATATACCAGAACTCCTTCAGTCGATGGTTTGTACGCTGCAGGAAAATGAACCAGTGAACCGCCTGAACCCAATCCTTCCGTTACCCACGGAAACCATGCCATATCAAACACACCCATCTGGTGGCGTTCCAATTTCAGTTCGAAAACTTTTTCATAAAATGCAATTGCTCTTTCCATGTTGGTTACGGGGACTTCGAACCAGCCTACCATGTTGTTTTTCATAATAATCGGATTTTAGTTAATTGTTACGAAAACAACCGGAAGTGTAATTTGGTTCGCTGTTACTTTGCTCAATTTGTTAAATAGATTCGAAAAATATTAAACACAAAGACAAAAATCATTATCAGGGATTCCATTCGGGTTGAAATCAGAAATACTTGCGAAAACAAGCAGAATACACCCTGATTTAACAGTGGGTTGGTGGCCATGTTTGTAAGTGCTTTCTTAAACAAGTTGAACTTCCTGCGGTTATATTGTCTTTAACTTTGCATCGAAAAACAGAAGACCGTGAAATGATTAAAAAAGTAAAATACCTTATTCCGGTTTATGATATTGATATGGGTGGAATACCGGTGAAACAGGCTCTGCCAACCAACCGGGTTGAACAGGTTGATCCGTTTTTGCTTTTGCACCATGCCAGATTTACTTATACAAACGATGCGCCGGCTTTGCACCAGGGAATTGGCCCGCACCCGCACCGCGGCTTTTCGCCGGTTACTTTTGTTGTGGAAGGCGAAGTTCATCACCGCGACAGTTGGGGAAACAACCAGGTTGCCAAAAAGGGCGAAGTACAATGGATGCATGCAGGAGCCGGAATTATTCACAGCGAACGCCCGTCGCAGAAGCTGGCGGATGAAAATGGAACCCAGGAAATAGTGCAGCTTTGGATAAATACACCCGCAACAAAGAAAATGCAGGAGCCGCTTTACCAGTATCTTTCTGAAAGCAAAATCCCTGTGTTTACTTCAGAAGACAATCGGGTAAAAAACAAACTGGTTGCCGGTAAATACAATGGTTTGCAGGGACTTGTAAAAACAGAATCGGAATTGCTGGTAATTTGGGGTTTGGCTGAAAAAGACGGAAAGGAAACTTATCTGTTGCCCGGGTTGTTCAATGTAATGTTTTACGTCATTAGCGGAAATCTGCAGATTGCCGGTTACGGAAAAGTGGAGGAGGAGAGTCTTGCAGTATTTGACAAGAGCGGTGACGCGGTTGAATTCTCAGCAGAAACCGATTCACAGTTTTTATTGCTGGCAGGACTACCGATTAACGAAAATGTGGTTCAGCAGGGACCATTTGTGATGAATACAACCACACAGATTCTGGAAGCCATGCGCGATTACAGGATGGGTAAAATGGGAATTCTGATTGAAGAAAAGTAAAAAAGATGGAAAATAAACTGATTAATAATGAAACCAATCATCAATATGAATTTAATATTGATGGATTTATTGCAAAAATTGAATACATCAGGACAGGAAACAAAATTTATCTGACCCACACCGAAGTCCCCGGAGAACTTGAAGGACAGGGGATTGCTTCAGACCTCGTTAAAAAAGTACTTGCCGATATTCAGCAAAAAGAACTGAAAGTGGTTCCGCTTTGTCCGTTTATCGATAAATATGTGAAACGGCATCCGGAATGGAATTTTATTGTTTTTAAAGATTAAAATAATATGGAAAAGGAAATTGTAAAACATTACACAAACGGCGAACTTACCGTGGTTTGGAAACCCGGTTTATGCACTCATTCAGGAGTTTGCGTACGTACGTTACCAAAGGTTTATAACACAAAAGAACGCCCCTGGATTAAACCCGAAAACGCAACAACTGCTGAACTGAAAGCACAGATTGGTAAATGTCCTTCCGGTGCCTTGAGTTATTTCATAAACGACGGGGAAGATAAAAAGTAAGAAGCAGTGATAGAGATTGGAATTGACAGTTTTGCTGCTGCACCCAACAGCAACGACACCGACAGGGCGCTTGACAACTCGATTGCTCTGGCTGAATTGCTCGAAAGAATTGAGTTGGCCGACAAAGCTGGTCTGCATGTTTTTGGTTTGGGTGAACATTACCGTAAAGAATTTCTTGATTCGGCATCAACAGTGATTCTTGCCGCAGCAGCAGCGCGTACAAAACAAATCCGGCTGACCAGTGCAGTAACAGTGTTAAGTGCCGCCGATCCGGTGCGGGTTTTTCAGAGTTTTGCCACCCTCGACCTGATTTCGAAAGGACGGGCAGAAATTGTTGTGGGACGTGGCTCGTTTGTCGAGTCGTTTCCGCTGTTTGGACTGAACCTGCATGAATACGATGCACTTTTTGCAGAAAAACTGGACCTTTTGTTGCAGATTCGCGAAAATGAAGTAATCAGTTGGTCGGGAAAATTCAGGCCTGAATTGATAGAGCAGGCGATTTATCCACGGCCATTGCAAAATCCGCTGCCGGTTTGGCTGGGAGTGGGTGGTACACCTGCTTCTTTTATCCGTGCCGGAAAACTGGGACTTCCGCTGATGGTGGCAGTTATTGGCGGTGAAACACACCGTTTTCGTCCGCTAATCGATTTGTACCGCGAAGCCGGGGCGAAAGCCGGGCACTCACCCGAAAAACTGAAAGTTGGACTACACTCGCTTGGTTATGTTGGTGCCGGAACTAATAAGGCAATGGATGATTATTTTCCGGGTTATGCCGAAACCTTTACCAGAATTGGCAAAGAACGCGGCTGGCCACCGGTTACACGTTACCGTTTCGATTCGCAAACCGGCACGCTGGGAGCTTTGGTAATTGGAAGTCCGGAGGAAGTAGCTGAAAAAATAATTCGGCATAGCAAGGCATTGGGAGGTATTTCAAGGTTTACTTTTCAGATGGACAATGCGGGACTTACCCACGCTCAGTTGATGAAATCAATCGAACTGATTGGCGAAAAAGTAATCCCGATGGTGAACAGGTAAATTCAGTATGGCAGATTGATTTTTAAAACCGTTCTGTTGTGGTCTGGTTATTCCGGAGGAATTGTTATTTTTGTTTTCGCTTTTTTATAAAACGAAACAAATAAATGACCAAAAACAAAAAATTAATTCCAATGAAAACTAAAATTTCTGTTTTGCTTGTTTCCCTTTTTCTGACTGCAATCTCAATTGCACAACCTTCGGGCGGTCCGTACGGACCAGTGCACAAAACATACGAGTTACCAAAAGTTTCGGGTAAGATTTTTTATGTTTCTCCTGATGGTGATAGCAATGTTGCCGGAACCGATATTTCGAAACCAACAACCCTTGAAACAGCAGTAAAAAAAGGCGTTACAGGCGATGCTATTATTTTGCGTGGTGGTGTTTACCGCTCTGGAACGCTGACTTTTAACCAGGGCTTGATTTTCCAGCCTTACAAAAATGAGCAACCACTTTTGAAAGGAACCTTTGTTGCCGACAAATGGGAAAAAGCTGGTGAAAAACTTTGGAAAACCAAATGGGAAAGGTTTTTTCCTGCTAATCCCGAAGATTGGTGGCAGCGCAACCGCGAGGAAAAATTTACCCCGCTTCATCGATTTAACGACGATATGGTTTTTGTGGATGGCCGTTTTCTGCAATCGGCTGGAAATACTTCTGAATTGAATGACAACACTTTTTATGTCGATTACTCCAGTAAAGAAATTTACCTGGCAATCGACCCTGCTGATAAACTCATCGAAATTACTGCATTCAGCATGGCTTTGCACCGGGTTTATTACGAAGTTAACGGAATGAAAGCCGACAATGTGGGGCCAAAAATCCGTGGTATCGATTTTACCCAGTTTGCCGATTCTACCATTTTTGTGGAATGTGTTGACCCGGTTGGCGTTAAAAAGGAATCGGAAATTGGCAAGGAAGTGCAGGGAACACTCATTGAAGACTGCGCCATTTCGTGGTGTTCGCGGATTGCCATGTTTCTGATGGGCGACAAAACCACCATTCGAAATTGCCAAGTAAGCAATACAAGCCGCGAGGGAATTTATGTGGTTGGCTCAGCCGATGTGTTGCTCGAAAATACCATCATCGAAAAAAACAACATCGAAAATATTACAGGTTGTTACCCGGCCGGGGTGAAGATTTTTAACCAATGTTACCGCTGCACTGTGCGCAATAACCTGATTACCAACATGCCCAATTCCAACGGTGTTTGGTATGATGTAGGTAATGTGGATGGCCGTTTTATTAATAACTGGGTGGAGAATGTGGGAAAACCGGAAGTCCCTGTTTCAACTAACAGTGTTTGGCCCAGCCAGAACGGTTTCTTCTTCGAAATCTCGAAAGGTGCCATAGCCGCCGGAAACGTGTTTGTAAACTGCGACCACGGAATTCTTGCACTCAACAGCAGCAACGTTGAAATGTACAACAACACTTTTGTAAACAGCATGGTTTGCATTGCCCGCGACACCCGCAGCGCGCAGGGCGACCATTTTGGCTGGCACCCTGCAACCGGTCCCGATGTGGGCGAACGTTATGGCCATGTTTTTGTAAACAACCTGCTTACCGGTGATGCCGGTTTTGACCGCCCGCTTTTGCTGGTTTGGCAACCCGCTGTTTTGTGCGAAAAACTCAGCGAAACTCCGCTGAAACAGTTCGACAACAATGTGTTTGTAAAACAAAACGACAATTACAAAACACTGGCTTTCTGGAGCCCATCAAAAGCGGAAAATTGCCAGAGTGAAATTAAAACAATTGACGAATTGAAAAATATCAGTGGAGCCGCCACCAATAGCCAATACCTGGAAGGCAAACACCTGCCGCTGTTTAAAAGCACCGTAATTAAAAACTACCAACTTTTGGATGAATTTCCCGGCAGAACTGCTACCACCGAAACTCCTGCCAATGTGAAAAAACTGATGGGGATTCCAGCGGATACGAAAGGATTTGTTGGGGCATATAAATAGAAGTTGTTAATTAACATGATTATTAAAAAAGGATTTCGTCATTCAATTAAACGAAATCCTTATTTTAAGGCTATTAAAAGAAGCAGGATTCATAATTCCAATAAAGTCAATCAAAGACAGTTAGTTTTTTATTTCTGCCGGCAGCAACTTCAAATACCTCGCGCGATTTTCTGATTTCATCCATATTGCTGTTTGCCCACGAAACCAGTTGATGTAAATGTGGCAGTAATGAGCGGCCCCGTTCGGTTAATTCGTATTCCACTTTTGGCGGAATTTGCGGATAAACTGTTCGTTTTACAAGTCCGTCGGCTTCGAGCGATTTTAATGTAACTGCCAGCATTTTTTGCGAAATGGTTTGAATGTAGCCGAAAATCTCGTTAAAACGCAATACCTGGGCTTCTTCCAAAAGCATCAAAACCAGCACCGACCATTTATCGCCCAACCTGTCAATCACATTTCTAACTGGACATTTGTCAGCATTTCCATATTTTTTCAAAAAAGTTTCATCCATATTGTACTGATTTTAAAAATTCTAACCTTTTAGTAAGTGATGAACAAAAACGTTAGTTCTTGTTTTATAATAATCAAGTTATTATTTTTAACTTACCAAAAGTAATTAAAAAACTATTATATATTGAATAACGAATAGTAATTATAAAAACAATTAAAAAGGAGTTCAAAATGAAAACAGGAATTACAGGAGCAACCGGACAACTGGGTCGTCTGGTAATTGGGAAGCTGAAACAAAAAGTTGCTGACGGTTCAATAGTGGCTTTGGTGAGAAACACTGAAAAGGCAAAAGATTTGGGAGTTGAAGCACGCGAATTCGATTATAACAAACCGAAATCGCTGGCCGAATCGTTAAAAGGAATTGATCAGCTTTTGCTGATTTCGGGGAGTGACATCGGGCAACGTGCCAGGCAGCACGCCAGTGTTATTGTTGCGGCCAAACAGGCAGGTGTAAAAATGATTGTTTATACCAGTCTTTTGCATACCGGAATTACTTCGGTGAGCCTGGCTGAAGAACATTTACCATCAGAAAACTCCGTTATCGAATCGGGTATTCCGTACTCAATTTTACGCAATGGCTGGTACACCGAAAACCACACAGGCTCAATTTCGGGAGTGCTGGCTGCGGGCGCTGTATTTGGCAGTGCCGGAAGTGGTAAATTTTCATCGGCGGCGCGTGCTGATTTTGCCGAAGCGGCAGTGGTTGTTTTAACAGAATCCGGACATGAAGGCAAAATTTATGAACTGGCGGGTGATGAATCGTACACGCTTGCTGAATATGCCGCTGAAATTGCAAAGCAAACCGGGAAAAATATTGTGTATAACAATCTTCCAGTTGGTGAATATGCAAAAGTGCTGGAAAGTTTTGGGCTGCCTGGTTTTATTGCCGAAGCAATTGCCGGATGGGATGTGAGTGCATCAAAAGGCGATTTATTTGACGATTCGCACACACTTTCAAAACTTATCGGACGGCCAACCACACCGCTGTCTGAGGTTGTGAAAAATGCCCTGTCTGCATTAAAATAACAAAGAAATATTTTATGGTTTTCGGATAAATAAAGAAACCGAAAACAAAGGGATTCCATCGCTTCAAAATGATGGAATCCCTTTTATTTTTTCAGCTTTGTTGAAAAGATAAATTTCTTTTGTTTTCAAACAGGTCAAAGTAGAAAACAATTTGTCCTTCAGAATGTCACAAAACTTATTTATCGGATGTAATGGAGCAGGGTAGAAGATCATATTTGTCCGCCGGCCAAAAATAGCCTTTTAAAACAGCATCCGCTTTAAATCCATTCTCAAAATTAGTAATCAGATTTTCCAGGCCATTGGTATGCCATCCCATCCAGCTAATACCAAGGCGTTCCATAGTTTCACTGCCCCATGCTTCACCATCCATGGGTACAGTATTTTCAAATGAAGCAAGGTTCATTTCGGTATTAATAACCGGAAAATCATTCTTTTTTAATTCAGTAATATTTGCGCTTGTACCTCCTGTGTAGTACGGATGAAAACCAACAGATGCATTTGAATTTTTCCAATCGAAGGAAGGATTAAGGGCATTGAATTGATTTATAACATCTAACATTGTGGTTGAAGAAAAACCATTTGTATTCGGAAACGAAAACAGGATAATATGTGTGTCGGGTGCAAGGTTTCGCACCAAATCAAAAATTTCTTTTTCGAATTTCAGTAAGTCGCTGTTATTGTTGTCGTAATCTTCCGGAAACCAGCCTCCGGTAGTTGTACAATCAGCACAGGTATTTGAACCCGATGGTTCGTTGATGATTTCGAAAAATACATTTGGCCAGTCTTTATAACGTTTTGCCATTGCAGTCCAGAATGCCCGGATATCTGGTTTCCTGTAATTCCCGATATCATGATAATTGAGACAAATATAAATCCCATTTTTAGCTGCTATTGCAAAAGCTCTATCAAAAAATGAACAGGCACTGGCCAAATCTGAAACACTGCTCCAATTCCAACCCTCCCAGCCATTCCGAACCTGAAAACCATCGGTTGAACAAACACGGATAAGATTGATATTTAAAGCTTTTAATTTGTCGTAATACTCCTGGTTTAGTAAATAATTCTCACTTCCGTTACCTTCAATTGTCCATTTGTTGCTCCAGGTATTTACACCTCTCATGACAGAGCCCTGATCTGTTTTGAGTGTTCCATCTGAAATAACCGGCCGGCACCGGCTTGGGACTATCTGACCCGTTGAAACCGAACAAAAAATCATAAACAACAGGAAAAGGTAAAATCCTGCCAGTTTTTTTCCTGAATTGTTATAGAAACTCATAGGTAAATTTGAATCTGTTTTTCATCAAAAAGTATCGTTGAATATTGATATTACCTAAAAATCAATAAATCATGACTGCTGTTTTAAATATCGTAAAACAGTTTGTAAAAAGAATTTACATCGTATTCTTCTTTACAAAATCAATGATTTCCTGCTGGTAACCAAATGCCATTCCAACCACTGTATCGGCAGCGCCGTAGTAAACAGCAATTTTTTCACCATCACTTAAAGCTGCGCAGGGGAAAATCACATTTGGCACATCGCCGGCCAGTTCGTAAAGTTCAGCAGGTGCAAGTAAATAAGGTTGTGTGCGGTACAATACTTTAGCCGGATTTTCCAAATCGAGTAATACTGCGCCCATCGAATACCTGAATCCGTTGCACGTGTTAATTACACCGTGGTAAAATTCGAGCCAGCCATCGGCAGTTTTAATCGGCACCGAACCTGCCCCGATTTTGGTGCACTGCCAGGCGCTTTTTTCAAACGGGGTGACTTTCATTACGCAGCGGTGTTCACCCCAGTATTTCATATCGGGACTGTAACTGATGTAAATATCGCCAAACGGAGTGTGTCCATTATCGCTCGGGCGGCTTAACATGGCATATTTTCCGTTTATTTTTTCGGGGAATAAAACGCCGTTTCTGTTAAATGGCAGAAAAGCGTTTTCGCATTGGTGAAAAGTTTTAAAGTCGAAAGTATAAGCAATTCCGATGGTTGGACCGTGATATCCGTTGCACCACGTTATCCAGTAACGGTCTTCGATAAAAGTAACACGTGGGTCATATTTGTAGGCCGATTCAATCATTTCGGTATTTCCGGGAACCATCTCAATAGGCTCGTGATTAATGTCCCAGTTTATGCCGTCTTTGCTGAAACCTGCAAAAATATTCATTTGCACGGCCTTATTATCGCAACGGAAAACACCTGCAAAGCCATCTTCAAAAGGCACAACTGCACTGTTGAAAATACTGTTCGATGTTGGAATCTGGTAACGTCCAATCACCGGATTCTGCGAATAACGCCACATTACATCGATTGAACCTGCAGCGCGTTCCTCAAATGGAATTCTTGTTTTCATTTTTTGAATTATTATAATTTTTGAATTAATGCTTTTGAATTAAGTTTTCCACAAAAATAAGCAGAAATACCCTTCGACTTTACTCAGGGTGACCGTCAGTCTGAGCGTAGTCGAAGATTTTTTCCTTTACTAATCGATATTTTTTGTCTTGTCAATTTCCAACTGTTCTTTATTGTCAGGATGAGCGAAAGGTACAAACCACGCAGCAAAAAATGCCGGAATGGTTGCCACGAGCACCCAGATAAAGAATATTTTATACCCCAGCATGTCACTGAAAAATCCGCTGAGCATGGAAGGGATCATAAATCCGAGGTTATTTATTCCCGTGGCAAAAGCGTAGTGTGCCATTTTGTATTTTCCGGGAGCAACCTGCTGCATCATAAATAACATGAGTCCCACAAAACCAAATCCGTAGCCGAAATATTCCAAAACCACAGCCGATCCTATGATATAAACGCTGTCGGGCTGATAAATTGCAAGTCCGGCATAAACGGCAAACGGAATGTTAAAGGCAGCTACTAGAAAAATCAAAGCTTTTTTTAATCCCATCTTAGCTATAAAATAGCCACCCAGAATGGAACCCAAAACAAAAGCTACAGTTCCGAAAGTGCCGTAAATCACACCGATTTGCGTGGTCGATAATCCTAATCCTCCATCTGCCACGGCGGCTTTAAAAAACAGTGGCGCTATTTTTATTGCAAAACCTTCGGCAAAACGGTAAAGTATGATAAAGGCAATGGACCACGTTATGTATTTTTTCTGAAAAAAGGTTTTCAGAACATCCCAAAGGGTTTCAAATCCATCTTTTAACGAAGTAACATTTGTTGTGGTTGTTCCTCCTCTGGGTAACATTCGGGTGTGATACAAACCTGTTAAAGCCATAACCGCACCAATGCCCAGCATAACCGCAACCCATGCATTTACAACACCCATTCTGTCTTCAAGAATCCCGGCCAATGTTACAAATCCGCCATACGCCACCAGTTTGCCAATGTTGTACGAAGCGCCCTGCCACCCGATATATTCGGCCTGAAGTTTTGGCGAGAGCACGTTTAAATACACTCCGTCGGTGGCAATGTCGTTGGTTGCTCCACTAAATGCAATGATTCCCAGAAAGGCAATTGAGTAAGTGAAGAAATTGGGAAACGGCAGCGACAAGGCAACGAGTGCAAAAGTGATTCCCGTTACAAATTGCGAGGTAACCACAAAAAACTTTTTCGATTTAAACATTTCCAGCACCGGGCTCCACAAGGGTTTTAGAGTCCAGGGAATCATAATCAGCGAAGTCCAGAAAGTAATTTGGGTATCAGAAACACCCATATTTTTGTACATAATTGCTGTTGACTGCGCTAAAACCACAAATGGTAAACCCATTGCAAAATAGGCTGTCGGGACCCAAAAAACGGGTTTGGCTTGTTTTGTTTTTTCTGTTGGCATTTATGTTTTTATTTACTTATCAGCTATATACCAATAATTTAATTCAATAACATGACTCACCCTCTTCTCCCTCTCTACTCGTGGAGAGGGACGATTCGTCGCAAGACGAATCAGGGTGAGTAAAAAAAATGAAACAATTCATTTTCAATCGATTATTTTAAATGTTATTTATGAAGGTGTATATACTAATAATCATTTTTTATTTTCACCCAATTCGACACTTTATTTATTACTCCCAATTAAAGTCCGAAAATACACTATTTTATTTTTTTAGTATAAAACAACACTATTTTTAATTTATTTAAAAAGTGTGAAGTTGAACATGGTTAGAATCCATAAATTTGACAGTAAAAATTTGATCATTATGAAGCCATTATTTTTTATCTCAGTTTTGTTTATTGCTGGTTCAATTTTGTTTTCCGGATGCAATTCGCAGCAAAAAGTCAAACCAGAAAACCAGACCGAAAAAACCGACAAAAAGTACATGGTTGTGGCTTATGTAGCCGGTTACCGCGAATTCGATTTTTCAACCATCGATGTTTTGGGAATAACGCACATCAATTATGCTTTTGCAAATATCCGCGATGGAAAAGTGGTTTTCGATACCACCAAAATTGATGGAGTAGTGCCCAATGCCGGTGATATTGAGGAATTAAACAGTCTGAAAAAAAATAAACCCGATTTAAAAGTTTTGGTTTCGGTTGGGGGCTGGACATGGTCGGGAGGTTTTTCGGATGCTGCTTTGACAGAAGAATCGCGTGCAATATTTGCCAAAAGTTGTGCGGCTTTTGTAAAGGAATATCAACTCGACGGCATCGATCTCGACTGGGAATATCCCAATCAGCCCGGTGCCGGAAATATTCACCGCCCCGAAGATGTACAGAATTTTACACTGATGTTAAAAGCTGTCCGCGAAGAGCTTGATTTGATGGCGGAAAACGAAGTGAAAGGGATTCACTATCTATTAACCATTGCCACCGGCACCGATGAGGCTTATATAGCCAATACCCAATTGGGTGAATTGCATAAATACATCGATTTTCTGAATATAATGACCTATGATTTTTATAACGGCTGGCATAATGTAAACGGGCATCACAGTAATTATTTACCTTCTGCTCAGCTCGAAATGGATAAAAACAGCGTGGTTCATGCCGTCGATATGCATACAAATGCAGGTTTTCCGGTCGAAAAAATCAATCTGGGTATTCCGTTTTACGGCCGAATCTGGAAAGGTGTAAAAGCAGAATCTGACAAAATTCTTTTCAATACCGCCGAAACCGTGGGAATGGGAATTGACTATATTGATTTCTATCAGAATATCAATGCAAACGGTTTTACACGTTACTGGGACGATACCGCCAAAACGCCTTATTTATGGAATCCGGCAGAGAAGACTTTTATTTCGTATGAAGATGAAGAATCAATCAAAATCAAAATTGAATACCTGAAAAACCGTGGACTTGCCGGTGTAATGTTTTGGGAATACAGCGCTGACAAAGACAAAAAACTGTTGAATGCAGTGGTTGAAAATTTGCGTTAATCGGGCGATACATTTATACAAACAATTTTTAAGAGATGAAAAGACGTAACTTTTTGGGCGCCTCAATAGTTTCCGGTTTAGGACTGCCTTTTTATTCGTTTGCCGGAAAAAATCAAACGCAGTCGAAACCTGAAATTCGGGATGTATTTTCACTGGATAAAAACATCGTAAATGTCTTCACAAATGCTGAAATTAAACCGACACGGATTTTTCATATAACCGACACACATCTGGCTTTGGAGGATGAGCGCGAAGCACCATTCAAAAAATACAGCGGGAGAATGGGAAATGCCTATAAAATCAATAAACATTTTGAAACAGATGAGGATTTAACTTGTTCCCAAAGTTTTGAAAGAACATTGCAAAAAGCAAAAGAACAAAAAACTGATTTTCTGGCTTTAACCGGCGATATTTTTAGTTTTCCTTCCGAATTTGCTGTTGAATGGGTTATTCAAAAACTGAAGGAGACGGAAATTCCGTTTGGTTACATTGCCGGAAACCACGACTGGCACTATGAAGGAATGCCCGGAAGTTCGCACCAACTCAAGGAAACCTGGGCAAATGAAAGGTTGAAACCTCTGTACAAGGGGAATAATTATTTGTTTGGCCATTACGATATCAACGGTGTAAGAATGGTTTTTATCGACAATTCAACTTACGAAATTGTACCCGAACAACTTGAGTTTTTCAGACAACAAACCGGCAGTGGAATGCCAATGATTTTATACATCCACATTCCGCTTTACATGCCTGGCCGGTCGATGGGATATGGTTGTGCAAATCCGCAGTGGGGCG
The DNA here is from genome assembly GCA_041737765.1 of Draconibacterium sp. GTDB lineage: Bacteria > Bacteroidota > Bacteroidia > Bacteroidales > Prolixibacteraceae > Draconibacterium. The sequence goes on along the minus strand of JBGSRA010000066.1, from coordinate 24,512 downwards.
AAGAAGCCGACAGGGGTTTCGAAGTCGAAAAGCGTGAAAAATGGAGAAAAGGCGGACATACACATACCACCTTCAGCTTTTATGACGAAGTTTTTAAAGCCCAAAATCTGCTGGCAGTTTTTGCCGGTCACACACACCGCCCGGCGTTGGATGTAAAAAACAATATTCTGCAAATCGTTTCTGGTCCCAATACAACGGGTTATTACACCGAAATCAATATTTCAAAAACAGCATAATTTTTAAACTGATTAAATATGAAATTACAACTGATTCTTGTTGTACTGGTCAGCCTGATGATCACTACTGGCAACGTTTTGGCACAGGATGATAATACCAAAACCTCGATTGCCAAAGATGACCCGGCAGCAGTGGCTTTAACAAAAAATTTGTCTGAAGAGGAAGCCTATGTTTGGCCGAAAGACCCGAAAGTGATGGAAAACCTAAAGAAATGGCAGGGCTATAAATTCGGTTTGTTAATCCACATGGGATTGTACTCCGAACTTGGTATTGTCGAATCGTGGGCGTTGTGTCCCGAAGACTGGATTACGCGTCCCGGGTACGACGACTATTATCAATTCTGCACTGACTACCGGAACACAAAAAACAGGTTTAATCCGGTGAATTTTGACCCTGAAAAATGGGCGCAACTATTTAAAAACTCGGGCGCCAAATACATGATTTACTCATCAAAACACCACGACGGATTTTGTTTGTACGATACAAAATACACCGATTTTAAAGTGACTGACAAATCAGTTCCTTTTTCTTCAAACCCAAAATCGAATGTGCTGAAGGAAGTTCTCGACGCTACCCGCAAAGAAGGACTGGCAACAGGCGTCTATTTTTCAAAACCCGACTGGACAGCTCCATATTTCTGGTGGCCGTATTATCCTCCCAAAGACCGGAATCCATCGTATGACATAACTAAGTACCCGGACCGATGGAAAAAGTTTGTGGAATACACACAAAATCAACTGAATGAGCTGACCACAGAATATGGAAAAGTTGACATCCTTTGGCTCGACGGTTGCTGGGTTATGCCAAAAGATTTAATAAACGAAAAACTGGCAGAATTTTGTAAATATCCGCACGACATGGATATCAACATGAAGCTGATTGCGGAAAGGGCGCGGGCAAACCAACCCGGAATGTTGGTGGTTGACCGCTGGGTACCCGGCGAATATGAAAATTATCTGACCCCTGAACAAAAAACACCGGAAAAAGCTTTGCCGGTTCCGTGGGAAAGCTGTATTACCATGGGCGGCGCTTGGGGTTGGGTAAAAAACGACAATTACAAATCGTCGAAAGAACTGGTACAGTTGCTGGTAAACATCGTGGCCAAAGGTGGAAATCTTTTGCTGGGTGTTGGCCCCGATGGAAAAGGGGAATTTGAGCCAAAAGTTTATGAAAACCTTGCATTGCTTGGCAAATGGCTTGAGGCAAATGGCGAGGCAATTTACGAAACCAATCCTGTTGAACCTTTCCTCGATGGCAAAGTTGGTTATACAGCAAAAGGCGAAAATACCATTTATGCAATTTACATGCCTGCAAAAGATGAAGTTGAGTTGCCAGCTGAAATCACAATCAAAACAAATCTGAACGAAAAACTTAAGGTGAATCTGCTTGAATCAAAACAAAAGCTAAACAGCAAAACTGTTTTGGGTGGGATTGTGGTTACAATACCCCAGAAATTAAGAACAGAACTGGCACAAAAAGAGGCAGTTGTTATCAGGATTGGTAAGTAGTAACGCAGATTATAATTTTTACTTTTTAGCTTGTTCTGAATAATAACTTTTAGCTTTTCAAGGGCAAAATTTCGGAGTGCAAACATTTGCAAAATAAACATTATACTTCTGATGCGTTATTGTTCGGATAGAGTTTTGTTTACAATGTTTGCCAATTTTAAAATATCCTCTTTTGATCTAAAATCAGTCTTGGTTGCGTATATATAATTGGTTAATACATCCTTTTTGCCAGGTGCAACTTTAACAACATTTGTTCTTGTGTAACGGGTAAAATCCTTACCATCTGTTGAAAAGTAATAGGCATCTTCTTTTTCCAATGCCATATCAATATCTGCAACCAAATCTATCGAAAGGTTGTTTGCCAGCAGGTAATCGTATGATTCTGAAGCTGCAGATCGGTTTGTAGTTCCCATAGCGCCTTTTTTGCGAACATCCTTTATTGCAATTCCCCGTTTTACATAAACCTTAAACTGTCCGTTCTGGATTAATTGCTGATAACCATTGCCGTAATAAAATGTATCCTGTGCAACAACTATTGAAAGGAGATCCGTTTTGTCGGTAATGTTCAGGGTATCATTAGATTTTATAAACTCCATTTCACCATTAAGAAAATTGAAGTTATACAAAGCAGGGTAACTTCTGTTGTTTGTAAAAAAGGCTTCCCCTGCAATGAAATCAGGATAAAGATATCTGTCACTTACCGGGTAGTAATCAATTACCCTTGTGCCGGCTTTTACAATAACCTGTTCTTTTTTTTGAGCAAACAACATACTGGTTAAAAAGAAAAATGAGCAAATAATCAAAATCGATTTTTTCATTTTACTGGATTTTAGTTTAAGAATTATATGAGAAAGTTAGTGTATATAAGCATTAAAGATAGCTGATAAATTTATTTAGTTTATCAATACTGTCCGGTTAATTTTAAAAGATTCCCTGCCCCACTTCGTCATTCAGACGGGCTTGTTTTGTATCGGAATGACAGTAAAATGCTAAGCCATTGGGAATGGATTCATCTTCCCTAAGAAACATTAAAACCATGAATGAGATTCCTCTGTCGTGCCTCCATCGGAATGACAATTTCTTATTAAATCGAGGGGAGGAAAATGGGACGGCTTCGCCGTCCCATTTTCCTCCCCCAAAACACCACGCCCCTTGTCTTTCCGAACGAAGAGAGGAATCTCAAGCCCGTTCTACACATTTTATAATTGAGGATACAGTATAAAAGATTTAAATTGAATACCTACATCTTACATAAATCTGTCATTAGTAACGCAGAGAGGAATCTGATTTCGCTACTGCTATTTTCTCTCTAAGAATTTCAAACAAATGAGATGAATTGATAATTAATATGTTGCAATATTCCGATAATCGTTTGTGGTTGCAATGAAATATGTTATTCCTTTTCTATTCAGAATCCTACTTCCCTTTGAATTCTAATCTTCAAACAACTTGGCAACCAACCACATGGCGCTGGCAGTTGTATGAGTCCAGATTTCCTTATAAGTTGCATTTACCTGCATGGGCATGTACGGTTCATCATCGTTTTCAAAAGTTTCAATTCCAACAGGTACCGATCCAACCACATCACCGGCATAAGCGCCGTACAAAGGTGGGTAATCATATCCGTCGCCATAAATTGTACTCATGGCAAACGGATTAAAACCCACAATATATTCAATTTGTCGTGTGGCGATATTCTTTAATTCTGCGTCATTCAACAAATCAGATAGAATAAATGCAGCTTTTGCCTTGCCCATCAAAACAGCATGAAATCCACGATATTGGTAAGCCACCGGAAAACGCCGAAGATAAAAACCGGGTGATAATTGAATTCCGTTTTTTACCTGTGCATTGTATTCTTCCATCGAAGGCAGACCAATTTTTTCTCCTTCGTGATATATGCCGGAAAAGTCTGCGTTGTTCAGTTCATAAACAGCTGCCGGGAGAATTCCGTATGGATTTATCATCTGCGAAATGTCGTGCAGATAATCGGCATAAGCCTGGCACGATGCTTTCCATTTGGCAGCATGCCCATGTTTTGGGGCATCGGTAAGCAACATTCCCAATCCCTGAATCATCAGTTCTTCATTGCTACGGTGAAAAAATTCAAGAATGCGTTTCTTTTCGTGCGATTCATAGAAAAAGCCGTGTAACGGAACTGACCAGTCTGTGCGGCGTTCCAGTTGCTGGCATTCCATAACTGTTTCGGCATACTGAACAGCCCAATTCAGATAGCTTTGTTCCTGGGTGAGCCGGTACAGGTGCATTGCAGTAACTACAGCCTGCGCATACAATTCAGTTTCATTTTTTTTATTGCCAACCATTCCCATCATTTCGTTGGCAAATCCGAAATCTTCAATGGCGCTGTTCCGGCACCAGCGTGCAAAAACGGGATCGGTATTGCTGTAAAATGGAACCGCCATGGCACAATAGGAAGCGGCAATAAAATTATCGAAAGGATTATTGGTTGCCTTCGATTCCATATCGTCCTTTGTACCGGTGATGTTATCAGTCCAGATGCCGATAATTAATCCGCCATTCCGGTAACCGTCGCCAAAACGGGTTTGCATGGTCCAGTTCAGTCCCCAACGTGCTTCTTCCAGCAAACGGTCGTACAATGTTGTATTTTTATGCTGAACCGCTTTTGCCAGTTCCAGCATTGCCATTCCGCCACGTGCAGTGTTGCCAACACCCTGTGTAAGGTCAGCTGCATCATGCCAACCACCGCTCACCGGGAGTTTGCGCCCGTCAGGGTGAACACAAAAAACATCTTTGTGGCATTCCTGGTGAATTCCGGGCTGATCAAAACCACATCTTTCAGCAAAAAAGAAATTGAGTGTTCGCCATGCCGTTGCCAGCCAGGCATCATCTCCGATAGCAAAGGATTTGGTTTCAAGGCTGCCGGTTTTGATTGTATAATATCCGGCAGTATTAAAACTGCTGAAATCAAGAAGGACAAAACCGTTGTCCAGTTTTTTCCCTTCACCCTTGAAAACTGATTTATTTTTTTCATCGAAAAGCTGAAATCCGGTATTTGAAACATGCTGAACCAGCGCCTGTTTTACTGCTCCTGTTTTATATCCGCTGTGACAGTAGGCAATTGCATTTTTCCGGAGATCAAAACCCCGGCTGTTTTCTGCATCCACCTGCTCAATGCGCATATCATCAATATACAATTTCAACCTGTCGGATGAACCATTTGGAGAACCGGTCAACATCACGTTCACAGAGAAACCGGTTACAGAATCGCGGTACAAATCAGGAATTTCCCAGATAATCTGTTGCCATTTTCCGGGGTAAATATTTACAAAATGCTGCCCTTCGAATCTGCCGGGTGTTGGCATTTTATGTTTGCCGTCGTTGTATAAAGTGCAACCCACAAAAACCGAATAAAAGCCGGGGGCATCGGCATAAACCCAGACAGAAAACCGATTGAAACCGCGGAGATCTTCGCCTTTCAACGGACGAATCATTTCTGCGGAGGCGTAACTCCGGTTGGTAGGATTTTTAACACCGAGCGACGCCGGAGTTTCAAGCAAAATACTTCCTGCAGCCGATCTTTTTATGGTTTGATTGATTTGTATGGTGCCGGGACCTGTGGTTTTTAGCGCGTAAAAATCATCTGCCAAAGGTAAGATCCTCGTTTGTTCCACCTTTTTTTGCATCCAGCGCGTCAGTCCTGCAGCGGCAGAATCTTCTTTCATCACTGTGGTCAGATAGTGACTTTGTTCAAGCTGTTTTTGAAGTAATTTGTTCTGACAGTAACCCATGTAGCTGGACATTGAAAGCAGAAGAAGTGCTATGACTTTCACATTGAATGGTTTGCAAAAAAGCTTTTTCATTTCAGGATAGTTGGTATTTCTATAAATGATTAAAATAAATCTTCCTCGTTTTCATTTCGTTCGGGTTAAAAATACGGTTTTATCAGGCAATATACATTAACTATTCTATTAATAGCGGTTGTTTTTTATTAGCTGAACAATCCGGATTTTCTGCAAAATGAGTTAACTTTCACCATTAAATTTTATTATTATCTGTCAATATACCGGTTATTTGAAAAAGGTGAAGTAAATAATAAATGAATAGTATCAGATTTTTTACTCACCCTGATTCGTCTGCCGCCGAATCGTCCCTCTCTACGCGTAGAGAGGGAGAAGAGGGTGAGTTAAATTGCTGATTATTATGCTGGTACATAACATTTAAACAAATTAAAAAACAATAAACCAAAATATCATGTCGCACTCAAAATCAATCATCATCGCGCTTTTGGCAACTTTGTTCGCCTGCTCGCAAAACAACATCACCATCGTTAAAAACAATCAAACCGGTTACGAGATTGTTGTGCCCGAAAATGCAGATACAACGGTTGTAAAGGCAGCCGGTGAGTTTCAATATTATTTAGCAAAAATCTCAGGTGTGCAGATTCCGGTTACCAGCGAAACAAAAGCTGATGCAAATAAAAACAAAGTCTTTATTGGAGGCAAGGCGGATGAAACCTCATCGGCCCATACAATTCTGATAAAAAATGAGGGTAAAAATCTTATCATCACCGGCGGCAGTTCGCAAAGTGTGTTGTATGCGGTTTACGAATTTCTGGAAAGGTATGCCGGTTGCAACTGGTATTCTCCAACAGTGGAAAAAATTCCGGCTTCAAAAACCGTGTCCATTCCGTTTCCGCTAAATTACACCTACACACCCGAAATTACCACCCGAACGGTGCACTCGCGGTTGTTTTACGACCATCCCGATTTTGCCGATAAAATGAGGGTGACACAACAGGCATTTCCCGGGTATGTTCCGGTGGCTGCAGTTCACACGTTTAACCGGTTTTTGCCCGCAAAGAATTTTTTCAAAACGCACCCCGAATATTATGCACTGCGCGATGGAAAACGGCAGCACACCCAGCTTTGTCTTACCAACAAAGAGGTGCTGCAACACGTTACCGATTCGGTTGAGGCGTGGTTTGCCAGATATCCTGATGCTGGTGTGATTTCTGTCAGTCAGGATGACAATACCCTGAATTGCCAGTGCGACGACTGCCGTGCCATTGACGAAGAAGAAGGTTCGGCCAGCGGAACCATGATTCGTTTTGTAAATGCCGTTGCCGCCAGTTTCCCCGATAAAACCATTTCCACGCTGGCGTACCAGTACACACGGCACCCCTCGAAAACAAAACCTGCGGATAATGTGCTTGTTACGCTTTGTTCGATTGAGTGCGACCGCAGTGCACCCATCGAAGAAAAATGCAGCGATTTTGCCGCGGATTTAATCGGCTGGAAAGAAAAAACCGAGCACATCAGCATTTGGGATTACACAACGCAGTTTACCAATTTCCTGGCGCCGTTTCCCAACATTCAAACCTTGCAGCCCAACATCCGTTTTTTCCGCGACAACCATGCCACCTGGGTTTTCGAGCAACACAGTCACCACCCCAGCGAACTGTTCGAACTGCGCTCGTACCTTACGGCAAAACTGCTGTGGAATCCCGATTTGGATGCCAATGAAATCATCACCGGTTTTGTAAACGGTTATTACGACGAAGCCGGCGTGTTTGTGAAAAAGTACATCGATTTGGTGCATCTCGAACTTCAGAAAGACTCCACCTTTTTTCTTTTCCTGTATGGCGACCCGGCGCAGGCTTTTAACTCTTATCTTAATCCTGAACTGCTGAAACAGTATAATACTTTTTTTGATGATGCTGAAAAGGTAGTTGAAAGCAAACCCGAAGTTTTGCAACGGGTAAAAACCGCCCGACTGAGTACCGATTATGCCATGCTCGAAATGGCCAGAAACGGCATGTCGCCCGATTTTCAGTTATTGAAGGAGGGTGGGGTTTCGGATGATGTAACCACCCGACTCACTCGTTTTAAGGAGAGCGGCCAAAAAGCCAATATTACTTTGATGAACGAAATGGGTTACACCGTGGACGAATACCTGGCGCTGGTTGAAAACACGTTGCAACGGGCGGCCATACCCAATGTGGCCAGCCATAAAAAGGTAACGTTGAACACAAAACCAAAGAAATATGCCGGGGAAAATCCGCAGGCTTTAACCGACGGCGCTTTGGGAGGCAGTAATTTTTATGCCAACTGGCTGGGTTTCGAGGGGAATGACCTGGAAGCTGTAATCGATTTGGAACAGGAAACCGAAATCGATACCATCTCCACCGCTTTTCTGCAGGTGACCAATCACATTGTTTTCTTTCCTGAAAATGTGACTTATTTCGTTTCAAACGATTTAAAAACCTTTAGAAAACTTGAAACAGTTGCCAACGCCAGCCCGCTTACTGCCGAAAGCAAACGAAACGATATTGCTTATTTTACCAGCACTTTTCAAACTGTAAAAGCCCGTTATATAAAAGTGGTTGCCCAAAACATGGCCACAGCGCCTGCCTGGCACAATGCGGCAGGTTCGCCCGCCTGGATTTTTGTGGATGAGGTGATAGTCAATTGAGGAATTACTGATTTGGTTTCGAAAAGAAACTGAGTTTATTGAAGTTCCGTTTTTTATTGAATTTTCAATGGATCGCTCATTGTTCATGTGATTGTGGGCGATTTCCTTTCAAATCATACGAATATTTGGAGCTGACTACAAAACTTCGAATATTACTGAGACCCTTATTTATAATGCTGTGTATTACCTGCTGTTATTTGTTTTGATAAAATTAATAAATTCTTCGCCAAAGTCAGTTATCATCATCATTTCAAACCCGCTAATACCAATTCTATTGATGCTTAGGTCAAGTAAGAGTCCTTTTGAATATAATCTTTGTTTGTAAAAACCAAACTTAGCCTCTGTTAAATTATAATATTTCGCTTCAGAAAACTTTTTCACAGATTCTTTGATTTTCAGAAAGTTATCAATTTTATCTTGTAAGATTTTTATTGCTAATTCATGGTTTTTATCAGGTTGTAAAAAAGGTTTACTTTTTAGGTCTTCTTTAATTTTTAATAATTCTGATTTTAGATTACTTTGATTGTCTAGTTGGTCATAATAATTGTGGTTAAAATTTGAAAAACCTTCCAAAATAATTATTTCCTCTTCTGAAAGAGTTTCTATTAATTCAAGATATAAATCTGTTAACTCAGTTTCTTCAGAAGGATTATTAAGTTCATTAATCAGAATGTCTCTAAATCGTTTAATTTTTTCTTCTGATTTCGTTAAAACAACCTTTTTTATTACGGATTCAAATAAGTCATTAAAATCTTCTGTTTTAATATTCTCTATTTTCACATTATGATTATGTGTAAAGTATGCGGAGAGAAGTTCCACGAATTTATTTAGTCGTTCTTGTTTAATGCGTCCATTATAGTCAAAAACTAGTTCTGTTAATGCTGTTCCTACAAAAGGAATCATACTAAATGCTGATTTAGTTGCACTAATTATGAATTCTTTTTTATCAAATTCTTCCATGTTTTTCAATCTTCTTAAATTAGCAGTTAGCTCCAATGTATGTCTGAAAATAGCTCTACATTATTTATTTTTAAATTCACCATTTTCATATTTAAATGATAAAATGGATTTCACCATTTCAATCACTTTGGTTATTTATCTGATGATTTTTTTGTTCTCTGAACTTTTCTTTCAACTGTTTTGGTTTTGGTTACGGTTTTAAAAATAATCATAATTGTTTAATAATGATGGGAATATCAAAATTTAACCGGCAAAATATTTTCAGTGTAAGTTCTTGCGGTTTATTTCTTGCCCGCCATCCCAATTTTCCCTGGTAACATGGTTTAAATATTCTTCTGTAACTTCAGAACTGTTCACCTGCTGATTCAAAATCAGCTGGTGAATATTAGTTGGTTACAAAAATATTGAGCAGGTGATGGGAAGTCATCAGCTCAACAGTCTGTTTCCGGCTCATCCCAATCCCCCTGAATCCCCCTTTGAAAATGTTGTTTGTGCTCCAAAACATATTAATTTTCAAAGGGGAACGAGCTCAGAACTTTATTCGGAGTAATTCAGTGCTCGTCCCTTTTAATTACAAAACCTAAATCAGACATTCTTCAATATTAAACCTTTTGTTATTAATAGTGTCAATACTACGTTTAAACTTAAAATCTTAACATTATGAAAAAATTAGTCTTTTTGTTTTCAGCAGTTTTCTTTACAACTATGGTTTTTGCACAAACCGATTTTTCGGGTAGCTGGACCTTGAATACTTCAAAAAGTAAGTTGGGTGAGCGCAGTTTCGCCCCAAAATCAGCCGTAATCGTTCAGACCAAAGCTGATATCAGTATCGAAACCCGCAGCGAGTTTAACGGGGAGGAACGTGTTCGCAAAAGCAACTACACACTGGATGGTAAAGAGTGTACCAACAAAGGTTTCAGGGACATGGATGTGAAATCGACAGCTGTTTGGTCGGCCGATAAAAAGGTGCTCACAATTACCTCAAAAATTTCGATGGATAATGGCGACATGACCATGAAATCTGTTTACAAAATGGATGGTGCAAACCTTGTAAATGAATCATCATCGTCATCATCAATGGGCGACCGTTCAGAAACACAGGTGTTTGATAAAAAGTAATCAGAATTCATCTGCCGGCTGATACAAAATAAGGGTATTCAGACTCTGCAACCTGGTTCCTGCCAGCTTCCTGAAAAAATCCATCTGTTAAGCAACTGATGGATTTTTTTATTATGCTTTCTGAAAAAATGAAACAGGACGGTTTGACTTGCTTACTTTAAAATTGGATTTATTCCTCCATCACGCATCTGAAACCCTTTTCTTCGTTACGGATATCGGGAAAATTCCCCAGCCGCCGCGAAATACGGGTGATGGTAGGTGTGGTGTCGAAAGCGCCACCACGCAAAACACGCCTGTCGCCGGTTGCAGGCCCGTGCGGATTTTTTGCAGGAGAGGTTTTATAATAGTCCAGACCATACCAGTCTTCGCACCATTCGAGAACATTTCCGGCCATATCAAATAATCCCCACCGGTTGGCCGGGAAAGCGCGAACAGGAGAAGCCGCCGGATAGCCATCGTTGTACCCGTCAAAACTGTGAAAAGCCGGATTGTTGTAGTATCCCGATTTCATAAAACTTTCGTCGGCTAGGTTGGCCACCGGCGAAACAGGCAGCGAGTCGCCCCACACAAAAATGGTTCGCAGGTTGTTTCCAATCCCTGTGTTTCCGCCACGGGCTGCATATTCCCATTCGGCTTCGAAGGACAACCTGCCTCCGGCCCATTTGCAGTAAGCTTTTGCATCGTGCCAGCTTACATTTACAATCGGGTTTTGGTCTTTCCAGCCATACGAAGGTTTGTCGGGCATTTTGGTTCCGGTTGCCTTGCAGAATGCGCGGTATTGCGCCACCGTCACCAGGTTGCGGTACATCCAGAAACCATTAAGCTGTACTTTGTGTGCAGGTTGTTCGCTTTTGGTAAATTGAATTTCTGCTGTGTCCCAGTTCAGCGCTTTCCAGATTTCTTCAATTTCTCCGGCATCACTTCCCATCATAAATTCGCCGGAGGGAATAAATACCATTTCAGCTTTATCAACAGGATTTGTCCGTGTTTTTAAACTATGTAAATTCTGTGCGTTTATGTTCAAATAATTAATGAACATTATCGCAACTAAAAGAATAGTGAATAGACGACTTTTACGAACTTTCATCATTTTGAAATATTACAGAGATAAATTTATGCAAAAATTATTTATCAGGTTATGGACAGTACTGTTCACCTGCTGACTTTGGTTCAGCTGGTGAATAATCTCAGGTTTCGGCTGGCAAATCTGCAGAATTCGTCCCCCTTTGACAGGAATAATATGTGAAGCAATTATCATTTTTCAAAGGGGGAACCAAAGGGGGATTGCGAATTTAGGTTTTATTAAAAATTCAGGAGGATAAGAAATAAGAAATCAGGAAACATCCTTGTTCAATCTGTTTTTGTATTCCCAATCCCCCTGAATCCCCCTTTGAAACAGATGTTTGTGCTCCAAAACATATTTATTTTCAAAGGGGGACGAGCTCTGCTGATGAATAATGACTACAATAATTGAGCAGGTGACGGAAAGTCACCTGCTCAACTTCAAAAAAAAGAATCCACCCGCCAACCGACAAATGGATTCTTTTTAACTCAAAACCCGAAACTTTGAACTCTGAACTTTGAACTCTGAACTCTGAACTATTCCCTGCTCATCGAATAAGGCCAGCTATTTTTCCCCGTTCCCCTCGTTTTGTCAGGCTGACTGGTCATGGTAAAACCCAGATTTCCACCTTTTAAAAGGTCTTCGTGTGTGATGTAGTTTTTATCCCAAGTTTTCCCGTTCAGACTGATTCCGGAAACATATAAATTCTCTTTTGAGTTGCTGGCGGCATCAATTACAAACTGCTTTCCGTTCTCCAACTGCAGTGTGATTTTATTAAACAGCGGCGCGCCAAAAACATATTCGCCGCTGCCGGGGCAAACCGGGTAAAATCCCATGGCACTGAAAACATACCAAGCCGAAGTTTGCCCGTTGTCTTCGTCGCCGCAATAACCGTCAGCCTGCGGAGTATATAGTTTTGTCAGCACTTCGCGCACATGTTTCTGCGTTTTCCAGGGCTGGCCGGTGTAATTGTACAGGTAAATCATGTGTTGAATGGGCTGGTTACCGTGCGCATAATTTCCCATTGCCGAAATTTGCATTTCGCGGATTTCGTGAATCGGGAAACCATAATACGAATCATCGAAAATTGGCGGAACCACAAATACCGAGTCGAGCATTCCCACAAAATTGTCGTCGCCGCCCATCAGATTTTTCAGCCCTTCAATATCCTGAAAAACGCTCCAGGTGTAGTGCCAGCTGTTTCCTTCGGTAAATGCATCGCCCCATTTGTACGGACTGAATGGCGACTGAAAAGTACCGTCCTCGTTTTTGCCACGCATCAGCCGGGTTTCGGCATCAAATACATTCCTGTAGTTTTGTGCACGGGTTTTAAACCTGTCGATTTCTTCCTGCGGACGTTTGAGCGCTTCTGCCAGTTTCCAGATACAGAAGTCGGCATACGCATATTCCAGCGTGCGGGCCGTGTTTTCGCGAATGCCCACATTGTATGGAATGTAGCCCAGTTTATTGTAGTAGTCGGCGCCAAAACGGCCCACCGAAGTTACCTGTTCGTTCCAGTTTTCGGTGTTTTTCAGAATGGCCTGGTACAAAGTATCGATATCAAAACCACGGATTCCTTTCAGGTACGAATCAGCAATCAATGAAGCCGAATTCGAGCCAATCATACACCCGCGGTGACCGGGACTGGCCCACTCGGGAAGCCAGCCACTTTCCTTGTAAGTATTAGCCAGACCTTCCATAATCTGACCGTTCAGTTCGGGGTACATCAGTGTGAAAAATGGGAACACCGCGCGGAAAGTATCCCAGAAACCATTGTCGGTAAACAGGTACCCTGGCAAAACTTCGCCATTGTACGGACTGTAATGCACCACTTCGTTTTTGTCGTTTATCTCGAAGAATTTTCTTGGGAAAAGCAGTGCACGGTACAAACTGGAGTAAAAAGTTCGTTGCTGTTCGTCAGTTCCGCCCTCGATTTTGATTTTCGAAAGCTCTTTTTCCCAGATGGCTTCTCCTTCGGAACAGATGGCATCAAAAGATTTTTCTCCGATTTCGCGGGTGAGATTGAGTTGCGCCTGTTCGGGACTGATAAACGATGAGGCTACTTTTACGTGTACTTTTTCGCCTTTTTTTGTTTTAAAGCCAATCACCGCTCCGGTGTGGAAGCCTTTTGTTTCTTTCGAATCGCCAAGTTCTTTTTCCTTCCAGGTTTTGGTGATTTCAAAATCCTTGTCGAATACAGCTACAAAATAATTGTGAAAATTGGCAGGTACGCCGCCGCTGTTGTTCTGGCAATAGCCAATGATTTTTCGTTCTTCCGGAATGATTTTTACGGAAGAACCACCGTCGAAAGCATCGAGCAAAAGATACGAACTGTCGCTTTCGGGAAATGTAAACCTGAAAATGGCGGCACGTTCGGTTGGTGTAACTTCAGCAGTAACATCGTAATCAGCCAGGTAAACACTGTAATAATTAGGTCTGGCAATTTCCGCTTTGTGCGAAAACCACGAGGCACGTTCATCTTCATTAATTTTCAGTTTGCCGGTTACGGGCATAAACGAAAAAGCTGCGTAGTCGTTTATCCACGGACTGGGCTGGTGGGTTTGTTTGATACCGCGGATTTTTTTATCGTCGTACATATATCCCCAGCCGTTTCCCATTTTGCCGGTTTGCGGTGTCCAGAAATTCATTCCCCAAGGACGTGCGATGGCCGGGTAGGTGTTTCCGTTCGACAACGAAAAATCGGAATCGGTCCCCATTAAAGGGTTTACGAGGTTGGTTAATTTTTCGGGTTTGTTGGACGTTTTTTGTTGGGTTGCGGTTTGGCAACCAATCACGAAAAACAGGGTAAAAATGATAATTGTATATTTCATATTATTTTTATTTTGAACCACATAGGGACATAGAAAACAATAGAATCTTATGTGACCTATGTGCCTGTGTGGTTAGATTTCAATTTAATAAACCACCGATTTTGGCCGGTCATCCGGCGCCGCGCCAAATGTTGTATTGGGCTGGTTGCCCATCACAAATTTCAGGGTACCGCCGGCAATAATGTCCTTGTGCGTGATAAACGATTTTGTGTATGGTTTCCCGTTCAGTTCAGCCGACTGGATGTAAAGGTTTACGGCGCTGTTGTTTTCAGCAACAATGCTGAATGTTTTTCCTTCAGGCAAACCGATTTCGGCTTTGTCGAAAACAGGGCTTCCGAAAACATACGCGCCGGCAGCCGGGTTCACAGGGTACATTCCCATCGAAGAAAGAACATACCACGCCGACATCTGTCCGCAATCCTCGTTGCCACACAATCCGTCGTTTTGGTCGGTGTACATGGTTTTGCAGATTTCGCGCACCAGACTGGCTGTTTTCCATTGCTGGCCTGCAAAAGCATACATATAAGTGGTATGGTGACTTGGTTCGTTGCCGTGGGCATACTGACCAATCAAACCTGAAATATCTGAAGATGCGCCTTCGATCTGTTCAGAAGAAATAGAAAACAGACTGTCTAACTTGGCTGTAAAAGCCGCTTCTCCACCTAATATTTCAATCAGCCCTTCCGGATTTTGCGGAACCAGCCACAGATACTGCCATGCGTTTCCTTCGCAGTAATCATCGGCATTGTGTTGCGAGGCAATTGCACTGAAAGGCGCGCGCCAACTTCCGTCAGCCATTTTACCACGCATAAAACGGGTTTTCGGATCGAAGTAGTTTTCGTAGTATTTTGCCCTTTTCGAGAAATATGCTGCGTCTTCGGTTTTTCCCAAGGCGGTTGCCATGGCTGCAATGCACCAGTCGTCGATGGCATATTCCATGGCGCGGGCCACTGATTCAACCTGTGAATCGGCCGGAATATAACCCTGTGATTTTACAAAGTCAACCCCGCGGAAGTCGCTCATGGCGGAAGATTTCATGGCTTCGAAAGCCTTTTCGGCATCAAATCCCCGAAATCCTTTGAGGTAAGCATCGGCAATTACCGGAATGGCGTGGTAACCCACCATGCAGTTGGTTTCGTTACCGTGCAGGTGCCACACCGGCAGTTTTCCCTGCTGGTCGTAAATGGCAAGCATCGTATTTACAAAATCGTTGATGCGGTTGGGCTGAACCAGTGTGTAAAGCGGGTGTGCCGCGCGATAAGTATCCCACAGCGAAAAAGTGGTGTAGGTTTGGTACCCCGGGTTTTGATGGTTTTGTTTGTCGGCGCCGCGGTAATCGCCGTTGGCATCGTTAAACAGCGATGGCGCAATCATGGTGTGATACAGCGCAGTATAAAATATTTTTTTGTCGGAAAGATTTCCGGTTTCCACTTTGATTTTGCCCAGTTCGGTATTCCAGCTTGCTTTTGCAATGTTTTTTACTGAATTGAAATCCCAATCTGTGACTTCAGCAGAAAGATTATTCTTTGCCCCTTCCAGACTTAAAGCCGAAATGGCTGTTTTTGTGAGCAGTTCACCATTTCCTTCGAAACCAACAAGTACGGTTAAAATACCTTCTTCATCATTGGAATTCAGCACTTCAAAACTTATAATGTCTTTTGAGAATTGGGTATAAAAGAAAATTTTCTGGTCTTCGGCCCAGCCTTTCGAAAACCTTGAACCCTGCACCGTGTTTTTGTCAACCTGTTCAGCAAAACCCTTGCTGATTTTATCCCAGCCAGTACCATATTTTAGTTCAATCACCACTTTTGAATCGCCTTCGTTATTGAATTTGTATCGGTGAAAACCAACGCGGCTGGTGGCAGTAAGTTCAGCATCGATGTTATATCGGTCGATATGCAGTGAATAATAGCCTGCCTGTGCAACTTCCTTTTCGTGTGAATATTTCGATTTCCAGGGGTAGGGGATTGTATCGGTTACTGGCACAAAATCGCTGGTAACCGGCATAAAAACCACATCGCCCAAATCGCCGATTCCGGTACCACTCAGGCGTGTGTGTGCAAACCCGATTAGAATTGAATCGGAATAATGATAACCTGAACACCAGTCCCAGCCCTGGGTTTCGTTATTCGGGCCAAGTTGTACTGCTCCAAATGGTACGCTGGCACCCACAAAAACATGGCCGTGGTAACCGCTGCCGATTAACGGATCGACAAATTGGGTGTAATCGGTTGCAACTGAATTATTCGATTCTTTTTGGCTCGTACATGAAAAGTTAAACAGTGCTATTGCTAAAATGGTGAAATAAAAGATTTTTTTCATGGTTCCTGAACAGTTATATTTTTTCGAACACAAATATAGTTATATGGAGTTTAGGATAAATGTGAAATAAAGGATGCCATCCCATTTATTAAAAAATTAGAGGGATGGCATCCTTTTTCAAAAATTATTGTAGAGACACACGGCCGTGCGTCTCTACAATAATTTTTATCAAAAAAAAAATTACAATTCCCTGATTTTGATGTTGCGGAACCAGACCGGATATCCGTGATCCTGCAAACCAATAAATCCTTCTTTTGCAATTCCTTCGGTCCAGCCTTCGAAAGATTTGAATTTGCTGCCAGCAACCATTTTATCCCATTCCGGAGTCCAGTGTGTATATTTTACCACTTCAGTTCCATTCATCGATATAGTTACAGCACCATCTTTAACCTTAACCAGACAGGTGTTCCATTTACCGGCAGGATGAATTGTTTTTGGGTCAGCGGCAATCAGATCGTACAGCGAACCAGCCAAATGACTGGCAATTTTGTTGTCGGTGGCATCCACATTGTCGAGTACCTGAATTTCGGGAGCAGCATAATAAATTGGTTTGCCTGGTACTTCGCGAACGTAGTAGAAAATACCCGAGTTGGCCATTTTACTGGCTTTCCAGTCGATTGTAAATTCGAAGTTTTTGAATTTCTTATCAGAAAAAAGAATATCACCATTAGCGCCTTGTCCGGGTTGTTTCCCTTCGCCAATAAAAACTTTCATGGCATCTTCTTCAATTACCCAGTTGGCGGGCATTGCTGTTCCGTTACACTGGCGCCACCCTGAAAAGTCTTTGCCATTAAAAAGCAATACCCATCCTTCTTTTTTTTCCTTTTTCGAAAGTGTGTTAACCTGCGAAAAAGCAGTTCCGGCCATGATTACAGCCGCAAACAATAAAACAAGATTTTTTTTCATGTTGTTTTTCTTTTGATTTAATTCTCCCGGAGGAGATTGTTTAACTGATTTATTATTGTGTAAAAGTAACTATTCGCGATATTAAAAAGGCAGCTTATATTGTAAAAAGAATAACATTTTTATACAGAAAACTCAAATACCTGTTTTGTTTCGGTTTTAAAAAGGCTTTTATTTACATTTACCTTTAAAGAAAATCAGATAATGGAAAAGTGCGGAACAATTATCAGTTACTACGAACATATCTACAATCGGCCTCTTACAGATTGGGAAAAGGAAATCATCAGCAATTCATTTCACAAAGAAGCATTCAGAAAAAAGGAAATTATTTTTAGCAGCGGCGACAGTAACACAAAGCATTATTTTGTTGAAAAAGGATTGTTGAGAATGTATGTAATCGATACTTCGGGGAAAGAATTTAATATTCTTTTTGCCCGCGAAAACCAGTGGATTGGCGATCTTGCAACCCCGGCTACCACTTCATTTTATCTCGATGCCATCGAAAAAAGTATGGTTTATTCAGTTTCCGACGAAAACCTGAACCTGTTAACAAAAAACTTCTCGACATTTGTACGATACATCAAAAAGTCGTACATTTTTTTGCAGCAAAGGCTGGTTTCAATTTTATCGAAAACAGCAGATGAAAATTACGAGGAATTGATAAAACTTCATCCCGAATTGATTAAAAGATTACCGCAATACCATATTTCTTCATACCTGGGAGTTACTCCGGTGTTTTTAAGCAAGATTTTATCGAAAAAAGCAAGAAAAAAAGACTAATTGGTATTTTTCTTAAACTAGTTTATCTTTTTCTTCATGTTTAGTGTGCATCTTTGCATCGTTAAACATAAAGAAAACAAAAATGAAGAAATCTATTGCAATCGTATTGGGAGTTCTGGTAACTGCATCAACAGTTTTGGCCGGAACAGTAAAAGGAGAAAAAACAGCTTTTGAAATTGATACCAAAGCAAGTAAAATTACCTGGAACGCAAAAAAAGTTACCGGTGAACATACAGGTAATGTTACACTAGATAAAGGCAAAGTGTGGGTTGAAAAAAGCGCAGTGGTTGGTGCCAATATTAATATCGATATGACTTCAATTTCGTGTACCGATTTAACTGATGCCGAATGGAACAAAAAACTGGTTGGCCACCTGAAATCCGATGATTTCTTTTCAGTTGAAAAACATCCGGGTGCCACTTTCGAAATTACATCGGTAAAAAAAGCAAGTAACGGAGATTACACAGTTAACGGAAAACTTACGTTGAAAGGAATAACAAACGAAATTAATTTTCCGGCAAAAGTAAATCTTGCGAATGGAGTTGTAAAAGCCAATGGAACAGCCAAACTTGACCGTACCAAATGGGATATCCGTTACGGGTCGGGAAAATTTTTCGAAGGTCTTGGCGATAAAATGATTTACGACGAATTTGAAATTACTTTCGATTTAACCGCAAAAGAAAGCGGGAAGGAATTATCGGCAAAATAAAGTGAGACTGAATACACCATGAAGACTTAGAAAGGATTCGATTTTTCGAATCCTTTTTTTGTTTTTAAACAGATTTGCACGATTTTAACGATTACATTTTTGTATTCGGTTATTTATTTTGTTGATTTGCATCCGCTTAAATAAAGGAACAAAATGAATTTTTTATACCGGCTTTTTTTATCTTCTTCCATTCTGATATCGGTTTTTGGTGCTGCAAACTCGCAGGGATTAAAAATCAACGAAATTATGTCGTCGAATACTGTGATTGTGTACGACGAAGATGGAGATACACCCGATTGGTTTGAAATAATTAACAGCGGCAACACAGATGTAAATCTTTCGGATTATTATTTAAGCGAAAACACTGAAAACCTGTTAAAATGGCAATTACCTGATATGATTCTGGGACCAAATCAGCCTTTGTTGATTTATGCCTCTGGGAAAGACAGACCGCAATCACCGTTGTATTGGCACACCATTATTGATATTGGTCAAAGCTGGAAATATTTTATTCCTTCAAGCGAACCTTCTTCAACCTGGAAAACCTATAATTTTACTGATAACCAATGGCAATCGGGTCCAAGTGGTATTGGATTTGGCGACAACGATGATAATACGGTTATTGCCACTGGTAAAATGTCGGTTTTTCTGCGTAAGAAATTTACAGTCAGTAATCTGAACGATCTTAAATCGCTTTGGCTACACATGGATTACGATGATGGATTTGTAGCTTATCTGAATGGTACCGAAATCTGCCGTTCAGGAATGGGTGCTGCAGGATCGGCAGTAACCTACAATACCGCTGCAACTTCGCACGAAGCAGTTATTTATAATGGCAGTTCGCCTGAAGGTTTTAATGTTTCAGAATTTATCTCATTATTAAACGAAACCAGCAATGTTTTGGCAATTCAGGTTCATAATACCAATTCTACTTCGAGTGATTTGTCAGCCATTCCTTTTCTGACCGTAGGTTATTCAGGTGATGTGGAAAACAGTTCACCAGTTTCACAATACCTGCAAATGCCAACACTCTACCCACATTCCAACTTTAAACTTTCATCATCGGGCGAAACATTAAGTATAACATATAAAGACGGAACAGTTGCAGATTCAATTAATTACGGAATCGTTCCTACTAATTATTCGTTTGGCCGCGACATGAACAACATGGCAACCTGGGGATATTTTGAAATTCCTACTCCCGGGGCTTTAAACGAATCGAAAATTGCCTCAGATATTGTAAAAAGTGAGTTACAGTTTTCAATATCCGAAATGTTTCTGAAATCAAAAAGTCAGCTTGGTCTTTCGGGGGCAGCAACTGGAGAAGAGATCAGATACACTTTAAACGGAGATGAGCCCAAATCAAACAGTACCCTTTTCAGAGGACCAATTGAATTAACAAAAAATACGGTTGTTCGTGCACGGGTTTTTAAGACTGGCGCAATTCCCGGAAAAATAACCACACGAACCTATATTTTCGATGCACCTCCTACTGTGCCGGTAATTTCAATATCAACCGATTCGATGAACCTTTGGGACAATGAAACCGGGATTTATGTTCTGGGTGATACTTATGAAAATTCAAATCCTTATTTCGGTGCAAATTTCTGGGAAGACTGGGAAAAACCCGCCAGCATTGAAATGACCGGTGTTGACGGGGAACGTGATTTTTCGTTAAACTGCGGAATTAAAATATTTGGCGCCTGGAGCCGTGCCCGTCCGCAGAAATCGCTGGCTGTTTTTTTCAGAAGCGAATATGGTGAACCAGTTTTAAAGGATATTCAGCTTTTTAAATCAAAACCAATTACTTCGTTTAAATCGCTTGTTTTGCGGAATGCAGGTAATGATTACGATTATACTCGTTTCAGGGATGGAATGATGACTGATTTGGTTAAAGATATGAATACTGATATTCAGGCATTTGAACCGGTTGTTTTGTATTTGAATGGTCAGTACTGGGGACATATTAATTTACGAGAAAAAATTAATGAAGACTACATTGAAAGTAATCATGATGTGGATGCCTCAAAACTTGATTTACTTGAATATGAAGCAGCGGTTCTTGAAGGTAGTAATGCTGAATACCTTGAATTACTTGATTTTATCAATAACAACAGCCTGGTTAGTGATGCAAATTATCAAATTGCTGCCAAACAAATCGATATCGATAATTTTGTTGATTACCAACTGTCGCAGATTTATTTTAACAACCGCGACTGGCCGGGAAATAATATTAAATACTGGAGACCTCAAACAGAGGAAGGCAAATGGCGTTGGATAATGTTCGATACCGATTTTGGTTTTGGAATTTATGGTGGAACTGATTATACATTAAACACAGTACAGTTTGCCCTGGAACCCAATGGTCCAAGCTGGCCAAATCCGCCGTGGTCAACATTACTGCTCAGGAAACTGATGGAAAATCAGAAGTTTAAATTCAAATTTATTAATCGTTTTGCTGATATGTTAAATACCACTTTTGTTGGAAGCGAAGTAGTTGAACATATCGATAGCATTGCTGCAATAGTAAAACCCGAAATCGTACGAAATTACAGCAAATGGAGTATGCCAAGCATTGGTGGCTGGGAAACATCAGTGCAAACCATGAGAACATTTGCGCTAAACAGGGTTGTGCATGTGCAGTCGCATATAAATCAGCAATTTGTTCGAGGTGGAGTTTTTGAAGTTACTCTTTCCAATTCTCCTGCATCGGCCGGTTATATAAAACTGAATACGATTGAAGTTGCCGGAGATTTATGGAAAGGAAAATATTTTGAATATGTACCTGTCACTGTAACTGCAAATGCTCTTCGGGGATACAAATTTCACCATTGGGAGGTTGACGGTGTAACTGTGGTTAGTAAAACCGTTCAGATTAGCCTTAAAAAAGCAACAACTTTTAAGGCCTTTTATGAAGTAGAGGTTGACGATGGCAACTCTGTTGTTATCAATGAAATAAACTACAATCCATCAGTTGAAAATGATGCCGGCGATTGGGTGGAAATTTACAATTGGGGTAGGGTAGATCTTGATATTTCGGGATGGATTTTTAAAGACGATGACGATGCTCACCAGTTTGTGATTCCTAAAAATACAATATTGAAAAGTGATGGATACCTTGTAATGTGCAGAGATACAGCAGATTTCAATACTGTATATCCGAAAGTAATTACCGGTTCAGGAAATTTCGATTTTGGATTGGGAAGTACAGGTGATGCCGTGCGCCTTTTTGATAAAACAGGGTTATTGGTTGATTCGGTTGCTTTTGGCAGCGAATTGCCATGGCCGGTTGAACCAAACGGAACCGGAACAACTTTGGAACTTCGTCAATATTTTTACGATAATTCAAAGGCTGAATTCTGGAAATCGTCGCTCGAAAAACTGGGAACACCGGGAATGGAAAACAGTATAACCACCGGAACGGATTGGTTATCAAATAATGCAGAAAAACAATTGAAAATCTATCCAAATCCTTTCACATCCGAAACCCGGTTGAAAATCGAAAATAGTGGATTTGAACCGATGATTGTGCAAATTTATTCGATTGACGGAAGACTGGTTCGCAATGACATTTCAACAACCGATGAATACATCTGGCGTGGTGACAATCAGGCTGGTCAAAAATTACAACCTGGCATTTATATCTGCAAAGTGCAGGCAGCCAACAAACTATTTACTGGGAAAGTTATTCTGGGGAAATAAGAAATTGCTGGGCTTTTAAAACACAAAAAATCCGGAATACTTTAAAAGTTTTCCGGATTTTTATTTTTTAGATTACCGGTTATTCCGGTTTGAATATGAATTTTTAAGATATTGTTAGAATATTGCCGTTGATTTTTACATTATAACTTTTGAGAGGACTTGCAGCCGGACCATTAACTACAGCACCTGTTGTTGTGAATTTAGAACCGTGGCAAGGGCATGGAATATCTTTATTCGTTGAATTGTAGGTTACAGTACATTGCGAATGTGTACATACTTTCGACAATGCAAGATAAACTGTATCGGTTGAACGAATTACAATAATGTCGCCTTTGTAAGCAAATCCGCCAACGGTTTTTAAGCTTGCGTAAGCCGAATCGTTTAAGTCAACGGTAATATCACCGCTATTATTATTGTTGTTATTGTTATCATCATCCGTTGAATCATCGGAACACGAATTGAACAGCACCGGAGCTGTTAGTAACAGACTGCCACCAACGGCAAAATTTCTAAAAAATTTTCTTCTTTCCATATTAATATTGTTTAAAATTAAATCCACGAACTAAATTGAATCCCAGGTATAAACTTCCTTCTGCCCAGTCGCCTGTGGGATTTGTTATAATTGCCTGATCGTACATTTGCTGGGTGTTGGAAACTATAATCTGAAATAAATGTCCACCCGTATCAAGGTCAATGCTGGCTGATAAAGGATTCACATAATCTATTTCATCTTCAAACCTGTAAAGATATTCAAGGTTTACTGATACTTTCTTTGATAGTTTTACAGAACCTCCCGCGGCAAGAGTAAAAAACGAATAGCTGCTGTTTTCAACGGGAATGTAACCGGTGCCAATGTATCCCGGTGTTACTTGAAAACCAATACTTTTCCAGCTTTTAGCAATGTGCAGCTGAACATTCCCGGAAGCTTTTTCCGAAAAATCGCTGTACGCGTCGGGAATGACATTTTTAATTGTCGGAAACGATCCGGCTACTGTGGCCGTTACTGTGAGCGGCATCGTTGAATTCTGGGTTAATAACCTGTATTTTAAAAATGAATCGAAAGTTTTCATGTAAGTACTTCGGCCAATTCCAACTGTAAAATTGTTGGTAAGGCCGTATTCAAATCCCAATCTCATGGAAGCTTCGTCCAATCCAAAAAATTCGTAAAATCCACCATTGATATTTCCAAACCTGTGCTGGATAAACATTTGTAACTCGTTCTTCGAAGCAACATTGGCCGAGTGCAGATTGATAAACCGTGTACCCTGAAAAACATTTTTTATTGGTTTAATTGTATCTGCTTCCTGCGCCATTACTCCGAAACAAAAAAGTATCAACAAAATTGAAATTGATGTTTTGATCATTTTTTTGATTTTTAGTATTTTATTAATTTAAACATTTGATGTTTACTGTTTGTTTTCAAATCGATTAAATAAATTCCATTATTTAAGCCATGAATATCAAGTTCTATTCTGTTAGTCAGTGGCTTTAAAGTTTCGTATCTTAATTTTCCGGTTAAATCGTAAATAGAAACCTGAATTTTTGAAACCGAAATGTTGTCCATTTCAATAAATACCCTGTCGGTGGCCGGATTTGGGTAAATTCTCACCAATGAATTATTTCTATCGAAAACTGTTGTGGCAATCCAATTGATATCAGTAAAACTAGTATTGTGCTGAAACAATAAGGTTGTATCGCCCATCACGTCATCCAATTCCAGGCGCCATGCATGGTCGGCAGGTGGTACATCGTAATTACCGTTTTTATTGTGGTCGGCAAAAAAATCGATATTGTATGATTTTCCGTTTTCGATTCCAAAAACATCGACCATAAAATCAGCAGTTGCGACAGTAGAAACCCTTTGAACTTCCATTCCCGAAGTTTTATCGATTACCGTGAGATGCAGATTTTGCCCAACATGCGGG
>JBGSRA010000056.1:0-8092 GCA_041737765.1 Draconibacterium sp. | reverse complement strand
ACAGGCGATGTCTCAATTTATCTGCCCTTTCTGGGCGTCTTCAGGTTGATTCCGGGATGAATTGAGCCAAACTTTCAGCTTGTAAATTAAAACTCGTCCTGAAAGGACAAATCATTTCAGCCCAATGGCAACGCCTTGGGTAATTGAATAATGTTCCGTAATTTTCGTCCTGAAAGGACAACTCAAAAAAGACAAGGAACAATCAGGATTTCAGCCTGCAATACAAATAACCTTGTTATTTTTGACCATTCAAGATATAATTACAATGAAACCAAAATTTGCCTTTCTGATAGTATTGATTTTCTTCTTTACAAATATTTATGCACAACAACTACCTAAAACCGTTTTTAAAACTTCGTTGGGCGAGATTCTTTGCGAAATCGATACAATTCATGCCCCGGTTACAGCCAAAAATTTTCTGACACATTTAAAAAACGGAACCTTTGAAAATGCGTTGTTCTACCGCGTTGTTCGCCCTGATAACCAACCAAACAGCAAAGTCAAAATCGAAGTAATTCAGGGTGGTTTGTACGATGATAAAATTATCGATAAAATAAAACCCATTCCCCATGAAACCACTGCTGTTACCGGGCTGAAACACACCCATGGTGCACTATCGATGGCACGCAACGAACCGGGAACTGCCAGTACAGAATTTTTTATTTGTGTCGGCGACCAGCCTTCGCTTGATTTTGGCGGAAATCGCAACCCCGACGGACAAGGGTTTGCGGTATTTGGCCGTGTTATCTCGGGAATGGATGTAGTGCGTAAAATTCAGCAGCTAAAAGATACCAGCCAGTATTTGGTTGAACCTGTTAAGATTCTGGTAAAAGCCCCCTAACCCGATAGATTTCGGTATTTCACTCAGACAAGGGTGATTTTTGTGAAAATACCTTTTCAATTCCTGATTTTGTTATTATCCTATTCTGTTATTCCTCATTTCCCCTTTCCAAAATATTCCCTTTTCTCCGTTGCTTTTATAGCTTATGTTGCTTACTTTTAAACCTGTAACCAAAAACAAAAACCAATTGAACGACAAGCCTAATTTAAAAGCGGGTTTTATAAAAGATAACCACATATCGATTGCAATTGGTTTATGAGCAAAGATTTAACTATATCGCAGAATATTATTGAAAACCAGATTTTTACGGTTAGAAAGGTTCAGGTAATGATTGACTATCACCTTGCTGAACTTTATGATGTGGAAACAAAGCGAATTAATGAGCAGGTAAAACGAAATGCAAAAAGATTTCCCGAAAACTTTATGTTTCAGCTTACTGAGGCGGAGTGGAAAAATTTGCAGTCGCAATTTGCGACCGCAAATAATAAAGTTGTTTTGCAGTCGCAATCTGCGACCACAAAAAGAAGAACAATCCCTTTTGTATTTACCGAACAAGGTGTTGCGATGTTATCAGCAGTACTTAACAGTGATACAGCTATAATGGTAAGTATTCAGGTAATGAATGCATTTGTGAAAATGCGGGAGTTACTGTCGGACAACTCGTTGATTAATCATCGACTGAATAAAATAGAACAAAAACAACTAGTTACCGACCAACAGTTTGAGAAAGTATTCAAGGCATTGGAACGTAAAGATGTCATTCCCAATCAAGGCGTATTTTTCGAAGGGCAGGTATTTGATGCCTACGAACTGGCTTCAAAAATTATTCGCTCAGCAACAAAAAGCATTGTGCTGATTGATAATTATATTGACGAAACCAGCCTTATTCATTTATCTAAAAAAGGGAAAAACGTAAAAGTGCTTTTACTCACCAAAAACACCGGAAAACAATTAGCACTGGATGTTGAAAAAGCCAACATGCAATACGGAAACTTCGTGCTGAAGAACTTTGTCAAAAGTCACGACCGCTTTTTGATTATTGATGGTGTTGAAGTTTATCATCTTGGAGCTTCGCTCAAAGACCTCGGGAAAAAATGGTTTGCTTTTTCGAAACTTGACAAAAATTCAGTTGAAGGTATTTTGAGTTCCATTTCGAAACTGACGTGATTTCAGGCAGGCATAATTCCGGGCAGACGAGCAAGACCAAAGTCATTAAACCACCAAATTTTTACGGAAGTTACTTTTTTGCGGGTTGCCTTTTAATTTCCTGATTTTGTTATTTCCAGCCCGACTTCGTCATTCAGGCGGGCTTATTCTGTTATTAAATGTAAAACAAAAAATAAGGAATGAGAAATAAGGATGTTTACCTGAGTTCTCCCGAAGGAAGTTTCACCGACACACCAGCCGGAATTGCCTTGCCAAAATCGGGTGTTCCGTTGGGTTTCCAGGTAAAGGGCTGCATCCGCACATCGCGTTCCCAGCCGGGATTTGTCGATTTTTTGGAATGATAAATTATCCAGTCTTCCGTTTCATCGGGCGATTTTACAAACGAACAGTGGCCAACTCCAAAAACCTTTTCATTCCCCTCGAAAACAGGTCCGGTTTTTATCCAGTTTTCCTTTAAAAGCGGGTCAACTTTCGCATTTTTCAGTTGTAACATACCCTGCCGGTATTCGGGTGTCCACGATTCGCGACAGGAATAAACGATAAAAACCTGGTCGCCATTTTTTAAGACTTCTGCACCTTCATTCAGATTGAGCGGGCCGCCGGTTTCCCAGATTTCTTCAGGTGACGACAATAAAACACGTTTTCCTTTCAAAGTAAACGGATTTTCCATCTCCTGAATGTAAAGATGTTGAGGGGTTTTGTCGGTATCAGCTTGTTTTTTCCAACCCGACCAAACCGCATACAATTTCCGGTTGTGTTCAAAAACAGTCATGTCAATTGCCCAGATGTTGGATTCCGGAACAGAAGAATCATCGCCTGTGTATAACATTCCCAAATCTTCGTATTCACTGAAAATATCATTGGTTTTCGAGCGCAAAACTCCTGTTCGCTGATGGATGAAAGGAGGACCTGATTCTCCTGCCGCATAATACACATACCATCGCCCACCGATAAAATGTATTTCTGGTGCCCACACACAAGCTTTGTTCCAGCCAGTTTCGGGAGCTTTCCATATTACGTGGGTTTCGCCCTGTTGAGTCATTTTTTTTGATTTGGAAACCTGGATTGCGTTATTAGCTGAAAAACAATAATAATAGTTTTCACCCTCTTTTATCATCCACGGGTCTGCACCATCCCAAACAGGATTGGTAAAAGTTCCGGTTTTATTATCCTGGGAATAAGCAATTAAAGGCAAAAGAAGAATCAGTAAAAGTATTGGTTTCATCAGTTTGAATTTTGAAAGGTGAAAATAGGGATTTTGGGTGTAATAAATCTTTAAATTTTCTGATTCGTTATTTTTGATTCTGTTAATCTTCAGTTAAAAATGAGAAATAAGAAACAAAAAAAAGGCCACCCGCAAATACGGGCAGCCAATTATTTAAACATTAAAGAATGAGACTTACTTTTTTAGTGCTTTGTAACGACCTAACATTTTGTTATTGTCGCTAACAACAATCATATACATTCCTGCAGGTTGGTTTTTCAGCGAAATTCTTTCAATGCTACCCTGAACATTGATATCGCGAATAGCAGCACCTACTGAATTGTAAACCTGAATACGGTATCCGGCTTTTACTCCGCTAACGTTTATTTCACCGTTGGTTGGATTTGGATACAACTGGATGTCATTTGCCTGTAATACACTGGCCGAAGTTAACGGTCCAAATGTGTAGAATACATTCATTTTGCCATCGGCAGAAACTACTTTTACCATATCGCTTCCTTCAATGTCGCCTGCAGTTTTTACTGCGCCGTCTTTGTCAACAACATAAGCTGTTGCACCCGGTGCAGCATTAACTTTAGACAGGAATGCTGAAACTGTTTCGGTTCCTGATACACCGGCTACCCTGTAAGCAACCTGGTCAACACCATAAACAGGAGATAAAATGTAGGCCAGATAAGTAGTTGCGGGTGTAGCATCACTCGCCAGTTTCGAAATATAGTAACTTCTTGTTACCTGACCATTGGCCGAGGTTACAACCACTTTATCATCATCGGCAACACCACCGTCCAGTCTTTCCTGACCCATTTTGTTGATCAGTTTCATAGTGGCATGACCCGAAGGAACCAAATTTGCAAGCAAAGTGCTCACGTTTGTTCCGCGTGGTACATACTGAACCAGTAAATCTTTCTGAACCACACTGTAAACATCCGACAACAGGAATGCATCGTTATCCGAAGTCGATGGAATTAACTGGTAGTTAATTTGTGTCACACCATTTTCAGCAACTACATTAATATAAATATTACTGTTAACAGTAACATTGATGTAAGTAGAGTCGAAATTCAGCATTTTCAGCGGAACGTAAGCGCCATTTACATCAATTACAGCCAGAGTTGCCCCTGAAGGTACAGTAATGTTCGCTAAAATTGTACGCAATGCTGTACCATAATCAAACCCTTTGATATTACCAACTCCTGCCTCAGCGTTTGCTTCTGATGCACTTTTTGGTTGCTGATCAATGGTAACCGAATATCTGCTTGAAGTTAAAACTGCATTTGAACTTAAACCTTCTTCATTTACATTAAGAATATATTTGGTTATGTTCATACTATCCGCTGACATTACAACCAAAGTGTCATTTAAGTTAAGTACATCGCTCATGGCAAGTTCGCCTGCAGCGCCTTTAACCGTTAAGGTCTGCATTTCATGTGCTTTGGTAAGACCACCCATAAAGTCGGCAACAGTTGTTCCGGGTGTCATGCCCCTTATACCTTCGTTCATTGAATAACCTTCGGTCACTTTATACACAATTGAAGAAACAGTTGATTTGTATTGTGTTGCTTCGTACATAAAGTGCTGTCCAAGGTCGTTTCCTACATTGAGAATATCCAATGGCCATCCGATACCACGTGCAGACCAGTAAGGTCGGTCGGAATATGTCCATTCACTGGTTGCAGGATCTGTTCCAAATGAACCTGCAGTTTCAAAACCTGTGTTACCTTTATAAATTTGGGGTTTCCTTATCCAGTTGGTAATCATCTCAGCTTTTTTCCCACCAACTACCCAATCGGTGGTAGAAGCCATTGACCATGTTTCGATTAATTCGAAATCATTTGGATCGTTGGCTGGTTTTAAACCCTGTTTGATTGAATCGTTCAGAATTTTGAACATGAAAAAGCTTGAATTCGACCATTTATGCATCATAGCACCATTGGTACTAACTGCTTCTCCCCATGGGTTCACGAAACCGTTAGGGAAGTCCCTTTTATTTGAGTTGTTGGGATACATATTAAACTGAATATCCAACTGAGCCGGAACCGGCCATCTGTAATCCGGAATCCATGACGGATTGGTAGTTCCATCTGTATAAATTGCACCCATGGCAAAAACATCGCCTGGCATAACAATAGCGTTAACATTCAGATCCTGTTCCAGGATACCTGGTGTTACAGCCCATTGTGCTTCGTTCACCCATTTGTAACCGGGTACATATTTATCATAGCGGTCCAACCATTCGGTTGTTCCCATTCTTGATTGAATTACTCCGGATGGATTTGTATTCCACTGGCTGGCGAACATATAGTTACTTAAATCAAGCGGTTGATTTCCCGGATTGGCAATTTCAGCATAACTGTTTGCCCAGGCTTCCCAGAATATAAATTCAGAAAGGAAAGGATCGGCGTAGTATGGTTGAAGTTTTGAAGGATCAATTTCTTTTACCAATTCTACATTATATGTATATGTAACACTGTCATCTTCTGCAGTAACCACAAACGAAATAGTACGTTCCGCAGTTGTTCCGAATAGAGAAGTAGCACGTTTTACCTGAACTTTAGAGTTCAATTGTTCCGTTTTTGCTACAAGGGCAGGTATTCCATCCACATCCATAGGTACAGTAATTCTGTAATTATAGGTAGTTGCGTTAAATCCGGGAACTGTATCGCCAACCCAGCCAAACAAACCTTTGTATGCTTCAGGAATATCAGGCCATGTAATTGAAGCCAGATATGCATTATGGTTTGGTTGCAACGGGCGCACCTCAATAAAATATTCTTTAATTGCACCATTCTGGGCAGTAACTTTAAGTTTATCGCCGTGTTTCACATCGGGTCTTACCACACCGTCAACCGAAACAATTTCCCATTTTGCGTTTGACGGTTTTTCCAAATGCATCAATAATGAGTCAACACTGGTAGCATAAGGAATACCGTACCAGTTGCCTGTAATACTGTCAGGACCCGAGGTATGTTGAGTAACCCTTGGCCAATCAAGAATACCTCTTTGGTTATCGCCCCTCCACCACTGTACGGCAGTTGCAGTTGGGTAGTTTAAAGCAGTTACCGGAACAACGATGTTTGCATCGGCAGTTGGTTCTGATACAATAATATCAAAAGTTGCTTTGTTTGACATATCGCCCGCAACAAGAATGCTTAGTTTATCACCCGAGCGTGCGACAAAAGTTAATGAGTCTTCAAAATTCGGGTTCAGGTCATAGGTCCAGCGAACACCCGGTTTTTGTTTCATGGTGCGCATAACGCCATCGCCTCTGCGAATACCCCATGGAACTGTAATGGTTTTGCCTGCAAAATCAACATCTACGATGTCTGATTCAAGCGTGTTTTCGTCAAGTATATACGCCCCGTGATTTCCAACTGTCCATTGTAAATCGCGCCATTGTCCCCAATCATTTGGCCGTTGCCAAACAATCCATTCAGAATCATCTTCACCAACACCGCGGGCATTGGCAAAATCGGGATTACCCTGCTTAACAATCGATTTACGAATCAGTATGGAGTTGTTTGTTGCACTGACAACACCGGCTACGTCATAGTTTTTGTCAAAGTTCTGTCCGTTATTGTCAAAAATACCGCCTACCTGATCAATTACAACCGAATCGATTTCAGATAAATGTTGTTCGATATACAAACATTCGCGACCGTTCCATGCGTCAAGAATCCCAATCATTTCGCCGTTGGCATTCCTTGTAACAAAGTCGGTTGAATCGCCATTGGTTTCTGCCATGTGTAAAAGCAGATCGGCCACTTCGTACGTTTGAAGTTTCTGCAAGGATTGCTGGCCTCCTTCATATCCTGCCACTTTCTTCGCGTATTTTTCAGCGGCAAAATCATAAGCAGTTGCAACTACAAAGCTTTTTCCCGGTTCGAGAACGAAATCAGGTAACATTATATATCCCGATGTTCCCGGAGTGAAAGGGGATGTAAATACATCGGTGATAGCAGGGTCCCACGGTGTAACCTTCCCTAATTCGAAATCTTTCAGGTTAACTGCTTTGTCACCCACGTTGGTAATTTCAACGTAGTTATCGGGTGAACCCGACATTCTGGACTCGGTAATAATCAAGCCCCTGTATGCTTCCTGGGCATAAATGCCTGCGGACAGCAACATCGCAAAAAGTAGAAGTTTTAATCTCATAGTCTCTGATTTTATTAATTTATAAAAATTTGAAATTTAAAGAGTGTAAATATGACAGTTATTTTTTGTAACAACAATAATGTTGTGTTAATTTTTTTATTTAAAATTTCCATTGATTTTTATTTAATCGGACAAAAGATTGAGCGATTTATAAAGCGTCAATTCATTTAGAATGGTGATGAGTTGAGATAACTGTTTGGTATTTCCGCGAATTACATCTTCGATTTAATAATGTTTAAAATCTGCTTTTTTGCTTCCATTAGAATGAAATGAATATCAATTTGACCCGTATAAAGTGAACCATCTTTTCCAAATAAAAAAGGGCCACCCAACCGGGCAGCCCTTAATTATAAATGAGTTTTGTTTATAAATTCTGATCACTTTCGTCAATCTCGGGATTATTGTTGATTTCATCCTGTGGAATCAACATAATTAGTTTTGGGTCATTGTATGGATAATCATTCAGGATTTCGGTATGATTTGTACCTGGATAGTTTCGTTTAATTGTGCGTTTAAAACGTTTGGCATACAACAACGACTTACCTTCGCCCCAAAGTTCAATACGCGCCTGTGTGTGAATCATATCGAGCAGGCTTTGCCCGCTGAGTGACGAAATATTGTACGGATCGGCGCCATCACAGCGTGCTTTTATCAGGTCGGTCAGTAACAGTTTAGCGCCCGATTCGTCACCCGAACGCGCTTTTCCT
>JBGSRA010000055.1:0-16900 GCA_041737765.1 Draconibacterium sp. | reverse complement strand
ACAGGCGATGTCTCAATTTATCTGCCCTTTCTGGGCGTCTTCAGGTTGATTCCGGGATGAATTGAGCCAAACTTTCAGCTTGTAAATTAAAACTCGTCCTGAAAGGACAAATCATTTCAGCCCAATGGCAACGCCTTGGGTTAACATGCAGGTATAGATTCTTTGCCCTGAAGGGGCAACTTAGTCAGTAGTAAATTAAGCTGACTTTTTTAGGGTGATTCAACAAGTTTGTCCAAAATATCTCTTCACGTCAATTAGTTCTTTGTTGGGCTTAATTAATTTCGAATACATTCATAAAATCACTATTTTTAACCGCTAAACTTTACTTATGCAAGCTAAACATTTGAAAGCCATTGTAGTTGACGATGAGAAGCCTTCACGCGAAGCGCTGGTAACTTACATCCGTGATTTTTGCCCCGGCGTTGAAATTGTTGATGAATGTGATGCTGTAAAACCAGCTTACCAGGCCATTCTGCAACACCAGCCTCAACTGGTTTTTCTCGATATTGAAATGCCTAACGGCAACGGGTTCGACCTGTTGAAAATGTTTAAAACACCAACTTTCAAAGTTATTTTTGTAACCGCTTATTCCGATTACGCCCTCCGTGCTTTTCGCTTTGCTGCAGCCGACTACCTTTTAAAACCAATAAAAGTGGATGAGTTGGTGGAAGCGGTAAACAAAGTAAAACATGACATTGAAAACGACCAAACCAACCTGAACCTGCAAATTCTGATGGAAGACCTGGTACACCACGATAACCAGTTGCACCAACTTGTAGTTCCTGACAATAAAGGTTTTACCGTTGTAAAATTTGCCGACATCATTATGTGTGAAGCTGATGGATACTGTACTTATTTTTACCTCACGGGCAAGCGAAAAATTACCAGTACCAAAGGCATAAAACATTTCGAGGAGATGTTTACCAACCAGCAAATCATCAGGGTACACCGTTCTTTTCTTGTAAACCTTTCAAAAATAACCGGTTACACCAAACAGGGAGAAATTAAACTCGAAGAAAACCTAACCTGCCCACTCGGGAACAACTACAGACAGCAGTTTATGGGAAAAATGGGAGGGTAAACTTTCGATTTTTACACTTTATCAAAAACTGTTTGTTAGCTCAAAAGACCTTTTCGTAAGATAAAAACGGGGTTTGGTGAGTTTTCCCTTAACAATGAAATCTTCTTATTTAATATTGCCTTTTGTAAAACTTATTTATCAGTCAAATTACTGATACCCCAGTTACAAAATTATTTAATCCTCAAATCAGAAAAGCCGCCCCCCCGGCTTTTAATCATTAATCAAAACATTTTATCAATTTTACCGCGACTGTTTTTTAATCAACACAATCTGTTTTGTGTGCCGAAAAGCTAAATTGATTAACTGAAAAACTTCGTTTGTTAGCTGAAACAAGTGTTTCGTGCATAAAAAAAGAGTGTTTGTAGGATAACACCCAAAAATCTTTAAATCGTCGCATTTAAAATTTAAATTTAACAGGCGCATTCTATTAAAAAGAAGCGTTTTTCTGATTCCTAAAAGGCCAAAAACGGAAGAAAAAATAGGGGTATTTTTTAGAAGGCTGGAACAGAACCAAATTCGATTTATTTAAAACTAAAATATCAACATTTTAAACTAAACCGTTATGAAAAAACTATTCATTATTTTAATTAGCGTTTCATTTAACCTATTAACAATTGCTCAGGTAATTCTTCCAACAACTGGAACGATTTGGGCAAAAGGGAAAAGTTCAGATATCCAATGGACTCAAAGTAACTACACCACGAATATTAAAATTGAATTGGAACGATTTAGCAATGTAGTAAAAACCATTTCCTCAAGTACAGCAAATGATGGTAGTTTTTCCTATTCTGTCCCGACGGATCTTACAAGTGCCAATAACTATATGGTTAAGGTATCAGGAATTTCAGGTCAACCGTTTAATAAAAGTGAGTATTTTTCTATTCAGGATCCAGCACCAACTCCACCAACGGTTACAACAGGTTCAACAGCAAATCTTGCTGCAAGTTCCACAAATCTCCGTGGAACTGTAAATCCAAATGGTGCTAGTTTAACAACATGGTATTTTCAGTATGGCAAGACTACAAACTATGGAAATGAAACATACCATGATAATTTTTCTGAAACTTCAACTCAAAGTGTTGAAGGTTATGCCAGTAATTTGACCCCGCTAACTTTATACCATTATAGGCTTGTTGCAATCAACTCAGCCGGCACAACTTATGGAAGTGACAAAACTTTCACAACAACATCCGCGAATCCCGGAGTGACAACCAATGCTGCAACAAATATTTCAAGCACATCTTCCCAATTAAATGGAACTGTTAATCCCCATGGTTATAGCACTAGCACTTATTTTCAATATGGTACTTCTACTAATTACGGACTGCAAACTGCCACTAAAAATGTGGGAAGTGGAACAAGTTCAACTGTAACAAATTCTTCAGTAATTGATTTAACACCTGGCACAACTTATCATTATAGAATAGTTGCAACAAGTTATGGAGGAAATTCATTTGGTAACGATGTTACATTTACTACTGAACCTGCCTTAACAGGTAATTTGGCATTAACAATCTTGAATGTTCCCGGAGGCTCGACACTTTTACCCAACTCAGAAGGCCGTGTAAGGCTGTTTAACAGCAGTGGTACTCAGGTTGGAGCAGAGTTAAATACCGATGCAAACGGAAAGGTTACTTTTAGTAATGTGCCGGTTGGTACCGGTTATTATTATGAAGTGTACCATGATCCGATTGAACCTCCAACGCCATTTAACCGCGAATATTGGGGTAAAAGAACAGAACTGGAAATAAAAGCAGGTGGGGTAACAGAATCTTTTACCCGTGACCAGCCTTATGGTGGTGAGATACACATTTTCAATGGTGCCACAGAAATAACAGCAGGTCAAACCGTTCAGGCAGGTACGCCACTTACCATAAAACGAACCATTCATAATCCTTCCAATACGCAACAAAGCGCCAGAGGTGTGGTATTGTTTGACAGGGATAAAGCAGGCAGTTTTGATATTACTGCCCGAGGCGCTGCTTTAATACTTGTACCCGCCAAAGGCTCTGCCGTGCAGGAAATAAGTTTTACTCCATCCGAGGCTGGATCGTATTACATGGCTGGTGGGGCAGATATTTCGTCCTCAATTACACCAAATTATATGGATGGTGGAAAATGGGGCATTGATCCAATTTTTAAAGTCAGTGGTTCTTTTATCGAAACGAGGCTTGAACATAAAGATTTCGATGGAATCACGCCACCATTACCATGGAATTTCTCGGGACTTCAAGGAACATTGATTAGGTTTAATGCAAAACTTTTTGAAATTTTTCCAGATATTCCACCGACATTCATTCAGTTGAAATCCAAACCAATCCGCTTTGAAATTAAAATAAATGGAACTTGGCAAAAAATAGATGAAGATGGAATAACCACAACAAGTCAGACAACATCTTCTTCAGGAATAGGTGAAAACTACTACTTAATTCCCGATAATCTGAATCCTACAACTTATGATATTCGTGCACTTTTTGATGAGGATTCTGAATATGCTTCATGTATATTAAATGGCAAACTTACTGTAAAAGAGCCAATTGATGAGTTAGTCTCTATTCCAACAAATGATTTAGGCTATACCGGAGAAAAAATTGCGTTAATACTTGTTCACGGAAATGGGGTTGATGAAGAAGAAGATCAAACAGAAGATAGGTGGAATACACTTATTGATTTTATTACACAATCTGGGAATTTAGAATTTTTTAAAGAATTTGAAGTTTATAGATGGCACCATACTACCCAAATCCCAATTGGATTTAACGGAACAACTGGCAATGCTAAAAGACTTAGGAATGATATTAATGTTACAATTCCAGATAAAAAAATAATTTTTGTCGCCCATAGTCAAGGAGGTCTTATTTGTAGGTCATATATGAATTATGGGAACCAAGGGAATAATGTTCTTGGATTAATAACACTAGGAACACCACATCATGGTTCACCTGGGGTGCCTGATTGGAGCGCTATAATGTGGGCAAGAAAAGTTGGAACAGGTGCATTGACTGGCGGAAATTTCTTTAATGACTTATTTATTTCCCAGGGTTCAAAAGGTCCTATTTCATCTATTCATGATATTTCAGCATTTACTTATGATAGAATTGGTACATTAAACCTTGTTTGGGACAATGAAGATGGGGCAATTATATATAAAAAAAATGAAAGCTTTAGTGTAGCTTCATTTTCAAGTTTAGATGGATTTGTTGAGCTTTCTATTAACGATTTAAATACTAACGAGAATCCGTTAATATCGGATAGAACAATCCTTTATCCACAGGTATTAAAAACAAAATTTGGATGTTTAAAAGAACTAAATGATGCCGAAAAAAATAAAACAAAAATAATAACGTACGGATGTTATGATGATAACTTAAATGATAATCCAAATTTTGGAGAAGTAAATTCTTTATGGAATTTTTTTAGCGATCACGATAAATTGAAGGTTGCAACTAGATTTTTATCTGATTTTGGAGAAATTAGGTCATCAAGTATTAACTTTTATGCCAATGATGGTTTAGTCCCTTTACAGAGCGCTCTGTTTTTAGATATTTCAGGAGGAACTACTTTCTTTGGAAATAACTCAGGTACTGTATATTATAACAACAATATTGAGCTAAAAAAACAGGTAAAACTTCAGAGAACTTTCTCTAAAAGTGCAGACGGAATTGGCGACCACCTTGATTTGTTAGATACTAAATCAGGAGCATACTGGAACAAACTGGCGATAGATATTCATTCATTTATTCCAATTCAAGATAATGTTTCACCCACTGTCTCATCAAATACTGCAAATCCCGAATGGTTTTTTACAAATAGTATATTAAATATTGATTTTGCTGACAATGCAGCCTTAAATAATGTCTGGTACCAAATCGATTCAAAGGATGTTTCCAACTGGCATAATTTAACAAGCGATGGAACAACCATTTTACCCGGTTCGCAAAACAATACAGGCACCTCGTTAACCACCGACTGGAAAATCAGCAATACCGACTGGAATAACCTGTCAAACGGTATGCATTACCTGTATTTCAAAGTAACCGATGATGCCGGGAATACTTATATTACCCCAGATCAGGCTTCCGCTTTTGCATTTGGCAAAGATATTTCTGAGCCTTTAGTTCAATTTAGCGCACCCTCCGAAAATCAGATTCTGCTTAATGCAGATCTAACAGCAAGCTGGACAATCAGCGATGGTGAAGGGAGTGGGGTTAAAAAAGTTTATTTTGCACTGGACCAAAATGCAGTATTCATTGTAAATGATGCACCTTATGCATCGCACCAATTTTCGGATTTAAGCAATGGTAATCATACAATTTACCTCAAGGCAACCGACAATGCTGGGAATGAGTCAGACATAAAAGAACTTCATTTTTCAGTTCACGTTCCAACAGAGCTGGTGCGCACCTCGGGCAATAGCCAAAGCGGGATTATAAGTACAACTCTGGGCAGATCGTTTACCGCGACTGTAAAAGATGCTAATGGAAATGGTGTGCCCGGTATTCCGGTGAGTTTTGCCATCCAGTCAGTTCCGGCAGGCGCTGCAGGACAAACACTCAGTAACACAACTACTACAACCGACCCGAACGGACAGGCAAAAAGTAAGTTAACTTTAGGCAACAAGGTTGGTACTTACCAGATTTCGGCAACATCGGATGGATTGTCGGGCAGCCCGGTTGTTTTTACTGCAACAGCAACTGAAGCACTGCAAAAGTTGATTTCAACCAATCCCGATTTAAGTTTCGATTTTGGAAATGTAGTGATTAATGGCACTGCAGACAAAACAGTTACCATTAGTAATGATGGCTCTGCTGTTGTGCATGTATCAAACTTGGTATTATCAGAAAATACACAGTTCTCAATGATTTCCAGCTCCGGTAACAGTTTCGATATTCCTGTTGGAGGTGAAGTTGAAGTTACTATCAAGTTTAATCCAACCAGCGAAGGGCAAAAAACAGCCACTTTAAACATTTCAAACGATTCGGAAAATGCAACTGTAAAAACTATTTCATTTACAGGATTTGGAAACAGGGAACCGATTGCCAATGCAGGCACTGACCAAACAGTAACCGAAGGTGATTTTGTTATTCTGGATGGTTCTGCATCATCAGACGCTGACGAAAATAATTTAACATACAAATGGACC
Organism: Draconibacterium sp.; assembly: GCA_041737765.1. Lineage (GTDB taxonomy): Bacteria > Bacteroidota > Bacteroidia > Bacteroidales > Prolixibacteraceae > Draconibacterium. The sequence continues at coordinate 10,676 of JBGSRA010000055.1, read as the reverse complement.
GCTCCCGAAGGAATCACACTAAGCTCAACAACGGTTGCAAAACCCACCTTTACAGCCCCCGAAGTGACAACCGACACTGAATACAAATTTACCGTGGTTGTAAATGATGGAACGGTTGATTCAAAAGGTGATGAGGTAATTGTTACAGTTCAAAATGTGGATTTGAATAATGGGTTGGTTGCTTATTATCCATTTAACGGAGATGCCAAAGATATGAGTGGCAATGGATATGATGGGAATGCTATTGGAGCAACATTGACAAACGATAGAAATTGGAATTCAAATAGTGCATATAGTTTTAACGGGATAGATAATGTGATAACACTTCCAAGCGGTAGTAACGTACAAGGTAATTATCCGAGAAGTATTACGTCTTGGTATAAACTTCCTGAAACAATCGAAAATAGTGGATATTGCATTTACAAGGGTGGAAGAAATGGAACCGGTCAGGATTTTACATTATTTTTAAATAAACGATCTGAAACAACTTACTCTCTGCATTTGAGACGATATTTTGATGATATATGGTCTGTTGAAATTAACTTAGAGCCAAATAGTTGGTGCTTTTTTGCTGTCACTTATAATGGAACTACTAATGACGGGATTTCTCTGTATAAGGACGGGAAATTACTGGAATTGGCAGGCAAAGGGAATGGAAGTACATTTAATACTCCTTCTGTAATTCCCCAAATTGGAGATTTTGTTGACCAATTTTCGAACCACTATTTTGCAAAAGGAGTATTAGATGAAATACGTATTTACGACAGGGAGCTTAACTCTTCTGAAATTGATGCGCTTTACAAACTGGAATCAACTTCAAATCGCACACCTGTCGCTGCAGCAGGCGCTAATCAAACAGTAAACGAGGGTGAGACCGTGACTTTGGATGGAAGTGCATCTTCTGATCCGGATAATAATACTTTAACCTATAATTGGACTGCGCCATCCGAAATCACTTTAAGTTCAAACACAGTGGCAAAACCAACTTTTACAGCGCCTGAGGTGACGACCGATACAGTATACAAATTCACCTTAGTTGTTAATGATGGAATGGTGGATTCATCGGGAGATGAGGTTATTATTACGGTTAAAAATAGTGATTTAATTGATGGCCTTGTTGCTTGGTACCCTTTTAATGGCAATGCAAATGATGAAAGTGGGAATTTAAATCATGGAACTGTAAATGGAGCGAGCCTAACAACTGACAGGTTTGGAAATGCAGATAAAGCATATCATTTTAATTCTTCAGAAAGGGATTATATAAGTCTCCCTAAAAATGTAATTAATTCAAATATCGATGATTTTACAGTTTCAGCATGGTATTATGATAATTCTTCTTTTACAAAATGGGAGGTTAGTGCGATTATTCATGTCGGTAATTTATCTGAATATGGATTAGTAACATTAAACAATAATGGCATTTTTCAGGTTAAACTTAAACAGGATAGTCAATGGTATGCAGCAAATGATCAAAAGGCACGTAAGAATATCTGGACCCATGCAGTAGGTATTTATGAGAAAGGAAAACAAGTTAAACTTTTTATTAATGGTGAATTGGTTGGACAAACTCCTGTCCCAAATGATAGTTTATTTACGATAAATAATCTTTATCCTGCAATTGGTGCCGCAATTGCAAGTTGGAATCAATGGCAATTTTGGCAAGGAGATATAGATGATATCAAAATTTTCAATCACTCATTGACTGATAAAGAGGTTTTTACACTTTATCGGGAGGAAGTTAATCCTATTGTTTTTACAACCAATATTTCGGTTTTAAGTATTAACGGACAAACCTCCATTAGTACTGAAGCAGGAACTCTTCAAATGAAAGCAACCATACTTCCTGAAAATGCAACTTCTCAAAAAGTAAAATGGTCTGTAGTAAATGGAACAGGCAAAGCTGAAATAACTGAAGATGGTCTTCTTAAGGCAATTGTAAATGGCGATGTAACTGCAGTTGCATCAGCAATGGACGGAACAGGAATTAAAGACAGTATTGCTATTACAATTAACGGACAGGAACATTCTGTTTATGATTTAAACATCATACGCAATGGTAATTTTGATTTGGTTATGACAAATGGAGTTCCGACATACTGGGGTGGCTGGATTGATAGTGGATATGGAGATCTTCAGCAATCTGTTGATGGTGTAGCAGTTTTAAATAACACAAATATCCATTCAACAGAAAATTGGCATTATCAGTTCGGTCAATCAAATATAACTGCTCTGCCCAATGTACCTTATGTAGTTAGTTTTGTAGCCTGGGCTGAAAATGACCGGAACATCTATTTTACCTTTCAGGATATAGCAGCAAATAATTATAACCGGTATGGCAGTTCATCTGATCCTGAAGCTATTAATGGCAGATCGGAATGGTCTTTTGTAATAACAACAGAACCTAAAAGATATACTTTCAATGTAACATTCGACCAGATTAAAGCCAATACGAATCAGGGAATTTTTTTCATGATTTCTCAGGCTATGGGAACAGTTTATCTGGACGATATTTGGCTGGTAAGTGAAGAAGATCTACTTTCAACCGGTTGTCCGCAACATTTCCATCCACTTTGGGAAGGCACACTTGGGCAAGACCACATGAACATCAACGCATTAGATGCAAAATACGATGGCCTCGACCTGGAACCAGGAGATGAAATCGGTATTTTCGATGGCAACTTGTGCGTAGGTTATGGCAAAGTTTCCAAAACAATTGACCAGCAAAACATTTTAACCATTAGGGTTTCGAGAAACGATGGTTCGGGAAACGGTTATACCATAGGGCACAATATTTCTTATGTTGTTTGGGATTGCAGCGCCGGTTTGGAAATTGCAGTAACCGATGTTCAATGTTTTAACAACCAGTCAAGTCCGTTAAGTTGTTTGCCTTTCGAAGCAGGTGCAACGGCCTATGTTAAGCTTTCGGTGGTCAGCGATATATGTCAGACCCTGGAATTCAAAACAGGCTGGAACATTTTCTCGGTACCAAATTCACCCAAACCGGCAGAGATTGAAACCGTTTTCCAATCCATGATGGAAAATAATTCACTGGTAAAAATGCAGGATGAGGAAGGAAACTCTGTGGAAAACTGGGGAATTTTTGGTGGATGGAAGAATGGCATAGGCGTAGTTACGCCAACCGAAGGATATAAAATAAAGGTAAGTACAAACTATACTCACGAAGTTTGTGGCAAACCTGTGAAATATCCTTACGCTATTTCGCTGCAAAGTGGCTGGAATATTATGGGTTATCCGCAAACTGAAACTTATAATGGAATTGCAGTTTTGCAGCAACTTATTGACCGTGGTAAATTGGTAAAAGTGCAGGAAGAAGCCGGTAACTCTATTGAAGACTGGGGAATATTTGGCGGGTGGAAGAACAGTATCGGAGATTTTGTTCCAGGCAAGGGGTATAAAATTAAAGTTAATGCCAATGATGAATTGTTGATTTACAGCAGCTATCCGAAATCATCGGCTATTTTACCCGAACTGGTTACCACAATCCATTTTCACCCAGAATTTGAAGGGAATGGGATTGACCACATGAACATCAACCTGGTTGGCCTGCCGGTAAATGTTTTGCATGCTGGTGATGAACTTGCAATCTTTGATGGAGTAACCTGTGTTGGAGCAATAACCATTTTGCCGCACCATTTACAAAGTCAAACCGCTTCAATTTCTGTATCAGCAAGAGATAACCAGGGAATGCCGGGTTTTGGAGAAGGCAACCCAATAACTCTCAAACTATGGAATTCAAAACAAAACAGGGAATTCATTCTGGAACCTGAAATCGTGAAAGGTACATCCAGTTTTGCAAAACACGAAACTACGATTGCCAGTCTGGAGAAATACGCAACAACAGGTTTGGAAGGATTGCCCGGTTACGGCAACACTGAAATTAACTGCTACCCTAACCCGTTTAGCGACAAGGTAACCATTGAAATTAAACTGGCAAAAGATTCTGAAGTACAGGTTGAGGTGCTTAACCAGTTGGGTCAGCGGGTGAAAATGATTACCTCAAAACAACTTTTGTCAGGAGGGTTGCATAAACTTGAATGGGATGGTAAAGTGGCAGGTAATCAGGCAGTTTCGCACGGAGTTTACCATTTAAAGGTGAATGTTGAAGGGAACAATATTCACAAAAGAATAGTGTATTCAAAATAATCGGAAAAGGCAGGTTAAAATAAAAATGACCTGCCTTTATTCTATAACAAAATCTTCTTCTTCCACTTCTCAAACTCCTCAACCGCCTTTTCCACTTTAATCGGTTTTCCATGGCCGGGGTAAATTTCTTCGATACCTAAATCGAAAAGGTTTTGCCAGGTTTCCATTAAGGTTTAGGATATTTTCAAACTGTAGAAAAATAATTCTATCGAAAAATAATTAATTTGGTGAATATAATCACCAAATATTATTATTTTTGGTGAATACAATCACTGAATTTATGATATCACGAATATTAGAGTCAATAATCCAACAAAAACTTGCGACCGGAAAAGCAATAATTATTTTGGGGCCAAGGCAAACCGGAAAAACAACCCTGCTGGAAAAAATTGTTCAGCAAAACGAAAAAAGTATTGTTTTAAATTGCGACGATCCTTTTGTTAGGAATCGCTTACAAGGTATTAATACAGAGCAATTAAAATCGATTATTGGATCTCACGACCTGGTTTTTATTGATGAGGCCCAACGGGTAAAAAACATTGGGTTAACATTGAAACTGATTACCGATCAGTTTAAAGATATTCAGTTGCTCGTATCCGGTTCTTCATCCCTTGAAATTGCAAATGAAATCAATGAACCACTGACTGGCAGAAAATGGGAATATATGCTTTATCCAATCAGTTGGAAAGAACTTTATGATCATGTAGGTTACATTTCGTCGTTACAACAACTCGAACAAAGAATAATATTCGGGATGTATCCTGATGTTATTAATAATGCAGGGAACGAGACTGAAGTTTTAAAGCAATTGGCAAGCAGCTATTTATATAAAGATTTACTGTCGTATAAAGGTGTCAGAAAACCTGAAATTCTGGATAAACTGTTACGGGCTCTGGCTTTTCAGGTTGGGAATCTGGTTTCGTACAATGAATTGGCCAACCTGGTACAAGTGGATAAAAATACGATAAGTAGCTATATCGATTTGCTGGAGAAAACATTCGTAGTTTTCAGTTTACAGCCTTTAAGCCGCAACCTTCGCAATGAAATCAGCGCCAGCCGCAAAATCTATTTTTACGATACAGGAATCAGAAATGCACTTTTAAATAACTTTCAACCTTTGGAATTAAGATCGGATACAGGTGCTCTTTGGGAGAATTTTTTAATCGCTGAAAGAATAAAATTTCTGCATTACAGTAAACAATATTCCAACATCTATTTTTGGCGCACACATCAACAACAGGAAATTGACTGGGTTGAAGAATCAGCTGGCAGGTTTAAGGCTTACGAGTTTAAATGGGGAAAATCAAGAAGTAAAAAAGTTCCTTCTGCTTTTTCAGAACAATACAATTACAGCGAAATTGAAATTATCAACAAAGATTCGTTTATGCCCTTTTTGGGAATCGATTGATAACTCTGTTGGTTGTATTTCAATAAGATTGTGCAGTTGTTTTTTATTGATAATGAGTCTCTTTACTGTTTCCGCGTGGTAATGTATTCCATCAGTTCAATTAGCGAGCGCCGGGCCTGGCAATCTTCAAATTCCATTAATCCATTGATGGCGTTTCCCTTGAATTCATTCATTTTTTTTTCGGCATATTCAAGTCCGCCTTTTTCAGTAACCATTTCAATTAACTCTTTTACCACTGCTGAGTTTTTGTTTTTGTGTTTTATTAAACTCAAAATCCGTTTTCGCTCGGCTGATTCAGAATTGTTCAAAACATAAAGCAGCGGAAGTGTTATTTTCTTTTCTTTAATATCGTTTCCGGTTGGTTTGCCAATAATTCCCTTGGCCTGGTAATCAAAAATATCGTCTTTAATCTGAAAAGCAATACCAACATCCGGCCCGATTCGGTACATTTTTTCCACAATTTCAACGTTTTCGGTTACCGATGCTGCTCCAATTGCCATGCTTGTGGCAATGAGCGAGGCTGTTTTTTTACGGATGATTTCGAAATATACTTCATCGTTAATATCGAGTTTCCTGCTTTTTTTCATTTGCAGAATTTCACCTTCAGCCATATCCTGAACGGCCCTCGAAATAAGATGCAGAAAGTTGTATTTTTCATGTTCAAGCTGAAGTTGCAGCCCTTTTGCAAGAATATAATCGCCCACCAATACTGCCAGTTTATTTCGCCAGAGTGCGTTTACCGAAAAAGTTCCGCGGCGTTCGTACGACTCATCAACAACATCATCGTGTACCAAAGTTGCAGTGTGTAACAGTTCCACGGAGCAGGCAGCCAGTTGCGAAAATTCGTTGGTTTCGCCATGCAGTTTCGCCGACAAAAACACAAAAATCGGCCGGAGCTGTTTCCCTTTTGAGCGGTAAATAAAATTCAAAATGGTTGATAGCAGAGGGATATCACTTTGCAACGATTTTTTAAAATAGGGTTCAAAATCCTTCAACTCCTGCTCAATCGGCGATTTAATCTTATTTATCGTTGACATTGAATGGTAAACTGCTCTTTTTTATTTAGGAACGAACATAAAATAAATTCAGTGAAAAAAGGAAATATTTATGTAAAAATAGCATAAAAATAAAGGCTTATTCAAAATAATTTCAAATTAAATTCGGGAGATAGTATTAATATTAAATATTTATATATTTGCATTTATTAAAGTTTCGATAAATGTTAAAAATCAAGGAGTTAGATATTGATAAATTGGAAATAGCTGCAAACATGCTCCGGGCAATGGCTCATCCGATGCGTATTGCCATATTAAAACACCTTGAAGGCGGAAAAAAATTAACCGTTACAGAAATCCACGAATTATTGGGTATCGAACAATCAACCACATCTCATCATCTTGGAATTTTAAAAGACAAAGGTGTTCTTTGTGCCAAACGCGAGGGTAAAAACACATTTTACTTTCTGAAATACGAAATTCTGAGCCAGATTGTTGACAGCTTGCATACCTGTACCTGCGAATAAAGCAATTCAAACAGCATCTTTTTCCCTTAATCAACATCACTTTAAACAATTAAAAAACATTGTTTCGTTAAGGTTGGCTGAGGTTAATTTTCTTTTATTTTTGCGACAGTTATGATTTTTGAAAAGAAATATTTACTCCTTTTTATCCTTCTTGTTTCAACGCTGAAAATTTTTGCCCAGAACGAGATTGGCCCCGATGGCGACAAACTAATCTGGTTTTTCGTGATTTTGTTGTTAGGAGTTGTTATGTTCTTTATTTTCAGAAATTTAACAGGACGAAATAGGAAACCACTTTTTCCCCGCGAAAAAGTGAAAGTTGGCATTCAGAAAGACCGTCTTTATTATCCCGATAATTTGAAATTGGAATTACAGAATATTGGTAATACCGATGTTGATATCGACCGGCCAATGTTGGTTTTCGATAATTTCTGGCTGAAGCGAAAATTCAGGTTAAAGGGAACCAATGGCCGCACCTTTTATCCTCTTTATCTCGAAAAAATGAAAATACATCAACTAAATATCGACTTGAGCCCGTTTTATTCTTACGACAAAAAACTCATCAGGTATCCGAAGTTGAAAGTGTTGGTATTTAATGTAAAAGGAAAGCGGTTGGGTAAATCGGTTATTTACCTTCGGAAAACACTTATCAGGTTTTAAAAATGCGGACATGGAAATTTAATCATATCGATTTTTCAACTTATCCTCATTATGAAGGAGGTGATTTGGGTGTGTTTTGGAGCCCTGAAAAAACGGTTATTAAAATCTGGGCGCCAACTGCTCAAGTTGTCGAACTTAGGCTTTATAAAAACGGTGAATCGGGAGAAGCATTTCACAAAACAAATTTACAACCTACCGGAAACGGAGTTTGGTCAACCATTTTAAAGGGCGATTATGAGGGGAAATTTTACACCTTCAGAATAAACGACGGAGCCTGGCTTGAAGAAATACCAGATAGTTACGCGCGGTGCGTTGGGGTAAACGGTAAGCGGGGAATGATTTTAAATCCGTTAAAAACCAATCCCAAAAAATGGAAAAAAGACAAAGGCCCACGACTCAACAGTTTTACTGAAGCGATTATTTACGAAACTCATATCCGCGATTTTTCAATTGCAGAAAATTCGGGTATAAAAAACAGGGGCAAATATTTGGGTTTTACTGAGGAAGATACAAATACCAAAAACGGTTTTTCAACAGGGCTGGCACATTTAAAAGAACTTGGAATCACACATGTACATTTGTTACCGGTTTCGGATTTTTATACGGTTGACGAGGAAAAACCAAACGAAAAATATAACTGGGGCTACGATCCGCAGCATTTTAACGCCCTTGAGGGTTCGTATTCAACCAATCCGTACGATGGTACAATGCGAATAATTGAATTTAAAAAACTTGTTAAAACATTGCATAACAACGGAATAGGTGTTTTTATTGATGTGGTTTACAATCATACCTATTTTGCAAAAGAGTCGGTTTTTAACCAAGCTGTACCCGGTTATTTTTACAGGCAAAAGCCGGATGGAAGTTTTTCGAATGCCTCGGGTTGCGGAAACGAAATTGCCTCTGAACGCTGGATGGTTCGGAAATACATTGTTGACTCGCTAAAATACTGGGTTCAGGAATTTCACATCGATGGTTTCAGGTTCGATTTGATGGGAATTTACGACCTGGAAACGATGAAAATAATTCGAACTGAGTTGGATAAAACCTGTCCTGGAATTTTGTTGTATGGCGAAGGCTGGGCCGCTGACCAAAGTCCGATGCCCGAACATTTACGTGCTGTAAAAGGCAATATTCCGCAATTGCCGGGAATTGCAGCTTTTAACGACGATTTTCGCGATGCGCTGAAAGGAAATCACGAGTTGAAAAAAAGCAAAGGATTTGTCAGCGGGCTTGAATTACGCGAGGAAGCTGTAAAGTTTGGAGTAATTGCAGCCACAAGTCATCCGCAAATAGTTTACGAATATGTTGAAACTTCGAAAAGGCCTTGGGCAGCAGAACCCGATCAGTGTATTAATTATATTTCGTGCCACGACAATTACACGCTTTGGGACAAACTGAAAATGAGCATTTCGCACCCAACGGATTTGCAACTGAGAAAAATGGTGAAACTGGCCGGTGCGTTAATTCTTACATCGCAGGGAGTACCATTTTTACATGCCGGTGTTGAGTTTTGCCGAACCAAACATGGCGATGGAAATTCATATAAATCACCCGATTCGGTAAATCAGATTGACTGGGAAAAAAAAGAACTATATTCCGATGTTTATCATTATTATCAAAAACTGATTCAACTACGAAAAAATCATCCGGCTTTCAGATTAACCAAATCTGAACAAATAAGAAAATATGTAAATTTTTGTACGCAGTACAAGTCGGGTGTTGTTTCGTATTGCATTCAGGGAAAAGAAGTTGGTGATTCGTGGGAGAAAATTATAATGGTTTTTAATGCTCAGCAAAATCCAGTTGCTATTCCACTTCCCGAGGGAATCTTTCAGATGTTTGCCAACGGAATTGAAATTTCAGAAAACGGTTTGGGCATATTTGTTACGAATGAAATAATTGTGGAAGGGATTTCGATGACGATTTTGGTCAATTAAAAACAATAGAAATCATGCTGAACTTTTCGTAATTGATGTTGTCGTTTAAGTTCAGCGACAGGTATTCATTTCTGTATTTTTCGAGCTCCACTTTCATTTGAAAACAATTGGTAATTAGCCACAAAGTTAATTATTTCAGGTTTGGATTATGAGCAAATATCTTTGTTTTGATATTTGAAGTCATTCCAATATAAATTTTATTGTATTTTTCAGAAAATAATGCGTAAACGTTAAACATGATATTCGAAATTAAAATGATCAAAAAAGCCGAAAGAAAAATCTTCCGGCTTTGTAGCGGGGGCAGGACTTGAACCTACGACCTTTGGGTTATGAGCCCAACGAGCTGCCAACTGCTCCACCCCGCAATATATTTTAATATTTTATTTCAAAAGAACTTGAGCTTAACGAGCTGCTCTATCCTTAGGCGAGACTCCATCCCGCAGTATATTTTCTATTTCAATGAAATTTCTTTTCTAACGGACGGCAAAGATAATCAGTTTTCTTTAATATGCAAAATTCCGGGAATTTTCATTTGCATTGAATATTTTCATCGTTATTAAACAAGATAGGTGAAACCGTTAATCACTAAATTTTTATACTTTTAGCTGTTTTTTGCTAAACCAGCTTAATTATCTGTATAATTTAAACTTTAATATTTAAAAGATGAATAAAAATCAGTCACGCAGAAATTTTATCAAAAACAGTGCTGCTGCTGCAGCCGTAATTTCAATTCCATCGGTAATACCGGCACATGCTTTTGGCGCAAACGACCGCATTAACGCAGCAGTGCTTGGTGTTAACGGCCGTGGTAAAAGCCACATTTCGAGTTTAATGGTGCAGGATAATGTTGCCATTACTCATTTGTGCGACCCCGATATGAACGTTTTGAAAGAACGTCAAAAAGACTTTAAATCGAAGTACAAACAGGATGTAGCTTTGGAACAGGATCTGCGCCGCATTTACGACAACAAGGATATCGATGTTG
>JBGSRA010000164.1:0-7591 GCA_041737765.1 Draconibacterium sp. | reverse complement strand
ATCACAGTGCATGGGATGTTTTTCCCCTCAACACTGAATACGGATGTCATTCCGATTTTTTTTCCAATAATACCAGCCATTTTCGACTACTTTTAGTTATCAAACTTTAATTTCTACTTCAACACCACTGGGTAATTCCAGCTTCATTAAGGCGTCGATTGTTTTTGCGGTTGAGCTGTAAATGTCGATCAAACGTTTGTATGAAGACAACTGAAACTGCTCCCTCGATTTTTTATTTACGAAGGTTGAACGCAAAACTGTAAAAACTCTACGATGTGTTGGAAGTGGAATTGGTCCACTTACAATAGCACCTGTAGTTTTAACCGTTTTTACAATCTTTTCAGCCGACTTGTCCACCAGGTTGTGATCGTACGATTTAAGCTTAATCCTGATCTTTTGACTCATGATGAGAAGTTGTTATAATTATTATAATAAATCTGTTCTACCTTTAATATTCTCCAGTACTTTTTCGGCAAGCGCTTTAGGTACTTCCTGGTAATGGCTAAACTCCATTGATGAAGTTGCCCTGCCCGACGATAGCGTGCGTAATACAGTTACATAACCAAATTGCTCTGATAACGGTACTTTGGCACTGATTACTTTTGCACCTCCCTTGGTTTCCATTCCGGAAACATCACCACGTCTGCGGTTTAAGTCGCCGATAATTTCGCCCATGTACTCTTCGGGAGTAACAATTTCGAGTTTCATAATTGGTTCAAGCAGTTTCGGGCCAGCCTTTGAAGTCGCGCTCCTGAATGCCTGACGGGCACAAATTTCGAATGACAATTGATCGGAGTCAACTGCATGGAACGAACCATCGAGCAATGTTACTTTTAAGGTGTCAACGGGGAAACCTGCCAACGGCCCATTTAACATTGCACTTTCGAAACCTTTCTGAACGGGTGGAACAAATTCTTTTGGAATTCTCCCTCCTTTTACTGCATCAATAAACTGCAATCCTACTGTACCTGCGTCAGCCGGTTCAATTTTAACAATGATATCGGCAAATTTACCGCGTCCACCGGATTGTTTTTTGAACACTTCGCGAAGTTCAACAACCTGACTGATAGCTTCTTTGTAGGCAACCTGCGGAGCTCCCTGGTTACATTCAACCTTGAATTCGCGACGCAAACGGTCAACCAGAATTTCAAGGTGAAGTTCACCCATTCCGCGAATAACCGTCTGACCTGAATCAGGATCAGTATTTACCTGGAATGTTGGATCTTCTTCTGCCAGTTTCGATAAACCCTGTGAAAGTTTATCGATATCTTTTTGAGATTTTGGTTCAATTGCAATACCAATAACCGGCTGCGGGAAATCCATGCTTTCAAGAACAATCGGATGTTTTAAATCGCATAAAGTATCACCTGTGCGAATATCTTTAAAACCAACAGCGGCACAAATATCACCCGCTTCGATAAAATCTTTTGGATTTTGTTTATTTGAATGCATCTGGTAAAGCCTTGAAATACGTTCTTTTTTACCAGTGCGGGTATTTAATACAGTATCTCCACCATTAATCCGGCCAGAATAAATCCTGACAAATGCCAAACGGCCTACAAAAGGGTCGGTGGCAATTTTAAAAGCAAGTCCAGCTAACGGTTCATCAACATCAGCATTACGGGTTTCTTCCTTATCTGTCCAGGGATTTATACCTGTAACATGTCCGTTATCAAGCGGGCTTGGCAGGAATGCACAAACTGAATCGAGTAAACGCTGAACACCTTTGTTTTTAAAAGCAGAGCCACACATCATAGGGATAATTACCCCTGCAATTGTTGCCTTGCGGATTACTCCAAGCATTTCGTCTTTTGTAATTGTCTCGGGAGCTTCAAAGTAACGTTCCAAAAGTTCGTCATCTACCTCAGCAACCGATTCTACCAGTTTACCTCTCCATTCTTCGGCTAATTCAACCATATCGGCAGGAATATCTTCAAGAAAGTAGTTCGTTCCTTTCTCTCCATCTTCATACCAGCGAACTGCTTTCATCTCAATTAGGTCGATAACGCCCTCGAATTTCTCCTCTGCGCCAATCGGAATCTGCACCGGAACCGGATTTGCACCCAGTTTTTCTTTGATTTCCTTGTAAACCTTGAAAAAATCGGCACCAGAACGGTCCATTTTATTTACAAATGCGATACGCGGAACACCGTATTTTTCGGCCTGACGCCAAACGGTTTCCGACTGTGCTTCAACCCCGCCAACAGCACAAAAGAGTGCAACACTGCCGTCTAAAACGCGCAGCGAGCGTTCAACTTCTACAGTGAAGTCAACGTGTCCGGGTGTATCGATAATATTGATTTTGTGTTCAATATCCTTGTATTTCCAAAATGTTGTTGTTGCAGCAGCAGTAATGGTGATTCCCCTTTCCTGCTCCTGTTCCATCCAGTCCATGGTTGCGGCACCATCATGCACCTCACCAATGCGGTGCGTTAAACCTGTATAGAACAGGATGCGCTCCGAAACGGTGGTTTTTCCGGCATCAATGTGCGCCATAATACCAATGTTTCTGGTATAATTCAAATCTTGTTTAGCCATTTTATAATTTTCTAATCCTAATCTAATCCAGTAATATATGCTAAACTAAAATCTGAAGTGAGCAAATGCGCGGTTTGCATCTGCCATTCTGTGGGTATCTTCTTTCTTTTTGTAAGCACCGCCTTCTTCGTTGAATGCAGCAACAATTTCCGCAGACAATTTATCGGCCATTGATTTACCCGAGCGTTTACGGGCAAACAAGATCATGTTTTTAATACTGATTGACTCTTTTCTCTCTGGTCTGATTTCCATTGGAACCTGAAATGTGGCACCACCCACCCTACGGCTTTTAACTTCAACTGCAGGAGTAATGTTTTCAAGTGCTTTTTTCCACACTTCGAGCGAAGATAACTCAGTATCTTTTACCCGTTTTTGAACCATGTCCAATGAATCGTAAAATACAGTAAGAGCTACTGATTTTTTACCATCCACCATTAAATCGTTGACAAACCGGGTCACCAAAACATCATTGAATTTTGGATCCGGCAGTAAATGTCTCTTCTTTGGTTTCGACTTTCTCATTTTTACTTTTTTTAGTGTTATCTAAATTGGTTGCCCTTCGGCGGTCTTCAGCTTCTCTCCAGGAAGACAATTAAGAGATCTACTTACTCAACCAAACCACTGAAATAACTTGTTAACTACTAATTAAATTCCTACTTTTTTGTTTCTTTTGGCCTTTTGGCTCCATACTTCGAACGACGTTGCGAACGTCCTGCAACACCTGCAGTATCGAGAGCACCACGAATTAAGTGGTAACGAACACCCGGAAGGTCTTTCACCCTGCCTCCGCGAACAAGCACAATTGAGTGCTCCTGGAGATTATGGCCTTCACCTGGAATGTAAGCGTTTACTTCTTTACCATTTGTTAACCTTACCCTGGCAACTTTACGCATTGCAGAGTTTGGTTTTTTAGGTGTGGTTGTATAAACGCGAACACATACCCCGCGACGTTGCGGGCATGAATCTAAAGCCGGAGATTTACTCTTCTCAACTTTACTTTGTCTTCCTTTCCTAACTAATTGTTGAATAGTTGGCATAAACACCTGTTTTTTATATAGTTAATAATCTTTTCAAAATCGGACTGCAAAAGTATGCAAAAATCCTTAAAAACAATGCTTTAAGTGAGAAAAATGCATAGTACCCCCTTAAAACGGCTTGCAAAAGTACAATTTCTATTTAATGTTCAATACTTTTTTTGTTTTTTTTTCAATTATTTAAAATTGAATTGATTGAAAAAGAGGAAGAAAAAGAATACGATGCGGGATATTGAATACTTGATTGTGGATAAAAAGACGGAAGCAATGAAATGAAAGCAAAGAACTGTAATCTTTGATGCTGAAATCTGAAATTTTCCTTAAACCTTTTCTCTGAAAATTGAGACCAGTGGTTCCACCAACCGTTCGATTAACCGGCGGTCTTTGGTGATGATTTCGGCGTTTCCCTGCATTTCCTGATTAAAAGGGAGTTCTTTTTTATAATTAGTAATTAATTTATTAATAAGCTCTATTTCAGCAGTATAGTATCCACCTTTTTCGTTGGAAACAGGAACCATCGAAATATTGATAATTTTTCCTTCAATCAATCCATATTCCATGTATGGGTAATTGTCGAGTTTTAAGTTAACCCTCTGTCCAACCTCCACTTTACCCGCTCCGGCAATAGGAATAGTAGCCTTGCCAATAATTTTCTGTTCATTATCCGGAACCACTGTAAAAACAATATTTCCAGTCGAAACAAATTGATTGATACTCCAGAAATTGGTAAAAGTAACCTGCCCGGCAATCGGGGTTTTCAATACAAAAGCCTGTTCCCATGCTTTTAACTGGTTAACAAGGTTATCGTATTTTTCCTTTAAAGCAGCCAGTAAATTATTTTCAGTTTCAGCTTTCAGCACTTTTTGTTCCTGAATTTGCTGTTTTAACTGGTTCATTGTAATTTGCGTTGAGGCAAGTTCTGTCATTGCATTTTGGTAGGCATATTTTTGTTTTAACATAGCTGCCTCTGATTTTTCAAAATCAACATCCGTCATAACCTTTCGCAAATGCAGTGTGGAATCGCGCTTAAACTGACTGGACGCCAAAATATAATCCTGGTTTAAAACACCAATTTGTTGTTTGAGTTTTTCATAATAATTTGCGTAATCAGTAACCTGTTTTTCCAGCGATTTAATTCGTTGTTCGAAAGTATTAAAGCTAACCGATGTTTGATAATCGCGAAGTTGGCTCACCAATGATGAATAATAACTGTGATTTTGACCGAGGCTGAATTCTTTGTTAAACATTAAAGTGCTGAACAGTTCCGGTTGATTAAAATAATGCTGAACAGAATCGAGAAATTTAATCAGTTCGTATGCATCTTCGTAATTTGCCGGATTTTCGATGATTCCTAAAACTGTTTTTGCTTCCACCTTTTGTTTATCGGTTACAAATATTTTATCGAGTTTTCCATCCGAACGCGCGACAATGGAAACGGGCGGATTTTCTGATACTATAATTACCCTGGCATTTATCAAATCGGGATATTTATAAAAATAACTGCCCGCCAGTAAAGTCAATACAACGAAAAAGATAATGACAATTCCCCAACGTATTATCCATTTCGGCGGAGTTCCCATAATCTCCTGCACTTCATCGGAGCGAATTTCTATGTTGCTTGAATCTGACATCTTAACTTCCCAGTTCCAACTGATTTTTAACCAAATTATAATATTCTCCCCGTTTTGATACCAAATCATTATGTGTTCCTAATTCAACAATTTCGCCCTTTTCGATTACCACAATCTGATCAGCATTTTTTACTGTACTCAAACGGTGAGCAACTGTTATCACCGTTTTTCCTTTATAAAATTCATTTAGATTTTCGACAATCACCTTTTCGTTATTGGCATCGAGCGCATTTGTGGCTTCATCGAAAAACAGAAATTCAGGATTTTTATAAATGGCACGGGCAATCAGAATCCGTTGTTTTTGGCCCTGGCTTAAACCTGCACCTTCCTGTCCTATTTTTGTATTGTAACGCAATGGCAAACTTTGAATGTATTCCAGAATATTCGCCATTTTCACAGCATTAAACAATTTTTCCTTATTTGGATAATCTTCACCAACTGCAATGTTATTTGCAATTGTATCAGAAAAAATAAATCCGTCCTGCATAACCACACCGCATTTACTTCTCCACATTTCCATGCTGAACTGGCTGAGGTTAATTCCACCAATTTCAATTTTACCTTCGTATGGAGGATAAAAACCAAGCAACATTTTAATCAGTGTTGTTTTACCACTTCCACTTGCGCCAACAATAGCTGTAATTTTATTCTGCGGAATAACCAGGTTGATATCATTTAATACCCTTGGCGATTTTGGACCTTCATAATGAAAAGAGAGATTCTGAATTGCAATGTTTTTATTTTCGGGTAATTCATAATTTTTGAAGAGAGTTGCTTCCTCTTCATCATCGTTGTTGTGGATTTCGCCCAAACGCTCAAGACTGATTTTTGCATCCTGACCCGAACGCATAAAAACAATAAATTCGTTTATCGGGCTGTTTAGCTGACCTATTATATATTGTACAGCCATCATCATACCCAAAGTCATACTTCCATCGATTACTGCTTTTGCAGCTATAAACGAGATGACAATATTTTTCACCTGGTTGATAAACAGCGAACCTGCCTGCTGATTCTGATTTAACATCAATCCTTTGACATTCACCCTGAAAAGCCGCGCCTGAATCCGCTCCCACTCCCACCGTTTTTGTTTTTCGCAGTTGTTGAGTTTTATCTCCTGCATTCCGGTTATCAACTGGTAAACATTGCTCTGATTGGCGGCTGCAACATTAAAATATTTGTAATCGAGTTCTTTTCTCTTTTTTAAAAACAGTACAATCCATAAAACATACAACGCGCTTCCGAAATAAAAAATCAACAGAATTGTCCAGTCGTAATAAGCCATTACAAAACTGTATATAATAAAGGTAAAAATGCCAAATGACATGCTTACCAGGCTGCCGGTTAAGAAAGATTGCACCCGATCGTTATCATCAATTCGCTGACGTAAATCGCCGATTTGCTTTGTGTCGAAAAAACGGATTGGCAATTTCATCAGTTTTATCAGAAAATCGGAAATAAGCGAAATACTAATCCGGGTGCTGGTGTGCAACATTATCCAGCTCCTTATAAATCCCACAGCAGTCTGACTTGCAGTTAAAACCAGCTGCGCCACCAAAACCAAAACGATAAAGCTTAAATTATTGGTGGTTATACCTACATCGACAATGGCCTGGGTAAGAAATGGGAAAAGTAAACTGAGAATACTACCGGTAAAAAAGCCAAGCAACAATTGATTGATTAGTTTTCGGTAAGGTTTTAAATAGGTAAACAGATAACGAAAACCGGTTTTATTAACTTTTTCGCCTTCTTCCTTGTAAAACTCCGATGTTGGCTCCAAAAGCAATGCAATTCCGGCAGGAACACCTTTTTGTTCAGTTGAAGCCCAACATTTTAAAAATTCCTCTTTATTGTAGGTTACCAATCCATGTGCAGGATCGGAAATAAAAAACTCAATTCCTTTTCTGCTTTTTTTTATTTTATATAAAACAACAAAATGATACTGGTTCCAGTGAATAATTGCCGGAAGCGGGATTTCGGTTAATTTGTCGATGGTTAATCTGGCTCCTTGTGTACGAAAACCTATTTTTTCAGCGGCATCGCTTATGGTGAGCAGCGAAACTCCTTCTCGGGTTTTCCAGGTAAGGTTGCGTAAAGTTTCCAGATTATAATGCCGCCCGAAATGTTTTGCCACAATCCGCAGACAGGTTGGTCCGCAGTCCATTGCATCGGGTTGAAGATAATTTGGAAATTTTGGCATATTATTCTTTTAAAAAGATTTAGGTTAAAAGTTTAAATTTTTGATATTTTTACACTATTATCCGACTAATCTAAAATTTGAAAGTTTAAGTCTTCTAATAAACTCATAGTCAGTTGTTATTATTTTTTATTTTAAAGTCACCCCCCTCTAAAATGAAAGTTTTGTTTGCAAAGAGGAAGCGGTTAACT
>JBGSRA010000145.1:0-51830 GCA_041737765.1 Draconibacterium sp. | reverse complement strand
GTGAATGAGCCGGATTTTCATTTTGTTTTCTGATCCCCAACTTAAAAGTTGGGGTTAGTTTTGTCTGCATTTTTTAAAATCAGCTCCAGCCTTTAGGCTGGTGAACACAATTTTCAAACAAATCCCGGCTTTAGCCACATTATTTTTGGGTCGCGGTGAAAAATCTCTGTTTTTCGCCATGCTTTAGCCTGGCGATAAAATGGACCATACTCAATCGGGCTTTAGCCTTTAATTCAGCTTGTTAACGGCTAAAGCCTGTTTTTTCTCTTTCCCTTTTCACCGGGCTAAAGCCGCGGTGCAAAAAAAACTTTATCATCATTCTCACAATCACCGGGCGAAAGCACCATTGAAAAATCTCTGTTTTTGCGCCATGCTTTAGCCAGGCGATAAAATGGACCATACTCAATCGGGCTTTAGCCTTTAATTCAGCTTGTTAACGGCTTAAGCCTGTTTTTTCTCTTTTTCTTTTCACCGGGCTAAAGCCGCGGTGCAAAATCTTTGTTTTTGTGTCATGCTTTAGCTGACGGTTTCTTTTTGCTGTTTTTCCCGGCTTTAGCCACATATATTTTTGGGCTAAAGCCCGGTTTTCAAAGTACTTTATTAACCGTTGGCTGAAGCCAACGGCAATTGAGACATATTAAAAATTCAACCTGTACTGCAGCATCGGGAAGAAACCCAGCTGGTTGATGTTGGTGATTTCGTTTTTCGACGGGCTGTACGATTGCATCAGCACATTTTCGTGGTTGGTGAAATTTTCGACATAAAAAATCCACTCCTGCGCCACTTTTTTGCCGTTCAGCCTGTACCCGATTTTAAAATCGGCTTTTACAAACGGGTCGAACTGCAGACTATACGCCTCATCTTCGATGTATTTTGCCTCGCCTGCCGCCTGCGATGCCTCCAAATCGATGGGTGTGTAACGTTTTCCGCCGGCAAAAGTGGCTTTCAAATCCACGTTGATTGACGATTTGCTGTTCAGTGTAAACTCCTTGCCAAACAACAGGTTGGCCACGTAGTTTCCGTTAAAGGCCGTGTTGCGTTCAATGCCGTCGCTGCCTTTGTATTTCGATTCGAAAAGCGACAAAGTGGCGAGGTAGTAAATGTTTTTGCTGAAAAATCTTTCGAGTGTAAACTCAAGTCCGTAGTTGGTGCCGGTGCCGGTGTTCTGCAAACTGTCCTGTGCCGGAACGCCCCACCCTGCGCCCGTATTCAGCATGCTGAACGATGTCGGGGCGGTTTCAACCGGAACATTAAAAATATGCTGGTAGTAGGCTTCGGCTTTCAGGCGGGTATTTTGCGTGAGCGCATTTTCGTAGCCCAGCACAAACTGGTGCGATTTTGTCATATCCAGCTCGGTGTTGGTTTCGGCAAGCGTGCCGTCGGGCATGGGTGTGCCCAAAAAATAGGTGGAAAGCGACTGCGTTTTTGAGTGCAGTCCGTACCCGAGATTCAGTTTTTGTTTCATGGTCATCTGCCAGTTAAACGCCAGCCGCGGCTCAACGCTGGTGGCGCCATTCAACCCAAAATAGCTGAAATGGATACCCGGTGCCATGCTCAGCCTTTCGTTGAATTTATACACGCCCTGCACATACGGCTGAAACAGTGTCACACCATCGCCAAGGTTTTTGTTGTAGTCGATTTCGGGACGCATAAAATCTGCTTCCTTGTTATAAATTTCTGTGTATAAATCGAAACCCATGCGGTCAACCACCATTCCGGCACGACCCGAAAAGCGGCTGCTGAATTTGCGGTGCACAAACCCGCTTACCGACACCTTCGATTCTGCATAATTGTGGTCGATATTCGGGGACGGCACATTGTTTTCGTCGAGTGTGTCGATGGTGGTGCCGCCCTCCTGGTAAACACCCGAAAGCGTGATTTTGAACCAGGTCTGTTCGTCGGCAAAGTGGGTAAATGAAAGTCCGCTGGCGGCCATTTTCGAGCGGTTCACCAAATCCTGACCCTCGTCGGAGTACAAATCCTGCCCGGTTCCATCTTTGCTGTCGAGCATGGCAATGCGGCTGTCGCCTCCCAAACCAAACAACGTAATCCGGCCTTTTTTCAGCGGGAAATTGAGTTTAAACGAAAGGTCCTTGTACTCCGGAATTCCCGACGTGCCGAAATCGATGATGCCATCCATCAGTTGCATGGTTGAATAGCGGAAATTGGCGAGGTACGATGCTTTGTGGTTTTTGCTCAGCGGTCCTTCCGAGCCCAGTTCAAAACCGTTAAAACCCACCTGGAAAAGGTGTTCGTATTGCTGGTTGTTGCCGTTGCGCATGTTCAGGTCGAACACGCCGCTGAGCGCGTTGCCATATTCCGACGGAAAAGCGCCGGTAAAAAAATCGCTGTTTTCGAGCACGTTGTTGTTGAGCATTCCCACCGGGCCGCCGGTTGTTCCGCCCTCGGCAAAATGGTTGGGGTTGGGAATGTCCACATCCTCGAGGCGCCACAACAAACCGCTGGGCGAGTTACCACGGATTATGATATCGTTGCGCTGGTCGTTGGCTGCCGACACCCCCGCAAAATTCATAGCCATGCGCGCCACATCGCCACGGCTGCCCGCGTATTTTTCGGTTTCCTCCACCGTAAACGACCGCGCACTTACCAGCGCCATCTGGTTTCTGGCCTCATCCTTCGAGGTTCCCAAAACCACAATTTCGGCGCCTTCGATAACATTTTCCTCAAGTTCGGCTTCAATGACCACCTCTTTTGCCGAGTTGACGATTATCGACTGAATAGCAGCCGGTTTGTAACCCATAAAACTGATTTGTACGCTCTGCCTGCCCAGCGGCACCTTTTCGAGACGGAAATTTCCATCGGCATCGGTGGAAGAACCAATTAACGGGTTTGAACCCACCAGCACCACATTGGCGCCCGGCAGCGGGGTTTTCGATTCCTTGTCGGTTACACGGCCGCGGATGGTTTGTACCGGCTGTGCCCACGCTGTTGCCGAAAAAAGTAAGATTGCTGTTAAAAAGAGAATTTGTTTCATATTTTTTCTGTTTGTTTCGGCTCAAAAGTGAAACAACCACAGCAGTTTTAAAACCTGTTTCCGATGAACCGTACAAAATTGATGATGAATTGGAGGAAAGGGGAAACGGAGGAAATGGGGCTGTTTACTTTTTCAGGCAGGTGACGGGTTGCGGTGGAATATTTTCAATCCTAGCGGATTGCACACCGTTTGCAAATCGGCGCGAACAAAGGTCGTGCCGCCAACTCAGAGTCCTATTTGTTAGGCACTGTTATTTGTTTTCAAATACACATCCTTTATCCAATTTTTCAATTCTAGATATCCTTTTAAGCTAAGTTGGTTTTGAACATTTTCAACAAAATCTTTAGCTTCCTTTGAGAAATATGATGTAGTTACTAACAATCCAGCTGTTGCTCTAT
Organism: Draconibacterium sp.; assembly: GCA_041737765.1. Classification (GTDB taxonomy): domain Bacteria; phylum Bacteroidota; class Bacteroidia; order Bacteroidales; family Prolixibacteraceae; genus Draconibacterium. Next base: position 48,437 of record JBGSRA010000145.1, on the reverse strand, counting down.
CTGCTGAAATTGTTCCGTATAATTCTCTTACAAACTTTACTCCTACATGATTAGTCGGAGCAAACTGCTTGCATTCGATGTAATATAAGAAGTTCCCTAACGTATTGTTTTGAGCAATAAATATGTCTTTTCCACCATCATGTGTTTTCTTTGTTAAATTAACTTTGAATCCTTCTTTTTCAAGTAATTCTGCAACAAGTTCCTCAAATTGATATGGTTTGATTTTGTATATAAAATCAGGGTCTAAATAAGCTTTAGCAATTAAAGAGTTATTGATAACAATTATCTTGTTCTCAATTTGCTTAATATTTTCGGAGTCTTTTGAAAGAGGATTACCATTTAAGTCAACTAAGCCTGATTGTTTTAATGGAGTTTCAATTAAACCAATTAAATCATTAATTGAAATATTTCTATTGTGAACTAAATAATTTAATGAGGTTAGTAACAAACTAGGATTGTAGTTAAAATAGTCTAATAATCTTTGTTTTATAGAATTATCGATTTCATCTACGTTAGCCAATCTTTCTTTAATCATTTTGTCTAAATCAGTAGATTGTAAACCTCCTAATTTAAGATATTGTGTTCTTCCAACAATGTCTGTTTTCGAGATTAAAAGTAAAGGTTCTTGAGATGTAGATAATATAATTCGTTTCTTTGGATTCTTATCAACAAGTTCTTTTAATACTATACTGCTTTCAAAGGGACTTGTTTCAAAGTCATCGATTATGATAAGATTCTTATCTGTTGTTATCAAATTTGAATGATTTGATTTAAAGTCAAATCCATAGAAATAAGCATATTTATCCCTCAGTTTTTCTTTATTCTTTTCGATGAAATAATAAAGTAATGCTGTTTTGCCAATTCCTCTCATTCCATATAAATACAGTATTGGAGTTTTTGATTTAAAAACAAAATCCTCCATTACTTTTAATTCCTTATTTCTTCCTACAAAGTTCATTTTTTAATATGCCTGCCTTTTGTTAGATAAATTATTTGTTAACTTCAATAAATTTTACAATCACACCAGTATTCTCAACTTCTTTTAAGGAATCATTTAATTTTATTGTCGAATCATTTAAGCCAATAAGTAATACCGTTTTTGCTTTATCTGGTATATTCAATTCTTTTCGGCAAGTGGTAATTCTTTTAATTGTCGATTTAATACTATTTGGATTTAAGTATTTTGCCATTTTTACTTCAATTACAAATTCTTCATTTGTAGTTTTTACTAAAGCATCAATTTCAAAATTATTTTTTCTTATATACCTCTGTTCATCTATTATTGAATCACCAAAAGTTTTTAAATAAGCATCAATAATTAAATTCTCATTCGAATCTGAAAGTGAATACGTTCTTTTAAGACTACCTTTCTCCCTGTCTATTCTTATTTTATTTTCTTTTGATAATTCAATCAAAGAATTTTCAATAACATTTTTAGATAATCCAGTTTTATGAGAAATAGGCATGAAATGAGTAATTGAACCGCTTTCTTTTAAGATTTCAATAAGTACTTTACGGATTTCTTCTTTTTTATAATCGTCAACTGAGTTTTTGTCAATTATATGAGTTTTTGTTTTAGGCTTATTAATAGTTAGTAAATTACCTTTAAGTTCATTTCTATATTTTTTTACCTCTTTAATTGTAAAATTTTTAGATTGGCTTGTTCTTGAATCATATTGGTCATGGTGAGGTAAACACAAAAATGCTAAGTTATCATATTTATTGTTTGAATTATCCTTGTCTAAATGAGCAATCTGTCCAGCTTTCACGTCTAAATCACGATAAAGTCCAAAACAAATGCAACATCTTCTTTTTGATTCAAAAAGAACATCAGCTTCAATATCTGTATTTATATGTTTCCGTATTGTCATTTCTTATAATTGTGCCTAAAGGTTGGTACATTGTTGCGGAGCGGATTTTGGAGAGCGTTCATGTCCGAAGGACACGGAACTGCGAAGTGAGAATCCGCAGTTGGCGCACCACTAAACCCGCCCTGCAATATGTGTTGTTTTGTGGGTAGTTTTTTAATCTTTATCTAATTCCAGCACCTTCCTAACAAGTTCTTTGTTTTCATTAGAAGTTGCCTCTAAAAGTCTTAGTTTAATTGAATCAGACAGGTCGTTTACACTCAAATTGTCTTTCAAGTTAAAACTACCTGGGTAAATACTTTTATCGTATTCGTGCAAAACTGTACCGTCGTCAAATAATGTGTAATCATCATCTAATACACCTTTCATATGATTTGATACTGAAATAATTTTTTTATCCATAATTCTTATTTATAAAGGTTTTTATATTCTTTGTCGAGTTGTATACGGTTAAATGCAAACAGTCCTTTTTCTATATCTCTTGCGGATTTTTTATTGGCTTTAGCAAGTTTTCTTATTATTTCTAGATAATCCAGCCAACTATATTCTGTAATTGTTGTCCAATTTATAAATCCTAAAAAATTAAGTGATTGGATACAACGTTCGTCTATAATTGGATAGGCATGAGGATATGTTACTGAAAGAATTGCTGATGCTGTTGGAATTCTAACACCCATGAGGTCAGTTAAGTGAGAGATTTTTTTAAATTCATCCTTCTCAAGAAAAGAAAGCCTTGTCTTTTCTACAATTCTTTCATTCGTATTCATGTCATACCATTTTTTCGGTCTTCTTGATTTCCAAAGACAAATAGCTAAAAATTCGTCTTTATTAAGCCAACCTCGTTTTGAAATTTTTTTTCCTATTTCAAAGATTGTCTTTTCTAAATCGTATTGACTTACATAGTAATCAATATTTTTCTCAAAGTCTTTCATTTAAAATTACCCCCAATTTGTTTGGCTGTTCACATTATCCGAATCCACAGTACTAATTGTGTTGTACAGATTCCTATTTTGCTTATAAATCCAAAATATTCAACTGGTTTTCGTTTTTGGTAACGGGGTTAAAACTAACCATAATTCTTTAATTTTTAAATGGGCAGGTGTTTAAAATCTGCGTAAAAAATGCCGTCAGGCATCGGGTGTGGGTAAAATTGGTTTGGGTGGTTTTGTAAGCGCGTTGGAGACGGGACGGAACCTGTTTTTCGGGCATTGTCCCCCGATAGTTATCGGGGCGAAACAGCCTGTGCCTTGCAGCAAGCGAGGGACAGCGGGGCTTAATACAATTCGACAGTAACTGTTACGCTTCCCGAACCTAATGCGGATTTCAAACCTGTTGCATTGTCTATCTGTCCTAATTTTGTATAGCGATATGATGTCGCAAACGTGTCGTAGAATAATACGAAGGTTTCCGACCCATATAACATGATGTCGCCATTTGTTATGGTTTCAGGGTTTGTCGGATTTGTGGGGAGACTCTTTTTTAAATCACAATATTTTTCGTTGCCATTCAGTTCAGTCATTTTGATTGTCAATGGAAGCATCTCCTTAAAAGCTTTTGCTGAGTTGTTGTCGAGCAGAGTAGCTGTAAAAGTCTGATTGTTAACAGTTATTTTGATTTTTACTTTTGTCATTTTATTGTTGCTAAATGATGAACCCATCATAAGTACTGAAATCAGGGTCAAATAAATTAAAAGCGCATGTTTCATTTGATAAAGTTTTCTGAGAACAAATTTCCCCGTTAAATTTCTTTAATCACTCTGGCCGGGATACCGCCTGCAATTGTATTGTCAGGAACGCTTGTCGAAACAACCGCGCCTGCAGCTACGATTGAATTTTCGCCAATGGTGACACCTGGCAAAATGATTGCTCCGGCACCAATCCAGGCATTTTTCTTAATGTGAATATGTCCAACCATCAAAGCATGTCTGTTTTCGGGTGATACCGGATGTCCTTCCGACAACAGGCTGACTTTTGGTGCAAGCAATACATTGTCTTCAATGGTAATTCCCCCCAAATCAAGAAACGTGCAGTCAAAGTTGATAAATACGTTTTTTCCGATTTTAGTATGCTTGCCGTAATTGATGTACAAAGGTGTAAAGACATCCACACTTTTGTCAATTTCGCTGCCTGTAATTTGGCTTAATAAGTCCCTGATTTCTGTCGGGCTTGAAGAATTATTCATCTGAACCAATAATTTCTTTGTTGCAAATGAAGCGTCCCGCATTTTATATCCTTCCGGGTCGTTTGCGGGAATCGTTTCTCCTTCACGCAGTCGTTCGAAAATACTTTTTGATTTCATATTCCACTATTTACAGCAACGAAATATAATACTTCCGCGTCAGTTTGCATAAAGAAACGTTCACTTATCCGCGTGAAGAAATTTAGTTAATAAAGTGTCACCCGTTAATTTTTCTTCTTGTCTGCGGTAACGATTCCTTGCCGGCCTGGTCTTCACTGTCAGCGGAAATTGAAGGGCATTGGGATAGAATGGGATAATAGTCAGGGTATCTCACAATCAATCAGAAACGTGGCCTTCATTTTTTTAGCATAGCCACTTACTTTAATCCTTTCTTATACTTTATAACTTCTTTTAAGTCTTCAATCTGTTTTTGCTGGTTAATATCAATAGTCAATGGTATAAGTTTTCCAATAGGTTTTGCCACCTCAAATACCTCTTTTATTTTATTGTCGATATCTAATTCCAAAACCCCAGTCCCTGTTTTTTCTGTGAAATAAAACCCCGTTTTTATATAGTTCTCCCAAACAGAAAGCCAAAGAATAGTTTTTTTCTTATGTACAACTTTACACAACCATGCATTTCCATCTTTGTAAAACTGCCATTGAGGTTCTAAACTAAATTCACCGGTAAAAATTTTAATTAATTCCTGATAGATTTTGAAAAGTTCTTTCCCAAGGACGTTTTCCAAAACTTCATTCGTAGGTTCTGTTTCTTTCTCCCGTAAAAGTATTTTCTCATTGTCTGCTTCCATAATATCTCAATTTAAATTGTATTTATTTTCACCAAATTTTCAGGAGATTAAATGCAAGGTAACTTTTTTGTCTGTTCTCATTATCCGAATCCACAGTACTATACCGATTGAAGAAATGTAACAGTCCAATCTTCGCGCACTCGTTTGGCCTTAACATTTCTATTCATCGGCATTATACCAGAATGGCTTTGGACTGATTTAGAATCGCATTTGGTATTAATTGTGTTGTGTAGATTCATATTCTGCTTATAAATCCAAAAAATTCAACTGGTTTTCGTTTTTGGTTACCGGGTTTAAAACTAACCATAATTCACTAATTTTTATATGGGCAGGTGTTTAAAATCTGGGTTAAAATGCCGTCAGGTATTCGATGTGGGTAGAATGATTTTACGTGATTGTGCTATTCCGTCCCGGATGGGACGGAACCTGTTTTTTGCTGTTTGTTGCTACCCGTATTCAATCCCTGACGGGATTTAAAATGTGGGTTGGGTTTATAATCAGCTTTTTGGGCATTGCAAATGCGAAACGCCTTGTACCTCGTTACAAACAAGGGATAGAAAGGGTTACTTTACTGTGTATATTGTTGCTTGTCTTGCAGTCAAACGCCATTGTCCTTTTGTTTTAATCCAAATATGAGTGTAACGGCGGGTAACAATTTTCCCTGCATTATCTGTCAAGTTTTGTGGTGTAACAACTTCGTGTCCCATTGTAATTGCAATATTTTGAGTAAATGTAACTCGTTCGATTACTCGTTCAACTGTTGAATAGTCAATTTGTCCGCTTCTAATGAAACCTAAAATTTGAGGAACAGTTACTATTTCTCCATAAGGGTTATTGACAACAAAATCTTTTGCCCAAAGTTTGAGAAGTGTTGTAGTGTCCGCCTTGTGAATAGATGTACTTTCAAGTTGGTCTAATCTTCTAATTTCCATTTCGTCCTTTGACTGTCCGAATGATAATTGTACTGTCATGGTAAAAAGTGTCAAAATGAGAACTGCTTTTTTCATACTGTTTATTTTTATTAGGTGAATATTTAATTGTTGTGATGTGTCATTTCTTAAATTAGCCACCAACGGTCACTTGCAAGTTGTCGTTGTGGATTGCGAAGAGCGTTAGTGTCCGATAGGATATGACGGTCAAGAAAGGAGCAGAGACAACGAACATTACTGCATCCGCAATGCAATTTGCAAATTGTTGAAGTTCGTTTTTTATTTTTAATTACAAATTCTCTTGAACGCATAATGTATTCTCAAAATTTTAGTAATGTACATTAGAAAGAGAAATGTCGCCATTACGAATGTCAATATCTCAGACTCAGGCTCAATTCTCCAAGTGAACAAATAAACTGTCAATAAAAAGCCTACAATTGATAAAATTGCAAATACGGGTATTGAATAAGTTATATAGATTTTATTTTCCTCTATTGAACCTGTAATCGTCAAGGGTAGATTTGTTCGGTTAGTAAAAACAAGACGGTCAGTTTCTAACTTAAAAAATTGTCCATTATACTCGCCAGAAAATAAAACTCTCTTAGTCCGCTTGAAATCTTTCCAAAATGGTGAAGAAAACAAAGAAAACGGGAAGAAATACAGCTTATTTCTATCTTCTTCGGAAACCAGTCTCTCCTTGAGTCCCCTTTCAAGTTCAGACTTTCTTTTCTTTGATATTAATTCCTCTTTATAAATTATCATTTACAATTGCTGTTTAAAATGGGCTACAACTTGTTTGTCACTTCACATTATCCGAATCCACTGTAATAATTTTGTTGTGCAGATTCATCTTTTGCTTATAAATCCAAAATATTCAACGGTTTTCGTTTTTGGAACCCGGTTTAAAACTAACCATAATTCACTAATTTTTAAATGGGCAGGTGTTTAAAATCTGGGTTAAAATGCCGTCAGGTATCGGGTGTGGGATTTAAATGATTTATTATCATTCTCCTTTAATCCGTTTTACTTCCATATCAAAGTCCGATTCGTAGTCTTCATCCTGAATTACCCTGAACTTTTCAAATTCTTTTGTCGCCAGTTCTTTTGCAATTTCAGCCGAAATTGAGCCCGCATTTTTCAAAACCGAATAATCGTTAAACTGTAAAAATACATCCAGTTTTTCAACCCAATCTTTCATGGTCATTTGAATTTGCCGGGCTGCCTGATTTTCTGCGTAGTCAAGATACATGGTTACAATCCTGTTAAGCTCGTCAATTTCCTTTTTGTTCAGGTAATTTTTTGCAATGGAAACATCCGATTTTAAAACCTTTCCCTTGGGCGAATTTTTCCAGGTTGTTAGCCCCATGTTTGGTAATTCTGCTTTTGCCCTCGATGAAATTATTTCGGCAGCAGTGTGTCCGGTAATTGCCCAATGCATTTTGTTTTGTACTGTTTTATAGAATACCTGCGTGATTTCAGCTTTGGGTTGATAATCAATACTACATTCGGCGTAAATGTCTGTTATTTTCTGGTAGAATCGTCGTTCACTTGCCCGTATTTCACGAATCCGTTCGAGTAATTCATCGAAATAATCTTTGCCGAAAAGTTTTTTCCCTTGTTTCAACCGTTCGTCGTCGAGCACAAAACCTTTGATAATAAACTCTTTTAAAGTTTTTGTCGCCCAAATCCTGAATTGTGTTGCCTGATGTGAATTTACCCGGTAACCCACCGAAATAATGGCGTCGAGATTATAAAACTCAAGAGTACGGGCAACCTCTCTTTCACCTTCATTTTGAACTGTCCGGATTTTCCGGACAGTTGCTTCACGTTGCAACTCATTCGATTTATAGATGTTGCCCAGGTGCTCGCTAATGGTTTTTTTTGAAACCCCAAACAATTCGCCCAGTGCACGTTGCGTAAGCCAAACCGTTTCGTCCTGAAGAATTACTTCGATTTTAATTTCTCCCTGTGGCGTGCTGTATAATATGATTTCTGAGTTTGCCATTATTTGGTTCCCTCCACAATTTTAATTTGCTCACCCATTGTTAATATTTTTTTGTGTTCGCGAATCGCCATAATTACTTAATATTACTTGTTCGAATCTTCAATAATAGCGATTTCCTCCTCTGTTAAATCGTAGAGTTGATAAACCAGTTGATTGATTTTATCATCAAGAAACTCAATTTGGAATTCTATTTGTTCAATTCTATTTGGAACTTTTATTGTTTTTCCAACTTTTACTTTGTCTTCGTGAATGACTTCTCTGTATGCTCCGGCATAACCTTGTGAATTGTCCACATCCCAACCCAACGCTTTGAAAAAAGGGTCGATAAAATCCCTTCGTGTCAGGGTTTCATTATAGTCAGATTGTTTATAAGAATCGATTTGTTCCTCAAATCGGGTGACTAATTTCTTAATTTTTAAGAATGCTTTTTCCTTTGTAATCATCACAGTTTATAAAAGTTCACAATTTACCTAATTACTGTTAATTGAAGTTGCAAGTCGGAAAAAAAAAAATTGATAAACAGCGAAATTAGGATTGCTGTGGTGGACTTTAAAACTAACTATAATTCTTTAATTTTTAAATGGGTGTGTCGTTAAAATCTGCGTTAAAAATGCCGCCAGGCATCGGGTGTGGGTAAAATTGGTTTGGGTGGTTTTATTAGCGTGTCTGAGGCGGGACGGGACTTGTTTTTTGGGCATTGCAAATGCGACACAGTCTGGACTTACAAAAAAAATGGTTCACGCAAAGAACGCGAAGAAATTCGCAAAACACGCAAATTGCAAATTACCAGTTTATCAATCTTTGCGCATTTTGCGCTACTTGTTAATCTTTGCGTGAAACAAAAATTTTTAACTTTTGGGCAAGCTCCAGGGGGACAGCGGTTGCTGTCAGTGGCCGTGCATCAGTTTGTCATAAATGCTTTTGATTTGTAAATCTCCAAATCCATAAATTCCTTCCCGTTTTGAAAACTCGGTAAAAACAGTTTGAAATTCCTTCGACGTGGTTTCAATTATTTCCTTTACAACTCTGTCTGGCCTGCCCAACGATTTGTCTGGCGGAAATCTGTCATTGTGTGCCTTGCAAACTTCTTCAAGGTATTCAAAACAATCAGATTTTGATTTCGACAGCTTGCTAAGCTGGTTGAGGTCGCCATGTTGGTAGGCAGTCCATAAACTTTTCCCCAATTCAATGTCACCGGGTGTAAACTGTATTTTTGAAGCATAAGCCTGTTCGAGTTTTTCACTGTTGGCAATTCCAAACCCTTTCCAAAGGTCAGTCTTATTCTCAATTACCGGAAAAATCCTGAAAATTTTAAGCGCCGGTTGAATTGCAAGTATTGAAATCACAAACCACATGTTTGCCTGGCAAAATAAATCATTCTCAAACCAAAGGCAGACTTCGGAATGGTCGGGCAGGTGATTCAGTTTTTCAAATTCGGTTACTGTTTTAATCAAATAATCATCGGTCGAAACCTTGTACATACTGGCAATAAATTCGGCCCGGTTTGTCCAAAATTCTTCAATGCTATTGGCTTGTAAATTCCCCTCAATCAAACATTCCCTGCAAACAATAAAGTTGTGATTGATTTTGGTTTGCTTTAACTGGTCGGCCAGACAGTCTCCGTTTAATATGTGATATGTTGTCATTTTTTCGGGATTTTTGCAAGCAGCATACTTACTTATAACATTTCTATTAATTGAGTTTTTAGCCAATCAAAAGCTTCTATTTGGTTGTATTTTATTTCAGGCCTGAGAATAGCCTCCATATCACCTGTAAACTCAGCACTTTTTTCCTTCTCCCCGATATTCATTAAGAACTCCTTTTTACCCGGTGGTTTTTTACCTGTAGCAAATGAAGTATATTCCTTAAAGCATTTAATGATTTGTTCATAGTTCAGGTCAATATTTTGCCTGGCATAATCCAAATCAAACAAATCACGTCCTATGCTTCGCTGATACAATGCTCTGAGTTTTGTGCCTAAAAGTTCGTTTATGTTGTATGTCTTTATTCCTGTTTTACCTGTAAACCATTCACTTTCAACTTTAAACGGAAAATCCACAAAATCAAGCACATTAAAATGTTCTTTGCAGTTAATTTCAAGTTTAAGCCGCATTCTTATTTCTTCATATTCAGATGTAAAACGGTACAAAGCTTTTGCTCCATGTCCGCGAACCTCTGTCATTCTTTTTTCCTCAAAAAACGTAACTACCTCTGCAATACGCTGCATTATTGGTTTAACAGGACCTGGTTTTATCTGAACCAAATCAATGTCTTCGGAGTATCTTGCTGCAGGATTGAGATATAATTTATGCAAAGCAGTTCCACCTCTGAAAGCAAGATTTTCCCGGAGATAATCATCAGAAAAAATCTCCACCAAAGTTCTGGAAATAATTAAATCCTGCTCAACCTGTGCAAACTCCTTCCAGGGGGCATGCTGTTGCCATTTTGCTATAAATGGTTTTGGAATCATATATCTCTTTCCAATTTTATGTTTACATCAACCTTCCACCTGTTACCAACTGCCCCGGGTTTTTCATTTAACTTTGGGCTAAGTAAAACCGGAAAGAAATTTGTGTTTTTTAATTTCTCATATATTAATTCCTGAAATTCTTTGCAAATCCCAAGTTCTTCCAACAAAAAACCAAACCTTTGCAATGTGCTTTTATTCGGATACCAATTTAAAAGTTCTACGATATCCGGTTCATTAATTTCTTCCGATAATTCTTCAATGACTGCAAGCAATCGGTTGATACCACCCAACTTTGTCTGGTAATGAATTAAATCGGCAATTGTAAGTGCGGGACTTGAAACTTTGAATTCACCGGCATCGGATTTCTTAATTTGGATATTTCTTTCAGTCCAGTTAACTGCTGTAAAAAAACGAATATCAAATGTTCTTTTTAAGATATCGTTGAACTTAGGCTGCCCGGTTATTATATAGTCTCTGTGAACCTGTTGATGGCTTGCCCCGTGAAATTTTGCCGCTGAAAAAAGAGCCAGATAATAATTCCTGTTCAGAAATTTAAAAAGCTTCCCGCAGTAAAGCTGAATTGGCAGTTTTTGAGCCGATGAATATCTTGGTGTTATAATAAGATAAAAGCCTTTTCGAAGGTTGACTATTTCTTTTTTTGCAATCAGCCTTGAAAGTTCACTCTTAATGGATATTTCACTTTTCGGGATATTCTCAATAAGTTCATCCAGGGAGAAAGAATATTCTTCGTGTGACAAAAGTTGTTTTATGTAATTTGCAACAGTCATTCTTAGTAGATATTATACAAAAGTACTCAATTTCGGTAATATTCTATAATTATTACTATAAACTTATTTATAAGAACGAGAATTTTGTTTTTATCTTGTTGTGTCTGTAGCACGTGATGTTAATGCTAAAAAAACCTGAGGCTAGCAAAAAAATCCACTTTCAATATGTTATCTCCTGACCCCTCCTAACCTCCCCAAAGGGGAGGAACAGTGCCCCTTGGTTGGATTTTGGGGTCAAATAAGTGAAAATTGCTTATTAATCGTACGTTTTAAATTTTATAAATCACTTTTTGGTCAACCCAGAAGAGATGTGAAACTGCTTTATTTTGCTGACATTATCCAGTTCCGTACAATGGTTTCAAGATTTGGTTTGGCGGCCAGAATTTCGGCGCTGGTTTTAAAAGTAGCCACTGCCCTGTCGTTTTCTTTCCACACCAGCAAACCCGATTTGTCGTCAATCAGTTTGTTTTTGGTTTGATCAAGCTTTTTTGCTCCCCTGTGAAAAATCAGCTGAATCTGTTTTGGTGGCTGAATCCGCATGGTTATCCGGTCGTCGCCGGCAACCGCGTAATTCGGGCCGTTCCATTTTATGTTTTCAACGAGTTCGTTTTCTGCTTCAAGAATTATTTTTCTAAGCTGCTCAATTTCTGTCCGGAGCGGGTGTTGTTGCCCATCGAGGAATTTTGTTACTTCCGCGTTCATCTTTTTATTTGAGTTTTGTCGTTTTCCTCATCATAAAACTGGTTTTTAATGGAATTGTTCAGGCACCTCAAAATCAGAAATGATTTTCCAGACCGATGAAAGTCAATTGATTCAATTATTGAATTTCAAACCCGTTTTACTGCCGGGCTCAACTATAATAATTCTGTGGTCATAAATTTCCCTGATTTTTTCCACGGGTTCTTTGTAGTGCTCAAAAGTTCCGTAATGAACAGGAATAACAATTTTTGGGTTAAGCGCAGCAATCATTTTCTTTAACATGACGGCGTTTAAAGTGAGTGTCATAATCCAGCTTCCCTGTTTTGCAGCTCCCATATTCGCAATGAGCAAATCAATCTCCTTATTTTCAAGTGTTTTTATAACCCGGTTTTTATACACTGTATCGCCGGTAATATAAATCCTGATTTTTTCTTTACCCCGCGAAATGGTCAGATAATAACCATTTACTTTTCCGGCCAGCAACGCACTTACAGGGTTGATTCCGTGGATGGCTGGAACTGCCTCAATTTTGATGCTGTAATCGCTGATATTAAACACTTTGGTTTGTTTCCAACTCAAAATTGTCAGATTATTTTTATTGTTTTCGCGTAATTTTTTGGCTGAGTTTTTATTACATACAATTTCGGTTGAGTTTGAAATTTTCGAGAGGCCAACGCTGTCGAGATGGTCTTCGTGATCGTGTGTAATCAGCCACAAATCAATATTTTCGAAATCATTTTCGGCATAAACCGGCTGTTCCAATCTTTCAGATTTAAACCAGAAATAGTCGTGAACAGTTCCTCTTTTGCATAAAACCGGGTCAACGGCAATTTTCAGATTCCCGATGGTCAAAATAAAAGTAGCCCCGCCAATCCAGTAAAATTCAGGTTGCATTTTTTAGTTTCTTCAGTTTAACCGGATATCAGATAATCAAAACAAATAAATTAAAAAAAGCATTTAAACAAATGCGGTTGTCATGCATGTTTTGATGATATAATCAGGACAGTTTACTGGTTTGTCATTTTATTAATCAATGCATTTAATTCGTTCAATCTAAATGGTTTTGCCAGGTAGGCATCGCAACCGGCATCGAGCATTTTATATTTATCGCCGGTTTGTGCGTGGGCTGTAATAGCAATTATGGGCACATCGGGTCTGAATGCTTTTATTTGCGCCGTGGCTTCGAGGCCATTCATAACAGGCATTTTTATATCCATAAAAATAAGAGCGATTTCGGGATACTGATTACAAAGTTCAACCGCATCGGCACCATTCCATGCATGCAGGGTTGATAAACCTGATTTTCTGGCTACTGTATCCAATAACATATAGTTCGATTCGTCGTCCTCGGCAATTAAAACCAGTTTCTTCCCCTTGATTTTATCTTTAACCGGCTTTTCAGGATCTTCTGAGTGGGTAATTGTTCCGGATTCAAATGGCAATGTAAAATAAAACACAGAACCTTTGTCCTTTATTGATTCTGCCCAAATTTGCCCGCTTAGTAATTCTGTCATTCCTTTGGCAATTGACAGCCCCAGACCGCTGCCCTCGTACCCGCGGGTGTTGCGAATATCTTCCTGCATAAAAGGTTCAAAAAGAATTTCGAGCTTATCCCCGGCAATGCCTTTCCCGGTATCTTTTACAAAGAATTTTACCCACTTGTCAATCACCTCAAAACCCAGACTGATTCGGCCTGCCGTTGTAAATTTCTCCGCATTGCTGATGAGTTGTACTATTATTTTCGAGAACAGTACTTCATCTGTTTTCAACAACAGGTTTTCGTGATTTGCAGGGATTTCGAGACTAACCACGATATTTTTACTGGCACATGAATTTTGGAGTTTTTCGGTTTGACTTTGCATAATCAACTCAATATTCACCTCTTTCAATTTTGGATATATTGAACCTGCTTTTAGCTGTGCAATATCCATGATGTCGTCAACGGTTTTTATCAGCCGTGCGCCACTCGTTTCAAGTATTTCATAATATGAGTATTTCTCGGTAGCTGACAAATCTTCCTGCATCATAAAACTTCCAAAACCCAGTAAACCAACCAGCGGTGTACGTATTTCGTGTGATATATTGTTCATAAAATGGGTTTTCAGGCGGTTACTCTCTTCGGCTTTTTCTTTTGCAACCACAAGCTGTCCAACCATCTCCTTTCGTAGTTTGACATTGACCAGCAATTGTGCGAAAATTTTCAGCAACTGCATTTCTGCATCGGCATAATCATAATGTACACGAACATAATCAAACCCAACAAAACCGATACAATGTTCTTCATTCATCATAGGAACGGTAAGAAAACTCTTAACACTTTGCGATTCAACCAGTTCTCTGGATGGTCCCATAGGAAGTATATTTACATTGGGTAAAAAAGTAGGTTCTCCCTTTTTATGGGCATCTGCAACTTCCATCATTATATTTATTGGAATTTTTTGCAGGTTTTCCTTTTCACAACTTATGTCCCTGCCACACCATTCTTCTGTATTGCTGCAAACCTCGTTTTCCCAATCGTATTCAAAAATATAGCAACGGTCGGCATTTACGAAAAGACCCATTTTTTCGAGTGACCTGTTTATTTCTTCATCAACCTTTTCAAGCGGAATATTGATAAAACCGGAAGATATTTCCATCAGTAAATCGCGCATACGAGCCTGATGTTTTAATTCTTTATCGAGCTTTTTGCGTTCGGTAATATCGCGGGCAGTGGCTAAAATGCAATCCTTACCAAAATAAGTTCCTTTATTGACAATAACATCCTTTGGAAAGATTTCCCCATTTTTCCGTACTCCCCAAAACTCAAAGTTTTGTGATTTTCCTGTTTCAGAAACTTCCCTGTTAATTCGCTCTATTGCAGGCAGATCATTCATACCGGGAGCTGAAACAGTTTCAGGACTCATCCCGATTAATTCGTTTCTGGAATAACCATACATCATTACGGCTCCAAGATTTACATCGATGAAAATTCCGTTTTCATCGATAACATAAATTGCTTCTGAAACCGAATTTAATATACTTTGATAGGTATCGCGTGTGATCCTGATTTTTTCCTGTGCCTGTTTCTGTTTGGTGATATCCTCTTTTACTGCCAGGAAATGGGTTGTTTCGCCCTTTTCATTTTTTATGGGTGATATTGAAGCCGCTTCCCAAAAAAGTTCACCATTTTTTCTTTTATTGAGGAATTCGCCCCTCCATTCCTTACCTGAACTGATGGTTTCCCAAAGCTGCTTATAATGCTCGGCCGGTTGTTCTCCCGATTTTAAAATACCCGGATTTTGCCCTTTGGCTTCTTCAAGCGTATAACCCGTTACTTCTGTAAATTTCGGGTTCACATATTCAATTCTTCCGTCTAAGTTGGTAATAACCACACTTGCCGGGCTTTGTTCAACAGCCTGCGAAAGCTTGCGAAGCTGGTTTTCGGTCTCTTTGGCAACCGTTACATCACGGGCAGAGCCAACTACCCCGATAAGTTTCCCTTCCCCGTCGAGAAGCGGGGCTTTATGCACATCGAGAAAAAGGAATTTGCCTTTTACATTACCAAATTCATCAAACTGCATGGGTTTCATTTCCTCCAGAGTTATAGCATCCGAGTCCCGGCATATTTCTCCAAAGGTATGCCATTCGCGATTTTCGGGGTATGAATCGCGTTCGCGCCTGGCGTAAAACATATCTGTTTTCCCGATTGGCTCTTCTGTGTCAATGGCATTTAAAAGGTTATTGCAAATGGCTTTATTAACGAAAATATATTCCTTATTCAGATTCTTGGCCCAGAGTAAATCGGGCATATTATCGGTCATCAGGCGCAGCAGAGTTGAAATTTCACGATTCCTGCTTTCGCTCTCCAGAAGCGCATTCTTGTCGCGTAACCGCTGTTCTTCGCTGGCTAATGCTGCAGCAATGATACTCAGCACTCCCTGTTCATGTATGTCAAGATCCCTGTCGGACTGATAGACAACACATAAAGAACCTACTGCTTCGCCACCCGAAAACACAGGATATCCGGCATAGGTTTTTAGTGCATAACGGGTAACATTCGGATCGGTTTCGGCATATTTAGTCAAAGGCAGATTTCGAATCAGCAGTTGTTCGCGTTTACCATTTTTGATTACATCGTAACAAATGTGCCCTTCGGGTTTGTCAACCGGATTGTAATCGGGAGGTGCACTCCACTGTCCCAACGAGCAAAGCATACAATCATCCAAACGGTTGTACAGTGCACAGGTTGCTCCCAGCAATCTTCCACATAAAGCGGTCAGATCGTTCACATTCTGTGTATAATCGGCGCCAAGATTTACAAGGCATCCATTAATTTCGGCAAAAATCCTTTCACTCTTTCGCGAAATCTGTATTGCCTCTTTGCGTTCGGTAATGTTCCGGATGATGCTTAAAGCAGTATTTTCAGAACTAAATACAATTCTGCATTCAAAATGCTTATGTTGCCCGTTTATCTCCAACTGGTATTCAAACATTTGTATTTGCCTGCATTGAAACACTTTCTCCAATTTTTCCAGAGCCAAAGATGATACTTCGGGAGGTAAAACATCAGAAATATGTTTGTTGAGAAATGCTCTGGGTGGAACCAAAAGATCGGTTGGATTGGTGATATTGTAATCAATTAAATAGCCTTCTTTATTCAAAACAAACATAAAATCGGGTATGGCTTCCAACAAGGCCCGGTTACGTGATTCGCTTTCTTTCAAAGCTTTATCGGTTTCCTTTCTTTTTGTAATATCCCTGATAACATAAACCATTCCAACAGGATTGCTATCCACGTCACGAATTATATCGCCATTTATTTCACATTCAACTGTTTGTCCTTCATCGAAAGAAACCGTGTATTCCTTTATTCCAAGCGACATATCAAACATTAACCTGCCGTTTTCGATTGCCCGATCCAGATCTTTCGGAGCAATCAGCGAAAAAACATTCCTGCCAAGCAATTTTTTACCTGAAATAAAAGGATAGTTTGCCAATTCAGAATCGTTTATGTAAGAGATTGTACCATCAAGGCTTGTTTGCACAACAATATCGGGAAT
The DNA here is from genome assembly GCA_041737765.1 of Draconibacterium sp. GTDB lineage: Bacteria > Bacteroidota > Bacteroidia > Bacteroidales > Prolixibacteraceae > Draconibacterium. The sequence continues at coordinate 31,650 of JBGSRA010000145.1, read as the reverse complement.
GGTTGACAGCAATTTGCGGTTAAGTTCTTCGCTTCGCAATAAATCCTGCTCCGATTTTATACGCTCGGTGATATCTCTGGCAGCAGCATAAATCAGGTTACCTCTGGGGTGCGAGCGCCATTCTATATGGCGGTAAGAACCGTCTTTGGACAGGTAACGATTTGTAAAATTATTAACTTCAACGCCTTTGCTGAGTTCCGCAATGGCTTCTAGTGTAACTTGCATATCATCGGGATGTACAAAATCCAAGAACTTTCTTTTGTTGAGATCCCTGGTGGTATAACCCAGAACCTGGCTCCAGGCTTCATTGGTTTTAATAAAGTTGCCTTCAATATCGGCAATACAAAGCAGGTCAAGATTAAGCGAGAAGAAAGCTTCCAGTTCGTCAATTTGATTTTTATTTTTCGTAATATCTATAAAAAGGGTTGTGAAGGTCAACTTATCTGTGCAACTAACCTGAATTCTATACCACTTTCCGGTTGGTTCTATCAACTGTTCAAACTCACTGTCGCTTAAATTAAGGTCTATTTTACCGTAAAAATCCAACCAGTTGAATGCGCCATTTTCAATACCCTCATTGACTTCACTGACTCTTTTACCAGTCAGGTTTTCAGTATTAAAGCCCAAAAGCTTTTCGAATGTTTTATTGACTTCAAGAAACTCATAATCCACAGGTTTTCCATCGTCATTAAAAATAATACTGTGATAAGCATAACCAATATTAGGGTTGTTTTGCACCGGGTTATTGCCTTTATTCATATTCTCCTTTTAAATTTATTATTCTTTTGCTTTAGCCAGGATTTAGTGGTACAGCGAGTCTCCCTGTTCTATGGGAGAAGATGTTGAAATCTCAAGATAAAAAATTTGTTTTGTTAAAAATAACATTTATGGTTGATTTTCAAATGATAAGTTAAACAATAATTTGCGGGCTGAAATTTAAATTTAAGAACACTTTTAATGTTGATTTTATTTGGCAAAAAAATGTCCCAAAAAGAGTATCAGGGAATATGATTGGTTGTTTTAAATGGATTTTTTTAAGGATTAATTTTTCTTATAACCTCTTTAATTATCCAATGCGAATTTTACGTTATCACTTCAGCCGGATTTATTAATCGACTGAATGGAAGCAAGTTTGTTACTTTAAAAAAACTAAGTGATTGTTTGCAACTGATTTTTGATCAACATTGCCAACTGTCCTCCATTTTGATTAAAATGGTGGTTTCCGAAATGAGTTTGGTAATTAAAAGGGGTATTTTACCTTTTCAATTTTTTCCCGTTATCAAAAATTTCGTCGTATTCCACCTGGTCGTTTCTATTGTAACGCAACCATCGGCCATGTTTTGCATTGCTTTTAAAACCGGCTGTTTGCCAGAGCTGGCCATTTTCGCGATAAAAAATCCACTCGCCTTCCATTACCCCTTCGATTGAAATTCCGCGCGCTTTCAGGTTTCCGTTTTTGTAAAAGTAAGTTAGAATGTAGCCATTCTGTTCCAAAACAGGCTGACCATTTTTATAGAATTGCTTTGTTTTCATATTTTCCGGCTTTAATTTTATTGCACAATTCCAGCGGGAAATAACCCGCAAATGCAATTACACTCTTGATTCGTGTAACACAGTTTAAAAAAATTACATTTTCGGAAATTTCTTTTACACCGGTGGAAATGATAGAACCAGTAATCTGGTTTATCATTCAACATAAAAAAAAACGAGATTAAATTGCACCTGAGCAAGGAAAACAACGATGAATTTGGTTACGGTAAAATTCGATTCTGTTGAATACAAAAACAAACCAAATTTCCGGATCGTTAAAACTAATTTAGTTGAGTCATTTTTTCGAAAAGTAATTCAGCATTCAGCGGTTTGGAAATAAAATCGTTACAACCTGCCTCCAGTGCCTTTTGTTTATCATCGGGCATAACATAAGCCGTTTGAGCAATAATTTTAACCTCCTTGTTTATTTTCCTGATTTTGCGAACTATTTCAAGCCCGTTTATGTCGGGAAGTCCAATATCCATTAAAATAATATCGGGGGTATGCATTTCAAAACATTGTAAAGCTTCTTTTCCGGTTTTGGCGAAAATTAGCTGCGCAGAATGATTCGCCAAAATCTCCCTGAAATAAAGGCTGCTTACAGCGTCATCTTCAACCACAAGTATTTTAGATATATTAAATGTCATGCTCTCCATTCGTGGGGTATTTATTTCTATTTCACCCTTATGAAGTGAAAAAGAAGGGAGTTGAAACCGGAAACAAGCTCCATTTCCAGGTTCCGACTCAAGTGTAATTTCACTGCCCATCAGTTCGAGCAATTTTTTTACGATCGCCAGTCCGAGTCCTGTTCCTCCGTAACTTCGTGTTGAACTGTTATCTGCCTGGCTGAATCGGTTGAAAATCATTTCATGTTTTTCTTTGGGTATTCCAATTCCGGTATCTGCCACAAAAAATTCAACTTTCTTCTCCGAAATAGCTGAAATCCCAAAAGTGACTGACCCCTTTTGAGTGAAACGCAGCGCATTGTCGATGAGATTTGAAAAAATCTGCATCAATCTGCTTTCATCAGTATTAAGGGAAACCTGTACCGGCGGTTTTTCCAATATTAATTTAACCCCGGTTTTACCTGTATCGGTCATTTTTTGTTGAAAAAGCGAATATAAAGTGGCGAGTGTTGTTCCAGTATCAAACACTTTCTGTTCAATTTTCGTTTGATCGGTTTCGAGTTTTGAAATATCCAGTATGTCGTCGATAATTTTGAGCAAATTATCAGCGCTTCTATTTACGATAGCAGCAAACTCTTTTTTATTTTCTATTGATAACTCCACATTCTCAGTCAGCAGATTGGTAAATCCAAGAATACCATTTAGCGGTGTTCGAATTTCGTGGCTCATATTGGCAAGAAAGGCTGTTTTCAACCGTTCGCTTTCTTCAGCCTTTTCTTTTGCAACAATCAATTCGTTCTGTACTCTTTTGCGCTGTGTAATATCAGGTGCCATACTGAGCATTATTTTCTTACCGCTGTTTAATTTCCCAAGCGGTGTGGTATAAAAGTTCCAAATCCTTTTTTCACCCGACTTTGTTATAATTTCAAATTCACCGCTCAAAACAGTTTTTTCTTCGTTAAAAATTCCTGAAACATAATTTTCAACTTCCACGGCTTTATCTCCAAATGCCTTTTCAGTCCATGTTTTTAAGTCAGGAATTTCATCATGTGTGTAACCTGAATAATAGGTCCATCCCTCACTGATGTTTATTACATTTCCGTCTTCGTTATGAACCATAATCGGTATAGGCGATAAAAGGACTGCTTTTCTGAAACGTTCTTCACTCTCCTGAAGCTGTTTCTCAAAAATCTTCCGTTCTGTGATATCCTGAATAACTCCGAACATTCTGCGAGGTTCTCCCTTTTCGTTAAAACTGAGTTCTCCATGCCCTAAAACCCATCGTTCAACGCCATCGTTTTGCCTGATAATGATGTATTCCTTTTCAAATGGTTTTTTTGCTTTCACAACCTCATTCTGAAAATATTCAAGCATCTCCTGCTGATGTTCAGGATGTATAACAGAGTTCCAGCTTTCAAGGGTATGATGATTTTCTTTTGCTATTCCAAAAATTTCGTCCAATACTTCCGACGAAGTCCAATGGTTTTTTACAATATCAAAATTATAGGAGCCAATATTTCCCACTCTTTGTGATTCGGATAACCAAAATTCCCTGTCTTTTAATTGAATCTCGGCATTTTTTCTTTCCGTTATATCAAACATCACTCCACGCAGTTTCACCGGTTTATTTTCCTGTAATTCAACCGCTATCACATCGCGCAGCCAAACGTATGAACCATCTTTGTTTTTAAAACGATATTCCAATGTGTGAGGCTCACCTTTGGTTGTGCGTTCAATGCAATAATTGGTAGCGTATTCAGTGTCATCGGGGTGAATGTTGTTTTTCCAGAAATCCAGGTTGGTCCATTCTTCAGGTAACCAGCCCAGTATTTTTGTAACCTGCGGGACAACATAATCCCATTTGTCATTCACAATATCGAACTCCCAGGCAATGGAGTCCGTCGATTCAACCAATTCGCGGTATTGAGCCTCACTTTTGGTGATTTTTTCCTGATATTCCCTTTCCTCGGTCTGGTCGCGAAAAACAAGTACCACCCCTGTAATTTCACCCTTTTCATTTTTTATGGGAGCGCCACTATCTGCAATAGGAATTTCCCTCCCATTTTTCGAAATCAGCAAGGTATGGTTGGCCAGACCTACAACAAATCCTTTACGTAGCACCTTTTGTACGGGACTTTCAACAATTTGCCGGGTTTCTTCGTTGATGATTTTAAAAACCTCTTCCAGATTTTTTCCCTGTGTTTCTTTGTTTATCCACCCGGTAAGCTGCTCAGCAACCGGATTCATATATTCCACCATACCGGTTTTATTGGTAGAAATTACAGCATCGCCAATACTTTTCAATGTGGTATAGTAATTTTGCTGTTGTTTGTAAAGAGTTTGAAAAATTAACTTTTGATTCGAATTATACAAATACGCCATTCCCATGGTCAAAAACATAAGGAGGAAAATTACCATTAGGATAACAATGGCCATTTCATAATAGAGTGCAGAAAATAACTCTTTTTTATTGGTCTTCGACACCATTATCCAATCTGTATTGGGTATTTTCATAACATAGCCCAACACTTCATTGCCATCATAATCAATACCTTCAACAAATCCCATGTGAGTTGTGGTTACTGCCTTTACAGCAACCACATCGGTTTCTGTTAACGATAAACTATAATTAAGCGCTGTATTTTTTTTATGTTTTAGTTCGTTCAAAAACAAAATACTGTCACCTGTTACTTTATACAGGAGGGTTTCTGAAGTTTCACTTAAAACTGGCCATGATTGAATAAGCGGGAACAGGAAATTTGATGGATCGAACTGGAACACAATTGCACCGTTAACTACCTGCTTCATTCCTGTTAAAGGGGCAATAAAATCGATATGAACTGCATGATGAACAGGGCATTTGGATAGATCTGTTGTTAAAACTGAATGGGTTTGAATTGATTGTTTCGCTTTTTCCTGAAGATACGGTGCAATGGTATAGTCATTCCCATCGGAAGACAATAAAAGGTTTCCTGATTCCGATGTTATAAAAATATGCTCAAATTTATGTTCTCCTTTTAGTGTTTGCAGAAATGATATAACATTTTGGTTATTTTCCGAGGTGGGTTCAACCAGCCATGTTTCAAGCAGGTTAATCAGAATCTCATTGTGCGCAATTGCACCTGCATCAAACATTTCGTCTTTAATCCAATCAGAAATCTGATCCGATTTAAGTCTGGCAATTGCTTCCAATTCCTTCCCTTTGGTTTCAGTGGCCTTTTTAAACTTAAAATCTAAATAAACAAAACCAAAAACGATGATTAATACACTTAAAATGAGAGTCAACCCAATCCAAAATGATTTTTCAGATTTGTTCATTGCGGTTTTTTTGCTGCAATTTATAAAAAAACATTCTCATATTATAAAAGCCGGGATTTAGAATTCCTGCCCGTTTTTGTAAAAAATTAAACATTTTATAAATGATTCCAGCCACCCCCCGGAATATCAATATCTGAAGCAGCGCTACTCTGTTTTGTTGAAAGGAACAGAATGGAAGCTGCAGTTAGTGCAGTGACACCCACCTTTGTAATAGCCTGTTTACGTGTAATCAGCCGGATGTTCTTGCTTTTATCGTTTGATTTCTTTTTCATGAGATTTTGTTTTGTTTGTTATTCGCTGATGACTACTTTTCGTGTAATTCTACCAGTTTTTTGCTCAATACTGACGAGGTAAACACCTGTCGGCATTCTTGAAGCGTCGATGCGGAGAAAACCTGTTTTTTCTGCATTTTTTCTGTAATGCATTTTACCGTCGATACCATAAACAGCAATTCCATCGCCTGCACTGATATTCCCGTTGATGTAAATAGCACGTTCGCGGGTGTAAACTTTCAGGTTGTTTTCGAGTTCACTGACTGCGTTAGTTCCAGAACTTGTGTGCAGGAAGAAGTTTCCGGCACCTTTAGTTTGTTCGGTAATGGTAACCTTGTATTTTGCATCAGCAATATCGAGTTGGGTTATGGTTTTGGTTGAACGGTCTTCGAGATAAACGCAAGCTTCGGCAGGCAGATTCATTGCCACGGCACTGAATGTGATTTCAGTTCCGGCCGGGACATCAATACCCAGCGGGATTACCAGCCCGTTAAACCGGTTGTCGGGCAGCGACTGAACTGCGAAATCAACACTGTTATCGTCAACCAGTTTTGTGTAAAGTGCAAAGTTTTTATCGGCTTTAAACATCCCTGCATCATAAGTAACATCGAGCCCTGTAGTCATTTGGTTGTTGAATGCAACTAACGTAGTGCTATGTTTTCCTTTGCCACTGGCAGTCAGTTGAATGGTTGGCCATGCTGTTTCTCCCGATTTTAATGGTGTTGCAGGCTGATGCGTTTGCATGGCTTCTGTAATGCTAAAAGTTAGACCGGAGTTGTCTTTTGCCCGGACAAAGAAGCCTTGTCCGGCCTGAATGTAGTTTTGTACCAAAGTACCGTTTCCGGCATTGTTGATGGTAACATATTGGTCGGTGGCAGCATCCCAGACATAAAGTGCTGCAAAACTGGGGTCGAATTTATCGGAGTTTGCTGTAATCAGGTTGTTAGTTGCATCGGCTGAAACAGTTGCATTGATTGTTGAAGTATAGGGATTTCCGAGCGAGTTCCATCCATACAAACCACGGGTCAGCGATTTCGAAACATCGTTTGTATTGATGGTACCAGTGTAACTTACAACACCGGGAGTTGCCCGCAAAACAGAGTATCCGCTTCCTGCTGAAAAATTGCCCTCGGTATCGGCAGTGGGGTAGTTTGTATCCCATAAATTTGTGCCTTCGCTGTATTCGGTAACGGCACGTTTCCCAGATTTTTCGGCAATGCTGTTACCAGCAAGTGTAGCAAAACTCCAGATGTTCTGGTCGGTTACAGGAGCAGCAACAACATGCCATTTGCCTGTTTCTGCCAGATAGCTTTCGTAAGAAACATTACCTGTTGCAGTTCCTGTCGCAATGAGCGAACCTGTTCCTGTATCATCTGATTTTATTACCAAACCGTTTGAAACTGAATTATTGATTAAATTTCCTGAAACTGTAACAGCTTTTCCTGCATCGACAGTGAAACTGCAACTTGCGGCAATCGTCAGGTTTTTAATGGTAAGCAGTTCAAATTGTGAGTTAATTCCCCCGATATTGGTTACCGAAAGGTTGTTCATATCAGTGTTGCTGTCGCCACCAATTAAATTGGCATCAATACCCGAAAAAGTTACGGTTTCAGTTCCTTTTGTGTAAGTTCCGTTATTAATGAAACTTCCATTGTTAATTTCGATGGTAGAATTACCCGTATTTACGATGCTGCCCCCTGTTTGTATCATCACACCCTGAGCTAACATCAGGTAAGGGGATAACAGTAAAACCGGCAGGCTAAGCAGGTATAAAAATTTCTTTTTGTTTTTCATATCCATTTTAATTTTAGTGAAGTGAAAAAACCTTGTAAACTATTTTACATATTCTTCGCGACTTCCTTCTGTGTCAATTTCATAATGAATATCAAATCCAAGTAATCCGGTCAGATCACCATAAGTATCGCTGGCGTCAGCCACTTTTCTGAAAAGCCGGCAAACCAGAATTGTACTAATTTCAAGGTTAGTTCCAGGTATTGTACTTAATGCTGTAATTAAATGTTGTCCGGTGCCTGAAATGGATGCAATTCCGGGAATCACTGAATTACCGGTTATAGTTGTTGTCGTTCCGAAAGTGCCTCCAATTTTTACTACTGTATATTCCAAACCCCAAACTACATTGGTGCGCGTTGGTGCAGGTTCTCCGTCAAAGGTGGTCCAATGCACATGTGGGTGTAAAGTACTTCCTTCTTTGTATTTATGCGGAATTTGAACCGTAAAAAAAACTTCCTGTTCTGTGGAACTGCTGAATCCCCAAATCCACACTCCCTGCGAAGCATTACTTTTTAAAAGTGTAAAGGTCGGAGGATTATTTGAACTTCTCGATGTTGCATCAGGGTAAACCATTAAGTCGTCCCAAACTGTTGCATCACCATCAAGGCGAACTGTACCATCCGCCTCCACAGCCAGATTGGTATTAATTTTTACTTCCTGTGCAAACAAAGTGTTTACAACCCCTGCCAAACAAAAAATACTGATTAGAATAAAAATTCGTTTCATAGTTAAATAATTTAAAAGTTAGATTTATCTCTTAAAATCAAAAAAAACAAATAAATGCAGTTTGGGAAACTTGTCCCGAAGTATTTGTAAATCAGTTGTAAATATAAATTTTAAAACAATACGTTTTTGTTAGATTCTTTATAAATTACTTATAACCAATTGATTTACTATTTTAATGATTTCAGGCAATACTTACGTTACCATTTAACTAAATCGTCTTTAAGAACGACTTACTACAAAGCAATTTTTGAAAGACAGAACCTTTTAATCTTCACTTCAAATTATTTCCTGAAAATATGCTAATCTGAAGATCTGGTTATATACTTATAAAAAAGGAAGTTCCTTTTTCTTTGGTGCTTTCAAACCAAACCTTTCCATTCAAATATTTTTCACCAAATAATTTCATACTGTAAGTTCCCAATCCTCTTCCCGTCCCTTTAGTTGAAAACGAACGGTTGAAAAGTTGCAGTTGCGTATCATGTTCAATAAAACCCGGATTGTGAACAGAGAATACAATACTTCCCTTGACCTGTTGAGCCTTTAATTTAATGGTTGAACCCGGCAAAGAAGCCTCCAGCGCGTTTTTGGTCATATTCCCGATTATACGTCTTAAGAGCAATATGTCTGTTTCAAACATAAAATTTTCAGATTCTTTATCAATCGAAATTAATTTATCCCCTGTTACTTCGTGATTGGCATATAATTCTGCAACTCCTTTCAGCAACATATATGAATTTGATTCTACAATATTCAATTCTATATCTCCGCGCTCAGCATCGCTTAATTGTCGTTGCGACTGAATATCACTGATCAGGATTTTTGCAGTAGTATGAATCATACCTGCAATCTCTTCCTTGTCTTTTTGATCAGGTACCACCCCAATCAAATCTGATAACCCGGCGATTCCGCCAGCGCTGTTTAAAACATCATGAAAGAATAAACGCTCGAGGTATTGACGTCTTTTTTCATCGCTGATGTCATTAATCTCGAAAATTGAAAATTCCTCTTCCTGAAAATAAACAGGAGTGGCTGTTACTTTTAAATCAAGTGCGTCATTATTAACTGTTGAAATCCGACATTCTTTAACCGATTGCAATCCCCGCTGTGATTCCAGGATTGCATTTACAGCGCCACATGTGCGGCAGAACTCAGTAGTTCCGCACCCACCTTTACTTTGAAAAGCATGAGCACAATTTACCGCTTCACCAGGTCGTTTGCCAATATATGACGTTGGATCAAAGAGTCCAAGATTATTCATAAAATGCTTATTGGCATATATTATCTGACGATTTTTATTGAGCACAACCAACATCTGCGAAATAGCATTACAAAATTGCATCAGTAAGTTATTCCTTAGTATTAATTCTCTTTGAAGACTCAACTTCTCTGGTGTTTCTCTTTCGGGGGTACAGAATTTAATTTCAAAAACAGTACTTTCAAACATTATCTACGCCTTTTTTACAACCCGAACCAAATATACCTTGAAAGTACCTGAGACAAACTACGTAAATGCTTAAATCAAGGGTATTAAATTCTTATTTTTAAATTCATAATGACTTATTTTTCCGGCACTAAATACCTATTTAATCTGTTCTGAAATTAATCTGTTTAACTTTTGCTATTTGTCTGAGCGGAAAGAAACACACCTAAAACCACTGCCAGTGCATTCACTCAATCCTGTCTCAATCCATTTAAACTCCGATAGTACCTGTCTGCACTTTTCCGGCCTTTCTGTAATTGGCAATAATTACTCCCGATGGTGTTACAATGCTCTCAATTAATGTAAATGCTGCCGGTACCGCGTCATTGTCGAACAACTTTTTTCCGTCACCAAGAATTAAAGGGTGAATATTGAGCCAGAATTCGTCCACTAAATCGTTCTTAAGTAACAGTTGAATAAGTTTACTACTGCCCCATATTTTAATGTCGGAACCTTCATCGCTTTTAAGTTTTTTGATATCTGCCACACTTTTGAGAATTACAGTATTTTTCCACCCGGCAACCAACGGGTCCGACTTTTTCAAAGTTCCGGACATAACATATTTTGTTACATCGTTGATTCCCGGCCATATATTTTCACGCTCCGGCCAGTAGGAGGCCCAAATCTCAAATGTTTTTCTTCCCAAAAGAAGATCTGCAGGTTTCAACTGGTCTTCCATAGCTTTACCAAAAACTTCGTCATCATACGGCGCAACCCAACCGCCATATTTGAAACCGCCCGATGTATCTTCTTCAGGTCCGCCAGGTGCCTGTATTACTCCATCCAATGTAATAAACGATAAGACGATTATTTTTCTCATAGCATATGTGTTTTTGTTTATTTTCCCGGTGTAGCTGTTTCTCTGATTTCAACGCTTGTACCTTGCCCGTTTAATATTGGGCATTTCTTTGCAATTTTTGTCGCTTCGTCCATATTGTCAGCTAAAATTATAATATAACCGGCAACTGAATTGTTGTCAGCGAGGTGCGGTGTTTCTACTACTTGATTGTTGGGTTTTAACACTCGCCCCTTTCGCGAAAAATGATTTCCCCCGTCAGCGAGTAGGTCATTTTCGTCAATTTCATTTATCCAGGCCATCCATTGCTGCATATAAATTTCCATTTGCTTTTTGTCTGGCTGAGCTTCTTCGGTTGTAATGTCCATTCTGAACAGTAATACAAATTCTTTCATATTAATTGTTTTTAATGATTAGTCGTTTAGTGAATTAATTCCCTGTTCCTTAAGTTGCAAAAGATGTTCTTTTGTCCAGGCTTGCTATGGTTTGAATGGTTCTCCTTTACCAGTTAGAATATACGATTCGAGGCTGTTGGTGAAATTATGCCAACCAGCTTCACAAACAATGTAACATTCAATTTTGGGTGTCAAGCCAATATGTGTCAGTTGTAATTCTGTTTTGTTGCCCTGTGCAGATATTTCCCAAACGATTTTAGTATTAATCCACTCGGTTTTATTTTTTAATTCCGGAATGTCAATCAGGGAGTCTGTCACCTTCCAAACTACTTTCTTATTTGGTATAAATTCATCAACTACCATAGTTTTGAAAACATTTGGCCCAAAACGAATGGTGAAAGTTTGTCCCTGTTCATTTGAAACACCTTCAAACATTTCAGTCCACCATTTAGTGATGGAGTTGGTCAATGCATCATAAACCCTGTTGTCTGATGCCTGAAGAATCATTGTCTTTTTAAAATTGTCCATTTGTTTGATTAATGTTTATTTAACCGAAGTTGGTAGCAGCAGGTGAATTGTTTGCACAATATAATTTTACTGTTCTTTCTGATTGTAAGGAATGTAATTCTCCCAACGCCAGGGAGTATAAGTATCGCCAATAGCAAATTCCAACAGCACTTTAAAAATACTTTCGGCGTTGTCGCTATTACTCATTATAATAATACCTGTTCCTGTTTCGGGAAAGATAATGGAGTAATGCTGAAAACCATCGCCATGTCCTTCCTTTAAAGCGCCGGTTCCGTATGGAGATTTAAGCAGAACCCAGCCAAGTCCGTAGCCCAAATCAATCGCGTCGTTTGCGTCTGAATCCTTTAGCCGCATCGGACCAAATTGTGCTATCGATCTGATTTTAATTTGCTGGGTGAACATCTCTTTAGTTGTAGCAGGTGTCAGTAATTGGTTTTTAAGCACTGCACCGGTAAAAAGCGTATAATCGTCGAGGGTTGTTTCCAAAGTACTTGATGATCTTGCTTCATTATCTTTATCTTTTTCATACAATTCTCCGGTTGCGTTATGACCAATACAATAATCATTTTCAAATCTGGGTTGCCATGTGTACGACGAATTATTCATTTTTAATGGTGTAAAAATGCTTTCCTGCATCATTTGTTCCAATGGTTTATTCAAAAGATGCTCCAACACAACCTGCAGATAAACCAATCCTTCGCCCGAATAACTATACCTCGAACCGGGAGTAGCATTGATCCTCAATTTCTGATCCGGTTCATCCCACCGCCAGTTTGGAAAACCCGTTGTGTGGTTCAGGCACATTCTTGCGCTTATTTTCAGGTAAGCCGTGTCTCCTTTTAAATCCTGATAGTTATCATGCCACTTTTTGGTTGGCTTATATTCGTAAACAGGCTTTGGCAAATATTCCTGCAACGGTTTATCTAAATCAATGATGCCTTTTTCAACAAGTTGCATAACCATAACAGCAAATACCGGCTTACTTAATGAAGCCCCATAAAAATTGGTCTCGTTTTTAATTGGTTCTTTTGTAAGCGCGTTTTTATAGCCGAAAGTCTTTTTATAGACAGGCTCATTATTATTAAAAACTGCGACTGCTAATCCCTGAACATTGGCAGCTTCCATTAGCAACTTGATTTTATCATCTAAATCGTTGGCCGAAATTTTTGTTTTGTCGAGCCGAATGAAATTCTGTCCGAAACAAGCAGAAGGAATATATAATATCAATAAAAGAATAAGCAAAAATGTTAACAAAATCGACTTTATCATTTTATCTTTTTTCTTTACAACAGTAGCAAAATGATAAAGTTTAATTTACAGTTAGTGGTTACTGCCTGATGATGTGGCGGTATTTGAAAATCGTCAATATCACTCATGCAAGATTTTAATGTGTATTTTTAAATTTTACTATGGGATTCAAAATGCGGTTTAACTGCGGGTATCAGGATTAATATAATAATTATTCACCCGGTGACTTTGGAGTCACTTGGTGAATAATTTAATGAGGAAGCCAGACTTTTGCCACAATTATTAGGACGGAAGCCCGGTTCTTTTTGCTGCTCCGGTCCATTGACTGAAGACAACGGCAATTGATACAGCCAGATGCTGCTTTCTGCTCTTTCTATTGCCGTCAGTTTCAACTGACGGTTCAGGTTAAAATACAAAAAGCCGGGCTTTAACCACATTTACTGCGGTTGAAGTTGTAAACTAATCCTGATTGTTGTCGTTTTGCCTGTTGTGGCTCATGAAAACAAAGCAATTGAATGCCAAACGCTATTCAACAGGTTTCATAAAATTCATCAAATCCCTGTCGTGGTTGTTTACAATTCTACATTCGTTATCGAAATACATGGTGACACCATTTTCTGCTGTATAAGGTTCCCACGCAGGCAGTACTCCTTCCACATTCGGATTACCGGTTTTTACAAAGTTTATCCATGCCGAACTCATTTTGTCAGCCAGTTTCCAGGCTGCTTCGGTATTCCCTGTCCAGTCAGCTCTCAGGTCAACCGTGTTAAAAGCCAGCGGGATATCCAGCCCATGAAAAGAACCTTTCGATGCGTTATCAACATCGCTTTTCCATGCTAAAAAATAGACATAAAGAGGGGCGCTCGCTTCCATAGCCCAGGCATCGGCGGTACGAATGGTAAATGGCCTGAAAACATCATCAACAGAAAGCAGGTCCTGCGGCGTATAGTCGGGATAAGCTTTGGCAAAAAGCTCGATGTATTGTTTTGTTTTGCTGCCATACACTTTTGAAAGGCGTTCTTCGGCCTGTTCCATTGTCAGCTCTTTTTCGCCGTAAGCAGTTGGTTTCAGTTCATTCAGTGTGGAGCCCAACATCAGCGGAATATCTTTAGAAATTTCGGCAAAGCCCGGACTGAATGGTTGCTGAAGCAAAACAACGCCATCAGCTGACGGAGCAAAACCAAACATGGTGGGTGAACCGGGTTTTCGCGGGCCTGAAATTTTGGAAATTGCATCGCTTCCAGCCTTTACAAGATTTCTGTAATCCATCGTATCGAGCTTTTCAACGTCGGCAGGTGTGAGACCCAGATTTTCGAGCACAGCCAAACCGAGTGCCTGCGATTTTTCCTTGGTCATTGTATTGATAAGCGTTCCACTCTGAATAATTGCTTTTTGAAACAAGCCTTTTGCCGCCGGCATACACATCAGCGTTCCCACTTTTCCACCACCGCCCGATTCGCCAACAATGGTTACATCAGCCGGGTTGCCTCCAAAACTTTCAATGTTTTTATTTGTCCACTCAAGCGCTTTTACAATGTCGAGCATACCCACATTTGCCGATTGTGCATATTTTTCGCCACAAGCCGACAAATCAAGAAAACCAAGAATATTCAACCGGTGATTCACTGATACAAAAACAATATCACCTTTTTTTGCCAGCGCCTCGCCGTAAGTCATGGGGTCGTTACTGGCGCCAACGTGAAAACCGCCACCATGCAACCAAACCAAAACCGGGCGTTTTTTGCCATCATTAATTCCCTGTGTCCACACATTTACACTGAAAAGTTCTTTTTCGTTCTGTACCGAATCAGGATACCAGGGCACAACCTGACGGGCTACCGGCCCAAAGTTTTTGCACTCAAGAACTCCGCTCCATGCATCTGGTTCAAGAGGAGGCATAAATCTCTCGGCTTTTGCATACGGAATCCCTTTAAAAGCATACACCGTGTCATTTAAACTGCCGGACACATCACCGAAAGTGGTTTTTACAACCGGCTCCTGACTGATGTTTGTTTTTGGTTTACAGCCTGTTAAACCAATTGCAACTGTAAAAAAAAGAAGGAAAATTAAGTTAGTTATTTGTCTCATGGTTAAATTATTTTTTGTTTTTAAATCGTTTTTAACGTTTTGCGGGTTTAAGAAGTTGGCGATTTTGGAACACAAAACTTTCAAGCCACCACAAATGTTGATGCGAGGTAGAATGTTCAATTAACCACTGAACCTTCAATTTCTTAAACCCGCTGTTATCGGCTGTTCTTCTGTCCGTCCGAAGCAAAATACTCATTGTTCTGTCGTAATGTTTTCTGCAGCAACTTCTGTCGGTTGTGCTTTTGATTTCTTGTAATGATAAGCGAATTGCTTTACCCTGTTTTCCTCCGTCTGCAAGTGTTCAAGTCGTTGGAACGTGTTAACGTCAATTTCGGCTCCAAATGCTTTGATTGCAACTTCGTGCAGATAGTCAGTGTCATAGGTATTTTGAATTGCCTTGAAGTAATCTTGTTCTATGTCTCCGTAGTATGGTTCTGGCTGAATGGAACTATGAACATTAGGCGAATAAACTTTAAGCAAGTCAGAGATTTTTGTCGGAGTTTTGTCGAGTATTGGTTTGATATAGGTCATTAGATTTTCCTTGCCTTTTATTGAAGCCCAAACATGACTTAAAAGGTAAACTGCATACTTTGGATACTTTTCAAAAAGCGGTTCTTCTCCTGCTTCTGCAATGGCTTTTTCAAGAAGTATGTTTGCCAACTCATTGAATTCTTCCAGTGAGAAAATTTGTTGGTCGGTCGATTTGTCTTTCTCATTCCTAAACCAGCTCATTAACTCATAAGCTAAACTGAATGGTTTGCTTTTCTGCATAAGTTGCTTTGCAAATTCAAACTGTTGTTCGTGTTCAGGAATGTTACGAATCAACTTATAGATGAAAAGTGCTGCTTGTCCTAGTGGTGTGTCAAAACCGAACAAAGAATTTTTATGATAAGGGAATTTGTCGCCAAACTCGGATAGACATAATGCAAGTTTCTTAGAAAGTTCGGGAGAATATTTCTCTTCGTTCCATCTCAACTTTGAAATAAGTGCGTCAGCACTTGTTTTATTTAAAAAGTCCTCAAGTGCCTTTACATTTTCGGATTGAGAACCGCTACCAACCTTTTCTAAAAAATCATCAAAGACAATATCGGATATTTCTCCTTCAATTACTGTGTATGAAAAATAACGTTGGAAATATTGAGGTGAGCCAATACGTTTTTCTTCATACCATTTTTTGTAATTGTGTTCTCCGTGAACATAATTATGGTAAACCTCGTTGAGAATTGGAAACAATTCAACAAGCAAATCCCTAATTGAGTTTTCTTCCTTTTCAGAATAGAGTTTTGATATTTTGCTGATTTCCTCTTTGCATTTTTTCTTTCGTTCCTCCTTTGAGTTGTCGTATGAAATTATGTGAATGTTTGAATAAGATTTTACAAAATACTCTGGGTTGCCTCTGATAAAAGTATAGAGTTCGGGATAAAAAACTTTTATTGATTCAATAAGCATCAAGTCAACGGTGTTGACTTCCTTATCAAGTAATGGCAAGGCAAAAGATAAAGCATTGCCATATCTTACTGCAACTCTCGGGGTTGAAAGTCGGGAAAGAATGTTTGAAGTAAATACACTAACAAAACTTCTTGCTTGTTCTTCTTTTAAGTCAATGTTGTTTGATTTAATTGCATTGTCAACTTGCTCAAAACAAAACTTTTTAAGTGCTTCCTTTTGTGCTAATGGCAATCTTAAAGGAACTTGGATTATTTTTTCAAGGAAGTTTCTTCCTGCTTGTTCGCCTCCATCTTCATATATTTCACCGATTGCTTTAGCAACCATTTTTTCATCAAATGCAAGAATGTAGGAGGTGAATGAAAAATCTCCAGTTAGTTTTACAAGTTTGAAAACAGTTTGAATTTCCTTTTTATCAAGACGGTCAATGTCGTCAACGAATATTACAACTCTCTTTTTTTCTTCGTCAAGTATTTTTTCAATTCTCTTTTTTTGTTCCTCAACATCAACAGTAGAGTATTTATCTGCAATCTTTTTTGCTATTTCACCTGGATTTGTCCCAAGAACACCTTCCAGAAATGAGAAACTTGGAATTACAACATCGGCATAATCTGAAATAAGCTCACCAATTTTTTCTCCTTTTGTCTTAATTGACTTCTTTAGTTGTGTTGCAAGAAGATTGAAGAACCCAACAAGTAACTGTGTTTCATCTTTGAAACGCCAAGGATTGAATTTGCAAACAATAATGTCAGGGTCTTTTAATAAATTTTCTTCAATGAAATTCAATACTGAAGTTTTCCCTTCTCCCCAATCTCCGTAAATGCCAATAACTATACTGTCTGCTGTCTTGCGTTGGCAAATTGTCTCAGCAATTCGTTTAGAAAAACCGTATCGTTGAAAGCGGTCTTTGCCTTGGTCACTTATTGGTGTGTCCGCTGTGTAGTTTTCCGTGTTGATTGTCTGCTCCATTTTAGTTCCTTAGTTTGATGTTGGCACTGTCGTCATAGAATAGCCGATAACAAGTTAATAACCCGAAGTTATTATACTTTATTCATAAAAAAGTTTTATTCAGTTTTCGTAATCTTTTCTATCCCCTCCACTTCCAGTTTTCTGAATTCCACTTCGGAGCCTTCGGCCTGCACGGCTATCTGGCCGCGGGATGTGGTGCAGTTGGTTCCATAATTTACAAGGGCATCGTTTACCCAAACCTTAATGGTGTCGGCCACGCATTCAACAACCATTTGGTTCCATTCGCCCAAAGGTTTTTCAGAGCCGTCGGTGAGGTTGGGAATGCGGCGCAGTTTACCTTCGGTAATCCCCCAATCTGCTTTTGGGCCGCGGCGGGCTTCCATGTCGGGCACCACAATGTCTTCAACTATACACCAGAAGTCGCCGGCATTTTCGTGCATCATCTGCACTTCCAGCGATTTCGGAAACATTTGGTACAATGCCCGCGGTGTGGATGCGTGAACCAGCAGACCGCAGTTTCCGGGAGTTCCGGCAAAACGGTATTCGGCAACAATCCGGTAGTTTTCGTAAACCGAGTCGGTAATCAGATGGCCGCCGGGTGTGCCGAGGCTCACCAACATCGAGTCGCGCACAATAAACGGGTTTACCGTGTCGGGATTTTGGTCCATCGCCGGAACATCAACATGCCAGCCGGTTAGGTCAACTCCGTTAAACAACGAAACGGGTTTGGGTTCAGGTGAATTTGTGCAGGAAAAAACTGTGATCAAAATTGCGAAGTAAAAAATCAGATGTTTCATAGTAATTATTTTTAAGTTGATTAATCGATAAAAATTTCTTTCACTTTGTTAAAAAACCCACGTTTGCGGTCGGAACTGATTCCCCAGTTAACCGGCACACTTTGATATCCCTCATCAAAACCTTCATCTTTCATCCTGAAATCGAAATAACCCCACGATGCATACGCTTTTGTGGCAGCCACAAAATTGTTTTCAGGTTTTTCGAAATCAAAATGGTCGTCTTCGTTAAATACAATGGGTTTTGGTTTGTAGGAGGGCAAAGCACGCACCTGTGCCACCATTTCTGTTATTCGCGTCGGATTGTGAACTCCGTTTCCGTGAATGAGCACAAAATCGGAAACCGCCACCACTTTATCGGGGGGAATTGTGTTTCCGTTAAAACTGGTGGAAACCAGCAAATCGGGTGCTTTTTTCTTTATCCGTAAAATCAGTTCGTGTACCCGGTCCTGATTAATAATTTCGTGTTGGTAAGCTTTGTTGTTGCACTCGTTCGCCACTTCGATAATTACGTTTGTAAAACCTTTCCCAATCACCCACGAAACTGAATTGTCAACCGCTGTAATAACCGCCTTTTCATCGGTCAGCCGCTGATCCTGGCCAAAATAAAATATGCCCAGAATAACCACCATTCCGAGTTCATCAGCCTTTTTTACAATGCGCTCCATCCGACCGGCAAATGCTGACCTCAAAGTTCCATTGGGTTCAAATGCATTGTTTTCCCAGGGCTGACTGGCGGAATATCCTTCGGGGCTGCCTCCCTGAAAACAAATGGTAAAAGCCAGCAAACCATGATTACGCCAGGCGGGCATTGCTGAAATGAATTCAGTGGTATTTCTTTCGGCACTCCAAACCCCGGTATCAGGGTATTTCCATTTCGAAACAGTTTCGGGGTTTAAATCGTCGAAAACTCCCTGAACCATGCGGGAGTTGGGAAGTAAACCTTCCACAGAAATTCCGTTCCAGGTTCTGCCCGCAAAAGTAGGTTTCCCGTTGATAAAAAACTTTTCTCCCCGAATAGAAACTCTGGTGCTTTGTCCGCTAATTTGAACTGAAAAAATCAGCAGGATTAAAAAACATAACAAGTAGTAAAATATTTTTCTCATCATTCGTTAATCTTCAATCGCTATTCGTTGTTCGTTGTTCGTTAATCTTTTTCACCACATAGGCACATAGAGCACATAGTTCATTGTTAAATCATCATTCGATATTCAATTGTTCTTTTGCCCATTTAATGTATTGCTCCCAGTCGTAAGCTGTAACATCGTGCTTACCGGTGCGGATGTGGTAGGCTACTGTATTTTGAATGGGCTGGTTTACCTGTGGAAGTTCGTTAATTGTGATTCCCTTTTTACCATAAAGGTTGTACACTGGTGTAGCATAAAAAGCTCCAAGAAGTTCACCTTTCGGGTCGGCCCATTGGTCTTCTTCAGCACTGGCAACATATAGTGGCCGCGGTGCAATCAGCGCCAGCAACTGGTGCTGATCGACGGGCAGCAACTCTTCGTTGTTACTGTAATTGTGAAAGTTTTTGCAGAACCAGTAAGGGAAACTGTTGTTGATACGCCAAACCGTTTCGCCAAATTTGCGTTTCGAAAGGGCTGCCCCACCACAACCGGAATTGTTCGAAATGACCGCTGCAAAACGCTGGTCGGTGGCGCCGGCCCAAACCGAGGTTTTTCCCAGCCGCGAATGACCAAAAACAATTACTTTCGATGCATCAACATCAGCATCTTTTTCGAAATAATCCATCGCACGGCTCAGTCCCCAGCTCCAGGCAGCAATACTTCCCCACTCGTTTTTGGCAGGTTGCTTCTGATCGTCAACATATAACAGCGGATGAATTCCATCGTTAAAATCATTTTTATCGGGGTCAACTTCGCCATAATAAATAGTAGCCAAACCCATTCCTGCATCCAGCATTTTTTCAATGTCCCAGCGGCTGGTTCTAACTCCCCTCGACTGTTCGGTTGATTGGTTGTACACAATTCCAAACGATTCGTTATTTTCTACCCAGGCATCTGAAATGATAATATTTACATCGTTTGAAACAGTATGGTTCCCGTAAAAGTTGTAACCCACAAATATGGGCGCTTTCTGCACATTTTTAGGGAGATACATTAAAATTGTAAAGTCAAGTACCTTTCCGTTTTTCCTGAAAGTAAGTTCAACCTGTTTGCGTTTTGCCTTTCCGTTGTATGCATCGCCTTCTTCCACAACTTCATATGAAGTATATTTCAGTGTTCCCGGAATTTCGCCAAACATGTTTTCTGTAAAGAACTCCATCAACTCGGGACGTCGTTTCTTTTCCCAGTCCTTTACATTCTTGACTTTCTTTCCTTTAAACGTAATCAGCGGATCGGGCACAACAAACTGTGGTACCTTACTCTCGTCGTAATTGGGTGTAAACTGAAACTGCTGGGAGAAGGCGAGTTGTGTGATAAGCAGGGAGAAGATGAGGAACAGTGTTTTTTTCATATTAATTTAGTTTCGAGTTCAAAATTTCAGGTTTCAAGTTAACAAAGAATCCGGAAGATTCAGATGTTTATAGAAAGTCGTTTCTTTTTTTGATAGGACTCCAGCCGGAGTCGACCAGGTAATATCCTGCATGATTTCTATAAACATGCGACCTCTCTGAGGTCTGAATCTAAGATAAATCTTCTTCCATATTCTTCATAAATGATTATAAAATCTAAATTTTAACCATTCTTTCATTCATGCATTATAGCATTCATGCATTTCTTCATTCACGCATTTCTTCAGTAAACAAAACTGCTGCCACCCAAAAATTCACGCAAAAGTGAAGTTGGTGGAATTTCAGCATCATCGATTTGCTTAAACCACGATAAAAACTTCAGTAACCTAATGGCTTCAACGTATTCAGCCCGGTTTTCGGGAACCTGTTTTAAAACCGGCTCGGCATATTTTTTTAAAACCGCAAGTTCATACAAAGTAGCCGAATTAAACATTACATCGGCGTTTTCCTGGTGTGGAAAAATATTTTTCTCTTCGCCCCGCCTTACCGATGGCCAGCGTTTAATGGTTTCCCAGGCTGGGTAACCACGGTAGTTGTTATCGCGGATAATTCGTCTCAACAGCCGGTTGTCGGCAGTTGAAATATGGGTGTGCCTGTCGAAAGAAATTTGGGTAAGCGCCGAAATAAAAATATTAAAAGTGTATTTTCTGTCGATGTGGGGGAGCAATCCGGGATTCATACCATGAATTCCTTCAACCACTAATATGTCGTTTGGTCTTAGCCGCAGCTTTTTACCCGTGTATTTTCGTGTGCCGGTTTGAAAATCGAATCCCGGCAAATCGATTTCCTTACCTTCGAGCAGCTCGTTAAGTTGTCGGTTAAAATACTCAATATCGATGGCTTCGAGCGCTTCAAAATCGTATTCGCCAAACTCATCAATGGGAGTGTGTTCGCGATCGACAAAATAATCGTCGAGCGAAATCTGGTGTGGCCGCAATCCGTTAACAACAAGCTGAACACCGAGCCGCTTGCTAAACGTGGTTTTTCCCGATGCCGACGGCCCTGAAACCAACACAATTTTTAAATCACCGTTTCTCGAATGAATCATGTTTGCAATTTCTGCAATCTTTTTTTCGTGCAGAGCCTCGGAAACTTTTATTACATCGCCACCATGTTCCTGAATTGTAAACCGGTTGAGTTTACCGATTGTGGAAACATTCAGAATTTCGGCCCACTCTTTTTGCTCCTGAAAAATGCCAAACAGCTTTTTGCGTTCAGTGAGTTTATGAAGTTTATCGATTTTCTTTGATTTTGGCGTTTGAAGCAACAGTCCGTTATAATACGGAATAAGCCCAAAATTGGTAATGTACCCCGTTGATGGCAACAGGTGACCATAAAAGTAATTGGCCAAATTATTCATAAAATAGAGGCTGGAATATAAATTACCCCGCTGTTCAAAAAGCAATGCCTTATCAGTTAATCCCTGCTGTTTTAATAATTCTACAGCATCGGTAGTTAGCATTCCCTTTTTAATAAATGGAATATCCTTACTTATCAACGATTTCATCTCCTGTATGATAGTAAAAACATCAGAATCGGTTACGGTTCTGTTAAATCCATTCAATTCAAAAAAATAGCCACTCGAAATGCTGTTCTGAATTCGAATTCCAACTTCGGGAAATACCTCTTTCATGGCAGCGGAAAACACAAATATGAGGCTGCGTATATAGAGTCTGTTTCCATCGGGATGTGTAATATCAAAAAATTCAATCTGTTTTGGTTTTACCAAACAAAATGAAAGTTCACGCACCTGGTTGTTTACAATAGCGCCACAAACCCTGTTTTCGGTTTTTATATTTAAATCGTTGCTGATTTCGAGCAGCGAAGTGCCAAGCGGATATTCTTTTGTTGTGCCTGTATTTTTGCAGTAAATCTCTACACTTTTCATTTTTCTGTTTTATGGAGAAAGTAAAAGTATTAAAAATTATGCGAACAAATGAAAAGCTTTTGACGTGGATTTTTTGAGGAATAACAGATATTTTGAGCGGCTGGTGGTCCAGAAATCTGATGAATACAAATTTATTACTTACAGAATTTTACTTTACTGCATTCAGCTGAAATTGAGATTAGTTTCCATTGAGTACCATAAAAATTTTTGCACAGGCAATTGCGTCACGTTCAGCGTCGTTATGTTTTGAAAATGTTATTCCAAATGAGTTACAGGCAAAATTTAATTTTTGTTTTGCCATTTCATAAGTACATTCATATCAATATTCAATTTCTCCTCACTTTATTTCTTCTCTTTCAGAATAAATGTGTTTTTTAAAGTTGGGTGTGGAATACGAATATACTTTTTCCCGATTTCATGCAATTTGGCTTGCTCCAGCTTGTTCCTTGCATCCGACTTTCTTACCAGGGCGCTATCTGCTTCTACCCAGTTTTCATTAATTCCTGTTTTTCTTTTTTGTTCCATTTTATTTTCTTTTAAAATTGTCAGACCTATTTTTCATCACGTTTCGTGCTAAAAAATATCCTCACCGTTTGTTGTTTTTGTTCATCCCTTTCAATTGCGGTTTAAAAAAAAGTAGTCCGATTCATCTTTCAGAATATTAGAAGTATCAATCATTTTAAATTTGATTTCTTCTTTTGGCATCTTTTTAATATCAAAACCGGCACCTTTTTGCATTTTTGAGTTCTTCACTTTTATTCTGAACATTTTAAATACCCTGTTTTTGATTCGGCAAATGATTGTTTTTTCAGATTTATCCTTTGTTAACCTGGTTGATGAACTCTTAATTTTGTAAAAATGAGATGTGAAATTCTGAATCGTTTTAAAATGCCCTGTTATTATTAACGATTCATAGTTTTGTACCAGAACATACGGTGACCAAATAGCCAGCGGGAATATTGCAATTTTCTCATCGACAATGCAATATCTTTTATGCATCAATCCGAAATTTTCTTTTTTAATTTTATAAATCTCACCTCCCGCGTGGCTTAAGTCAACCAAATTAAATCTCTCATTTTCCTCATCATCTTCTATAATCAATTTAACTTTTACACCTTGTTCCTGTTTTTTAAGCAGAATTCCAAATAAATTCTCATCGATAAACCAGTTGGATACTACAAGTATTTCTTTTTCCGATTTCTTTAATTCGGAAATTATTTTAGGGTATATTTCAATTCCTGATAAAACTTTATTTTTCATTTTATTCATCACTATCATTTTATTTTGGGTGCAATTTTTATTTCACCCGCTTTCAATTTTTGAATTTTTTCCAAAAAAAAGCCCCGGAAAATATTCCGGAGCCTGGCCTTATATCGGGGTTAATACAACCACATCATATTCAAGCTAACCGGAAACTACTACAGCAATAAGTATTGCTCCGTAAACAAGCACTGTAATCAGAAATACTTTAAAAGCCTTCCATTCAATGCTTTCCTTTAGTGTTTTTACAATTTCCATTGTTCTGTATTTTAAAATTTTGTTTTAACCTGCCATTGAAAATCTGTACTTTGGAACCAGTTTTAAACTAATTTGAGTATATTTCTTTTGTACTCCGGCATTTTCAAGTACATCCATTTTCCTGAACACCGATTCCCGGTGAGCTATAATCATTTCAGGCATTCTGCCAAAATCAATAATCATCCAAATTCCCAATCCACCAGCCGAAATCCAGTAAAGCAACTGGGTTCTCCATTTCCCGAAATATGCATAATGCACCCCAAAAAGCAGCCAGTACAGGTAAACCGTTTGTATTGGTTTTATTTTTGTTTGTAAATTATTTGTTGTCATTTTCCGAAACTTAATGTTTGATTACTCCTAAAATTTCCTGCATTTCTGCTTTTCGAATCCAATGTTCAGTCAGTAGTTCAAAATTTCGTCAACTAACTCATTTTCATATTCATTCAGCGGCACCCCTTTTAAAGAGGTTAACAACCGAACAAACATTTCCGGGTTATTTTCAGGAACTACCTCGGCTCTAAAATCAATTTGCTCCAAAAGTTTCTTAATTTTCACTGCAGCTTTCAGTTTTTCTTTTGTGCCATTCTTTTTGCCCGTTAAATAATCGGTTAGTATTAAATTCACTTTTACCATCTTTAATAATTTTCAACAAATGTAGGGTCGCCATTTTGAAGCTTACATGACATGGAATGTCGTATTCCGATTTTTCATCTCATTATAATTGTTAATTTTTAAAAGTATTTCCCGATGCATATCGGGATAACTCGCTTATAATGATTCATCTGTGTGACAAAATTTTGTAATGCTCGGTTCATGTGTCAATAATTTATTTTTTAATGGTCACATGGAAAAGCCATGATTGTAATTATTTTCTTTCTCTGCGGATGATACACAAATCATGGCAATTTCATAATTTTACCTTTTTACCAACTGTATTTTATTTATGAAAAAATATTCGACGATTGCTGAATTACTGACAGATTACCGCGCATATCACCAATTATCGCAAATTGATTTTGCGGCATTACTTGACATTGATGTGCGAACAGTGATACGTTGGGAGAAAAATGAATCGTTAATTAATCAGGAAAAAGAAAAGTCGATTGTTGAAATTTTAGGAATTCCACACCAGGTAATTCGAAACCTGAATACCGAAAATCCAATTCCGATTTACTTTGATTTATTCAGACGGGTTTATTCCCATACCCGACTGTCGCAAAAGGTTTTAATTTCGTGTGATTTGCTGTTGGACAGCACAATTGATACAGACAGATTTCATTTAATCGATAAGGAATCGGACATTGAATTTGTAACTTACATTCAGAAACTAAACAAAAACAACCGCCCGCTAAAAGCAGATTTAATTAAAAAGGCAGCAAAAATTTTACCTGAACTAAATGTTGTTTTATATGGTCAATCCGGATTTTATTCAGGACACATTACGATACTCCCTTTAAAACATGATACTTACCTCAAAATCCGTAACCACGAAATAAAAGAAAGTGATTTAAAAACCACTGACTTAGACTTTGATTTATCAGAAAGTCCGCTGGTATTTTACTACTACTCGGTATATGCCGATTCCGCGGAGAACTACTACTATATTCTGAACAGGCTACTTACCTTTTTTCAACGAAATAAATTCAATGATTATATTTTCGCAGGCATATCCTATCGTAAACCAAAGATTGAGTTCCTTCTTGAAATTGGTTTAGACAATATTTGGGAAGAACCAATTGAAGAAGGTGGAAAAGATATGGCCAGTTTTATGGAAGGAAATTTTGATGAATATCTTTTTGGAAATCAAAACTAATCCTTCAATTCTTCCTTTAAAAATTTGGCTGTAAACGATCGTTTGTTTTTGATGATTTCTTCGGGTGTTCCTGCACACAGAATTTCGCCACCATGTTTTCCTCCTTCAGGACCAATATCAATAATATGATCGGCTACTTTTATAACATCGAGGTTGTGTTCGATTACAATTACAGTATTTCCCTTTTCAACCAGCTTATTTAAAACATCGAGTAAAACCCTGATATCTTCGAAATGCAGACCGGTTGTAGGTTCGTCTAAAATGTAAACCGTTCTGCCAGTATCTCGTTTCGCCAGTTCGGCTGCCAGTTTCACCCTTTGAGACTCACCTCCTGAAAGGGTTGTTGATGATTGCCCCAGTGTAATGTACCCCAATCCAACATCCTGTAATGTGTGCAGTTTTTGTGAAATCGAAGGAATTGCATCGAAAAATTCAACCCCGTGTTCAATCGTCATTTCCAGTACATCGCTAATCGATTTTCCCTTGTAACGAACTTCGAGTGTTTCGCGGTTATAACGTTTACCGTTACATTTATCGCAATGAACATAAACGTCGGGTAAAAAATTCATTTCGATGAGTTTGAGTCCCCCACCCTGGCACTCCTCGCAACGACCGCCTACCACGTTAAACGAAAACCGACCGGGTTTGTAGCCACGTATTTTGGCTTCAGGCAGTTGGGCAAATAAATCCCTGATATCGGAAAAAATATTTGTATAAGTTACTGGGTTCGAACGGGGAGTACGGCCAATTGGCGACTGGTCAACCTGAATCACTTTATCAATGAATTCGAGGCCTTTAACCGATTTATATGAGAGGGGATCTTTCAATGATTTATAGATATACTGACTTAAAATGGGTTGTAAAGTTTCATTTATCAAGGTCGATTTGCCGCTACCCGAAACGCCGGTGATACAAATAAATTTACCTAACGGAATTTTTAAATCCACCATCTTAAGGTTATGTCCCGAACAACCTTTTACTTCAAGTAAATCTGATTTTTCGTTTCTGCGGTTTTCAGGCACTTTAATTTTACGACGGTTATTTAAATAATCGGCGGTTAAAGTATTTGTTTTCAAAACTTCCTGTGGCGTACCAGCAGCAACTATTTCACCACCGTGAACACCTGCCAAAGGTCCCATGTCTATTAAATAATCGGCATGCATCATGGTTTCCTTGTCGTGTTCCACTACAATAACTGAGTTTCCCGTATCGCGCAATTGCTTGAGTGCATTTATCAGTTTTAGGTTATCACGATGATGCAAACCAATGCTGGGTTCGTCGAGAATATAAAGCACATTAACCAATTGCGAACCTATTTGTGTAG
Organism: Draconibacterium sp.; assembly: GCA_041737765.1. Lineage (GTDB taxonomy): Bacteria > Bacteroidota > Bacteroidia > Bacteroidales > Prolixibacteraceae > Draconibacterium. The sequence goes on along the minus strand of JBGSRA010000145.1, from coordinate 4,564 downwards.
CCAGCCGTATCCGCTGCGATTCGCCACCCGAAAGACTTTGGGCTGTGCGGTCGAGTGACAGATAATTCAATCCTACACCAAGCATAAAACCCAGTCTGTCGCGAATTTCTTTAATTACTTCAACGCCAATTGTGCGCTGACGTTCGGTTATCCTCTCTTCCAAACCAACGAACCAATCACCTAACTCGTTCAAATCAAGTTGTGCCAGTTCCGAAATATTTTTCCCATCAATTTTAAAATGAAGCGACTCTTTTTTCAGGCGATTTCCGTTGCACTCATCGCAAACCGTGGTTTTAACAAACTGGTTGGCCCATTTTTGTGCAGTCTTCGAAGGATTGTCATCGCGCTGACTGTCAATGTATTTTATCACACCTTCGTAACTCATCTGATAATTCATATTGTTCCCGAGGGGTGTATTTTTCAGATGAATTCTCTCATTTGTCCCGAACAAAATTGCCTGAATTCCTTCGTCTGAAATTTCATTTACTGGAGTGTTCAGTGTAAAATCGAATTTCTCACCGAGTGCTTCAATCTGCCAGAATATCATCGTATTTTTATATGCTCCAAGTGGGGCAATTCCGCCTTTTGAAATGCTTTTGCTTTTATCAGGAGTTATTTTCTCCATATCGATTTCGGTTACTCTGCCCAAACCATTGCATTTGGGACATGCACCCTGCGGTGAGTTAAATGAAAAATTGTGCGGAGCCGGTTCGTTATATGAAATTCCGGTAGTCGGACACATCAACAGACGGCTGTAATATTTAACGGTTTGAGTATCATGATCAAGAATCATAAGTATTCCCTGTCCGTGTTTCAACGCAGTTTGAACACTGGCTTTTAAACGTAAAGTGCTAACTTCATCCACTTTTAATTTGTCGATCAATATTTCGATGAAATGGTTCTTATATCGGTCAACCCTGTAATTGTGTTTGAGTTCAACAATTTCGCCATCAACACGCGCTGACAAAAATCCTTTTCTGAGAATCTGCTCAAACAACTCGCGATAATGGCCTTTCCTACCTTTAACAAGAGGGGCCAGAATATTGATGCGTTTTCCCGCAAAATCATCTTTAATCAGTTGTATGATTTTTTCTTCGGTGTATTTCACCATTTTTTCTCCCGTATTGTAGGAGAATGCTTCAGCAGCCCGGGCAAATAACAACCGAAGGAAATCGTATATTTCAGTAACAGTTCCGACCGTTGAACGTGGATTTCGGGTAGTTACTTTTTGCTCAATTGAAATTACCGGACTTAATCCTGTAATTTTATCGACATCGGGTCGTTCCATATTTCCAAGAAACGAGCGTGCATAGGCAGAAAATGTTTCGATATAACGTCGCTGACCTTCGGCATAAATGGTATCGAATGCCAGTGACGATTTGCCACTTCCACTTAAACCTGTTATTACGGTTAATTTATTTCGCGGAATTGAAACATTTATATTGCGCAGATTGTGCACCCTCGCACCATAAACAACCACCTGTTCTTCCGACTCATCAATTTCAAGAGGAAATTGTGTATTTGCTTCTGTAATTTTCTGCATTTTGAATTTAATTCCTTCTCAATTTAATACGGGAATTTTTATAATATATCTTTTACCGGTTGCATTAGTAAGTTTATCGTCGCGCAACCACGGATTAAAATCTTTCAACAATTTATAATTTATCCCATTGCCAATAGCAAAATCAGCAAAATTGTTAATTGGTCCCCTTATTTCAATTTCACGGGTTTTTATTGCCGGATACTTTTCTTCGTCTTCTACAACAAAATTATACAGTTTTGGGTTTTCCAAAATTAATTTTAGCGCTGTAATTCTGAAAACATATCGTTGGGTTTCATCAACAAAAAGCAAATCGTAATAATTATCCATTTTTTGCCTTTCCATCTGTCGCTGAACTCTTGCCATTCCACCATTGTATGATGCTGCAGCGAGAGTCCAGCTTCCATATTTCTTATACGATTCACGTAAATAAGTACAAAAAGCATAAGTCGATTTTTCAACATTGTATCGTTCATCAACTTCCTTATTAACTTCAAGACCGTATTGTTTTGCAGTAACATCCAGAAACTGCCAAAAACCAACAGCACCAGCGGGTGAAATCGCTCTCGGATTTAATCCGCTTTCAGCAAGGGCGAGATATTTAAAATCATCAGGAATTCCCTTTTCCTTCAAAATTGGTTCGATTAATGGGAAATAACGTGGCGCCAGTTTAATGTAACGGATGGTTTGCGAGTGAAAATATGAATTTACAAGCAATTCTCTGTCAAGTGCTTCTTTTACATCAAACTGATTAAGTGGCATTTCTTCTCCGGCAAATGTAACTTTACCGGGAACTTTCACCGCTTTAAATACAGTTTCATTCGATTTAGTATTGGTATTTTCATCTGATTTTAATGAACTTAAAGCCATCACTACTACTACAATCTTTACTGCAATAATAAGGGGAAGTAAATATTTCCACCATTTTTTATTCTTCATCTTATCTATCATTTCACTAAAATATATCCAAAAAAATGTACTTTATTCAATTTTTAAACTAATCACAGATAACCAGTTTAACAAATTAAGCCAAATTGGTTTGGCAAAAATACATTTTTAATGGGTGGATAACAACGAAAAAGCCCGGCAGATTGCCAGGCTTTTACTTTTGTTTTTAGAGATCATCAACTTACTTTCTTTTTCAAATAGTTTCCAATATAATGTTCTCCCGATTTATTCATTTGAATTGTATTACACAATTTTATATTCTCAAATTCGCTTAAAACGCTTTTAGATATTAAAAGAATTGAATGATAACGTTTGCTTCCAAAAATACCCTTCGACATTTTTTCCAACTCATTGTGGATATTTACCAGCGATTCAGTAATAGTCGATCTAAACAAAGCCGCACATTTAGAGCAAGGAAGTTCATTCAATTCAGTAGTTTTATAAAAAGCACTTTTTAGCTCCTCAATGGATAAATTAAAATTTTTATCCTTTCGATGTTGTTCTGAGATCATATAACATTTATTAACCACAGATAGGTGCTCCTGGCAAATCATCTCTTTGTTTGGACAACTTACTAACTCAATTTTATCCTGCTTATTATTTAGACTTTCTAAATCTATTGCAGACGATGAAAATAGATTCCTCATCATAGCTTCATTCTTTAGTTCTATTTTGTAACAAGAAAATTTTATCAATTCACACCTAATGATCTCTCAATACCAGAAAACAATATTCATCAAATTTATTATCAATCAGTTTAAACTGCAGTTTTATCAAGGCCATTTAACCTTCTTTTAAGTAAATCATTTTCATGACTCAACTCTGCAATCAGCTGCTTTAATAACCTGTTTTGATTTTTAATGTGGTTCATTTCAAATGAAGTAACCTCACTGTTCACGTTATGTACAAATCTTCCTCTTTCGGTTTCAATAAAATCTCTGTTGCATTTATTAAAAAGATTTGTATCAATACTTTCTCTTTTGTACAGGTCATTCATGGTAATTTCCCTTTTTATCACATCTTTTACCATTCTTATTTTCTCTTCATTAGAATGATTCTTCAACGAGTTTACCCTGCTCTCATTGAACTTTGTGTCTAAAATTTGCTCTTTTGAATTCATGATTTAATGGTCTAAACTGTTTTTATTTTTTATCAATCTTCAAACTCCTAGTGTTTAACATAATTAAACAAAGAACAATTACTACTGAAAATTATTATCCTATAATAATTTTCCTTTCAAATGTAATTTGGAACGTAAAGTTCAGATCAGTTTATTAAAAACAGCCCTATTTACCCAGAATTTAAATCATCAATTTAAAATGACACTTTCTCTGCTAAAACAGTTTTATGTTCTTAATTAAACATATACCATTAAAATACAACTTAAACTAAAAATAGTTCCAAATACTAAAATGTTAATTATAAAATGCGTCCTAGAAATGTATTTTTCAAAAAGTCCTGTTGCAAACATAAGTAAAAAAATATTTAAAATAAAAAAAAACGGGAAATAATTTTAATATTTTTTTTTATGAAGATAAATATCATCTAGCCTGAATTATTCATAAAAGAAGGGAGTTTGTTACCTACAAGTAGCTGAAGTATCAGTATTTTAGGGTGTACAAGAATAAACATCCCATTGGAAATGATAAAAAATAATTTTGAGACCAACCAAAAAACATTAGACCTTTCTCCCATATTTTCCAAAAAGATTGAGCTAAGCTTAACTGGCGAGCAAATAATTAGTCGAATGTGAAAAGCGATATTATATTTGATTACATTGTTGATTATCAATACAATAATGTTAATAAATTTTGATTTTTGTCGATAAAAATCTACCAGATTTTAGCCAAATTTGGTAAAAAGCTGGTAGAAATGGTAGGTAAAAAAGAAAAGAATCCGCAGTTAAACATGTTTCAGGTTCCGTTGAAACAATTTATCAATGAAAGCCACGAGTTGGTTGAGCTTTCAAAGAAAATTGACTGGGAAAGTCTTGAAAAAGATTTGAGTGTTTATTACTGTGAAGACAATGGACGGCCCGGAGTTCCGATTCGATTGATAGTTGGCATAATCATGCTT
>JBGSRA010000127.1:0-44055 GCA_041737765.1 Draconibacterium sp. | reverse complement strand
ATAAACTCCATGTGCGGTTCCGATGGCAGGACCAAAAAGATCGATGCCGGAGCGCTCAATAAATTCTTGCGATTTTTCGGGGTCGCAAAGTTGAGCCTCATCAGAAGCCACTTTAATCTGGTCCTCAACCCCTGAAACAGTTCCCAATTCGCCCTCAACCGTAATATCGCCGATGTTATGACAGTAATCGCTCACTTCGCGTGTAAGTTTTATGTTTTCCTCAAAATCGAGGTGAGAGCCGTCGAACATAATATTTGTGTAACCCAAATCAGCGCATTTTTTGCAAAAATCAACATCGGTGCAATGGTCGAGATGCAAACAAACCGGGATAGAAACTGATTGTGCCAAAGCCCTGAAAACAGCAACAACTAATTCGGGTTTTAAAAACTTTGCGGGAGTAACCGATGTTTGAATAATTACAGGTGCATTTTTTTCCACAGCAGCTTCAAGAACAGCCACCATTTGAACCACACTCGTAATATTAAAAGCGCCAACTGCATATTTCTCCTTACTCGCTTTTATAAGCATTTCTTTTGCTGAAACTATTGTCATGTTTTATTTTTTACAGTTTTTAAAATACAATTTTCCCAATTTAGCCGCACCCTGCAGCGAACTTTGCTCAATATAATCGAATTGGTAATCGCCAATCCATTTTTTCTTCACCTTGTCCAGATTTCTTATATTTCCGGCACCTCCTGTAAGTTTGATATTCCGGCTGAGTTTTACCACCGGCGAAACTTCTGAAAGATGAGAAGCAAGATACAAATTATTGCCTTTCAGCAAAGCCATCAGAAAATCATCGCGGGTTGTATTTACATCAATACCCGAAAAACCAGCTTTTAACAGCTCGACACTGTACCTGGAACCCTGCAAAAAAGGCGTGTATGAGGGTACTTCCTCCTCAATTTTTTTATCAATAACGGTTGGAATGTAATCGTTGTAAAACTGATCGGTTGTCATTTCGCTGCAAAAAACAGAATGAAACCACTCGAGCGACTTTCCACCCGTGTTGAGCACAAACAGAGTCATCCATAATCCGGGCAAAATATGGGAGCGAATGTTATATTCCGCAGAACCCTTCGGGTTATCGAGACAAACCATCATAATATCGCAGGTTCCTGATATAAATAAAATATCTCCCGGTTTATTTATACCTGCAGAAAAAGCAGAAAGTACAGCATCGTTTCCACCGCAAAGAACCGCACAATTTGAGGGCAATCCCAACATTTTGGCAACTTCTGTATCAATTTGGCCAACCTCCTGATACGACTGATACAAATCAGGTAATTTATTAACTGAAATGGAAAGTTCGTTTAGAAACTCTGAATTCCATGTCAAGTTGTTTTCTTTTGTATTGTACAGCCCTGTTATTGAAGTTGTTGAAGGATCGATTGCCCATTTTTTTGTCAGTTTGTGTATCAGGAAAGTATTTGTGTGCCCGAATTTGTATGTTTCTTCGTACACATCCTGAAGGTTTTCCTTAATCCAAAGAATGGAACTAAGAGACGAACCTCCAGAAACCGGCAGATTACAAGCCTTTTCGAGCAACCTCTCCTCTCCTATTTTACTTCTGATCGATGAAGCCTGACTGTGTGATCGCTGATCTAAAAAAAGAATAGCTTTTGTTAGCGCATCGCCGTTTTTATCCATTGCGACCAATCCCGGCGTGGTAACCGAGAATGCCAAAACTTCAACTTCCGCCAATTCAATTTCGAATGATTTACAGCCAATTATGAGTTGTTGCCACCAAATTTCGGGATCAATTTCAGCCTTTTCACCATTAAAAATATTTACCTCATAATTTTGCTGGTAAATTTTTTCGACGGAGAGGGTTTCATTGAAAATTCCCATCTTAAAACTGGTAGTTCCCACATCAATGGCTAAAATCTTACGGCTCATCCAGGATAAATTTCTTTGATTGAATTTCTGATTCTTTCTACCTCTGCAACCGAAAGTCTTTGGAGTGGTTTACGTAACTCTCCGCCCACCAGCCCCATCGCATCCATTCCGGCTTTTACCCCGGCAACGCCGCTTTTCCCTGAAATCAGGGCATTCAGTTGAATAGCTGTATCCTGTGACGATTTCGCCTTTCCCTTATTCCCAGCCATAAACTCATTGTAAATCTGAACAGGTAATTCAGGAAGGAAATTCGCCAGTGAAACAATTCCACCTTTCGCCCCTTTTCCCATCATTTCGAACAAAGTATTTGCGGTTCCGGTTAATACAGTCAAATTTGTACTAAATACTTTTGGCACTTTGCTACTGTCTTTAATACCAACAATTTCATCAAGTTCGGCAAGCCGGTTAATCAGTTGTTCCGAAAAATCGACTCCTGTAAAACCAGGTGCATTGTAAATCAGAATCGGGAAAGGTGAAATCTGTGTTAGTTCGGAATAATATTGATAATAATCATCTTCAGTAAATTTTCCCCTGAAATAAAAAGGAGGTTGAACCAACAAATAATCAATTTTTAAATTGCGAATCTTTTCAATAAATGCCTTTGCGAGGTATAAACTTTCATACATCAAACCTACAATGATTATTTTTTTACCGTCAATCAATTGGGTTGAAGATTCAATTATTTTTATTTTTTCTTCCTCACTCAGACTTTTATTTTCACCATTTGAACCTAGTATCAATAGTCCGCTCAGTTCACTATCAAGATAAAACTGCAGGTTTTTTGACAAACCAACGTAATCAACCTCTTCGTTTGAAAGAAAAGGGATATTGATTGGAGCAAATATGCCGGTTAACTTATTCTTCATCATCAATTTATTCAAAGAATGGGATTCCGGGAGTTGCATATTTTCGCATCCCCTCTTCATTAATTTCGACACCAACGCCTGGTTTTTCAGAAAGTGGAATAAATCCATCAGTTACCATTGGTCCATCAAAGGTCACAATCTCTTTAAACATTGGATCGGTGTGGAAATAAATCTGCCATTCGAGAATCATAAAATTGGGTACCGAAGCACAAACATGGCACGATGCCATGGCTCCGAGAAATGATGCTACCATGTGTGGAGCGAAAGGAACGTAATATAAGTTAGCCAGATTGGCGATTCTTTGTCCTTCACCCAAACCACCGGCTTTCTGCAAATCGGGCATCACAATGTCAACAGCCCCCATTTCGAGCAATTTTCTGAAACCGTGGGCAAGATAAAGGTTTTCACCAGCACAGATTGGAGTGCTTGTAGAGTCAGCAATTATTTTATAAGCATCCACATTCTCGGCAGGTACCGGTTCTTCAAGCCACATCAGGTTCAGTGGTTCCATTCGTTTTGCTACCTGCTGACCGGTAATTGCATCATAACGGCCATGCATGTCAACACAAATATCGATTTTGGGCCCGACTGCTTTTCTTACTGCTGCAATCTGGTTGTACATTCTGTCCAGTTCTGCAGGACTCGCGGTCCAGTTGTACCTGTCATATTTGTTTGGATCGTTTGCTTCATCAACATCAAATTTTACCGCATTAAATCCCATGTTTACAGCTTTCATTGCCGATTCTGCAAATTGTTCGGGTGTCGGGGAATTTGCACGGTACAAAGCAGTATCGCAATAAACACGGATTTTATCCCTGAATTTACCACCGAGAAGCTGATAAACCGGAACGCCAAGGGCTTTCCCGGCCAAATCCCACAATGCACTTTCCACAGCCGAAAGTACAGCAATATACATACCCGACTGCGCACCTTCGAAAAAACCCGATTTACGGATATCTTCAAACAGGCGATGAACATTAAGCGGACTTCTCCCTTTTATTCTGTCTCCAAACATTTTTACCAAATGGTATGTACCGGGAGTTGCATCAACAGCTTCACCACACCCCCAAATTCCCTGGTTAGTGTGTATTTTAACAAACAGGCTGTGCCCGTTGCGGATATATCCGCATTTTATTTCGGTAATTTTCAAATCGCTGGGAGCAGAAGAAAAGGGAGTGTTTTCCACCGCGGTTTCCAAACCTTTTCCGTAATCAGAAAAAGCTGTAAATCCCAACGCTGCCGTTAAAGCGCTTTTAGTTATAAAGTTTCGTCTTGAATTTGTCATAAGTTCTTTTAGTTTTTTGGTTTAGTAATTACCAGGTCCTGGTTTTCAGCAACTCCTTTATTTGTTCTTTTGGTACCGGTAATTCGTCGATGTGGTCGTTCAGCCAGACAGAGAAATCCTTTTCAATTTCATCAGACCACCTTGAATCAATCTGACCCGGTGTGTATTTTTGTTCGCGCAGACGCTGATGCCCAAACATATCGCGCAATCTTACAATTTCTGATGTTTTTACAACCTGTTCTGCAAGGTGTGGAGGAATAAATATAACACCGCCATCTCTCCCCAGAACAACATCTCCTGCAATTACCATTGCATCCCCGATGCGGGTTGGAGTATTTATCCCCACCAATGTAGTATTCAACTCCCCGTTAGGATCGTTTAAATGGTGAGATGGATGATAACTGCGGAAAAAAGAGGTAAAAGAACCAAGTTCCTTTAATCCGTTTATATCGCGAATTGCACCGTTATAAACAATACCATTCCCGGTTTTTGCGAAGATTGAATTACCAAGATTGTCGCCAATGGTTGGTCCGTCAACATGGGCACCAAACTGATCCACCACATAAACATCGCCTTTTACCAGCATATCGATTGGCCACGAATTCTGAGATTTAATGCGTCCATCTTTTTCATGTCCCTTTTTATCAGTTACTCTTTGCACATCAGGTCTTCCCGGCATAAAAGTAGCTGTGAGTGCCCTGCCAACAAGCACACTATCGGGATTTATACACTCCCAGCCATCGGCATAAGCGTGTTTATAATTTGCACCTTTTAAAACTGCCCATGCTTCTTCGAGTGTAACTAATTTCATCCGTTTTAGAATTTCGTCGGAAACTTTTGGACGGCCGTCTGCAAATCGTTCACCCTTCCATTCGGGAGTAAGAAAAATGAGTTCTTCTTTTGAAATTTGCTGAGCGGTTAAATTTGAAATTGCAAAAAAGACAATAAAAAGTACTTGTAATAGAAGTTTTGTATTCATATAATTCAGTTTACAGATTTTGTTGGTTTAGTAAAAATATTAAAAAAAGTAGTACCCGGTGTCCCGGGTACTAACCTTTTTTTTATTTGTCCCACCAAACTTTGGTTGCCAGATTATCGGCTCCCTGTTTAGCAATAGCTGCATTTACATTTTCACTGTTCACTGAAATTTCTGAATTCGGATAGGTGAGCCGGTTAATCCAATCTACTTCCTTTCCAGGATATGGATTCGGTGCCAATGCAGGAAATCCGCTTCGTCTGAAATTAGCAAAAGCTTCTTGTCCGTTCAAAAACGATGAAATCCAGTACTGTGTATTAATCTGGTTTAATTCGGTACCGGCAGTGAGAGGATTGGCAGTGATATAAGCATCCCTGTCAGCAGGAGCAACTGCGCAGGTGGCATCAAAAGCAGCCATTTGATCCATATGAGCTTTTATTCCATCAGAAAAATACTGAGCTGCTGTGCCGGAAGAAATCCATCCCCTGAATCGGGCTTCAGCCAGCAAAAGGTTGGTTTGACTGGCAGTAACCATGAACATGGGTGCTGTTAATTTAGCAATGCGATTACGATCAGCCTGACTGTATTCATAAAAACTAGCTAAACCATCGGCCGATGCCGCAGTAGTAGCAGTTTTATTATCATGTCCCATTGGAATTCCGATTTGATCAGCAGCTACGATTGATGCTTTGGCCGGCACATGATCGGAACCGGATTTTGCTCCCATATACCTGACTGCAATTGAAACGAGCCTTGGATCATTTTTACTTTTCAGTGCATCAACAAAAGGTTTTGTCAAAAAATAATTGGCAGCTTCCGTTGAGTTTAATGTTACACTAATTGGATTTCTATAGTTAGCATCATGCTTAACAAATGCATTATCGGCATTCAGAGTAATAACACCTCCATTAAATGCACTCGTTACGGTTGATTGAGCCAAAGTTGGATTGACACTACTAAGTCTCATTCCGGCACGAAGCAAAAGGGAATAACCAAATTTTTTCCATTTAGCAATATCACCACCATATAAAATATCGGCAGTTTCAATTTTTCCAGATGCATTCAAAGCACCAGTAGCCTCGGTAAGCTCTGTTATTAATTTAGGATAAATAGATTCCTGTGTCTCGTAAACCGGGAAAAATATCTGACTGTTATATCCATCGCCACCCTCGGTGTAAGGAATATCACCATATGTATCAGTGACAATCATAAAAGCGTACACCTGTAATATTCTGGCCATATTCATCAGGTTACTTCTGTTTGGATCATCTTTTGTGATGTTAATGATATCCCTGGTATGTCTGATAACATTACGATAATAACTTGCCCAGTTATCGTCGGTGGTAGCACGGTTATCCTGGTTATAATTGGCGCCGGTTAATACACCTGAATTTGGCGAAATAATCTGTTGAACAACACCAATTTCATAAATAAGAGTTACTACCGATGAATTGAAAACTGCATTGTTTAGCAAAAAAGCAGGATCAACTTCGGTAGCGCTTGTTTTACTTGTATTTATTTCATCAAAGTCTTTCTCACAAGAGGTAATAAGTGTGAAAAACAGTACAAGAAGACTTAGGTTAAATATATTTTTCATGTTTATATCGATTTAAAATTTAACATTTAAATTGAAACCCATACTCCTTGTGGTTGGAAGTCCGGGTGATTCCATTCCCACAAGGTTGTCAGAACTGTATCCAAAACTTTCAGGATCAATGTTATCAACCCACTTCTTTAGCATCAGTACATTATTTGCAACAAGGTTTAACGTTAATCCCTTAACAATAAAGTCGGACGGCAAGTGCTTTGTAAAATCGTATCCTAAAGTAATCTGTCTCAATTTCCAGTAGCCACCATCGTAAATAACCGGTTCAACCAGAGCCTGAGACCTTACAATTTCCCAATAGGTTTGTACCGGTGCTACTACCTTATTTGGATTTCCATTTGCATCAACACCTACACCAACAACACCACCTTCTCTGCCTTCAAGAGTCATTTTATGAAGTCCGTGACGTACAGCATTGAAATTTGTTCCCGACAACATCATGTTTCCTAATTTAAAGTCAATCAGAAAAGAAAAATTAACTCCTTTGTAACTGAATGCATTGGTGAACCCACCTGTCCATTTTGGCAGGGCACTTCCAAACAAAACCAAATCAGGTGTTCTAAGCGGAAGACCGTTTGCGCCAAATATTTTCTGTCCATTTGCATCTGTTTTATAACCAAAACCTGCAATTTGTCCCATTTCTTCTCCTACAACCTGTCTCAATTCGCCATTAAAAATGTGTGTACCAACAGTTATCCTTTCTCCCGGAGTTTCGGTAAGCAAACTCAAAACCTCGGTTATATTATAGGCTCCGGCAAAAATAAAGTCCCATTTAAAATCCGAAGTTTGAAATGGTACCACATCAATCATCATTTCAATTCCCCTGTTTTGGCTTTTACCACTGTTAATTCGTGTATCCACAAATCCGGAGGCGTCTGAAATCTGGGCCTGTACAATTTGATCGATTGTTATTTTATTGTAAACCGATAAATCCAAACTTATCCTGTTTTCAAACATTTTCATTTCCAACCCCAACTCTGTTTCCTTTGTTCTCATTGGTCTCAGATTAGGGTTCGGAACCGTATTCCCCGATGAACTGCCAACAGGCTGTAATGCACCTGACGGGTTGGCTGCCAGATTTGAATTTACATTATAGAATAAAACATCGGCATATGGAGGAACATCAGTATCGCTGCCTACTTCAGCATAAGCAGCTCTTAATTTACCGAATGTTAACCAATTTGAATCAGGCATTAATGATTGAGAAAATATATAACTCGCTGAAATTGATGGATATAAAATACTCCTATTTTCAGGAGATAAAGTTGAAAACCAGTCGTTTCGAATGGTACCGTTTAAATACAGAATACTTTTAAATGATATTTCAGCAGCGCCATAAAGTGAATTTACTGCACGTTCAGAGAGTGAGTAAGTTGGATCCTTCGATCTACCATTTTGGACAGTGTAAAGATCTCTGACAATAAAATCAGTTACTTGTACACTATTTAAATCCATACGTCTTTTCATTTGGTTTCCCCCGAAGGTTGCATTCACTCCAAAATCACCAAATTCCTTTGTTGCCGATAAAAGAAAATCAAAATTGGTTTCTCTGAATCTTCTTGCTTCCTGGGTATAAATACCGTTTACAAAACCGGCAGGAGCCGGAGCCAGAGATGCCTGGCCAGTTGGAAAATTATTGTAATCCTGATCTCTCGACCAGTAATCCTGACCAATACGTGCCTGAGCAAAAAGCCAATTGGTGAAATCATATTTTACTGAAATATTACCAAAAAGCCTGTCCCTGATTATATTCTGGAATTGGTCGGTTAAAGTAAAATAAGGATTCGTTCTGTTCCGGAAGCGGGAATAAACATATTCATTGCCCAAAGCATCGTGAGTATTGGCTTTCAACACATCCATTGGCATTGAATTGGCCATTGCGTAAAGAGTAGTTGGTATTGTATTATCCTGGTTTCCAACGTTTGGTGGATTTTCATTGTTTTCATTAGAGTAATTCATATTACCCTGAAAACTTAGTTTATCAGTCAGATCGTAACTAAATCCAAGGTTTATGGTATTTCTTTTAAATGTATTATTCGGAATTATTCCCTGGCTGGTCATGTTGGCCAATGAAAGATTCATTCCACCTTTATCGCTGTTGGCTGATAATGTAACAGTATTTGTTAAATTATGGCCACTTTGGAAGAACTCATTTATTATACCTTTTTGAGGTTCATATGGCACAGTAAGTCCATTATAAAGAACCTGGGTCATTCCGGGTTGAAATTTTTCTCCAAATGACCACTGACCTGAAGTTGGATTTGCCGTTGTTGGACGGACACCTTGTTCGCCCTGGCCATACTCATATTGATAATCGGTATAGTCAAGTGGTGTTTCACTTGTAAAATTCATATTGTAAGTAACACCGATTCCTTTTTTATCTCCCCTGGTTTTCGTTGTAATCATAATTACACCATCCTTTGCACGTGAACCATACAACGCAGAAGCTGCAGCACCTTTAAGGACTGTCATACTTTCAATATCATCAGGGTTTATGCTCGAAAGTCCATCGCCACCATCCGAAGTATTTCCACCACCTCTTACTCCAATTGAACTATCGGAACCGGCATTATTCGGATTGGATCCAAAATTTGTATTATCAATTGGAACGCCGTTTACAACAATTAATGGATTATTTTGTCCCGAAATGGATGATTGGCCGCGGATTCGGATTTTTGAGGTACCGTTTGGCCCGGTACCCAAACTTGAAATACTAACTCCGGCAATTTTGCCTGTTAATGCGTTCATTAAATTTGGAGTACGGTTTACTGTTAGCTGGTCTGAATTAACCTTTGAAGTGGCGTAACCTAAACTTTTACTCGATTTTTCAATGCCGAGAGCAGTTACTACTACTTCATCCAATCCAATAGCTTCTTCCACCAAAGTTATGTTAATAGTTGTCAGATTACCTACCGATAATTCCTGCGATTGCATTCCCACAAATGAAAAGTTCAATGTAGCTCCATCCGGTACATTTTCCAATGTATAATTTCCCTCGGCACTGGTAATGGTACCTTGAGTAGTGCCCTTTACAACCACAGATACACCTGGCATTGGCTGGCCGCTTACATCAGTAATTTTCCCGGATACTGACTTTTGCTGTGCAAGTGCCGAATCAGCTGCAATTACCTGTACAAAACAGGCTATCAGTATAATCACAGTTAGTTTGATTACTCGAAAAAAATTTCGATTCATCCCATAGAACAGGGAATTTCCATATTCATTTTTTTTCATAAGTTTTAGATGATTAAATTAGTTTCAATAAGTGTTAGAATCTCTTGTTTGACACTTTTTGTCTTCCGACTTTATATCAATCTTCAGTTAGTGTCGGGTTCAGTTTTGTTTATTCCATATGTTAGGCCTCCTTTCTTTAAGAAATTAATACCTTTTACTTTATTATGGCCATAAATTTATGAAATTATGAAATACAGAGCAAATTAATTTTTTAATTTTCAGATAATTAAACCTCAATTTAGTATAGGATTAGCCCATGTTTATGAAAATTTATCAGACCGAAAATGGGCTGCAATTAAGGATTTATCGGATGCCGGACAAAAATTGCAGACAGTAAAATCAAAATTCTCTGAACAAAAATAAGTAGTTGTAATTTTGATCTTTTGAATTATTAATTTTAAAATACAACAGAAAATGCACATTACTTGTTTACATAAAAAAAGAACCAAAAACAAAACTCAAAAAAGGGGATTCTTCTGCCGAATCCCCTCATTCCAATAAAATTAATTAAACATAAGAATAACTTACTTGTATATTTCTTCCTCTTTTTGATATCCCTCTGAAATAACAGTAAGTTTAAGATTTTCGCGGTTTACCACCATTCCGTCATGAAATACGGATGGAACCAGCATTTCGCCATTACTTATGGTTTGAAAAGTTCTTTCACATTCCTCACCATTTCCAAGTTTCATTGCAAGTTCAGCAGTTGTAGCAGCCATTTTTTCATACGGCTTATAAATAGTACATGTTTGGTGTCCAGCAACAATTTCCTGCAAATTATACAAGTCAGCATCCATTCCTGCCAAAAGCACCTTTCCTTCCAATCCAGCCTCAACCAGCGCTTTCATTACTCCGCGTGCAATCGCGTCGTTTCCCGCAATTATAGCATCAACATTCTTTGTATTTTTTAAAACGTTTTGAGCATGTGTATAACCTTCCGTTTCGTCCCAGGAATCAGTAAATTCATTATATACAATTTTTATATCTCCTTTTTCAACCAAAGGCTGAAGCTCATTCATTTGCCCTAAATACAGGAATTTACTGTTATTATCGGCTTTAGCTCCGCCAATAAGGGCATAATTTCCAACTGGTTTAATTCTGGTAATATAATTAGCTTGTAATTCGCCAATTTTTACATTGTCGGTTGAGACATAATAATCGAGTTTGCAATTTTTTATCAACCTGTCATAAGAAATTACCTTAACATTTCGGGCATGAGCTTCTTTAACAATTTCGGCAGCAGCAATTTGGTCAACCGGGACCACTACCAAAACGTCAACACCGTTGGCGAGCAGTTCTTTTGCCTGAGCCAGTTGTTTGCTGGCATCGTTATCGGCAATTTCAACTTTTACAGTTCCCCCTAGTTCCTGAACTTTTTCTATAAAAAAGTCCCTGTCGTTTTCCCACCTTTCATGATCCAGTGCATGAATTAAAAAACCAACCTTTACAGGCTCGTTTTGTTTTTTATTACATCCGGACAATAAAAATACCGTGAGAAAAATAAATGCAATAAATTTCACAGGATAATACATAATATTGATTTTAGTTATGTTCTAATCAATCTACGTATTAAATGCAAAAAGGATTAAATAATAAAATTTATTATTGGGTTGTTATGCAACACATCAATTAATGAAACCTTTTTAAAAAGAGATTTTTAGAAATTCTGAATTTCGGTATAAAGCTGCTGAATGGGCAAACCCATAACATTGTAAAACGAACCTTCGATATGAGTTATACCAATGTAACCAATCCATTCCTGAATTCCGTATGCGCCTGCTTTATCGAACGGCTGATATTCAACAACATAATATTCGATTTCGGATAACGAAAGTTTTTTAAACCTGACATTCGAAACTGAATAAAACGATTTTTGTTTATGAATTGAAGTTAAACATACTCCCGAAATAACCTGGTGTTCATGACCACTCAGTTTTTGAAGTGTCTCAACCGCTTCTTTTTGATTGGCAGGTTTTCCAAGCACTTCACCATTAAACCAAACAATGGTATCGGCAGTAATCAGTAAATCGTTTTCTTTTAAACTTTTTAAGAATAGTGTGGCTTTCAATTCTGCCAGAAAAACCGGAATTTCTTCTCTGTTAAGATTTTCGGGGTAATTTTCGTCGCCATCATTAATTAAAACCTCAAAACTAATTCCCAAAGATTTTAAAAGTTCCTGCCGGCGCGGTGATTTTGATGCCAGAATATAGTTGTAGTTGGGAAGCCAGTTCATTTCAGAAAGCATTATTAATCAACATATTTGTTGTAAACCATTTATTCTGGGCTCGAAGTGTTTGCTCAATTACATCGCGTAC
Organism: Draconibacterium sp.; assembly: GCA_041737765.1. Taxonomy (GTDB): domain Bacteria; phylum Bacteroidota; class Bacteroidia; order Bacteroidales; family Prolixibacteraceae; genus Draconibacterium. Next base: position 31,874 of record JBGSRA010000127.1, on the reverse strand, counting down.
ACAGCCTTCACCACCTTTTTTATCAGAAATGTATTTCGAAATGGCTTTAATTTCAGCAACAGCATCTTTTGGACAAACCGGAATTCCAACCTCGGTCATTATTTTGTAATCAACCAAATCGTCGCCCATAAAAAGAATATTTTTTGCAGCGATTCCGGTTTTCTCCACAAAATCCTTTAAACTTTCTGATTTGTCGTGAATATTGTCGTAATAATGAACTACCCCAAGTTTTTCGTGGCGAAATCGTACCCGTTCTATGTAACCACCAGTAATTACAGCAACCGGAAACCCGTTTTTAATTGCAATTCGAATGGCAAATCCATCTTTAACATTTGCTGTTCTAACCGGATCGCCTTTTTTATTGAGAGGAGAAGTATCTCGCGATAAAACCCCATCAACATCGAAAATAAATGCCTTTATATTATTGAGTTCTTCTTTGAAAAAAGCCATGTTTTATTTGTTATAACGGTCAAAAATACTTTTTGAAATCGACATGTACAATTGCTGATATTCAGGGAAAGTCTTTAATTCCTTGAAATGCTCATTAATAATATTTTCATCGAAGCGAACAGCCGGTCCTGTCTGTGCTTCTTCAGGCTCTAATTTCTGAACCTTTTTTGCTGTTTCCATAATTAAAGGTTTTAAAACCTCGAATGATATTTTTTCCACTTTCAAAATATCGGCTGCAATTGTATAAAAATGGTTTACAAAGTTACATGCAAATACTGCTGAAATGTGTAAAGTTTTTCTTTTCTCCGAATCGATAACCGACACTGAATCTGATATTTGAACCGCAATTTCAAGCAATAGTTTTTCGTTATCCGGCGAATTTGCTTCAACAAAAACCGGAACTTCGCTGAAATCAATTTCACGGTTTTTCGAAAATGTCTGTAACGGGTAAAAAACCCCGATGTTTTCTGAATATTTTTCTAAAACTAAAAGTGGCAAACTTCCTGAACAATGTACCAGTAATTTGTTTTTAAAATCGATCTGGTTTAAAACCTCGTCAATGGCTGAATCTTTGATTGCCACAAAATAAATATCGGCAGTTTTATCAATTTCGGTTAAAGAAGTGGTGTAGTTTACAGAAAGTTCACTAGCCAGAAATTTTGCCGACTTTTCGCTGCGACTGTAAATCTGAGAAATTCGAAAACCCTTATTCTGAAAAGCTTTTGAAAGGTGAACTGCAAGATTTCCTGCGCCAATAAAACAAAAATTCAGGCTCATTATTTTTGAAATTATTTTATCAAAAGTAACAAGCCTGAATTAATGTACAACTCGCTAAAAAAGTTTCTTTCTATTTTTTCTTTGCTGCTTCAAATCTTTTGTTTACAACATTCCAGTTTATAACATTCCAGAAACTTGTAACATAATCAACCCTTTTGTTTTGATATTTAAGGTAATAGGCGTGTTCCCATACATCGAGGGCAAGAATCGGGGTACCTTTTTCTTCAACCACATCCATCAACGGATTATCCTGATTTGGCGTTGATGAAACGAATAATTTACCGTTTTTATCGACAGACAACCATGCCCAGCCGCTGCCAAAACGGGTCATTGCAGCTTTATTAAATGATTCCTTAAATGTTTCAAAAGAGCCTAAATCCTTTTCAATTGCCGATTTTAATCCGGCAGGAATTTCATTTTTTACTCCCGTCATATTTTCCCAGAAAAGATTGTGGTTATAAAAACCACCGGCATTATTTCTTATTGTTGCTGAATGTTTGCTTATTCCGGCAAAAATCTGTTCCAGCGGAGTTTTTAATAAATCAGTTCCTTCAGCGGCAGTCATAAAATTTGTGTAGTATGCCTTGTGGTGTTTCGAGTAGTGAATTTCCATAGTTTGTGCGTCAATGTATGGTTCCAGCGAGTTGTAGGCATATCCGAGTTCCGGAAATTTATGACCTTCAAAAGAATTTACATCACTTGTAAACGATGTTAATAAGCTCAGGGAAGAAATTGAAATTGTAACAATTCCAATCAAAGTAAAAATATTTCTTGTTTTCATTCTTTATAAATATTGTTTTTATAGACTATGAAACAAGAAGAAGACAAAAAGGTTCGTTTCCTATCGTGAAGCTAAAAACAGAAAACATCTTTCTGTATTACTTATAATGCAATTTCACATTTGATTATTCGTCCCATAACTCAATCCTCCCATGGTAACATGATGAATATTGCAGGTGACGGGTCGTCAATATCCTGTGCAGTTATTACAGCTTTCAGTTTTACATCCCTGTGCTGAAAGGGAATACTGGATTTTACTTCGTTTCTCAGATATTCCAACGATTTGGGAACCTGGCAGGTAAACTTAAAATTCAGCACTGAATCAGAACACATTTGTGCCTGAAAAGCAAACATTAACAGGATACTCCCCAGTCGGGAATTTAAGTTTTGTAAATCCTTGAATTCCTCGGGAATCACAACATACTGGTTCCAGACTGTATCGGTAAAATACACCGGAAATTTGATAGCAGCCCGCGAACTCTGTTCCGAATCTGCTTTGACAAGAACACCATCGGCAACTGCCTGTTTGGTAGTGTAAGAAAAAATAATATCGTCTTTTGAAAACATGTGATTTGCCGCTGCCCTGCGGACTTATTTTGGCCTCCCTGTGAAGAGAATTTCTGGCACGCCGTTAAATTCGGCGATACCACTTTGAGCCGCGGCGGATTAGGGCAAGGGTCCCGACTTCAGGAGGGACTTGTATTACCCTTGACCGTTCCGGCGGGCGAAATACTTTTGACGGATTTTAACGGAGTGTAGGGAATAAAAATAAATATTTTATCCTATCAATTTTTAATGTATGTAATCTCACAATTTCTGCATTGACGTTATTCTGCATGACAACTGAGATATCAAAGCGGAATGTCGTCTTTTCTGACAACCTTCCCTTCAAAATGAGTTAATATTTTCTCTTGTAATGTTGAAATTGATTTGATTTTAGGATGATCGGTGTTAAATATTATGATATGATTTGCCAGTCCAGTTTGTTTAATTGTGAGATGTAGTTTTTTATCCCCTCAATCATCGTCTCAAAATTTGGTGATTCAGCATAAATCATTTGTTCCTGCATGGTTTCGTAGTCCTTTTTCCATTCATTAAAATATTGCCCGGGAGGAAGAGGATTGACCGTTTGGGGATTATGCAATTTATAATCGACACCGCTGAGTTTTGTGAACAATTTACGATGGTGCACTATTTCAGTATAAAGTTCTTTATCAGTTAGTACTTTTTCAGCATAAGGAGATGCGGCCAATTTATAAATATCGAACAGATGGCGGCTCATTCGATCAACTCTTTTCTTTTCATCCGGACGCTGAAACTCCTCGTGTAAAAGAAATATTTTCTCCAAAAGTGTCCGCTCCGGATCAACAGTTGGAATATGAATGGGCGACTCCAAAAATGAAGCATTGGGATAACATGCATCCAAAAATGAATTGAACGTACGAATTGAAAAAGGCTCAATCAGCGACCGGCAACCTAATTCAACTTTTACCCGTGGCATAAGGTAACCGGGCGATTCGATAACATAGGGGTAATTAATAAGTATAATAATTGGATCCTGATCACTTGTCGTTATTTCTTCCAGTTCAAGGTTAACATCCATTCCCCTTTCCTTAAACCGGAAGCCCAGTTCAGGATAAAGTTCTTCGGTAATGTATTTGTTTGCTTTCTTCCGAAGACTAGTACGTTGCTTTTTCCCCAGGTCACCCTCAAAACCATAGAATCTGCGATCAACTGCCAAATCAATATCTTCCGAAAACCTTTCAATCAGGCCCCATGCTTTACTTAGCGACGTACCACCCTTAAAAACCATGTGTTGCCCAACTTCCATTTCAAAAAGAATTGCCAGGGTTTGAACCACCCACCAGTCCTTTTCAACTGCATAGGCAGGCAAGTTCATTTTTTCACCAGCATCCCTTAAAATATCAATCCTGGCATTATCGAGTATATCGTAGAATTTACTCATCAATTGCTTTTTTCATAATTTGTTTAATCCATTCCGGCGCCAGTTTTATGTCATGTTCCAGGAGTTGTAATTCTTCCTGTTTTAGTAGTGTGACAATTTGCTTTAATTCTGCCTCACTGGCCTTGTCCTTGCCAATTTCGCGTAATGCCTGAATAACTAAAGAACTGATTTTACCTTTAGCCATCAGATTTTTGGGTGTAGCCTTTTTTAGTTTTATAGTTCGTTTCCCTACTTTAACTGTTCGGGCAGCTCCATCGGTTAAAAATACCAGATTTAGTGGAATCTGGGTGCTTAAACCCAATGCATGAAGAGCATATACACCTGTTGGAACAATTCGTATTTTATCTCTTTTAGCTATGGCCTGTGCAACTTCTTCGGCTGTTGGCAATACCTCACCAATGTATTCACTCACTTTAGGACGTACATAAATACCATGGGCAACCGCCCGAATCAGACCTTTAACCTTTAACGCCTGCAATGCTTTCCGTATTGATTCCGCTGATCCCTGTTCTGTAAAATCATCAGGAAACAACAGAGAACCTCTTTCTTTTGTCTTTATCTTTCTTTCTATCTTATATTCAACTCCTTGCATTATGTTTTTAGTTACTTATTTTTCACAAATTTAGTAAATATTTGTGAAATAATCCATCACGAAAAGTCGGTATCAATTACCGTGGTTTGCCGCAAAGGAATTTTATTGCTTAAATCCTGTTTCCATCCGTTTTTAATAATTGTGTGGACCAACTATCGAAAAAAAAGGAAATTATGCTTGCGAAAATTCTGAATATTGCATAACCTTAAATTTGAATTAGAAATATGGTCTTTTTTTTCTATTCCTTTTTTAATTTTTGCATCTTTCCTGAATAAGGCAATTTGTTTTTCTCAAACAGTTTATTCAAATCCCGCACCCACTGTGCTATCTGGAATTTATCCAACACCTGTTTATTTATCTGGCTTTCATTTTCAGCTTGTAAACCTTTATAAAACTTCGGTCTATCCTTAAAATTCGACAACCGGATTGGGTACCGGATTGGATTTCCAGAATCATCGGTCACCACAACAATATGTCCCCTGCCCGATTTTCGGATTTCGACATTGAAAAGTTTCAGGGCTTCGTTGTACATTTCTTTGGAGGTGATTTCAGGAATCTGATTCAGGTGTTTGAACAGGTTTTCAAGGTTTTGTTTGATGTTCCGGCTGCAATTATGTAATTCAACTAATCCTATAGGTCTCGATTTAGTCTCCTTAAATTTGACTTTAAATACTTTTTTTTGATTTTTGTAAAAAGAAAAAAGCACTTAAATTCAACGATTTAAGTGCTTTTATTACATTTTGAATTGTCTTTTTGTGACTCAGCTGGGATTCGAACCCAGGACCCCATCCTTAAAAGGGATGTGCTCTACCTGCTGAGCTACTGAGTCATCCTTTTTAACCTTTGTTTCTCAAAGGCGGGTGCAAAAGTAATATTTATTTTTTTCTACACAAACCCAAAGTAATTTTTTTCAAAAAAAGTATAAATTAAACAATTCAATAATAAATACAGACAAAAATGAAACTCAAAGAATATCATATAATATTCGACTATTTCATTTAAATCGTTAGTTTTGGAATCAACTTTTCAAAGCAAAATTTATGTCTGAAATTTATAATTCATTTCTGTTTTGCTAACCACCGAAGGATATATCGTAATTGGGGTAATTCTCCTGATGATTGTTGCACTTTACATGGAGGTGATGCGAACCGGACTAATATTGTTCTCGGCAACAACAATACTTTTAGCTTTGGGAATCATCAGCGATAAAGATGCACTTGCTGGTTTTGCCAACGAAGGAATGATAACAGTTGCCATTCTTTTTATTGTGAGCGAAGGTGTTCGTCAATCGGGTATATTAAATAGGCTGGCTCAGTCGTATCTGCCTCGAAAAAGGAGAAAGATGGTTTTTCTGCTTCCCCAAATAATGTTACCTGTTTCGTTCATTTCAGCGTTTTTAAACAACACCCCGGTGGTGATTATTTTTGCTCCTATTATAAAAAAGTGGACAGAGAACCTGAATCTTTCGTCACAAAAATTTCTGATCCCGCTTTCGTATGCAACTATACTTGGGGGAATGTGCACACTTATTGGTACTTCGACAAACCTGGTTGTACACGGGTTAATTATCGATAATGGTTACGAAGGGTTCAATATGTTTGAACTGGGGAAAATCGGTATTTTTGTAACTATCGTTGGGACACTTTATATTTCTGTTGCAGGTAATTTACTTTTACCAGGTAAAAAAATAATTTTCAACTCAAAAAGCCGAACTGAATTTAAAGATTATTCATACGATATTATTATTCCCGAAAACAGCAATTTGATTGGGCTCGAAATAAAAAACGGAAGACTTAAGGAATTAAATAACCTTTTTTTACGGAGCATTGAAAGAGATGGACAAATTATTGAAACACAAAAAGGAGCCTTTACATTACTGGCAAACGACAAATTACATGTTGAAGGAAAATCGGACCGATTAAATTATATCCTGGCCAATGCAAATGTAAAATTGAATGGAATTGATCTTGTAAAAAATCTGCCAAAAAGCGAACTTAAACAATACGAGGCTGTAATTTCGCCAAGATTCCCGGGAGTGGGTAAAACCCTTTCTGAATATAATATTTATGAACATTATCAGGCAGTTGTACTTGCCATTCACAGAAACGGAGAAAGAATTACAACTAATCTGGGAAACCTGGTTCTGAAAGAAGGCGACAATCTGATTTTACTTACTACCGATAAATTCATTCAATCCTGGGGCGATTCAAAGATATTTTATCTTACATCGTATATTCGCGATTACAAAACAACAGGTACTTTCTGGAAGAAATGGATCGCATTTATTATTTTAATAATAATGGTTGTCGGTGCAACTTTAGGGCAATTCATCACTTCACCGAAAGGAATTTCGTTCGATATGTTTTACTTCTCAGCAATCGCTGCGGTGTTACTGGTTTGGTTTAAAATAATGCCCCATCAGAAATACACAAAAGCAATAAGTTGGGATGTGTTAATTACAATAGCATTTTCATTTGCATTGAGCAAGGCATTACAAAACTCTGGAGCTGCCGATTCAATAGCACACGCCACAATTAACATTGGGAAAGGTTTGGGACCAGTTGGGGTTTTGGCAGCAGTATATATTATTACCACCATTTTTACCGAAATTATAACCAATAATGCTGCTGCGGCTATCGTTTTTCCAATTGCGCTTTCTGCTGCAACCCAGTTGGGCGTTGACCCCAAACCTTTTTTTGTTGCCATTGCAATAGCGGCATCGGCAAGTTTTGCAACACCAATCGGTTATCAGACAAATTTATTGGTACAAGCAATCGGAAATTACAAATTCAGAGATTATATGAAAATCGGTTTACCACTTAATATCATCGTTTTTATAATCTCCATATTTCTGATTCCGCTTTTCTGGAGTTTTTAAATTTACAAAAAGCTTTAAAATTGCAGCCTGCCGCCATCTGAATTCCTGCTTTTTGGTTGAACAAAAAATCATATATTTACCCACTTTTTAAAAATTAGAGATTTAATATTCTTTTGAAACTATTTTTTGGATGGAGTATATTTTGACAAATTTACGTGAACTTGAAGCCGAAGCAATTCATATAATACGAGAGGTTGCAGCCGAATTTGAAAACCCGGTGATGTTATATTCTATCGGTAAAGATTCTTCGGTAATGGTTCGACTTGCCGAAAAAGCGTTTTACCCCGGTAAAGTACCGTTTCCATTAATGCACATCGACTCGAAATGGAAGTTTAAGGAAATGGTTGAATTCCGTGATAAATATGCCAAAGAAAAAGGTTGGGATTTAATAGTGCATTCCAATTGGGAAGGATTTGAAAGTGGAATCGGACCTTTCACACATGGTAGTAAAGTTCATACTGATGTAATGAAAACTCAGGCTTTACTGGCAGGACTAAATAAATACAAGTTTGATGCAGCTTTTGGCGGAGCGCGGCGCGACGAAGAAAAATCACGTGCCAAGGAACGTATTTTTTCGTTTCGCGATAAATTTCACCAGTGGGACCCAAAAAATCAACGACCTGAATTGTGGAATATTTATAACGCCCGCATTCAGAAAGGCGAATCAATCAGGGTTTTCCCCATCTCAAACTGGACAGAACTTGATATCTGGCAATACATTCGTCTCGAAAATATTCCAATTGTCCCACTTTATTATGCAAAAGAACGTCCGGTAGTTAATGTTGATGGAAACCTGATTATGGTTGACGACGACCGCATGCCCGCAGAAATGGCGGCCAAAACAGTTATGAAAAAAGTTCGTTTCCGTACTTTGGGATGTTACCCACTAACAGGTGCCATCGAATCGAACGCCGAAACCATTGAAGAAATTGTGGAAGAAATGATGACGGTTACTGTTTCGGAACGAACTACCCGCGTGATTGATTTCGACCAGGATGGAAGCATGGAGCAAAAGAAGAGGGAAGGGTATTTTTAGGTGCTGGATTCTGGGTACTGGTTTCTGGTTTCTGGTTTGACCTAACAACAAGTAACTTGAACATATAAAAAGAATATGAGTAGCTACAGGGATTTGGATATATATAAAATTGCATTCGAACTTTGTATCACGGTACACAAATTAAGCCTTCAACTTCCTCCGTTTAAATTATTTGAACAAGGGAGTCAAGTGAGAAGATCCTCAAAAAGTATTAAAGACCTGATCTCAGAAGGTTATGGAAGAAGAAGATATAAAAACGATTTTATAAAATTTCTGGTTTATGCTCAGGCATCCAATGATGAGTGTCAAAATCAAATAAATACAATTATTGTATTATATCCCGATAATGAAGGTTGGAGTGATTTAAGTTTAGAATACAACAACCTTGGAATGAAAATAAACAAGTTCATTCAATATGTTGAAAATAGCTGGAAATCTTAACCAGCAACAAGTAACAAGTAACAAGCAACATTAATTATGACCACACAAAATCTCGATATAAAAGCTTTCCTCGACCAGGATCAGAAAAAAGATCTGCTTAGGTTATTAACTGCAGGCTCGGTTGACGATGGAAAATCGACCTTAATCGGTCGACTAATGTTCGACAGTAAAATGTTATACGAAGACCAGCTTTCTGCACTGGAACGCGACAGTAAACGAATTGGCCACGCCGGTGAAGATATTGATTACGCGCTGCTTCTCGACGGATTGAAAGCTGAACGCGAACAAGGCATCACTATAGATGTGGCGTACCGGTATTTTTCGACAGCTAAACGAAAATTTATAATTGCCGACACTCCCGGCCACGAACAATACACCCGGAACATGGTTACCGGCGCTTCAACCGCCAATCTTGCCATTATTTTAATCGATGCCCGCTACGGTGTAATAACCCAAACCAAACGTCATACATTTTTAGTGTCGCTGCTGGGGATAAAACATGTTGTTGTGGCCATCAACAAAATGGATTTGATGGAATATAACAGGGAAGTTTATGAAAAAATCAGGTCAGACTATAAAGATTTTGTTACCCAGCTTGATATTCCGGATGTTACTTTTATTCCGATTTCGGCGTTGAAAGGGGAAAATGTGGTTGAACGATCTGAAAAGATGCCTTGGTATCGTGGAAGTTCAATGCTTGAATTCCTTGAAAATGTGCACATCAGCAGCGACAGGAATTATACAGATTTGCGTTATCCGGTACAATTTGTTCTTCGCCCCGATATTGCTTTCCGTGGTTTCTCAGCCGCCGTTGCTTCCGGAATTATTTCGAAAGGGGATGAAATTCTGGTGCTTCCTTCGTTAAAAAAATCGAAAGTTAAATCAATTGTAACTTACGATAATGAATTGGATTTTGCATTTCCTCCACAATCAGTTACCGTAACACTGGAGGATGAAATCGATATTTCTCGTGGCGATATGCTGGTTCACCCCGACAATCAACCGCGCATGGAACGCCAGTTTGAGGCGATGCTTGTTTGGATGGACGTTACACCGATGAACTTGGCAACTCAGTTCTACATTAAACACACCAGCAATACCACGAAAGCCCGTATCGACGAAGTAAAATATAAAGTAGATGTAAATTCGCTCGAAAAAATCGACATTGAGAATCTGCATTTAAACGAAATTGGCAGGGTAGTAATTACAACTTCAAAACCTATTTTTTTCGATCCTTATAAAAAGAACAGGCAAACTGGTTCGTTTGTATTGATTGACCCGATAACGAATAATACCTGCGCTGTAGGAATGATTATTGACCGTTTGGACAGCAAGAACCTAAACTCGCGTATAACAGATGTAGACAAGGAAAAAATTGCTCTTGGTAAATCGCTGATTCAAACTGAAGAATATCAGAACAAATACAACCAGAAAGGCGAAACCATATGGATTTCAGGATTACATGGTTCAGGTAAAAATGAACTTGCATTCAGCCTTGAAAAAAGGCTTTTCGAAAATGGTGCAATTGCAGTGATGATAGATGGCAGTTCGGTACGTTCAGGATTAAACCGCGAACTCGATTTTACACCTGCAGATCGGGCAGAGAATCTGCGCAGAGTTGCACACATTTGCAAACTGCTTAACGACCAGGGAATTATTACGGTTTGCTCATTTATTTCCAGAAACAATTCGTTACGCCAGCAAATTGCCGGAATAATTGGGAAAGATAAGTTTCACCTGTTTTACATGGATGCCTCGCTCGAGTATTGTAAAAACAATAAACCCGAATTATACAATCTGATAGAAGAGGGTAAAACCAAAAATCTGCCTGGCGTTGACCTGGAATATGAAGTACCCACTGATGCCAAACTTATTTTCAAACCCGAGGAAAACGAACTCAACATTGGTAAGTTACTGGATTATATGGTAGCAAATCAGATTTTTCCACATCATTAAAACAGTAAAACAAACTTGTTATAACACAAAACAGCCGCCTCAATAAAGAAGCGGCTGTTTTATTTAAAAAAAATGGCAAGCCTGTAAGCCGGGTTCTGTCCCCGATAGTTATCGGGGCTTTATCATTTATCTTGCCCAAACATCACTGTCTGAGTCCTGCAGCCTACCCCTCCTGACATCCTTGTGCGTTGGAAACAAGGCGGGCAGCCTTGCTGTACCGCAACAGCGGCAAACAATCAGGATATACATGGCTTTGCAACCCGTGAGGCGTACGGCTCCCGGTATTGCTACCGGCACCGGTGCGCTTTTACCGCACCTTTTCACCCGTTCCCCGTAATGAATCAATCAAAACAAGGTGGTCATTTTCTGTTACACTACTTTCCCCTTTCAAAGATCTTCCCGCTAAGAAGCACGGTGCCCTGTGTTGCCCGGACTTTCCTCCCCGATAGCTATCGGGGCGATAAAGCGGCCTGCCGGTGCAAAAGTAGTAAATTAGTTTTGGATTATAATTTAATTTGTACATTCGAAATTAATTCTGAATCAGGCATTATGAAACAAACTTTTTCATTATCCGATTATTTAACAACATCTTCAATCATTCGTTTTTCTTAAACCTTAATTTATTAAACCGCACTGCAATGACAATCAAAAAATCAGATAAACATGAGCTTCTTGAGAAACTAAATTTGCTCTTAAAGAAACAATCCGACTTTCAGCAGGAAATAAATGAATTACAGCGACAAATTATTTCTTTACGGGTCAATGAATTTGAAGATATAGCTTCTACGGAAGAAATCCTTGATTTCGAATCGGTTGAAGAAACAAATCCGGATGAAAAAGAAGTTCTGATGTTTACTGAACCTCAGCGTGATATTCAAAATAAGAAATCAAAAAAAGATGGGACAAAAAGTGGAATTAGTGCCGAAATCGAAAAATTTATTGGAGAAAACCTTATTAATAAAGTTGGGATTGCAGTTTTGATATTCGGTGTTGGGATTGGCGTTAAATATGCCATCGACAACGACCTTATTTCTCCTTTGGTTCGTATTATTTTGGGTTATCTGGTAGGATTTGGATTAGCAGGTTTTGCCATTCGGTTAAAAGCCAAATACCTCAATTTCAGCGCAGTTCTTTTCAGTGGTGCCATGGCAATTCAGTATTTTATAACTTATGCAGCGAATAGCTATTATAACCTGTTTCCACAAATAGCTGCGATTTCGTTAATGGTTATAATTACGATTCTTACAGTTACACTTGCACTGTATTATAAACAGCAGGTCATTGCGCATTTCGGACTGGTTGGCGCTTACATTGTGCCTTATCTTCTAAAAGAACCTTTTGCGAATGTCACGATTCTGTTTATTTATATTGCAATCATCAACGCCGGAATTCTTTTTATTTCGACCCAAAAGAAATGGAAGCCATTGAATTACCTGGCATTTGTTGCCACCTGGACTATTTTTATTTCGTGGTTTGCCACTGAAAACTACAACAATCAGTTGGGAACCTGTTTAACATTTCTCGGCATTTACTTTTCAATTTTTTACCTTGTTTTTCTTTCATATAAATTGTTACTAAAAGAAAAATTCAGTATTGATGATATTTTCTTTCTGCTGGTAAATTCCGGAATCCTGTATTTTATCGGTTTTACTGCGATTAATTCAGTGGAAAGCAGCAAGGAATATCTGGGATTATTTACGATAACAAATGCAGTTTTACATGGCGTTACAAGTTATTTCGTCAATAAAACGAAGTTAACTGATAAAAGCCTGTTTTACTGGATAATAGGAATTGCAATAGCATTTTTTACTTTGGCAATACCGGTTCAGTTTAAGAATGACTTAACCGCTGTTTTGTGGTCGGCAGAAGCAGCTCTGATTTTCTGGTACGCAAGAAATCAAAAAATAAAGGTTTATGAATATATATCATTCTTTATAATTTTTATAACTACCATATCAACTGCATTTAACTGGTCTGTAACATCTTATAATCTATTTTCGAACATAATAGATAAAATATTTACACCCATTTTGAATACCGCATTTTTATCTTCGTTTATCGTGATTTTGTTTTTTAGTTTCATAATTTACTTTAACCGAAAATCAAAAATTGAAATAGCAACAAACCAAAATTCTACCATTGCGTTTGATGTGATTTTTTCAATTATTTTTCTTTTGGTGCTGTACTTTACATTTTTTACCGAGATAAGTCTTTACTGGAATAATGTACAGTTACAAGCTTCATTCGAAGCCGTTTCCGACGGATCATGGCAGAAACAATCTGAGAATTTGAATTTCGATATCACAAAATTCAGGGGAATCTGGCTTATAAATTACACTTTACTTTTTACTTCATTGCTTTCGTTTACAAATTTCAGGTGGTTAAAAAACATCAATTTCGATGCCTTTTTACTCGTAATCAATTTATTCATGATTATACTTTTTTTAGGAAATGGGTTAACAATATTAGGACAACTCCGTACCAGTTATTTACATCCTGAACAAACCCCAAATTACCTTGTAAGCATTAGTCACCTGGTTATCAGATATATTTCGCTCGCATTTTTCACAGCACTTATTAATTCAACCTACCGCTTTGTAATAATCAGGTTTCAGGCTGCCATTTTTCATCAAATATTTGAGATTGCTTTAAGTATATCTGTTATTTGGGTTTGCAGCAGCGAGTTAATCAACTGGCTAAGTTTATCGGGTTCAAACGAAATATACAAACATTGGTTAAGCATTTTATGGGGAGCATTTTCGTTGATCCTGGTTTCTTATGGTATCTGGAAAAGGAAGAAACACCTGCGCATTTTTGCCATCATACTTTTCTCGGGCACATTGGTTAAACTCTTCTTTTACGATTTAACAAATCTTGAAACCATTCCAAAAACTATGGTTTTTCTGTTTACCGGAATATTGCTGCTAATCGTGTCGTACCTGTACAATAAATACACTAAAATGATTTTCGAAGAAAACTGAATGAAACTAAAACAGGTTACTTACTCAATATTACCATTGTTGCGCCGTAGCCATATTCCTGAAACGAAGCATCCTGAAAACTGTATTTTCTGAATTTCGTTTTGAGTAGATTGATCACCTCCTGTTTAAGTACACCCTGCCCTATTCCATGAATAAATACAATCTTTTTTACACCGTTTTGTATTGCCTGTTTCATTTCCGACTCCACTTTCTCCTTTTGAATTTTCAGAATTTCAGAATTACTCAAACCTTCAGTAAAATCTATCAATTCATTTATGTGAAGGTCAATTTCCATAATTTCAGGGTTGCGTTTTCTTACAGGCTTTTCTTTTTCTGGTTCTTTCATTTTTGTTTGAACCATCTTTTGGAAATCGGCTTCGGTAATTTTATCCATTTCGGCAGCCTGAATATTGGCTGTAATTTGCAAAACCATTGCGTTTAACCCGAAAAAACGGTTGGGCTGAAAACTGGATTCCTTATAAAATTTCAATGGGTTAATTTTGAACCGCTTCACGATTGGCTCGTTCCAATTGCTTTCCTTTTGCTGAAAGTAGATGAGCTGAAATCCAAACTCTGGTAAATCGCTTAAATCAGTTTGTAGAACGCTCCCCAACTGCACTTTGGAATTAGGCTGCAAAGTTCCGGTTTTTATTGTTTCAAATCCTGAAATCCTGATTTTTACATACCTGAAAATCACATTGAAATTACTGTCGTTTACAAGAAACAATTCAGTTTCGCTGGTTGCCGGGTTTTTGGAATCGACCGGAACCAGACAGAAATAAAAATCGGGATTTTCTTTACCTTTCATCCAAACACCCGGGGTTTCGGTTAATTCTGTTTTTGGCTTTTGAACAAAAGAAGTTGTTCTTTCTGTGGTTTTTTCAGCCCGGTTCATCTCGGGAGCTTCAATATTTACAAGCTGCGAAACAAGGTACGGTATTTCAAAACCATCGTAATTTTCAACATAAACCTTATTTTTACCGGCATATCCTTTTACAACACCGCCACCAACATCGTTCAGAAATTTTACTTTATCGCCTATCTTAATCATCGTTTTTCAATTTCGTGCAAAAGTACAATTTTAAACCGAAGGAATTTTGCGCTATTTTTGGCGCTGATTAAAAAGGGAAAATGCCACAGATTCACAGATTTGAAACAGAATAAATATGAAAGCACTATGAAATTGCATTCAATCATTTCTTAACAATCTGTGAATCTGTGGCTTAATTTAAAATAAATTGAATTTGTACAAAAACATAAAAATCAGCGATTTCAGTTACGCATTACCCGACTCGAAAATTGCAAAATACCCACTTGCCAACCGCGATTTGTCGAAATTGCTGGTGTGGCAAAATGGCCGGATTACTGAATCGGTTTTTAACCGTTGCATTGAATATCTTCCCGAAGGTAGTCAGCTTGTATTCAACAACACCCGGGTAATACATGCACGACTTTTTTTCAGAAAAGAGACAGGTTCAAAAATCGAAATTTTTTGTCTGGAACCTGTTGAACCAACGGATTACCAGCTAGTATTTCAGCAAAAAAAGGAAGTTACCTGGAAATGCCTTGTCGGAAATGCAAAGAAATGGAAAGAGGGAATATTGACCCGGCAAATAGAAATAGCAGGCGAAAACATCACACTCAAAGCTGAAAAAACAGCTCAATCCGAAAACACCTTTCAAATCCGGTTCAGTTGGGACAAGCCCTTTTCGTTTGCCGAAATTATAGAACACATCGGAATTTTACCGATACCGCCTTACCTGAACCGCGAAACCGAAGATAATGACGAAGAAACCTATCAAACGGTTTATGCCAAAATCGACGGTTCGGTAGCTGCACCAACCGCGGGATTACATTTTACAGAACCGGTTTTTGATGCACTCAAAACAAAGGGAATCAGCACTCACGAAATTACACTGCATGTGGGTGCCGGAACTTTTCAGCCGGTAAAAGCTGAAACCATTGACGGGCATACGATGCACCGCGAAACGGTGATATTTCCCAAATCAGTCATTGAGAAATTCAGACAAAACCCGGAGCAAATTATTGCAGTGGGAACTACTTCGGTGCGCTCGCTCGAAAGTTTGTACTGGCTCGGGCTTCAACTCGAAAACGACACTTTCAACCCGAAAAATCCTGAAATCGGTCAGTGGGAAGCATACGAAACACAAGCAATCATAAGTTTTTCCAAAGCACTCCAAAATATTTCTGTTTATCTGGAATCTAAAAATTTATCTGAAATTCAGTTTTCCACCCGGATAATTATTCTTCCCGGTTACGATTTTAAAGTAATAAGCGGAATGTTTACCAACTTTCACCAGCCACAAAGCACATTGCTGCTGCTCATTGCCGCTTTTCTGGGCGGCGATTGGATGAAAGTATATGATTACTCACTGGCAAACAATTTCCGATTTTTAAGTTACGGCGATAGCAATTTGTATTTGAGGTAGATTGCTTCACTTCGTTCGCAATGACATCTCAGACAGTTAGTTTTTAAGGATGGGAGTGGATGGCCGGCGGCTTTGCCGCCAGCCATCCACTCCCTCACAAAATTCATGAAATGTTTGTCATTGCGAGCATCGCGAAGCAATCTTTAATTTCAGGCTGAATATCATTTTCAAAATCCCGAAAGGGTATAATTCAGAATTAAATATTTATTTTTGCACCCGAACGGGTATAATAAATATCACAAAATACATTTTTATACCCGATAAGGTATAATTCAGAATAATTTCTTATTTTCGTACCCGATAAGGTATAAAAACGATGCAAGAATCTAATTTAAGTAAATTGATAAAAGAAAAAAGGAAACAACTTGGACTTACCCAGGAAGAACTTTCCTTTAAATCAGGAGTTGGACTCAGATTTGTGCGTGAACTGGAAACCAGAAAACCAACTTTGCGGATGGACAAAGTAAATCAGGTACTTAAATTATTCGGCTTTGAATTAGGCGCTGTTGAAATCAGGCTAAAAGAAACAGACAATGAGAAAAGCTAAAATATACATGCACGATTTTTGGGCAGGTACTCTGACTGAGGATGAAACCGGATATCATTTTCTGTATGAACCTGAATATTTAAGTAAGGAAAATGCTGAACCGGTAAGTTTAACCTTGCCTTTAACGAATGGGACTTACAGCGACAAAGTGCTACTCCCTTTTTTCGATGGCTTAATTCCTGAAGGCTGGTTGCTTGAAATTGCAGAAAAAAACTGGAAACTCGATGCCCGCGACCGGATGGGGATTTTATTGGCCACTTGCCGTGATTGTATTGGTGCTGTTTCGGTTGAACCCGTAAATGAAGTAGAATGAACACAAACAAATGTCTGTCCTGTTACCAGGAGTTGCCTGAATATGAGCAACGGAACGAATCTGAAAAAGCCGGATTTCATGCCGGATGCAGCCGTAAATTTTTTGGTTCGCCGTTACCGCCGTTGCTTCCCTACTCCGAAGGCGACATGCTGAAACTCGCCGAACAAGTGGTAAAAAGCCAGAAAACTGTTACAGGTGTTCAGCCTAAACTATCGCTTGGAATCGAAAAGATGAAGAAAGGTGAAACACTTGGACGACTTACCATAGTTGGACTTTGGGGAGAATTTATTTTGAAACCTGCTTCAAAAGATTATCCAAATCTTCCGGAAATCGAAGACTTAACGATGCATCTTGCCGAAATTGCAAAAATCAAAACTGTTCCGCATTCGCTCATTTTCCTGCAATCGGGACAACCTGCATACATTACCCGTCGTATTGACAGGACTGCTGGCGAAAAGCTACATATGGAAGACATGTGTCAGCTCACTGAAAGGCTTACCGAGCACAAATACCGGGGTTCGCACGAGCAAATTGCCAAAGCTGTTTTAAAGTATGCTGTAAATCCTGGGTTAGATGTCATCAATTTTTACGAAATGGTTGTTTTCAGTTTTCTGACCGGAAACAGCGACATGCACCTGAAAAACTTTTCGCTAATAAAAACCAGCTCGTCAGGATACAGTTTATGTCCGGCTTACGACATGGTCGCCTCGCAATTGGTTGTGGAGGGCGATGATGAAGAACTTGCCCTGACATTAAACGGGAAAAAGAAAAAACTGAAACAAAACGATTTTATTGTTGCCATGAAAAGCGCCGGAATTTCAGATAAATCAATCAGCAACATTTTTATGAAATTCGAAAAAGCACTTCACCTGTGGCACGATTTTATTGAAATCAGTTTTTTGCCCGATACTGTAAAAACAGCGTACAAAAAACTGATTGACACGAAACACAAACAACTTCAAAACAATTAAAAACCGCTATGGACGGACGATACAGAAAAAACATCAAAACCGGCGACCTTGTGGAGATTGTGCAAAAGCACCACCAACGCACCGGAGAGCTTACCGAAGGATTTGTAAAACGCCTCCTCACCAGCGCGGACTTCCATCCGCACGGCATTAAAGTAATGCTTGCCACCGGCGAAGTTGGACGGGTGCAGAATGTGATTGAAGAATAGAAATAAAGAGTAGGCAGAAGACAGATTCAAGTAGGCAGTTAAAATCCCAAAAGCTAAAAGCATGTAACCTGCAGTAATTCTGAAATCTGCAATCGTAATTCGTTAAGCATCATTCTGCATTCAATCTTCTTCCTGCAGAGTTCCCTGCCAGCCAGCCTGTTGAATACGCAATCTGCAAATTGTAGCCACCGGTTTCAGCATCGAGGTCGATAAGTTCGCCTGCAAAGTACAGGCCTTTTACCAGTTTCGATTCCATGGCTTTCGGACTGATTTCGCTGGTAACAACACCGCCTGCAGTAATAATCGCCTCTTTAAACGACCGGTTGTGCGAAACTTCGAAACGCAGGTTTTTCATTAGGTTGCGAATTTGTTTGCGTTCGTTGCCGGTTACCTGGTGACACTCTTTGTCCGGATTGAGTTCAAGGATTTCGAAAAAAACAGGAATCATTGATGCCGGTAGCCATTCTCGGAAAATATTCCCTAATTGCTTTTTGCCATGTTCATTTAAATCACGGATGAGTCGGGCATCCAGCTTTTGCTCATCAAGTGCGGGTTTCAGGTCGATGGTGAACTCCACTTTTTTGTTGTCTTGCAGCGCGGCAACAGCAATTCTACTCAAGGTTAAAATGATTGGGCCCGACAAACCAAAGTGTGTAAAAATCATTTCGCCAAAATCTTCTCCGGCTTTTTTGCCATCCACCCAAATCACGGCTTTTACATTTTTTAGGTTCAGTCCCTGCAAATTTTGAGCAACGCTGCCTTTGGTTTCGAGCGGCACCAGTGCCGGAATTGGTTTTTCGATGGTATGCCCCACTTGTCGCGCCAGCTCATAACCATCGCCGGTTGAGCCGGTTCCGGGGTACGATTTTCCTCCGGTTGCCAGTATCACATTTGGTGACAGGTAATTTTCGCCGTTTGACTTTACCCCGGTAATCGCACCATTTTCAACGAGCAGTTTTTCCACCCGCTGACTGCAGCGGATTTCAACATTTAAATCGCCAACCCATTTCATCAGGGCATTTAAAATATCAGCCGACTGGTTGCTTTCGGGAAAATAACGGCCACCACGCTCCAAAGTACAGGCAACTCCGTAATGGGCAAGCAGTTCAATAATATCGTGTGAGAAAAAATTGGCAAAAGCACTTCGCAGAAATCGTCCATCAGGAAAAATATGTGTAATGAATTCGCTGATGGGCGCTTCGTTGGTCACATTACAGCGGCCTTTTCCGGTAATCAGCAGTTTTCGGCCGGGTGCATACATTTTCTCCAAAACGAGAACTTTTGCTCCCAGTTCAGCAGCATGACCCGCTGCCAAAAGCCCGGCAGGACCAGCCCCAACAACTATTACATCATATTGATTCATTGTGGGCAAAGGTAAGTTTTACTGTCAAATAATCAGAAAGAAAAGAAAAAGGAAATATCCAATAATGAATATTCAATGCCAATTTCCACTGGCCAGCATATTTTGTTTTATTCTGATAGAAAATTGGATATTGGCCATTTAATATTGGACATTTCACACCCCTATTCTTCTCCCCTCAGCGCATTCCTCGAAGCCCGGTCAACAATGGTAAAAAGCCGATCAATATTATCTTTTGTACCTGTTCTTTTATGTCCGCTGACCTTTTTTATTTCAATATTCAATTCATCGGTCAAACGGTAAAATGCCCGGTATAATTCCCAGTTGGCAATTCGCCGGTTTTGTTTCGAATAAAAATCATTTTTCTCCAGGCGCTCTCTTCTGCCGGCTAAACCTAATATATTCTGCGAATCGGTGTATATAGCAATTCTTCCTTTAAAATCAAGTATTTCAGATAAGGCCCACAACAAAGTTTGTAACTCCAATTTGGTCGAAGAAGTTTGTTCGAACCGTTTTACTTTCACAAATTGTTCGGGATTACTTACTGATGTTTCGTAATCAGTAATTGCAAGAAATGCTCCGTAACCAAAATTTAGTTTGGTATTGACACTTCCATCTGTAAAAAGCATAAGTACATTTGTATCTTCAACTGTGGTCATTCCTTTTTGTAATAAATCGTTCTAACAACGCCTCATCCTTTAAATCTTTTGATAACGATTCTAAAACTTGTTCAGGAATATTAAAAGCATCCAGAAAAATCAATCCATCCAGGCTGTAATTAAAATCGGGATCAATATTAAAACCTATAATTTTTGCATTCAACTGTATATATTTTTTAATTAAAACGGGCAATCCCTGATTTTGTTCTTCCAAATCGCTAACCGTTTTGTCGAGTAAATCTATATCATTTTCGGTACTTTGCAGTAAGGTTTTAATCAGGTTATCGTTTTTTGAAAACTTAAATTCATGACGAGGCAGCATCCATTCAGCCAGATTTTCATCAAAATGATTTTCCATAATAAACTTTACAATTAGCTCTTTGGAAACCGGTGTATAATTATTACTTATGCTGGCCGGACCGATTAAATACCTGTACCCGGGGTTTTTCATTAAAAAATACAATATCCCTTTCCAAAGCATAAACAAAGGAAGTGTTTTACGCTGATAATCGCTCACGATGAAAGAGCGTCCCAGTTCGAGGCATTCGTTTAAAACCGGCGTCATTTCATCTTCGATACTGAAAAGTGTATTGATATAAAAACCTTGTTTCCCGTATTGTGTTAAAATTTCCCTACCCGGACCAATTCGGTAGGCACCTGCCAACCTTTTTTCTTCATGATCCCAGATAAAAAGCTGATGATAGTATAAATCATACTCGTCGATATCGATACTACGGTTTGTTCCTTCACCAACTTCTCTGAAAGTTATCTCTCGTAACCGACCTATTTCGGTTAGTATATCAGGTATTTTGGAAGATGGGGCGCAATAAACCGTGAAATTTTTCAACTTAAAAAGGGTAAAATCTGATTCAATCGACTGAATTTCAACAAGCAGCTTTTTAACCGGCACCTCACTTATAATGGGTTGGGGAGGAATATCATTTTTTCGGGTAAATCTGAAAAACGATTTCACTTTAATTTTTGATTTCATCCCAAAAACCTTTGCTCTTAAATACCTGCCAAACTGGTATTCGTCGTTGAATTTATTTTGAAAGGCTACGTTTACAGGATTTCCTAATCTTATTTTTATTGAAAGCTTTTTATTCTCCTTCAAAATACCAGCAGAAAAAGAATTTGATTTCAGTTTAACACCCATCAAATGGTCAGGTTTCGATTGAAAACAGACAGGCAAAACCGGTACCTTTGCTGATTTAATAAACCTGATTATCTGAAATTGCCATTTGCGGTCAGTAATTCCATAAAACGGATGAAAAGCGCTTCCACTTCCCGAGGGAAATAGACAAAGTATTCCTCCGTTTTTAAGGTGTAATTCCAATTCGTCGGGCATTATACCGATATTTTTCTCTTTTTCGTAAATATTTTTCGAACCTCCGGGAATAAAATTAGCAGCCAGCGGTCCAACCTGCTGCAATACAGCGTCTCCTAAAACTTTAACATCATTTCTTACTTTTCCGATATATTTTAACAGCAACAGCCTTTCAATTCCTCCCAACGGATGGTTGGCAATTACAATTACAGGGCCGGTTGCAGGTATTCTTTTTAGCTGTTTTTCGTTAAATTCGATATTTAGTTTTAACAGTTTAATTACTTCGTCAATAAATTCAATCCCTTCTTTTCCCGATACTTTTTTATATACATTATTGAATTTATTAAACCTGAATATTCCGGCCAGCAACCAGTCGAAATACTCATTTCCCCGAAATGCTGCTTCATTTAACAAGTTGATCAACTCCTGGTTTTTCTTGATTTTCATATTAACCACTCGAAAATAAAAGTATTAAATTTTCTTTTCAAAATTAATTCAATCTGTACTTAAACCATTAAACTTCAATTAAATAAATATAACATTATGCATTGCTGAAAGCCACGAAACGATGATTTGAGTGATATTAAGGAAATGTGTAAACTACGACTCTTTTTTGCATTATCTGCCGGAAATTTAGATTCGATAGTAAACCATTATACTGCCGAAAAACGCAAACAAAGTGACGATATCTACGCTTCCATCAGGAAAAAGATATAATTTTTCTGTTGTCTATGCCTGATTTGTTGGCGGTGACAGTTTATTAATCGTTCATTCTGTTTTTCAAGTCCATCCTTTCGTGTAATATTCTGATTACTTCTATTTCATCTTCCGAAATCTTATGATAAAATATGATATGCTTTCCCGATTTTAGCCCTAATAAATTCTTACTTATGTCGGTGTAAATTTTTCCGATATTTGGATTTTGTCCAATTTGTTTACAAGCAAATTTAATTGTTTCAAAATATTTGTCAGCTTGATTTTCAGACCATTCTTGTAATGTATATTCCCAAATATCAGTTAAATCGTCAATTGCCTCCTGTCTCAATACAACATTAGCCATTTTTTCTTTTTTCAGATTTAAGTTTGGCTAAGTGTTCATCAAAGTCGAAATTTTCAACTCTTGGACTATTCATTCCTAGTTGAATAGCGTTTTTCAAGGCAATTACTTTACTTTCTTCATTCTCTAATAGTCGAAGTCCTGCCCGAATAACTTCGCTAACGTTTTTATATCGTCCGGCAGAAACCTGGCTACTAACGAATTGATCAAAATAATCGCCAAGTGATATTGATGTATTTTTCATTTTAAAAATTTTCTGCAAAGTTACCAAATATTGGTATATTCACACAAGTTAGTACCTTTTTTGTTAATTCATTCATCTTATTTGAGTTTCAATTGTTACAATTGCAAACAAAATGACTTTGGAAAATAAATTCGATATAAAATTGTGGCTGCCTACCACCAACAAAGAGGTAAAGGATTTGGGCTGGGAAGAGATTGATGTTATTCTTTTTACCGGAGATGCATACATCGATCATCCGTCGTTTGGTGCTGCTGTAATCGGAAGAATTCTGGAAGCTGAAGGATTAAAAGTGGCCATTGTACCGCAACCCAACTGGACCGACGATTTGCGTGATTTCAGGAAACTGGGAAAACCGCGGCTCTTTTTTGCAGTGACCGCAGGTAATATGGATTCGATGGTAAACCACTACACAGCTGGAAAACGCAAACGAACCGACGATTCTTACACTCCCGGTGGAAAAGCGGGTTTCCGTCCCGATTATGCTACAATCGTTTATTCAAAAATTCTGAAAAATCTTTATCCCGAAGTTCCGCTGATTATTGGCGGAATAGAAGCCTCGCTGCGTCGTGTAACTCATTACGATTACTGGAGTGATAAACTGATGCCTTCGATTTTGGTTGATTCGGGTGCCGATATGCTTTTTTACGGCATGGGCGAAAAATCGATTGCCGAATTTGCCCAACTGATGCTAAAAGGAGTACCTATTTCAAAACTTACTACTATACCGCAGACCTCATTTTTGGTTGATCCAGATGAAAACTACGCAACCAAAAAGAACTGGGACGAATTTGAATTATCGTCGCACGAAGAGTGTTTGCAAGACAAAAAGAAATATGCCCGCAATTTTATGCACATCGAGGAGGAATCGAATAAAATGGAGGCAAAAAAACTCACCCAGAAAGTGGGTAACAAAAAAATTGTGGTGAATCCACCCTGGCCAACTTTCAAAGAAAGCGAGATTGACCGGGTTTATGATTTGCCATACACACGAATGCCACATCCACGTTACCACAACAAGGAAATTATTCCGGCATACGAAATGATCAGGCACTCCATCAACATTCACCGCGGATGTTTTGGCGGATGTACTTTTTGCACCATTTCGGCGCATCAGGGTAAATTTATTGCCAGCCGATCAGAAAAATCGGTATTGAAAGAGGTGGAAAAAGTTACAGAAATGCCCGATTTTAAAGGATATATTTCCGATTTGGGTGGCCCGTCAGCCAACATGTACAAAATGAAGGGCATTCACGAGGAAATTTGCAAAAAATGCAAACGCCCGTCGTGTATTTTTCCAACCATCTGCAAAAACCTCGATACCGACCACAAACCGATGCTCGACCTTTACAAAAAAGTTCGTGAAAACCCAAAAGTAAAAAAGGCATTTATCGGAAGCGGAATTCGTTACGATATGATTCTGGAGAAGACAGGCAGGGACGAAACCGACGAAAACAACAGCAAATACCTGCGTGAAGTCATTAAACATCATGTTTCGGGAAGATTGAAAGTAGCGCCGGAACACTCGTCGGACGAAGTTTTGAAGTTTATGCGAAAACCACCGTTTAAACTTTTTGAGCAGTTGAACGACGAATTCAACAAAATAAATAAGGAAGAAAATCTGAATCAGCAACTGGTTCCCTATTTTATCTCGAGTCACCCCGGCAGTAAATCGGAAGATATGGCCGACCTTGCCATTCAAACCAAAAAAATGAATTTCAGACTTGAGCAGGTTCAGGATTTTACTCCAACTCCAATGACATTGGCAACCGTGGTTTACTATTCGGGCTACCATCCATACACCATGGAGAAAATTTACACAGCCCGTAACAAAAACGAAAAGGAAAATCAGCGTAAATTCTTCTTTTGGTACAAAAACGAGTTCAAAAATTCAATCATAAACGACCTGAAATCGAGGGGGAGAACCGATTTGGTAAACAAACTTTTTAAATAAATGCCTGTTAATCCATAATTTACAGTTCAACAAAACATTTTTTAGATTTTACAGCATATTCCGATAAAAGTAATTCGAATAATTACTAATTTCCAATTGGGAAAAATGAACATTAGTTTCCACTTATTCATGACAGGGATTTAATATAAAACCAATAATTTTCAAACTTATGAGACTTGAATTTGTAAGAATAGAAGAGGCCAATGACCTGGTAAATCAGTTAATCGAACATCACCCACAGGCAATTTTCCTTGTTGACCACGATTTTAAAGTTAAGTTTTTCAACCAGGCGTTTCAGGACTTAACAAAAAGTGATAAAGGCGATATTCTGGAACATGAATTTTGCGAAATTTTAGGCTGTACCAGACGTGGCAAATTGGTTTTTAAAGATGAGCGATTTTGCAAATACTGCCAGATACGCGATTTGCTTTCTGGTTCGAGCCTGTCGGAAATGACAATGATTCAGGACTTTGTCATTCACAATAAAGTGGTTACAAAACATTTACACATTGACTCACACCGACTTGTAATGAATGGGATAAAATATCGTTTGGTAGTTATCGACGACAGGACACAAAAAATATTGACAACTTAAAAAAGGAAGAGGCGGAGGCAAAAGAAAAGGCAAAGGCGGAGGCAAAGGCAGAGGCAGAGAAAAAGACAAAGGAAAAGACAAAGGAAAAAAGTTTTGACAATAAATAGTGTTTCAACAAGTTTTTTCATCTTTCCAAATTACCAAAATATTTTAGAACTTACGAAAGCCGCAATTGATGCGGCTTTTTTGTTTGCTGCCAAAATTATTTTTCATTAATTAAAAAAAAATAACAGGTTGATGTAATGGATTTACAGACCCACCGTCTTAACTTTAAATGAAAAACAAGAAATAAAATAATGATTGCCCGGGATTTTAAAATCAACATATTACCGGTAAGCAAAAAGTTGCTTCGATTTGCAACTCTCTTTTTAAAAGATGAGGATGAAGCAAAAGATGTGGTACAGGATGTTTTTCTGAAACTCTGGCAAAAAAGGGATGAACTTGAAAAAATAGACAATGTTGAGGCTTTTGCCATGCGAATGACAAGAAATCGTTGTCTGGATGTTATCAGGGCAAGTAAAACCATCACAATAAGCGCGGAAACCGACCGCAAAATGAAAGAAGAAACGGTAGATGTTCATAAACAGGTTGAATTTACTGAATCGGCTAACCAGATTAAAAAACTGATTAACCAGTTACCCGATTTACAGAGAACTGTTATGTATTTAAGAGACATTGAGCAACTTACATACGATGAAATTGCTGAAACTACAGAATTACAGTTAAATGCAATTAGAGTAAATCTGTCGAGGGCAAGAAAAAAGGTGAGAGACGAATTTTTAAAATTGAATGAAGATGGAAACCAAAGAAATAGCAAAATTACTGCAGAAATATTTTAACGGCGAAAGCACCGCTGATGAAGAAAAGTCGCTGGAAACCTATTTCAGGTCGGGAAATGTAGCTGAAGAATTTAAGGAATATACAGAATTTTTCTCCGGAATTTCGGAGTTGGCAAATAATACCGACAATTCGAACATTGAAGAAGAAATAATGGATTTTATACTCGAAAACGAAAACCGCGAGAAAACAAGGTATCGTTGGTTGTGGCAAAGCGTCACTGGAATTGCAGCTTCAGTTATCATTATTCTCGGAGGATTCCTGTTTTATCAGCAACAGCAAAAACCATTTAATGACACATTCGAAAATCCGAAAGAAGCCTACGCTTATGCACATCAAACTCTTCAATTCATGTCGGTAAAATACAACAAGGGAATGGCAGGTTTATCGGGTTTCGAAAAGTTGAATAAGGCAACAAAGCCCATAAAGAGGGCAACTGCACCTGTAAATGAATTTTACGATGCAATCGAAAAAATGGAGAAAAGTAAAACTCTTAACAATTCTGGAAACGTTGAAAAAAATAAGAAAAGTACTGATTCAATATAATAGCGCGCAAAAAAATTGATTTACACTTTGATTTTGAATTAATAAACATTAAAAAACAAATACCATGAAGAAACTATTTTTAATACTCGCAGTTGTGCTGCCATTGGCGGTGCTTGCACAGAAAACACCGGTTGACAAGCTTTTTGAAAAGTATGCCAATCAAAAAGGATTTACCACAGTAAACATTTCGGGAAAACTGCTTGGCTTTGCCAGTCAGTTGGAAGCTGGCGACAAAGCAACATCAGACATGCTTTCGAAACTTAGTGGAATAAGGGTTTTAACCGTTGAAGATGAAGCGTTGAATAAAACCATCAACTTTTATGAAGAACTTGAAAAGGACGGATTTTTCAAAAATAACGGATACGAAGTACTGATGGAGGTAACCGAACCCGATGAAGTAGTGAGGTTTCTGGCCAAAGACGCCGGCAACGGAAAATTATCGGACCTGCTGCTGATTGTTGGTGGTGACGATAATGCGCTAATCAGTATCAGCGGAATAATTAATCCAGAGGATATCGGAAAAATTACAGGTGCCATGAATATTAATGTTGGCGGAGAGGACAAGTTTTAGAACAAAATAATCTTCTGATAATTAAAATAATTCAAAAATCCGGGTGTTTCCCGGATTTTTTTTGTGCCTTCAAAAACATAACAAATGTTTCGTAATTTTAGCCCACTATTTTAGCACAATGGATTTAACAGCATTATTAAAGAAACACCAGATTTTACCAGGCAAAACCGAAATTTTCGAGATTGGTTGCATACAATTAACAGCTACCCGCGAAAACGAAGGCTGGCACCTGGTAACCAACGACAATTGTCCCGACGACGATATCATGTTAAGCGATGAAGCTACATTATCCGATTATTTTCAAACCGGAAAATCGAATTCGCTGATAATTGCTCCTGCACTACCAGCAAAACCACTTGTTTTTAAAGGGAGCGGACTAAATGTTCTGCCCGATCAAAAGATCACGATTTTTCTGAAAATTCCGCTTGCTTTTCAAATCTATTTTTCGAAAATACAACCCGAAAACCTGCTGCGCGAAATTTCATACAAACGACTTTCGAATACATGGTTTGGTGATCCGGATGCCGGAGAACCCGCGATTGCACTTGGAAACGAATATTTTACAAACATTGAAGAAATCGTAATTTCCGACCTCGAAGCAATTTGTCCGGTTACCATACAAAACAATTCGAACAACATATTAAATGTTCAACGACTGATTATCAGAACCGAAAACATCACTCTTTATAAAAATGAAAATAAAATTATAACCAGTCATATTTTTGTTGAACACAAGGGAAATGATTTACAGGGAGCAGTTGATTACAGGTATTCAAAAATATACGATGGTGAGAAACAGGAGATTTTGGCAAAACCCAGAAATGCTTCGGGAAATGTGTTGAATATTAACTTCCATTTTATTAAAAACATTTATAAAAGCGAATAATGAATTTTGACTGGTCGAAATATTTTAATGCCGAAACTATTGAAAAGATTCTGAGAATTGGAATCATTTTAGTTGTTGGCCTCATCATTATTTATGTAATTGCCTATGTTGTAAAAAAACTGTTGCCACAAAAATTATCGCAACAACGCAAAATGATTATCAACCGGTTTGTACAATACTCCGGAATTATAACCCTTTTATTAATCATTGTTTCTGAACTTGATATTGATTTAACAGCCATTTTCGGAGCAGCCGGAGTTATTGGTATTGTGGTTGGTATAGCTTCGCAAACCAGCATTGGAAATATTGTCAGCGGGTTTTTCCTTGTATCAGAGAAATCGTTCGAGATTGGTGATTTAATTAAAATTGGTGATAAAAGCGGAGTGGTTTACAGCATCGATTTGCTTTCGATTAAAATAAAGACTTTTGATAACCTGCTGCTTCGAATTCCAAACCAAACCGTTATCAGCAGCGAGGTTACAAATGTTACTCGTTTTCCAATACGTAGGCTCGATTTCGATTTAAGTGTTGCCTACAAGGAAGACCTCGAAAAAGTGAAACAAGTCCTCGAAAAGGTTGCAAAACGAAATCCGCTTTGTCTTGATGAACCAGAACCAATTATCGTTTTTAAAACCTTTGGACAGAGTGGAATAAATATTTTAATGGGTGTTTGGTTTGAAAAAAACAATTATCTGAAAGTAAAAAACTCAGTTTTCCAGGAAATTAAAACCGTATTTGAAACTGAAGGAATTGAAATTCCTTTCCCGCACGTTAGTATTTATACCGGCGAGACAACAAAACCTTTTCCCGTTACAGGATTAGTAAAAGAATAATATAAAAACTTTATTTAGCCAATCGTATTTTTACTTTGAAAGCTTCTGCCGGATTTGTTGTAAACAACTGATAAATATCGTGTTGCGAAATACCGTTTTTTTCAAGAGCTGGAATTAAGAACTCCTCGATTTCGGTAAATCCACGAAATTCACCGCCATTTGGTTCGCCGGGTTTGTACCAGCCTGCATCGTGCGAGAAAAGAACTTTGCCCAACAATCCTTCCTTCTTCATGATTTGGGCAAATTCAACATACCTCTCCAACTGGTTGGGGTTGAAATTGTCGAAAGCAATCCACGCACCCATTTTTGCGGCTTCAATGTGATTGCTGAAATCGCTCTCGTTTTGCGCGTGTGTCCAGATAAAAGCAGATGGATGAATGCCATTCTGCTTTAAAATTTCAATCTCCTGAAATGCAGGAACAGCCGTGCCAGTGTGCGACATGATAACAAGTCCTGTTGCTTTATGTGTTATGCAGGCTGCTTCAACTACTTTACGATTGATTTCTTCCAGCGGTTTTCGTTCAACTGCGATTTTTATGAATCCCGGATAAATCCCGGTTCCTTCAATCCCGTTTTTTGCCTCATCAATCCACCGTTCTGCAAGCTGTTGCGCCGATTCTGTAAATCCATGTTCCGGAATATATTTGCCTCCAACCGCGCTGTAATATCCGGTATTTGTAATGATTTGTATTCCTGATTTTTCTGAAAGCATTTTTAATAATTCCGGGTCGCGGCCCAAATAAGCAGGTGTACATTCAACCAGGGTTTTATAACCCAGTTTTTTGATTTCCAAAAGATATGGAAGTACTTTTTCTACCACTTCGTTTTTATTCCAATGGTGATATCCGGTGCTATCTGCGCCAATAAAATCAACCAGCAAATGCTCATGATGCAACGTTTTTCCAATTACACTGGCAGGTATTTCACCGGTAACAGTTATGATGCGCGATTCTTTGGTGTTGCAAGAGAAAATAAGGCAAAGGCTGAGGCAAAGACCAAGGATTGAAAAAGATAGAAAAGCATTGAATGTTTTCATTTTTGATGGATTCAGAATTACTTTACCAAAATACAAAAACCTTTGTGTTTTTGTGCCTTTGTGGCTTTTTTAATTTCTTATCAACTTGTTGCTTTTTTGCAACCAAAATAGCATCGTAAATCACAAGAAAAGCTCCGAGAATTGTTATTACCGAGAATCTTTCATGTTCAATCCAACCAACATTTATCCGGGTTAAATTCCCATCGTTATAAAGGTAATTACCGGATTGATGATTTTGATAACTCTTACTTTCAACAAACAGTTGCTATCGGGAATTAATCCTTTTGTTAATGTTTTCCAAGACATGGTAAAAGAGGCTGAACAATTTAAATTCAGCCTCTTAATTAACATCTTCGGGATCACTAAAGTGGTTTAATCCCTCTTATCTTTTTTATTACATTTTAAAATTTTACTATTTATTATAAATGACCTTACCAACTGAAGTCTTTCCATCTAAAGTTAATCTGTAAATGTAAATTCCTGAAATAATCTCAGTTGGTGCATATTCAACGCGGTTCATTACACCACCTTCAACTTGCCGATCTAATAAACTTACAATTTTTTGTCCAAGCATGTTGTAAATTTCAAGAACTGCATGAGCATCATCTGCCGGTACAAATTCGAAGTTTAGTTTATCGCTGAATGGATTTGGATAAACCTTAAGGTCAGCAGATTTAACTTCAGGAGTAATTGCTGTGGCAATTTCGGCTGATTTCGGCTGGTCTGTTGTTACAGATAAAGAAGATGATGCCGCACCGGTTGTGTATGTACAGTACAACGAGTATTTGAAATTGGCAAAGGTTGCTGTTCCAAATGTGGCTGGCATGCCTCCTGACCATGTTGCTGTGGAAAGCGCCCTGGCTGGTGTGCCTGCTATGTACCTTATCCCCGGATTGGTCTGGAATACAAACGACAGCCAAACTGTTTGTCCGGATGCCACAGATACAGGACTGATAAGGGGAACTGTCTGCCATCCTGCTGATGCGTTGATTGGTGTGGATGCCGTAACCCCTAATTGTGTTGCAGGTGCTGTTCCTGCATTCGAATATACGCCTAACAATACATTTCCTGTACCTCCGTTATGGTAAATCGTTACGCTCTGGATACTTCCTGCCTCGGTGAAAGTTACTGGCATGGCAACCCGGTTACTCAATGTTGCCGATGAAGTGTAAATTGTTGTGTTGCCAAGTGTAGTGACACTTGGAGCTGCCTGTGTAACTGTCACAGTCTTGCTGGTAACTCCAATACCAGAAATGGTTACTGTAGCTGTCCTTGCGCTTGCTCCCGTATTGGCTGAGTTGGCTGTTACAGTTATTGTTCCATTATTTGAACCTGATAATGGTGACACATCAAGCCAACCTGCATCATCCGTTATACTCCAGGTTGTGTTTGAAGTAATGCTGAATGTTCCAGTTGACCCTGAAGCAGACCCCAGCGAAATACTTGTAGGTAATACAGTTAATATTGGCGCCGCACCGGTTGTGTATGTACAGTATAACGAATATTTGAAATTGGCAAAGGTGGCTGTTCCAAATGTTGCCGGCATGCCTCCTGACCATGTTGCTGTGGACAGCGCCCTGGCCGGTGTGCCTGACATGTACCTTATCCCCGGATTGGTCTGGAATACA
>JBGSRA010000053.1:0-9453 GCA_041737765.1 Draconibacterium sp. | reverse complement strand
ATCATTAAAAAATATTGAAACGAGCTTTCGGCAGATTCGTTTTTTTGGGATAGTTTTTATCATTCTGTGTGCAGGAATTACAGGCTATTCGGTTTTCAGTGCCTACCAGTTTGCTGAAAAACAACGACAGAAAATTTATGTACTTGACAAAGGAAAATCTTTGATGCTTGCCCTTTCACAGGATTTAGCACAAAACCGACCTGTGGAAGCACGCGAGCATATCAAACGTTTCCATGAACTCTTTTTTACGCTTTCGCCGGATAAGGATGCCATTGAATCCAATATCAACCGGGCAATGTTCCTGGCTGATAAAAGTGTGTACAAATACTACAAAGACCTGATTGAGAAAGGCTATTTCAATCGGGTGATTTCAGGGAACATCAACCAGACTTTACAGGTGGATAGCGTGGTGATTGATTTTATGAACTATCCCTATTCTGCTTCAACTTATGCAAAACAAGTAATTATCCGTGAGAGTAATATTACGCAGCGGAATCTGGTTACACACTGTACCCTTATCAATTCTGTTCGGAGCGACAACAATCCTCATGGGTTTACTATCGAGAATTTTGAGGTAAGGCAGAACAGCGATATTCAAACCGTAAAGCGTTAATCTCATGAAAACTAAAATCAAAAAAATCAATCAGTCCATCGACAAAAAAATCAGGAATGTTTGTGAAAAGATCCCAGAGAAAAAGCGAAAGTTTTTTGTGCTGATTTTATGCTTTCTGTTTGTCTCCTTCTTCATCTTTTCACTCATAGAAGCCTTTCAATCTGAGGGTGTAAAAGAGATGATGAAGATTGAGCACATCACTCCGCTTGATTTACCACAGGACACATTAATTCAAAAATTTAAAGAATTTACAAATGGAAAATAATATCAAAAAAGGACTAACCCCGGGACAGAAGCAAGAGCTAAAAAAGTATGCTGTTTTTGCTTTGATGTTCCTGGTTTTTGGCGGAAGCATGTGGCTTATTTTTAAGCCAGACAAAGATGACAAAGTAACCAACGGCGGTTTAGGTTTGAATACCGAATTGCCCAAGCCACAGGATAGTAAAATAATTTCGGATAAGATAAGTGCCTTTGAACAGGAGAATCTTTTTCAGAAAGAGCCGGTACGTTCATTGGAATCGTTTAGTTCCTTTATTGGAAAGGATGAACCATCCAAAATTGATTTGTCGTTTAACGATGATAAAACGGAAGCAAATAGTGCAAAGCGTAGTTATTCCGGGAGCAAACAGCCCAAAAGGGCAATTCAGAGTTCTGCAACTGCTTACAAGGGTATTAACCAAACATTGGGTAATTTTTACGAAGAGCAAAAAGCCAATCCCGAAGATGAAAAACTGCGAACGGAGATTGAGGACTTAAAAGCCCAGCTTGCAGAAACGCAAAAAACAAACAGTGTAGATGAGCAGCTTCTGTTAATGGAAAAATCCTATCAGTTGGCTGCGAAGTATATGCCGGAGTCTTCAAAACAAAGTCCGGTTGAAATTCCAAAGCCAAAAATTTCACTGCCTACTGAAAAGAAAAACAGTACAGTTTTTTGGGAGCCGGTCAGAACAGTTTCTGATAAAACAGTTTCAGCTTTGGTTCAAAACATTAGCGATTCCGCTTTTATCAAACAAGTTTCAAAACCACGAAACTATTCTTTTATAACTGCGGATGGAGAACAAAAACAGAAAGACCGGAATACCATTTGGGCTTGTGTAAACAGCAATCAGAAACTCATCAACGGGCAGAATGTTAAGCTACGTTTGCTTGAACCTGTTGAAACCGGAGGTATTGTTTTTCCGAAACATGCAGTTATTACCGGAATTGCACAGATTCAGAACGAACGACTGCACATTATTATCAATTCATTGGAACATGAAGGCAATATCATCCCAGTTCAACTCGTCGCGTACGATACCGATGGGCAACAGGGCTTGTTTATTCCCGGTTCTACGGATGTAAATGCCGTGAAAGAAATCACCGCAGCAATGGGACGTGATGCCGGGACAAGTATCAATATCTCACAAGGTACTACTGCCGGGCAGCAATTGGCTGCCGATGTTGGGCGTAGTTTTATCCAGGGGACTTCGCAGTTTGTTTCCAAAAAAATACGGAGTTCAAAAGTTTCTTTAAAAGCCGGGCACAGGTTGCTGCTAATGGCAAATAATCAAAATTAATCAACACTAAAAATCAAAAAAATGAAACAGTTTATTATCATATCAATTCTAATTTTGTCGCTATCAATCTCCCTTAAAGCACAAAACGACCACACAAAAGTTATCTCAAACGACAGAGTAATTCCATCCTATTATTTGGAAGTAACATACGACAAAACGGTACACATGATTTTTCCTTCGGCAATTTCGTATATCGACCTGGGATCATCCAACATTATTGCAGGAAAAGCGGACGGTGCTGAAAACGTGGTCAGGGTTAAAGCGGCGGTTAAAGGTTTTAAAGAAGAAACCAACTTCTCAGTCATTACCGATGAAGGCAGTTTTTACTCATTTATCGTTAACTATTCTCCTTATCCTGCCAAACTGAACGTTGAAATGAAGGATTTTATCCATGATGGAAAACTGGTTAATCGACCCAATAATTCCATGGAAATTTATCTTTCTGAACTGGGTGAAGAATCACCAAAGACCATTCAACTGGCAATGGAGAAAATCTATAAAACCAACCGAAAAAAGGTAAAACATGTAAAAAGTAATCAGTTTGGTATAGAATTTCTGCTTCGCGGAATATTCAGCCATAACGGAATGTTGTACCTGCACACCGAAATTGATAACACTACTGATATTCCTTACGATATTGACTTTATTGTTTTTAAAATAGTAGATAAAAAAGTTGCTAAACGAACTGCTATTCAGGAAACAATTATTAAACCAGTCCGGGCTTATAATTATATGACTAGTATTTCCGGGAAAACTTCGGAATGTACCGTATTTGCCTTTGAGAAATTTACCATTCCCGATAAAAAACAATTGGTTGTTGAACTGTTTGAAAAGAATGGTGGGAGGCATCAGGAGTTTGTGATTAAAAACGGGGAATTGGCGAAGGCAAAGACAATCGGGAAATTATAAGTTAGCTATTGTTTATTAATCGCGACATTTAGATCTTCACGTATAAAAGGCAACTCAACGGTTGCCTTTACTTTTTATTTTGAGATTATTACTGTTTGCAATCCCTTCATAAATTCAGCAAGTGCTGATAATGAATCTTCAATATTTTTCAGGATTAAACTTGGTTTTGCAAAAGTCCCACTTCCTGACGATAAGGTATTTCTGCCATTTTTTATTCCTGTTACAACTCTGTAATCTGGATAGTTTGGAGGGAAACGATGAGCAAAGCTATTCCTGTATTCTCTCGTTTTTTCTATTTTATCCAAGAAGTTCTTAACTGTTTCCCGCAATTCCCCTTGAGGTAACTCTTTGAGGAATACATAATTAAAATATACTTTCTGCTCATCAATATCAAGTTTAAGATTTATCCTTAAAATTTGAGCAATAACATCACATGACACAAAAAAGAAATAATAAAATACTTCGGCATTATTATCAAATAATATCCTGTTGACATTTTCAATATCATTACACTCGTGATGTTGTTCCGGGAAGCCACGTCTATAGTGAGTAAGGGCATCAAAATATGCCCCTCGTAAACTTCCAAAACGATTTAGTAATACATTATCCCACCAATGTAAATTTTCAATAATTGCAGCATCTTCAATTTTCTTACCATCAATAATTGAAAACATTGAATTTTTATATTCAAAATCGAAGTTGCTGAACTTTGGACATTTGGAATTCGCATACCTTATTTCTTCCTTTGTTGGGTATTTAAGTTCCTCTGCTTTAATAATAACAGTTTGTTTTCCCATCACAATTGTTTGAATTTATCGGTTTTTCTAAAACAAACTCAGCTGGTCTACTTTCGGAGGATAAAATGTTCCAATTATAATAAACGGATTTCTTCCTTTGGCATGATGCGCAAGTGTTGTCCCCATAAAGAAATATAAATCTCTTTTTTTATACATCCAATCAAAATATCTTTCTCTAACCTTTTGGCAGGCTATTTCTTCGTCTCCTTTAGCAGCCTTTAAGCAATTCCAGTACAATGCACCTAATTCCCAATCTTCAATCATTATATTACGCTCCTTGCCATCTTCTGTCCTAAATCTATAAGAAAACTTATATGGAATTTTTTGTACCACATTAAAAATAGCTTTGGTTTCTTCAATATCAAAAAGGCTGCCTTGGGATTGATTTGCTATAATTGCATCTACTTTTTTCTTAGGCCAGTCCCTATCACATTTCTCCCAGAAAAAGTCAATTATCTCTGTGGGTTTAACGATAGCCAGTGAAGTCCGGTCAGTTTTATCTTTTGCTTTGGATATAAGCTCTTCAAGATTCTTCGAAACATTCTTTAAAACAATCTTTCTGCGCATATCCCAGTGTTTACTATCTACCTTCTCTAGTATTTTAATGTCCTTTTCAATATTCTCTGGACGAAAACTTTCGGGGCGGAAGTCTTTGGTATTCCTCACTAAATTTAATTCTATCCAACGCCACTTTTCATATTGGCTCTCGTACTTCAATTTTCTGAAAGGAACCGGAAATATTCGAATCCATGTTCCATCCTCACGAAAACCCGCAGTACAGACTAATTCATCATACTTTTCAGATAACGAGGGATACGTTTTTACCGAGATAAGAACTTTGGTGCTTGGCATCTTCTGAAGGTTATAATGGTGTTATAAATTCTTTAGTGGATAGTCGGAGTCGGGAAGTTTTAACAGTGCATTGGCAACTCGTGTTCGATGGCATTGTGCGGGATTTTTTTCGAAACATGTAACAGCAACACGCTTTTTCGTATTTAGCAAATTTCTAATTTTTAATAAAGCCTCATTATTTTGCTTTAAACTTGTTTGTTCGTATTCCTGAAACAAGTTATCATAGTCATTTTGAGTATTTAGTTCTTTGCGTTTGTCCGAAACTATACCTAAATCAGGAATATGCAAATATTCTATCCCTACGCCTTCACAGGCTTTTTTAAGTTGACTTTTCGAGAACCCATATTTTTGGCTAAATGCATTTTTGCGCACATCGCATAACACATGAACATCGTTTATAATTAATTTATTGATATAAGTCTCAAGCGTAATACCTTCGTATCCAATACTAAATAATTGAGATTCTGTAAAATTGCGTTTTTGATTTTCAACAGCTTCCAATTCTGCCGCATTTAGCAATTTGTGTGCTATTGCACTTTTTGTGGCGTAGTAGGGGAACTTTTGGTAGGTATATTTAATTAATTCCTGTTGGTTAAGTTCACCAAAATTTTCTTTTACCTCACACAAAAACTGACGGTCAGCCGAAGAAAGCAACCCAAGGTAATCGCCACTTTGTTTAATTTTAATGTAACGTCCTGAAGTTTGCTCCGCAATTTCAATGTAACCGTATTTTTGCATGGTTGCCAAATCCTGATTAGCCTGGTACGAGAAACAACCGTAGCGATAAGGAATAAAATCATAAGCTTTTTTCTCTTGTTTGCGGGTAAACAAAAACAAATATTTCTGAAAGCTTTTTGCAGTTAGCTGTCCGTCAAATATTTCAAGCAAAGCCAATAATATTTTTCTACGGTAATATAACATAGTACAAAGGTACTTAATAATTGCTAAGGCTAATTGATTGTATAGTGTAATAAATATTTAACATTTGCAAATTGCATTTGCTGTTTTATTTTTTTAATGCAGTTGAATAATCATTTATTATCATTTCCGTCAATATCATCCATACGAATAAAGAAGTGTAATACTTGTCCGAAATTAAATACATTTAATACAATCTGACCGATTAGAACTAATGAATAGGATAATACAAAACACAAGAAAAATTGAGATAAAATATTTGTTATTTCTGCGATTAAATTTCCAATTATAATTGAATTGCATAGATTCATTACCATGGACACTATAATTCCAAAAACAAGAGTTGTTGCCTGCAATAATAGACTAAATGCAAAAACACTACTCATTTTCTGATAAAAACTATATTCCTCACCTAGTTCCACATTTGGTTCGGTCATTTCTTTCAGAATATTAGTAGAATTCAAACTTATAAGAATTATATAAGCTCCAAGGTTAAATCCAAGCACACTTGGTATAATAGATATGGCTTGATGAACAAGGAATTCTAATATTTCAAACCGGGATATTTGCAGTAAGCTTGCAAATAAAATTAACAATACGGAAGCACAAATAGCAATCCAAAAGTATTGGCTTTTATACATTGGTTTATTGCTCCAATAAATTTTTAAAAGTGTTTTTAAATCACCTTTGTGCTTTTCTTCCAAAAGTGGGTCAATTGAATCCATATTACGCTTGATTTCTAAAAAGCTGCATTATTCGATTGACAATGGCTGTTCTGAAGCTTTCATAATCTGATTGAATTTTAATCTTACTGGCTTTATCTTTTGTAGTAACCGTTTTACGTTCGCCTGTCGAAGTCGTAATTTCGGCAGAATTAATATTTCCATTTTCTTTTGCCAGTTCAATTCCTCCCTCTAAAATTTCTTCTCCCTCAATTTTCATATAATCGTTATGGTCAGCTTCCGCTTTTACATTAACTTTTCCAATCTGACTCCTTTTTAGCCTTCTGTCAAATAATGAGGC
Organism: Draconibacterium sp.; assembly: GCA_041737765.1. GTDB lineage: Bacteria > Bacteroidota > Bacteroidia > Bacteroidales > Prolixibacteraceae > Draconibacterium. The sequence continues at coordinate 2,785 of JBGSRA010000053.1, read as the reverse complement.
TGCTGCACCAAGAGTATCATCATTAGTATAAGAAATTGAATAATCAAGTTTATGTACTTTTCTAGCTGTTAATAACTCATTTATTGCGATTTCCTCTTTTTGTATCTCTATTTCGATTTTATCTCCGGGTTCTACAACTTTAGCCGCATTTGATATCAAGAATTTACGGACTTGGTTTCCTGTAATTTTATTACCTATTAGCACACAAAGTCGATGAGCCGCAGGGATAAAAACATAGTCTGTTCTATCTGGATTATATATTTTTGAAGTATTATATTCTTCATTTTCAGTTCTTGAACTTTCAATATCAAGAGAACGCCCTTTTTCTTTGTCGAAATATATGCCTTTCCCGATATTTCCATAAATATAATCCACGCCAGTATCAGTTTGTTTTTGATAAGCAGTGTACATAATAAGATGTTTGTTTTCGCTAACAGCACTATGACATCTTAATTCCACGAGTTTTAAGATAATCGCCTTATACGCGTTAAGCTTTTCATTATCATTTTTTTTAGTTTGAAGTTTAATATTTACTACTTCAAATTCAAAGGTTGGTTCAATTTCCATCATCTTTTGTATTTTTATTTATTTAATTTATTTGTTTACATTGCATTACATGGCATTAGGTTGTTTTTCCACTACAATCTCAATCTCCTCCTCCTTTACCCCATACAACTCATAAACCACTCGGTCTATTTCTTTGTTGGTTTTGGCTATCCCGGATATAAGGGTTTGGGCTTTTTGTTTTTCGAGGTTGAAATATTCTTCCCATTTTGCCTCTTCGGAAAGGCTTAATTTCACCTTCTTTTTATCTAACTCTTTAATGAATTCGGCATACGAAAGCAAATACCAATCCTGCAATTTGCCTGTCATTATTTCGAAATTGAATTTTCGTTGAATGGTGCGCACGAATTTGGAAGTTAGTGTTTGCATATCCGCGGTAAACTGGATTCGTTCCTTTGCCAAATTTTCGAGCTTTGCAGTTTGTCCTTCGTTTGCTTGCGGAACAGGAAAATGTTCGAAATAGACTTTGCGGATTTCTCGACGATTATCGCCCAACTCAGGACAATTGTACCATATCCAAAGCTTTGTCAAAGAAGAATTTAACAAGGCAACAAGGAACAGTAATGAAACTGTATTGTCTTGTACCGAAAGAATAAAGCTTTTATCGTTGCTTAAAAAACCGCTTTCATCGTACATAAACGGAAAGACCGAAGTCATATTTGGATACATGATTTTGGGTTTAGCAAAGAGAGAAAAATAGTTTATGCTGTCTTGTGTTTCAAACCAGTCGCTACTTGTTTTTTTACGTGAACCTTTATCTCCCGTCTGTTTCAATCGGTCATATCCAAACGAAAGCAAATGTCCTTTAATTGCTGGGTAGTTTTCAATATCCAATTTTAGGGATGGAAATGTACTTATCAAATATTCAAAACCTGTTATTTTATAAGGCGAAATATCTCTTCCCCTCAACATCGGTCTGATGAGTTCAGCACTCTTTGGGTCAGAGTCAATTAGCTTTTGACGTGTTTCTTCATCAATAAAAAAGGCCTCGTTATAACCTGTTTTAATTCCATAGTTGATGGTTATTGGTAAATCTTTCAGTTTGATGCCGTTCATTTTCATCTGTTCAAGTTTTCGGGCTTCATCAGGTAACATAATTGTCCAACTTTCAGAAGAAAACTTACAGGTGGTTTTATTTAATTCAAATACAGTTTCTAAATCAACAGTATTTGTTTTTATCGCACAGGCTTCAGTTTTCCCTTGATAAGGTTCTTTTCTTAAAATCAAAATATGAGGGTCAACAACTGCATCGGCAAATACAGGAATGCCCGGAAAATCTATAAGAATTGTCGGATTTACTTTTGTTGTAAGAAATTTTCTCAAACTTTCACCATAATTTACACGCAGCCATTTATTGGAAGTTATATAGCTTAAAAATCCTTTGGGCTTAAGTAATTGACAACCTCGTTCATAAAAAAGGCAATATAAATCTGCACTTTTATTATAGGTGTCATAACCACATTTAGAAAGTAAGTTACTCATTTCACCCATACTTTGGAGTTGCACGTAGGGCGGGTTTCCAATCACCACATCAAAACCACCGTTTTTAAATATTTCGTGAAATTCGTTTTGCCAGTTAAAAGCTTTTTCGCCTGCAACTTCGGGGTTGTCGATTAGCGAGTTCCCGCATTTAATGTTGTTGCTGAGCGTGTTTAGTTTTCGACCTTTTTGCGCGGTACGCAACCAAAGTGAGAGTTTGGCAATTTCAACCGATTCTTCGTTAATGTCAACGCCATATATGTTTTTTTCAAGAATATCGGCGGTAATATCCGGGAACACAATTGCTCCACCCAGAAGCTGCGACCTGAGTTCGTCAATCTTTTTATGTTCGGTAATCAGAAATTCGAGTGCCTGGTTTAAAAAAGCGCCCGAACCGCAAGCAGGGTCTAAAATAGTTAGCCTTAAAAGCCAGTTTCGGTAATCATCAAGGTTTTTATCGAGCGCACGAACAACGTCCTTTTTTCGATTTTTTCGTCCCTTGGCATATTCTTCGTCAACAATTTGCAACTCGTTGCGTTTTTCATCGCAAAGTTTGCCAATCGTATTTTCAACAATGTATTTGGTAATGTATTTTGGTGTGTAAAAAATACCATCCTTTTTTCGTTTGGTTTTCTGGTTGTCAACTATCTCGCCTTTTATTTCGGCTTGCACAATTTCTATTTCGCCCAACGAATGCTCGAAAATATGCCCCAATATATTTACATCGACATCGGTTTCAAAA
>JBGSRA010000052.1:0-9553 GCA_041737765.1 Draconibacterium sp. | reverse complement strand
ATCATTAAAAAATATTGAAACGAGCTTTCGGCAGATTCGTTTTTTTGGGATAGTTTTTATCATTCTGTGTGCAGGAATTACAGGCTATTCGGTTTTCAGTGCCTACCAGTTTGCTGAAAAACAACGACAGAAAATTTATGTGCTTGATAAAGGCAAATCTTTGATTCTTGCGCTTTCGCAGGATTTGGCTCAAAACCGGCCAGTCGAAGCGCGGGAACATATCAAACGTTTTCACGAACTCTTTTTTACGCTTTCGCCGGACAAGGAAGCCATTGAATCGAACGTCAACCGCGCCATGTTCCTGGCAGACAAAAGTGTTTACACGTACTACAAAGACCTGATTGAAAAAGGGTATTTCAACCGGGTGATTTCCGGGAACATCAACCAGACTTTGCAGGTGGACAGTGTGGTGGTTGATTTTATGAACTATCCCTATTCAGCATCTACTTATGCCAAACAGGTAATCATCCGTGAAAGTAATATCACACAGCGGAGTTTGATAACAAAATGTACGCTCATCAATTCTGTGCGGAGCGACAATAATCCACATGGTTTTACCGTGGAGAATTTTGAAGTATTGGAGAACAAGGACATTCAAACTGTAAAACGATAGTCTTATGAAAGAAAAAATAACCGGATTACATCAATCCATCGACAAGAAACTAAGAACCTATTGTGAAAAGATTCCGCCCAAAAAACGGAAAATCATTGTTTTAATCTTCTGCCTTCTTTTTATGGCCTTCTTCATTTTTACACTTCAGGATGCATTTCGCGCGATGAATGTAAAAGAAATGATAAAAATCGAGCATATCACTCCGCTTGATTTACCGCAAGACACAATCATTCAAAAATTTAAAGATTTTAAAAATGGAAAATAATATCAAAAAAGGCCTGAAACCGGAACAGAGGCAAGAGCTAAAAAAGTATGCTGTTTTTGCTTTGATGTTTCTGGTTTTTGGCGGAAGCATGTGGATTATTTTTAAGCCAGACAAAAATGACGAAGTAAATAATGGCGGGTTAGGGTTAAACACCGAACTGCCGATGCCTCAAGAAAAAGGCTTAATCCCAGATAAAATTAGTGCGTTTGAACAGGAGAAACTTTTTCAGGAAGAACCGGTGCGTTCCCTGGAATCGTTTAGCTCTTTGATTGGAAAGGATGAGCCAGCTAAAATAGATTTGTCGTTTAATGACGACCAGGCAGAAAAGCAAAGTGTTAGTAAGAGTTATTCGGGAAGCAAACAATCCCAGAAGGCAATTCAGAGTTCTGCAACGGCTTACAAAGGGATTAATAAAACTTTGGGCAATTTTTACGAAGAATCAAAAACCAATCCCGGAGATGAAAAACTCCGAAATGAGATTGAAGAGTTAAAAGCTCAGCTTGCCGAAACGCAAAAAACAAACAGCATAGATGAGCAATTGCTGTTAATGGAGAAATCATATCAACTGGCCGCGAAGTATATGCCTGAACCGTCCAAACAAAGCCGTGCTGAATTTCCCGGTACAAAGGTTCAGTTGCCTGTTGAAAAGAATAAGAATTCAGTTTCAATTGAACAGGTTAACTCGGTAAACGAGCAAATAACCTCAGCGTTGAAACAGGAAATCAGTGATTCCGCATTTGTTGGGCTGATTAGTCGGCCCCGGAATTATTCCTTTATAACCGCAGATAAAATGGAACTGCATAAAGACAGGAACACCATTTGGGCTTGTGTGGATTCCAATCAGAAACTGATTAACGGGCAAAACGTAAAATTGCGTTTGCTTGAACCGATTGAAACAAAAGGCATTGGATTTCCGCTGCATTCGATTATTACTGGCATTGTGCAAATTCAAGGGGAACGTTTGTTTATTTCTATCAATTCTTTGGAATACGATGGCAATATCATTCCAGTAAAATTAACAGCTTATGATACCGATGGGCAAGCTGGATTGTTTATCCCCGGCTCGATGGATGTAAATGCCATAAAAGAAATCACGGCTTCCATGGGAAGGGATGCAGGGACAAGTATCAATATTTCGCAAGGTACGACAGCCGGGCAGAAATTAGCTTCCGATGTGGGGCGCAGTTTTATACAGGGGACTTCGCAGTTTGTATCTAAAAAAATACGAAGCTCAAAAGTTTATTTAAAAGCCGGACACAGGATTTTGTTAATGGCTGACAATCAAAATTAATCACACTTAAAATTGAATCAAAATGAAACAAATAATTATCATATCAATTCTAATTTCTGTGCTATCATTTTCCCTTAAAGCACAAAACGACCGTACGAAAGTTATCTCACATGACCGTGTTATTCCATCCTATTATCTGGAAGTAACCTATGATAAAACAGTCCACCTGATTCTTCCCTCCTCGATTTCATACATCGACTTGGGTTCATCCAACATTATTGCAGGAAAAGCGGACGGTGCCGAAAATGTTTTGCGTGTAAAAGCTGCGGTAAAAGATTTCAAAGAGGAAACCAACTTTTCGGTCATTACCGATGAAGGAAGTTTTTACTCATTTATCGTTGACTATGCTGAAAACCCATCGAAACTAAACATTGAAATGAAGGATTTTATCCATGATGGAAAGCGGGTCAACCGTCCCAATAATTCAATGGAAATTTATCTTTCGGAACTGGGAGATGTATCACCTCAGATTGTTCAGATGGCAATGGAAAAAATCTATAAAACCAACCGAAAAAAGATAAAAAATGTAAAAAGTAATCAGTTTGGGATTGAATTCATGCTTCGCGGAATATTCAGCCACAATGGGATGTTATACCTGCACACCGAAATTAAAAACACAACTGATATTCCTTACGACATTGATTTTCTCGTTTTTAAAATAGTAGATAAAAAAGTGGCTAAGCGGACTGCCATTCAGGAAACGATTATTAAACCAGTCCGGGCTTATAATCACCTGACTTGCGTTTCCGGGAAAACTTCAGAATGCACCGTGTTTGCTTTTGAGAAATTTACCATCCCCGATAAAAAGCAACTGGTTGTTGAACTCTTTGAAAAGAATGGTGGAAGGCATCAAAGGTTTGCGATTAAGAACGGGGATTTAACGAAAGCGCGGACAATTGGTAAATTATAAGTTGGCTATTGTTTATTAATCGCGACATTCAAAACTTCATTAAAAAAAGGCAGCTCAAGGGTTGCCTTTTCCATTTTTTAACAAAATATTTTGGATTTATGATTTTACCTTCAGATAAAATTTGATTAAATATTACTTGTCGGGTTCAAGTAAGTTTGGCTGAGTAGTATTTCTTAAACCACACGGGATATAAGGATTTATCCAAATCATCCCAAATTTTGTTCCCTTCCGGATCAACTTTAAAGTGTGCAAACATGGTATGGTTACTTCCATCAACCGAGTTGTCAAAAAAATATGCCTGGTAACAATATTGTGCTGCGTCAAACATCAAATTCATTGAGCGGTAGTACCGACTTCTTATTTTTCCTTCCTCAACGTCATGCCCGTTATTGGGAACGCGTACTTTCTTTACACGGTAAACGTTTATTTCGGGGTGTTCGGTTGATACAAAATACAGGTAAACTTTATATCCTTCGGTTTGCGCCCTTTTAATAATATCGACTTTGCTTTCATGAGAAAATACCGTTTCAAAAGAAAACTTTTTCCCGGATTCTAATAATTTTTTTCTGAAATAATCACTAAGTATCTGGGCAATCCGTTCATAAGGCAAGTCGCTTTTCATATCAGCGGCTGTTTTATTCACTTTGATTAAATCACCTGAAACCAGCAAACATTCATCCAATCGATTAAGGCTGAAATCACTGTTTATAAGACCTGATTTATTTGCAACTTCAATAATATCCAACTTAGAAGCGCTTACTTCAAAAGCAGATATTTTACAGCCTTTACCGTTTAGCGAAACTGCAATATCATCAGCATTAACATATACGCCAAAATCCAGTTTTCTACCTTGTCTTAATTTGGTATTTAAAACGCTTTTTATTATTGAACTCTTGCCTGAACCATTAGGGCCGGCAAATACCCTCATTCTTTTTGACATCCTTAATCAAGTAGCACTTCAGTGTTTAAATCCACTACATCAAGTTTGTGAAGTCTTTCGATTCTACCATCAGAAAATTCTTTTACTACCCATCCGTCTTTAGCTACAACTACATATCCATTTTCTTCCATGGCTTTATCTGCAGCTTTTTTAAAAGCTCTTTTTGAACCGCGCGCGACAAGTCTTTTACTCACATATTCAAGGTTATCCTTTTTCATGCTTGCAAGATACAAAAAAACAAGTAATCCATATTAAGCCTTCTGGTTTGTCAAAGACAAATTTGTTTTAAATACGATCATAATTATGGAAATAAAACGATAAAAACAGAACGATAAAACGTTTGTTAAGTTTAAACCAACTCAAATTGCTTTTCTATTACCTCGGGATAATTCTGCCATATCTTACCGTTCAATTCTTTGCCATTTACTTTTTTATTTCGTTTTATTTTATCTGCCCCCCAAGTTCCCCATTGTTTAAAAAAGAAAGCGACATCCATGGCATCGCATTGAACCTTAATATTTTCTACCCAGCTTTTATCCATAGGTCTCGCTTGGTTACCACTTTCGCCACCAACAATTACCCAGTCTATATTAGTTAAATCAATCCGACCTAAATCTTCAAGTAGTGGTTCAACCGACAAAAAAAGCACAGTAGCTTTTAATTTTCGTAGTTTTTCAATCCGAGGCAATCCATCGTATTTATTTTCAACAGTAACTCCCAACCATACATTTTTAGGTACTTCTCTTTGAGAAAAATATTCATACATGCTGTTGGCTCGTTTTGTAAGTACCTGATAAGTATGTTGTGGCGTTTGTTCAATAACAGAAAATATTTTATCTAAATAATCGGGTGGCATTTTTTCATGGAATATGTCGCTCATTGAATTCACAAAGTACACAGTTGGTTTCTTTTTCTTTAAGGGCTCATTTAATCGCGAAGGCACAATACCAAATCTGAATCCGTTTTCATAGCCAATGGTACCAATAGCCTTCAGCCTTCTTGCCATCGATTCAGCATAACAATTCTTACAACCCAATGATATTTTTGTACAACCAGATGTGGGGTTCCAGGTTGCTTCTGTCCATTCAATTTTTGATGCCATAGCTATTTTAGTTTTTCGGGTTCTAAAGTATGAATATTACTACTTGCAGTACGAAAATTATTAGATATTGTTTTGTGCTTTCTTAATTCCCGTATTACTTCATTTGCGTGTTTAGGTAGGCATCCCATTTCAAAAGCATACCTATAAACCTGAGTGTTCAAAGTAATTTCATCGTTAATAATTTTATCCCGGAGTTCGTTTTTAAAGACCTGCAATTTATTAGAAATATCCAATCCTGGAAATAAGAAAGGTTCATCAGGGTTTATTTTTTCATTATCAATATCATAATTCGCATCTCCAGTATTCTTGTTAATATTCCAGCAGATATTCAAGAATTTTTCTATACCAAGAAGATGGTTCGTTCCAAAAATTAAACCATAAATATTGTTGCCTTTTTTGATAGAGAATGGAGCTAAATAATATTCTGTCCCTCTCGGAATTAATTGCTTATAATAATCAAAAACTACCCGATGACAATGATATGGCTTGCTCGTATCAAAAGATTGTCTTGATAAATTCAAATATGTCTTAAACTCTGGTTGTTCTGCAAATCTATTGGCAAATGAAGATGATATAAAAAAGATGAAATCAGTTCTTTTTAAATCTACCAACTGTTTGAAAATGTCCTCAGTTATTTGTTTAATCCCAAATTGGTCGAGAAACATGAAGCGAGGTAATTTATCAGTCTTTTTGATTTGTGGAAATTTCTCTAAAAAAAGGTTTTTAAACTCCTGGTTTTCTACTGACACATTTAAGATGCAGCTTTTCGCACTTGGACATGATTCTGAATTTAAGCATTTTGCAAGTTTGCCGCTAATGTTTTGTTGTAAGGTAACGAAACGCTTATTGTCATATTCGTTAAAAAGTACGTTCAGTTTTAAATTTTCATTTGTGATGGTTTTACAATATGCCATCAGCTCTTCCAACATGATTAATGGGCTACCATTAACACCATCCGAATCTTTTCCTTCTCCGGCAAACATGTCGTAAAGGAATATGTCTTTCCAAAATTTGTCCCTTTTACTAATAAAAACCGGCAACCACTCTTGCAAGTATTTGCGCAAAATGTAAAGTTTTATTTGAGTTCCTTCATCAAAGCCTTTATTGAAAATGTCATTTTGTTTAGCCATGAAATATTTTATTATTTAATCAATTCGTGCTCTATTGTTCTCCTTTTTATTCTTTATATTAAAGATTATCGTCAATGATAAATTAGTTGTATTTAAGAATATTACGCACTATCCCTTCAATTTTTAAAGAATCACGAACTGGTATTGGAGGGTATTTTTCACTATTCATCGAAATTAATGTAATATGGTTATCATGTTTAAAATACTTCTTAATTAAAACTTCCTCGTTATGCACGCATACTATTAAGTCTCCACTATTTGCATAATTACTTTTTTGAGAAATTACTAAATCCCCTTCCTTTATTTGAGGCTCCATTGAATCTCCTTTTGCTGTAACGATAAAACCATCACTTGCCGGAAATTTTAATAACCTCGAAGCTATAGGAATCCTATCAATAGGGTTCCCATCTAATATCGACCCTTCTGGTCCACATTGAGCATTACCGTACAAATTTAAATACACAATAGGTTTATCTGGACTTAGAAATATTTGATAGTCTTTTGGGTTATGAGGATTTCGTTTTAAATACCCTTTTTTTTCTAATTGTTGAATATGATGTGATACAACACTTGGAGAAGAAAAGTCTAACTCATCTTGTATTTGTCTAATGGTTAATGGGCTTTCAATGTTTTGTTCTAAAAGCTTTAGTAAAAGAATTTGGTTTTTATGCAAATCATCCATTGAATTACTGCTTGTTACGCAAAGTTATTAACATTTTTTAAAATACAAATATAGAATATTTATATTTGTACTATGTATTTATAGTACAAAGTTTTTATGTGCTATTGAGTTTTTAAATAATTTTAAAATTTTTCAAAATGAGTAAAACATCGACAAGAGTTCGAGATGCACGGTCGGGACAATTTGTTCCGTCCAGGGAGGCTACCAGAAGGCCATCTACAACTGTTACAGAAAAAGTTAAAGTTGGCCCAACTAAAAAGCGTAGTTAGAAATGTTTCAGTCAAACAATTTGAGTTGAAACCAGTAATTAATCTTTTAATTTTAAATTATGTACACAACAGGTGAAAAACCAGGAAAAGGACGCTACAAATGCGTAAAGTGCGGAGAAGTAATTAGATTGGATGACGATTCCGATACACTTCCTCCATGTCCAAGATGCAACGGAACCAAATGGACTAAAGTTGGCTAACTGAAAGGGCTGTTTCTTCCCGGATTCAGTCCTTTTTGGTTTTCTTAATTACATACTGAGAAACTGATATTTGGAGCTGTAAAATTTCATCACACAGCTCTTTCCACAATCCCTATCTCTTCCTCCGTCAATCCATACAACTCATAAACCATCCGGTCTATTTCTTTGTCGGTTATTTCAATTTCCGATTGAAGTTGATTTATTTCTGATTTTGTGGTTTCAAAAAAATCTTTCCATTCTGACTGGTCAGATAATGAAAGAGTAATTTTTTGTTTTTTTAGCTCAGATAGAAAATTTTTAAAATCAGAATCGTAAAAAGTATCTACTTTTTTTGAAATTGAAATTATTGTCAAATTATCTTGTGCCAGTCCAATAAACTTTGCTTTGCATTTTTGAAATTCCAAGGTTTTTGAAATGATTGTATCAATCTTCAATTCAATTTGCTCTTGAATTTCAGAAGAAATTTCTGGAACTGGAAAAGATTCCAAGGTGTTTACATTTATCTTAGGGAAGGCATTTCGGTTTAAATTAACATTAGCTTTTTTAAAGTAGGTTGCACAAAGTTTTGAAACGATTAATGCGTACAATACTTTTATTGAAACTGAATTATTTGGGTGCGGGATTAAATTAAATACATCCGTATTGTTGATATAAGTTTCAGAAAGTAAAACCCCATCGATTTTATTTTTCGATAAAATACGATTGATTAAAATACGTTGTCCTTTAAAAATTTCAGGATTGCGCGGTGCTGCAAGGTTTTTGCCGTATTTAATGTATTCAGTAAAAGGCACTAAAGAATGACGTTGAATGTGTTTTGCGCCTAATAATGGAAAATAGGTTTCATCGATTTTGGTGTTTGAATGATACACTTTTTCATTCATCATTTCCCTTGTTTGTGACGGATTTCCTTTCCCTTTTTCATAAGGTTGCATTCCTTTTTTGAATGTTAGAAAATCTTTCAACGAATATTCTCCCCTTAAATTGAATTCTTTATTAAAACTGATTGTGTTTTCTTCATCTCCATTTACAAATTGCTTTTCTTCGGAGTATTCCCAAATTCGCAGGTTAATTGCATTCAGGCGTTCTTCTATTGTTTTACAATTTCTTGAAATTGAAAGGAATGAAGTTTTTGAATTTATGATTTTCGTTTTTATTCCAGTTAAAATTAACGTGTCAACTGTTGCACTTTCAAAAACTCCGAAAGTGTTGATTATTTCAAAAGCATGGTTTTCAATAAAGACTTCTTTTCGGAGCAATCTGTCAAATTTTGTCGATAGCCAGTAATTAGGGATAATCAGGCTGTAAAATGAGTTTGGTTTTAGAAGTTTTATAAACTTTTCAACAAAAACGCCATAAGTATTTATTTGATATTCTGCGGTTTTATAATTCTTGTATATAAAATCTTTTTCAGATTCTAAAATTGAATGGGACTGCACGTAGGGCGGGTTTCCAATCACCACATCAAAACCACCGTTTTTAAATATTTCGGGGAATTCATTGTGCCATTTAAAAGCTTTTTCGCCAGCAATTTCGGGGTCGTCAATTAGTGAATTCCCACATTTTATGTTGTTGCTAAGTGTATTTAGTTTGCGCCCTTTTTGCGCGGTTTGCAACCACAGCGAGAGTTTGGCTATTTCAACCGATTCTTCGTTGAGGTCAACCCCGTAAATATTTTTTTCAAGAATATCGGCGGTAATATCAGAGAATACAATTGCGCCACCCAAAAGCTGTGCTTTGAGTTCGTCAATCTTTTTATGCTCGGTAATCAGAAATTCGAGTGCCTGGTTTAAAAAAGCGCCCGAGCCACAAGTCGGGTCTAATATGGTTAGGCTTAGAAGCCAGTTTCGGTAATCATCGAGTTTTTTATCGAGCGCACGAACAATGTCTTTTTTTCGGTTCTTCCGTCCTTTGGCATATTCTTCGTCAATAAGTTGCAGCTCGTTACGTTTTTCATTGCAGAGTTTACCAACAGTATTTTCAACAATGTATTTGGTAATGTATTTTGGCGTATAAAAAATACCATCCTTTTTTCGTTTGGTTTTCTGGTTGTCAACTATCTCGCCTTTTATTTCGGCTTGCACAATTTCTATTTCGCCCAACGAATGCTCGAAAATATGCCCCAATATATTTACATCGACATCGGTTTCAAAA
>JBGSRA010000103.1:0-26686 GCA_041737765.1 Draconibacterium sp. | reverse complement strand
TTGAAAACTGGTTTCGACATTTTTGAATCCGTTTATCTTTATGACGTTAATATACTAAATATAAACGATTTACATCAATGTTAAATGAAATATTTACAAACAAAAAAAGAGACTGAACTCTTTTTAGACAGCCTCTTTTTTATTTTAATGATACCCAGTTATACTTCAAAGCAAGAATAATCAACCCGACCAGATTTTTTGCACCCGACTTTTCGATTAGTTTCTGTCTGTAACCCTCAACTGTGCGATTGGAAATATTCATTTTATCTGAAATTTCACTATTCGAATATTCTTTACAGATCAATTCCAATACCTGCAATTCGCGCTCTGAAAAGTCAGGATTAAAAATGGCATCTGCCTTTTCGAGTTTTTTCAGGTTTTGCATTACCAATGTCGAGATATTCTCCGAAAAATAGTATCCCTTTTCAACTACTTTTAAAATGGCCTTTTCCATGTCTTCCGGATCGGCATTTTTTAATAAATAACCATTTACTCCTTCGCTGATTAAATGTAAAATATACTGCTCGTCATCTTCCATGGTCATAATAACGACCTTAATTTCGGGATATAAAATTCGTATTTTTTGCTGGGCTTCAACACCATCCATAACAGGCATGCGTAAATCGAGCAGGATGACTTGGGGCAGATTTTCTATTTTACTCAATAAATCCAGAAGTTCAGCTCCGTTCGACGCTTCGCTGATTTCGCCAATAAATTCAAAATCCTCTAAAAGGGAAATAATACCTTTTCGGAAAAGTTTATGGTCGTCAGCTATTACAACATTAATTTTATTCATGCCTGGTCTTTTGTATTCAGAAATATTATTGCTGTAGTCCCTTTTCCTGGGGTCGATTTCATTTTAAATTTTGCGTTCATAATTTCTGAACGGCTTTCGAGGTTTTTTAATCCCAATCCTGTATTCATTTTCTCTTTCATATCAAATCCTTTTCCATTGTCTGTTACCGAAATCATCAGGTTTCTATTTGGAGAGAATCTTGCATTTACATAAATGATACTTGCACCAGCATGTTTAATTGCATTGTTAAGCAACTCCTGCACAATACGAAAAACTGCCAGTTCCTTTTTATTTTCGAAACGAAACTGCTCACCACCTTTCCAGCAGAAAATTTTAAGCTGATCTGCCTTATTAACCCAGTTGGCAAGCTCTTCCAATGCAAAATACAATCCTAGTTTTTCGAGTGAGGGAGGTAATAATGAGCGTGAAATTCGCCGCACCTCGGTAATAACTTCATCCAAATAAGTTTTGGTTTCGGCTGCCAGTTCTTTTGCAACCGGTTCTTCCGATTTTTTTTCAATGCGGCCAACGTTCAGTTTTACAACCGAAAGCATTGCTCCCACTTCATCGTGTAAATCCTGTGCTATTCGTTTGCGTTCTTTTTCCTGGGCGGAAATTGTATTTTGCAAAATTTCTTCCTGCTGCCGTGCCCTGGTTTCGTTTAATTCCAGTTGTTTTTTCAGCATGCGTTTTTGATAGGTAATAAAAAAGAAAAAAACTGAAAGTGCCAGAAGCACCATTCCAAGAGTTCCAATAAAATAGACAAAAATTATGTTGTTGCTTTCGGCCATAATAATTTAATTACCCCATTAAAATCGCTAAAATAAACAAGAAAACTGACAGTTTGATTTTCTTCTATTGACAAGTTTGTATAACCTCTATTTCTGCAAATATTTTACTATTTTTTTATTAGCCATTAAAAAACTTACAATTATAACCAAATATAAAACAAGGTTTAAAACTCCAAAGAATTTTACTGCAAGAATGGCTATTTCCATCGAAGCCAACAACCTAAGATTATACAATATGTAATAAAAAAAATTACCCGCATAATAAATCAATAATACTGAATTTATCAAAACAAGTGGTTCGGCAGAGAGTTTTGTAATTTTTGCTTCTACCATGATTTTTGTAAAGAAGGCAACTGAAAAAAGAAAAATTATTAAAGCGCCAATTGAAGCCACCAGGCTGGCGTATTCAAAAAGTCCCTGAATGAATATTGAATTGATTATACTGTATGATATGAATGCAAAGAGGATTGTTAAAATATAAACAGGCTTTATGAAATTTCGTAATACCTGTAAATAAAACAAACCCAAAATTAAAGTCGAAGCCGGATAATAAAAATGACCAATAGGCATGGTATTTTTCATCCAGAAAAACTGATGAAACTTGGTGTAGATTTCGGTTAAAACACCAAAAGCCACAAAGTAAAAAAAGGTTTTGATTTCCTTTGTAAAATATTTATACTGAATACATCCAACAATAAAGGCAGCGTAATTAAAAAGAACACTGATCTTTAAGATCAACATATCCCTAAAGAAATTCTATGAGTTGTAAATACTTCCATCGTCGCAAATTGGAGGACATTGAACAGCATAGTCAAAAGTCTCGTCTTCATCGTTAAAGGCTCGGTCTTTCTTTACTTCCGGAGAAATCATAATATTCATGGTTTTGGTAACGCCAAATTCAATTTGAGCTTCCAATTTTCCCTGTACATTAAAAATTTCGTGTAATTCGTATTTTGTGAACAGATAAGCATTGGGGAAAATGTATTTTCTAAAAGCTGCGGTTTCTACTTCCGAATCCAATTCGCCTAAACGCCATTTACGGTAACTCCTGATACTTTCGATTACCAGTTTTGATTTATCAGAATAATTTTCGTTTTTCACCCCTAATTTATAAACCGGAGTTTCGTAATCTACATAAACATCGCCACTTCCGAGCAGAAAAGCAGAAACTGCGTATGCACATAAAACGTATTTTCCATCAACGGTTTCAGTTTCCAAACCCAAATAAACACGAAGCCGGTTTTCGTTTTCGCCAGCCAGCTTTTTATATGTTTCCTTCTGAAGTATAATTTGAGGAACGGTAAGATTAAAAATATTTTTCTGCTCTTCGGCAAAATTCCTTCTCCAGTACTCAGCTTGTTTTGGCGGAATTTGATCCCGCTTTAAAATAGACCCCATTATTAAATTAATTATTGGTGATTATGAAACCATAAAAATAGTTGAATTCTTCGAATAATTATAAAGTTCATCCACAAAATCAGAAAGAATTAATTTAAATTACAAAAACAAAAAAACTGCCGGGTGAGAGCAGTTTCTTCAAAAAATAATTTCTCTTCTTCTTAAAAATTCATATCGTCAAATCTGAATCCTCCATTATAATACCCATCGTTGTATGCAAAATATCTTTCGGGAAAGTGAACCAGGCTAAACCCAAAACCGGTATTTTCGAAGAATAGATTTCCTACCCTAAAATAAAGATACCCATTTACGTAAACCCGGTCGTAATTGTCAGGCAGGTAATCAAAAGCAAATCCAAACGGAATATCAACCAACACGTAACCAACCCCGCTGCGATACCTGAAAAAGAATCCATCGTAACAATAATACTTTGTGTGGTTATGCATATAGATTTGTGGCCTGTAAACGAACCGGCGGATTACATGCCCGTAGTAATGATGGTGATAATAATATTTGTGGTTACGGTATGAATAAGGATCGTAAAACCCGTAATAATTTCGCCAGCTATTTTGATTCCATCTGTAAGTTTCCCAATTTCTATCCCAATGATTGTAATTATTCCACTTGTAATTTTTATCGTAATGGTTTTTACTAAGGCTTTCGCCCCTGAATTCAGGCGACCAGTATTTGTCGCTTCCCCTGTAATCGCGGTTTGGTTTATATCTTGCATCATCATCGTAATGGTTGTAACGTTCCGAATTGTTTCTTGATGACCGGTTCGAATTGTAACTCAAATTTTCATCATTACGGTTGTTGTTATTTCTGCCGTCGGCTGTTGAATAACCGGTTGTACGTCGCGGTAATTCTGATTTGTTTGTAATTACATTATCGTTTTTGGTTTTACTATTATTATCAAAATTGCCGTTACTTTTCCGGTTATCGTTTTTTTCTCTGTCATCATTCCGATTTTGACTCGTGCTTTTTGAATGAGAATCAATAGTTGATCGTTTGTTTTGATTTTCCGAATTACGGGTAACTTCCCTTACTCCTTCCCTAATCATTTCTTTAGCAGCCGTTGAATTATGCCGGTTAACCTCACGACTGTTGTTTACCGAACGATTATTTGCTTTAGGTTCAATCGCATTTTCTTTGAATGAACTCTTTTTTTCAACATTACTTTTCCTTTCGGAATGTTTGTTTTCTACATCTTTACTTTTCTCATTTTCCTGGGTTGAACGTCTTTGAGCGTTTGCAGGAATTGTTGTTGCTGTTATAACTGCCGCCAGAGTAATTATCGTTGCAAGCAGTCTGAATTTCATTGTTTTCATGACTTGTTTATTTAAGATTCAAAATCTTTTTTTGCTACTTTCTCTTTTGGCGCCTTTAAAAAAAACAGATATCTGGTTATCGATTTACAAAGGCTGTGCCAAAACAAAAACAGAAAACCTTTATTTCAAACAACCAATATAGAACATCAGATAAAACTTCATTTTTTTATTTACAATTTCTATTTATTTTTGCCTTGTTTAAAAAATTTAATGGCCAGAATCTTAGCAATCGATTACGGAAAGAAAAGAGTTGGTTTAGCTGTAACCGACCCTACTCAAATAATTGCAACCAGGCTTACAACTGTTTCTACTCATACTATCTGGGATTTCTTAAGCAACTATTTTTTCAAAGAACAGGTTGACACAGTTGTTGTTGGGTACCCAAAACAAATGAACAACGAAGCCTCTGAAGCTGTTAAATATATAAATCCGTTTCTAAGGAAATTTCAATTGTTATATCCTGATTTGAAACTGGAAATTTACGATGAAAGGTTTACTTCGAAAATGGCATTTCAAACCATGATTGACGGGGGTTTAAAAAAACAGAAACGACAGGACAAAGCATTGGTTGATGGCATAAGTGCTACCATTATTTTGCAAAGTTATATGGAACAAAAAAGAAACAAACAAGGTTAAAATGAAATATCCGATTACCGTTTATGGAGATACTATTTTAAGAAAAAGAGCTGAGGACATTAAAAAAGACACCGAAGGCTTAAATGAAATTATTGATAATATGTGGGAAACCATGTATTATGCTGATGGCGTTGGACTTGCCGCTCCACAAACCGGACTTCCTATCAGGCTTTTTGTTATCGATGGAAATGCTGGTGCTGATGATGAACCTGAATTAAGTGAATTCAAAAAAGTTTTTATTAATCCTGAAATTATTGAGTTGTCAGGTGATAAATGGATAATGAATGAAGGCTGTTTAAGTTTGCCCGAAATCAGGGAAGATGTTTCGAGGCCCGACACAGTTAGAATAAAATACTTTGATGAAAATTTTACTGAATACGATGAAGTTTACAGTGGTTTCATCGGCCGTGTTATACAACATGAATACGACCACCTGGAAGGAAAGCTTTTTATCGATTACCTTTCGCCCCTGAAAAAACGATTGCTGAAAAGTAAACTTAACGATATTGCCCGCGGAAATGTGCAACCACACTACCGGATAAAAATTCCTGTAAAATAAATGTAACCCTGTCTGTGGTTTTTCGTTTGAATTAAGAATCTTCATACGAAAAATCATTGGAAAAAACGTTTCAAAATATACCCTTCCTGAGAATTACAATTGCCCTGGTAATTGGAATTATTGCCGGCACATATTCTACTTTTAATGTAAAACTATGTTTGGCCATTTTGTCAATTGTACTGGTTATCCATATTGTTCTCAATACAAATTATAAATTCACCTTTAGTAGGTTTTTTGGAGCCGGAATTAGCTTCTTCTTTCTTTTAGTTGGAATAGTGGTCACCCAGCAGTTCAACCAAAAACCGTTTTTGATTGAAAAAGGAACGTTTGCAGCCACTATTTTGGAAACTCCTTTGGAAAAACCTAATTCGTGGAAAACAATGGTTAAAATGGAAGCAGTTTTTAATGCAGACTCAATTTTACAAACCAATGAAACTGTAATTGTTTATTTCGAAAAAAGCGATTCAGTATTTGATTTACAGGCAGGTGATGTAATTGTATTTGATAAAACTCCGCAACAAATTTCAAATAAAAACAATCCGTTTGAATTCGATTACAAAAAATACCTTGAGCAAAAAAGAATTTACCGCCAAGTGTATTTGAGTTCAGAAAACTGGAAAAAAACAAAGAAAACAAATTTGACTTTGGTTTGCCGGGCCGAAATAATTCGCGAAAGCCTGTTGCAAATATATCGAAGTCAACCGATCGATGAAACTGAATTTGAGATTCTTTCTGCATTAACACTGGGTTACAAACGCGAACTTGATCCGGAAACAAAGCGGATTTTTTCTGCGTCCGGAGCTTCACACGTGCTGGCTGTTTCGGGTTTGCATGTAGGAATTGTATTCTGGCTGATTTCGCTTTTGTTTGGGTTCATGCAAAAACAAAAAACCGGCCGCGTACTATTTATGATAATTTCAATTTCAACACTTTGGTTTTATGCTTTTATAACAGGCCTTTCCCCTTCGGTAATGCGCGCTTCAGCTATGTTTTCCATTTTCGTTATTGGCGAAAATCTTAACCGAAAATCAAATATTTATAATTCACTTTCGGCTTCAGCTTTTATTTTACTTCTAATCAATCCAATCAATTTATTCGACATAGGATTTCAACTTTCATATGCGGCTGTTTTTGGAATCGTTTATCTTCAACCCAAACTCGAAAAAATAATTTACGTAAAAAATAAATTTATCAAATTCTTCTGGTCGCTGATTACCGTTTCTGTTGCCGCTCAAATTTCCACTTTTCCTTTAACCACTTATTATTTCGGGCAGTTTCCAACCTATTTCTGGATAACCAACACTTTTGTAATTCCGGCAGTTATGATACTAATCCCATTGGGAATAATTCTTTTATTTGTTTCAAAAATTCATATCATTTCAAATTTACTTGCAGTGGTTTTGAATTTCATAATTAAAATAACCTATTTCCTGCTTTCGTTTATCGATCAACTTCCGTTTGCAGTGTCCGAGATTTCGATTAACCATGTTCAATTAATTTTCATAACAGCAATTGTAATTTCAGTTTTTATTTTCTTGAAGAATCACAAAATATACTATTTAAAAGCTGTGCTTCTTTTCATTTTATTCCTGTCTATTTCAACATTTTTCATTAATATAAACCGGCTAAACCGCACTGAATTGGTTATATACAATACTCCTGAAAATCCAGCCATTCATTTTATTCGTGGAAAGAAAAACTACATTCTCTCAGAAGAAAAAATAAAAAAAGAAGAATTATATTATTTCCCGGGAACTTCTACCTGCCGGAAACTGGGATTAAACCAACCGGTTTATTTAACTTATTCCGATACTTTGGCTAATGAAAGTCTGCAGTTAAAGAACGGATTAGCAATTTTCGAAGGTAAAACCATCTCACTAATCAAGAATATTTCAATTCCCGATAAAAATAACCTGCCCGACTTCATTATTAATCCCGCTAATCTGAATTTCAAACCAGATGAAATTGAACCGGGTACAATGATTATAACGAACAAAAGATATTTAAGTGAAATCATGTTAAATTCACCACGAATACATAACACTGCAATGAAAGGTGCATTCAGAAAAAAATGGTAACTTTCAACGTTAATTCAATATTTTATTTCAGCATTATTAAATTTTGAATTGATTGAACTTAGGAAGTTAATACTTTATTTTGCCGGTTAATTTTTAAAGACAGCTAATAAATGAAAATAGTAATTGCAGGTGCCGGTGAAGTTGGAACACATTTGGCAAAAATGCTTACCGACGAATCACACGACATCGTTTTACTCGATGATTCTCCCGAAAAACTATCAAAAATAAGTTCCCAAATCGATTTAATGACCATAACCGGTTCAGCACATTCGTTTGAAGATATGAAAAAGACCGGGCTGGCAAAGGCAGATCTGTTTATTGCTGTTACACCTTACGAAGAAAGAAATGTATTTGCATGTTCAATGGCGTCGTACCTGGGAGTTAGCCGCACAATTGCACGTATAAATAATTCGGAATATTTACGCGAGAATTACAAGGCCAAATTAAAAAACATGGGTATTCATGAGTTAATTTACCCCGAAAGCCTTGCTGCCAAAGAAATTGTAGCTTCAGTAAAACAAACCGTAACCCGACAGTTAATTGAATTTTCCAACGGAAAATTAGTTCTGCTGGGCATTAAAGTTCGCGATAATGCAGTTATTTTAAACAGGAGTCTTGAAGAGCTAAATCTTGAAAATCATAACGTTTCTGTTGTAGCTATTAATCGTGAAAATGTAACCATTATTCCAAAAGGACATGATATAATTAAAGATGGCGATATCGTGTTTTTTGTTACCACACAAATGGAACAACAGCATGTTTTCGACATTACCGGTAAAAAAGTGTTTGGGGTACGAAACATCATGTTTTTAGGTGGTAGCCGGGTTGCACAAAAAGCAATCGAAAAACTGGGCGATCAATACCGGATTAAGGTAGTAGAAATTAACAGGGAGAAATGTGAAAAAATTGCCGATAAATTCGGGAAAGTTCTTGTAATTAATGGCGATGGCAGAGACTTTAAACTTCTGAAAGAAGAAGGAATCGACAAAATGGATGCCTTTGTTGCAACAACCGGAAATTCGGAAACTAATATTCTGATGTGTCATTTGGCAAAATCTTTTGGGGTGCGCCGAACCGTTGCCGAGGTTGAAAACCTTGAATTTATGGGATTAGCTGAAAAAATGGATATCGGAAGTGTTATCAATAAAAAACTAAATGCAGCAAGTTATATTTATAAATTTACACTTAATGCAGAAATTTCGAAAGTAAAATGTTTAACTGCTTCTGATGCTGAGGTATTTGAGTTTATTGCAAAACCAAATGCAAAAATTACAGATAAACCATTAAAAAATCTGGATTTCCCGGAAGAAGCCGTAATTGGTGGTTACATCAGGGGCGATAAAGGATACATTGCCAATGGTGAAACAACGATAAAAGAGGGCGATAAAGTAGTAGTTTTTACACTTCCTGCAGGTATTAAAAAGCTGGAAAAATTCTTTAAATAAATCTAACCTGTTTCATTTAATGAATTTAAAAATAATTTTCAGGGTAATTGGTTTTTTAATGTTTGTTGAAGGTGTTGCAATGCTTCTGGCACTTGTTATTTCGCTTATTTACAGAGAAAATGACACAGTGGGTTTTATTATTTCAGCTGGCATAAATTTATTACTTGGAGCACTCATAATATGGCTTACCCGAAATTCCAGCAAAGACATTGGAAAACGTGAAGGTTTTATAATTGTCAGCCTTGTTTGGATTGTTTTTTCCTTACTCGGCAGTTTGCCATATATTTTTACCGGAGCAATACCCAATTATACAGATGCTTTTTTTGAAACGATGTCGGGATTTACAACTACCGGCTCGTCTATTTTAAATAATATAGAAGCATTGCCTCATGGGATTTTATTTTGGCGCAGTTTGACACACTGGCTGGGAGGAATGGGAATTATTGTTCTTTCTTTGGCAATTCTGCCGGTGTTTGGTATTGGCGGCATGCAGCTTTACATTGCCGAAGTTCCAGGCCCCACTCCCGATAAGATAAGTCCGCGAATAAGGCAAACTGCGGCAACGATGTGGGTAATTTATCTGGTTTTAACCGTGGCACAAACCATTTTATTATGGATTGGAAAAATGCCGTTATTCGATGCAGTTTGTCATTCGTTTGCGACAATGGCTACAGGAGGTTTTTCAACAAAACAGGCTAGTATTGCTTTTTGGCCTTCACCTTATATTCAATATGTTATTATTCTGTTTATGTTTCTTGCAGGTACAAATTTCACACTTACCTATTTTGCAATAAAGGGCAAATTTAAACCAATATTAAAAGATGAAGAGTTTAAATATTACGGCTTCATCACTCTTGGATTTACTGCATTAATTTTTATTGGATTACTGATAACAACTCAAACAGGTGTGGAGGAAACATTTCGGAATTCACTTTTCTGGGTAGTTTCAATAATTACCACAACCGGATTTGGTACGGTCGATTATTTGCTTTGGTCGCCGGTTTTGGTTGCACTTATTTTTTCGGTTTTCTTTTTTGGAGGTTCGGCAGGCTCAACCGGGGGCGGAATAAAAATAATGAGAATTGTTTTGTTGTTTAAAAACGGTTACTACGAATTAAAGCGAATGATTCACCCGAATGCAGTAATTCCTCTGAAATTTAATAAACACACCGTCGATTCAAAGATTGTCACCAATGTGCTGGCTTTTTTTGTGCTTTATTTTATGATTTTTGGAATTAGTACAGTTCTCTTTATGTTGTTTGAACCTGATTTGGAAACTTCGATGGGTGCAGTTGCAACTTCCCTGGGAAATATTGGCCCGGGATTAGGTACAGTTGGACCTGCATCAACATTCGCACACATTCACCCGGTTGGAAAATGGTTTCTTTCGTTTTTAATGTTACTCGGAAGGCTCGAATTATTTACTATTCTTGTACTGGTAAGTCCCGCTTTCTGGAAACAATAAATTCACTATCCTAAAATTCAAGAATTCCCTTTCCTTCGCGAACTATCACGATTTCATCGGTTGTACAATCAACAATTGTGGAAGGAATAAAGTCGCCATAACCACCGTCGATAACGATTTCAGCAATTTCCTTGTATTTCTCGTGAATCAATTCGGGGTCTGTTGAATATTCAAGTATTTCATCTTCATCGTGCACAGATGTTGAAAGGATAGGATTACCAAGCTCCCTGATTATTTCGCGGATAATATTGTTATCAGGTACGCGAATTCCAACAGTTTTTTTGCCTTTGAAATATTTTGGAACATTGTTGTTCGCCTCCAGAATAAAAGTAAACGGACCCGGCAAATTTTTCTTCATCAGTTTAAATACTGAATTTGAAATGGGTTTGGTAAAATCAGAAATATGGCTAAGATCGCTGCAAATAAACGAGAAATTGTTTTTTTCGACCTTCACATTTTTAATTCGGGCAACTTTTTCAACTGCTTTTGCATTGGTAATATCGCAACCTAAACCGTAAACGGTATCGGTTGGGTAAACAATTAACCCTCCCTTTCGCAAAACATCAACAATTTTCAGAATTTCGCGAAGGTTCGGATTTTCGTTAAACAATTTTACCAACATATATTTTCTAATTTTGCCACACAAAAATAGTTTTACTTTTCAATAGAAACAAAATTGTTTTTCATGCAGATAATAAAAACTTCCGACGGTTCACAGACAATCTATCTTCCCGAATTAAACGAGCAATATCATTCGCTTAACGGTGCCGTTACCGAATCGGAATATGTTTATATCGAAAAAGGATACTTGTATCAACAAAGCAGGAATCAGAAAGTATTTGAAGTTGGATTTGGAACCGGATTAAATTGCCTGTTAACCGCTTTACAAGCCAAAAAATCCGGAATTCGAACAAAATATATTGCCATTGAAAAATTTCCACTCGAAAAAATAATTACCGACCAGTTGAATTATGGCCGTCAGATTTCGGAAAATGCCCAAATTATTTTTGAAAAAATACATAGCTGTTTGTGGAATACAGAAGTACAAATTACTGAATATTTTAGTTTGATTAAAATTGAAGGAGATTTACTCAACTTCAATTTGAAAAATATTGACAATTGTACAGTTGTTTACTTCGATGCATTTGGACCCGATAAACAACCAGAAATGTGGACTCCCTTGATTTTTAGTAAAATATCAGAGTTATCATCTGTCGGAGGAGTTTTTGTAACATACAGTGCAAAAGGCGAAGTACGAAGACAATTGACAGCCAGTGGATTCGACATGGAAAGATTGCCCGGCCCCCCCGGAAAAAAAGAAATGTTACGAGGAATAAAAAAAGATTCAAAGATTTAATTGCCAAAAAATTACATTATATTCGCACGCTTTAATTAAAAAGAATAAATGACTGAAAAGAAATTGTACGGCGAACTTGAAAATTTTAGTTATGCACTTGGAATGAGTATTGCCGGAAACCTCATACAATCAGGAGTTAACACTGTTAATCCTGAAATTTTTCTGACTGGTTTCAAAGATGTTTTTAAAGGAGAAACACCCCTTATTCATCCTGAAGAAGCCAATACAATTCTCGAGGAATTTATTTCAAAAATTAATCAAAACAAAGGTTCAAACAACCGTGAGGAAGGATTGAAATTTTTAGCTGAAAACCGAAAAAAACAGGGTGTAACCGAGTTGCCAAGTGGCTTGCAATTCGAGGTTTTAAAAGAGGGTGATGGAGAAATACCAAAAGCAACTGACCAGGTAAAATGCCACTACCACGGAACTTTAATTGACGGAACTATTTTCGACAGTTCTGTACAACGCGGACAACCTGCAGTTTTTCCGGTAAACGGAGTTATTCAGGGTTGGGTTGAAGCACTTCAGTTAATGTCAACAGGATCAAAATGGAGACTTTTTATTCCGTCAGATCTCGCGTATGGCAGTAATGGAGCAGGTGGTACAATCGGTCCCCATTCAACCCTAATTTTCGATGTGGAATTATTAAAAATTATATAAATATTTAAAACATGAAGAACAGTATCATTTATGGTCTGGTAGTGGTTTTAGCGCTTAGCGCATCGTGCCAGCAAACCGGTAAAAAAGTTAAATTAGAATCGAACATCGACTCGGTAAGTTATGCAATTGGGGTTTTGGTTGGAGCAAACAACCTAAAACAATTGGAAACTGCACCAGGTGGTGATGAAATTAACAAGGAAGCAATGGCGGCAGCATTCCGTGCAGCTACTTTAAACGAAGATTCAGTTATTACACCTGAACAGGCGCAGACATTGGTTCAGAAATTCTTTGAAAGTGCAGGCGACAGACAAGCACAGAAAAATCTGGAAGAAGGAAATGCTTTTCTTGAAAAAAATAAAGCACGCGCAGGAGTAACCACAACTGAAAGTGGTTTGCAATACGAAGTTATTACTGCAGGAACTGGCCCGATGCCAGCAGCAGCCGACCAGGTTCGCGTTAATTATCATGGTACGTTAATCGATGGTAAAGTTTTCGACAGCTCTGTTGACCGCGGCGAACCAGTGGTATTTGGTGTAGGACAGGTGATTCCGGGTTGGACTGAAGCATTGCAGTTAATGCCGGTGGGTTCGAAATGGAAAATTTATTTACCATCGAACATTGCTTATGGCGAACGTGGAGCCGGTGGCGACATTGGACCAAATGCAGCATTGATTTTTGAAGTTGAACTGCTCGAAATTGTACCTGCAGAACCAACAAAATAAAGGTTGATAATTTATGATAAAAAACCCTTTGCAGATTTATTTTGCAAAGGGTTTCTTTTTTACTTTTAACCCAAACATAAAAATCGAAAAAAAACTGATTATGGCATTAAGTGTAAAAGGACGGGTAAGCCAGATACTCAAAGCAGAAACCGGCGTTAGTAAGGGTGGCAAAGAATGGAACAAACGCGAATTTGTAATTGACACGGAAGAACAGTTCCCGCGAAAAGTTTGCTTTACCTTGTTTGGCGATAAAACTTCGCTTATCAATAATTTGTCTGTTGGCGAAACTGTTGAAGTATCGTTCAATATGGAATCGCGCGAATACAATGGAAAATGGTTTCACAACATTAATGCATGGAAAATCGATAAACCTTCGGCGAATAATGCACCCGATGGTCCACCCGAATACAGTTTTAAGGATATTCCTCCTGAACCGGACGAAGATACAGCAGGTGATTTACCGTTTTAAAAGCCTAAAAAATAACCAATTTCACATACTCAATAATCAATTTTCAAAAATTAAAAAGTGAATTTCTTTTTGGAAATTGGTTATTGTATATTCTTTATTGGAAATTTGATTTTTGTCTTTTGAGAAATTACTGTTCTCTTGTAAAAACAGGATTCCCGGGTTTTGACAAACGGGAATTAAATGCATATCCTTCAGATTCAAAAGCAACCAATTCTGCAGTATCAGAAATATCGTTTTCTAAAATAAAACGTGTCATTAATCCGCGTGCACGTTTGGCAAAAATGGAAATCATTATATAATTTCCATTTTTAAATTCCTTAAAATCGGGAGTTACAATTTCGGCTTTCAACTTTTTCCTGTCGATGCTTTTAAAATATTCAACCGAAGCAAGGTTTACCAAAACCTTATTCCCTGACTCAGCAACCGATTCATTTATTTTTCTAGTAATTGCCGGATTCCAAAATGCATATAAATCTTTCGATTTGTAGTATTTCAGTTTGGTTCCCATTTCCAAACGGTAGGGTTGAATGAGATCAAGTGGTTTTAAAACGCCATACAATCCGGAAAGAATGCGCAGTTTACTTTGTGCGAGTTTTAGTTTTTCTTCAGAAAGTGTTGATGCATTCATTCCCTGGTAAACATCGCCATTGAAAGCCAGAATTGCCTGTTTTGCATTTTCCGGAGTAAATGGCAGATTCCATTCATGGTAACGCTTAAAATTTAATTCACCCAAATCATCTGAAATTCCCATTAATGCCGAAATCTTTTTCGGTGTCAATGTTTTCAGCCGGCCGAGCAGTTTTTCCGATTCATTTAAAAATTCAGGAATTGTGTAATTACTTATTACCGGAGGAGTTTTAAAATCGAGCGATTTGGCAGGTGATATTACTACTAACATATTAAAATGATTGAAATTGAATTTTAAAAATAACAGTATTGCAGGCTGATAGTTCAGCTAACCAAGTGCAATAGAAACTACCGTTGAGAATTAATTGTTTATTTTGCCTATCCTGCAACTGAAATCCCAATGATATGTCCTATTCCAAAAGTTATAGCTGCAGCAATTAATCCAAAAACTACCTGCCTGAATCCTGAATACCAGACATTTTTTCCGGTGAACAATGTTATTGCGGCACCAATTAAAAACAGACCAGCTGCACTAAGGCACACACTGAAAATAATAGCTTTAATTCCATTCGTAAACATAAATGGCAAAACAGGAATTACCGCTCCTATAGAAAACAGGATAAACGAATAAACAGCAGCTTCAATGGCTGAACCTTTCAGTTCTTCGGTATTTATTCCAAGTTCTTCCCTGATTAAAAATTCATGTGCTTTCCCTTTATCCATTATCAGTTCCGAAGCCATTTGATGTGCCTGTGCTTCAGGTATTCCCTTGGTGATATAAATCAGGGCCATTTCCTGTCTTTCACCTTCAGGGTTTGTTTCCAATTCATCCATTTCAAGCTGCATTTGGTTTTCGTAAAGTTCCTGCGAACTCTTCACAGAAATCCATTCTCCTAATGCCATTGATAAAGCTCCTGCCAACAAACCTGCAAGACCAGCAAGTAAAACTCCCTGCTGACCGGCAGTTGCACCCGCAATTCCCATTACAAGGCTAAAATTGGAAATCAATCCATCGTTTCCTCCCAAAACTGCGGCTCTGATGGCATTTCCACCAACAGTTCGATGTCTGTTTTCGAATTTCGAAAGTTGAACCCCGGTTACTCCATCTTCTTTTTCGAGAATCGAGCGAAGTATTTTAACATGATTTGTTTCAGAACCATTGACTTCTATTTTGTTTTTTTTCTTCGCATTAATAATTCTGTCAGAAATACTTTTCTCAGTGTCCATCAATGCACCCAAAACATAACCATAACCGAAAATTCTGCCAATAGTATTTAATACATTAGCTCTCCACGAAGGTTGTATCAGGTTCTCCAAACTGATATTTTCCTTTTTTGCAAAAGCTTCAGCATGACCTTTTTCAATATCACTCATTTGCCTGAAAACATTTGATATAGTTATATCAGTTTCGTTCTCTGCAAGTTTCTGATATAAAAAACAAGCATCAATTTCGGTTTGAATGTGATTCCTGACCACGATAAATTTTATTAAATTGATTTTTTTTCGTCAATGATGTAAATTTTGTTGAATAAACCAAAGGCATTAAGGTATTGCTGGAAAGATTGAAGGTTTCCTTGCTGTTTTTATTGCATTGTTATTCTGGTTCATTTATTAACTTCAATAAGATTTACAATCTTTTTAGGATTTTGTCTGCAATCGAAGACAGATACAATTCTGGTAATATTATCATTAAATCTGTAAATGATTTTATAATTGCTTACTACTAAAAACCGATATTCGAATGGTCTGTCAGTTAACAACTGCTCTTTTACACCAATGAATGGGTTTGATTCTAACAGTATGGATTTTTTTACTATTCTTCTAACTATTTTACTGGCAACTGAAGTGTTTTCATTAAAACTGTAATAATCAAATATCTCCTGAAGTTGAGCAAGTGATGTGTCAGTCCACAAAACTTTTACTTCCATGTATCTATTTGATTTAAAAGATTTCTTGCTTCTGTCACTCTTCCATAATTAATATCATCCTCCGATTTATCAATGATCTCATTAAATTCCTTCAAAGTCATTGGATGTAATTCCGCTTCAAATTTTTTCTTTCTTTCAATTCGAAGCAAACTTTCAAGTTTTGTAACTAGCTCATCATCAGCAACTCGAAGGAATTCCTGTACGAATTGTATCTTTCTTGCCTGAATATCCATCATTTTTATTTTTCTCCTTTCAAAGATACAGATTATTTTATTTGAGATCTTGTGATTTGACTTCAATTACAAACTTTGCTGCAACACCGCTATCGACTGCCTGATTGCATTTTTGTCCTGTTCAGTTATTCCCTCAGTTTTTAATGCCCGCTCATATACTTTTAAAGCTTCTTGTTTTTTTCCATCTTTCATATAAATATCGGCAAGCAAACTTACCGCAGTTAAATATTCCGGATTCGATTTTATTACACCCTGTAAAGTTTTAACTGCTTCGGTTTTCTGATTGTTTTGCATTTGATAAAATGCCAGGGTGTAAGCATATTTTGGTTCTTCAGGTGCAGATTCTGCCGCAGTTTTTGCATACACAACTGCTTCGTTTATACTTCTCGACGCGGTAATTACGCTTAAATTGTAAGCAGCAACAGCTTGTTTTGGATTTGCCTGAAGCGCTGTTTTCAAAGCCTGTTCAGCATCGGATATTTTTCCCTGTTCGGCCATCAGTAATCCAAGGTTTAAGTTGGCAGCCTCGTTTACAGGATCAATTTTAATAACTTTTCTCAGATTTTCTTCGGCTTTTGCATGGTTGCCAATGTACGAATACAATACACTGCTATTAATCAATGGCATCAACGATTCGGGATACAATCGGGCAGCATTTTCGTATGATTCAAGAGATTTGTTTGCCTCTCCCTGGTTCTGATAAAATATTCCAAGGTTGTAGTGAGAACTCCAGTCATCGGGACGGGCAGTCATTGAAACCAAATTCTCTTCATTTGCTTTCGCCATAAGCTGGGTTTCTTCTGCCGTAAATTGATTTTTTGGAAATGTTGCCAGCGAGTTTGCCGCCGAAATTCGAACAATTCTGTATTCATCGTTACAAGCTTGTAGCAAAGCAGTTTTTGCTTCGGCAGAAACATTGCCCATTAAACCACTGGCAGCCGACGAACGGATAAGTGGCGATTTACTTTTTAATGCATTTATTATTGTTGGCCATTTCTGTTCCTTTTCGCAATTATCCAGCGTGCGAATAAATGAAGCAGTAACCACTTCGTTCAAATCTTCTTTTGCAATGTGCTCCAACATTTTATCCAGATTGGTCCATTCACCCAACCTTGCGCTTCTTAATAAAGTAGCCCACTTTATTGTTTCATCCTGGTAATTTCCGTTTTTCCGTTGCTTCACCACTTTATTTGCCCATTCGGGTGATTTGTCGGTATGACACATGTTACAAGCGTTTGGCGAATCGAATTTTATAGTTGCCTCGGGCATTGGCGGCCTGAAAGAGTGATCGCTCCGATTCATACTCCCGAACATGGTTTTTGGCATGTGGCAATTAATACAAACCGCCCCGGTACTTCCTTCTTTGTGTCCTGAATGTGCAACAACATCGGCAACCCTGTCAGCATGACAACTTTTACAGGCATCGTTCGGATTATTTTTGAATCTGTCGCGGCCACTCGAAGTGTGACACATTACACAGTGCATTTGTCCGTTGCTGTTACATTCATTCATCATCCAGCCAGTGTAAGTGTAATTTTCACCCAAATCGCGGCCATCGGGATAAAAATCGGTATTATTCAAAACAATCAAATCATAATTATCGAAATACCTGTCGCCTGGCATGTAACTGGCTGTAATCGGGCGCATTTTTGCATGACATGGCGCACACGACCAATTATTTTGCTCGGGTGTAAACGTATTTGTTGAAATCAAACCAAGTTCCTTTTGCACCTCCCCTTCTTTTGCATTTTTGAAAATACGAACGTGCTCACCACTTGGGCCGTGACAAGTTTCACAGTTAATTCCGGCTTCGCTCCAGTTGGTTTGGTACGAATCGGTTGTCAAATCGAAGTTAGTCTCCAATTGACTGACATGACAACTGTAACACGATGTATTAAAATTATACATCCTGTCTTTCCATGGTAATGCCTGATCAACAGGGCCTTCTGGAAAATGACGCAGGGCAGATTGTGGATTGTTGTACCAGATTTTAGTATTTAAATTATATGCCAGCGGAATGGTCTGCAATTTTCCTTTTTCGAGCGGAGTCAGAAAATAATAGACATTTTTACCTCCCAAAACCCATGTCACATCATAATTCTTAACCTTATCACCATCTTTCTCGATCATGGTCATGGCGGAATCGCCAAAAGCGATTTTATAAACTTTTCCTTCCAGCGAAAAATCTTCACTGTCGGGCAGTTTTTCGTTTTTGATAAATTCCGTGTTTAAAGGCTGCATTGCCTTTCCATGATGCGATGTTGACCAAAGCTCGTAGAACTTTTCATGACATTCAATGCAACTCCCCGACCCCACATATTCGTTATCAGCACTCTGCGAAGGTTGTTTTTTTATGCACGATGTGGAAAAAACAAAAAGAACTCCCAACAATAAAATCCAATTCAACTCCTTCATAATTCTGTATTAGTTATACAAATATTGCAATATTTTGGTAAAGAATAAATTTAGTTTAACCATGACTAAAAGGGAAAAGCTATTTTAGCAAAAACTTAAATTTTCAATCGGTATGAAAATAGGTATTCTTCGCGAAAATAAAACACCTATCGATAAAAGAGTTCCGTTAACTCCGGAACAGTGTATCGAGGTTCGGCAAAAATTTCCTCATGTTTCGGTTGTAGTACAACCCAGTGCAGTTAGGTGTTTTAGCAATGATGAATACACTGCAATGGGCATTAATATGAACGAAGATTTGAGCGATTGTGATATTTTAATGGGTGTTAAAGAAGAAAGGATTGAAGATTTGATTGAAGGAAAGAAATACCTGATTTTTTCGCACGTCATTAAAAAACAACCGTACAACCGCGAACTTCTGCAAACCATTCTGAAGAAAAAAATTCAGTTGATGGATTACGAAGTATTAACCAATAAAGAAGGGTTAAGAATAATCGGGTTTGGCAGATTTGCCGGATTGGTTGGCGCGTACAGCGGTTTGAGGGCATTTGGAATCAGAAACCAGCTCTTCGGTTTAAAACCTGCACACGAATGTGAAAATCTGGCAGAAATGCTTATCAATCTCAATACCATTAATTTGCCACCATTAAAAATCGCGATTACCGGCAACGGAAGGGTTGCAAATGGTGTGCTGGAGATTTTGAATTACCTGAAAATTATGCGTTTGACACCAGAACAATATCTTCACATCGAAAATCCACCGGTACCGGTTTATGTTCAACTGCTGCCCGTTGATTATGTGCGCAGAAAAGATGATTACGAATTCAACCTGTTTCATTTTTTTACACATCCTTCAATGTATCAAAATACATTTATTCCATTTGCTGAAACTACCGATTTGCTTTTAGCTTCTGCTTACTGGGACCCAAAAGCACCGGTTCTGTTTACTTCGGATGATATGAAATCTGAATCATTCCACATCTCTGTTATTTCTGATATCACCTGCGATATTGAAGGTTCCATCCCTTCCACAAAACGGGCATCAACCATAGAAGAACCTTATTACGACTATAATCCACAAACTGAAGAACTGGAACCGCCTTTTAGTTCGAAAAAGAACATTACAGTTCAGGCAGTTGATAATTTGCCATGCGAACTTCCAAAGGATGCTTCTCTTGATTTTGGCAGAAATCTGATTGATAAAGTTTTTCCAAGTCTTTTTGGCATTGATACTGAAGGAATTATCGATCGGGCAACGATTACAAAAAACGGAAAATTAACTCCCCGATTCTCTTATTTGCAGGATTTTGTAGATGATATTTGATTTTAAATATCCGTCCGATGAATTGGACGGCAAAAGATATCGCTCTTTAGTATCTTCCGGCACTATCCTTTGCCGTTGATTTCAATCAACGGATTTTAGACAAAGTAATTCAGTCCTTTATCCTCTCAAAACCATATTTTTTCATGAATATCTCAGCCTCCTCCTCCCATGTAATTTCCCTGTGATGTTTATCCTGATTCTGAATGTACTTTCTAACTCTTTCAACATGAGACTGACTTACAGAAACTGCAAAATAATCATCCTGCCACTGAAATTTAAAAGGCATTACATCCACTTTATTAATCCAGTTGGAACTTTCGCCTTTTAATTGATGCATAATATCTGCAACGTTTTGCAGCTTTCCTAAATTTATTAGTGCATGAACATGATCTTCGTGAGCATTAATGTAATCGAGAAAAATATTTTTCTCTTTTGCTTGTTCCCTGAAATGAGAAAGCAAAACAGGCCGAAAATTATTGGTAATGAGATGATCCCTGTTTTTTGTACTCCAAACGCAATGAAGCCAGATTGTGGTATAAGACATGATTTTGGATTTAGTTCAAGCTAAAATTACAATTTTTTGTTTTGAATAAATATTGGAAATAGGATTGTTTTTATTCCGTCCGATAAATCGGACGGCAAAAGATATCGCGCTGTAGTTGCGGTTTGCTCTATCCTTTGCCGTTGGTTTCAACCAACGGATTTTAAAAAAAGGTCAAAAAAATAACACTGGATAATTCGGGACGGCAAAGGATATCGCTCTGAAACTTTTGACATCTCTATCCTTTGCCGTTGATTTCAATCAACGGAATTCAGAATAAAAAAGCGCCACCCGTTTTAACCGATGGCGCTCTTTAATGACAATTTTATCAATTAATAAAAATCCTATTTTATCAACTCCACACTTCTTTTTACAAATTTGTCCAAATCGGCACCTTTTAACATGCCGTTGGCAAGTAATGCGAGGTCGGTCAACTGTTTGGCCAGTTTGCTATCTTTGCCAAAAGCAGTAAGACTTTCGCGTTTTGTTTCTTCCAGTTTCGACAATTCCTTGTTCAAATCATCCAGTTTTTCCTTGTCTGACTGTGGAATTTCCTCTTCCTTTTTGTCTTTCTTAGCTTTCTCCAAAACATCAACTTCTGCCTTTTTCAATGTTATATCGGCAGCCAGTTTTTCGAGTTTTGTACCAATCTTTTTATCCTTACTCTCGAGTACTTTTTTAACAAGTGGATGATTCAGATTTACTACAAGGTTCAAGCTTTCAGGCAGGTCGCCATACATATTCATTCCACCCTGAGTCTGGCTCATGTCTTTCATACGGCGCATAAATTCACTGCGGGTAATTACAATCGGAGAGCTTGTTTCGCCTAAATTTTGAAAATCGACAATAAAATAAAAGTCTTTATTCTCCGGGGTAACTGCCTGAAAAATGGGTGAAAGTTCTTCTTTCTGCTCCCAGGTTAAATCGTTCTTTTCGGTATCTTCCTTGTGAACCAGGTTTTCAACTACATCAGAATCAACACGTACAAATCTTTTTTCGGTATATTTCTGCTCAAATTTATGGATTAAGTGAGGTGCAAGAACATCGTCAAGAACCAGAATATCATAACCCTTATTTTTGGCGGCTTCAACAAATGTATATTGCTCAACTGTGTTGGTAGCATAAATATGTATCAGATTTTTATGCTTGTCAGTCTGGTTATCTTTGATGAGTTTTTCGTATTCTTCAAATGTAAAGTACTTACCATCAATATTTTTGAAAAGGAAGAAATTCATTGCTCTTTCGTTGAATTTCTCTTCGGTTAGCATTCCGTATTCGATAAAGATTTTCAAGTCGTCCCATTTTTTCTCGAAATCTTCGCGGCTGTCTTTAAAAATCTGTGCCAGTCGATCAGCTACTTTTTTATTGATGTGGCTGCTTATTTTTTTAACATTCGAATCGCTTTGGAGGTACGAACGCGAAACATTCAGCGGAATATCGGGTGAATCGAGAACACCATGAAGTAAGGTTAAAAATTCAGGCACAATTCCTTCAACCGAATCGGTAACAAAAACCTGGTTGCTGTACAATTGTATTTTGTTTTTCTGAACTTCGAAGTTGTTTTTAATTTTCGGGAAGTAGAGAATACCTGTCAGATTAAACGGATAATCAACATTTAAATGAATATTGAAAAGCGGCTCGTCGGCCATTGGATACAACTTCCGGTAAAAGTTTTTGTAATCTTCATCTTTTAAATCAGCCGGAGCTTTTGTCCATGCTGGAGCAACATCGTTAATCTGATCATCCTCTTCAGTATCAACCTGTTTTCCGTCTTTCCACTCTTTTTTCTTTCCAAAAATTACCGGAACTGGCAGGAACGAGCAGTACTTATCAAGAATTCCCCTGATTTTTGATTCATCAAGAAATCCCTTTTCTTCCTCACTGATGTACATGATGATGTCGGTTCCTACCTCATCTTTTTCAGTTTCGTCGAGCGTAAATTCAGGACTTCCGGTACAACTCCATTTTACAGCTTTTGCACCTTCTTTGTAAGATTTGGTAATAATTTCAACCCTTTCTGAAACCATAAACGAGCTGTAAAATCCAAGTCCGAAATGGCCTATTATTGCATTTGCATCGTCTTTGTATTTTTCGAGAAAATCGTTGGCACCCGAAAATGCAATCTGGTTAATGTACTTTTCAATTTCTTCGGCTGTCATTCCGATACCATTGTCAGAAATAGTAATGGTTTTTGCATCGACATCTAACTTAACCTTTACTTTTGCGTTTGTAATATCGCCTGTAAATTCGCCTTTCGAAGCAAGGGTTTTCAACTTTTGTGTTGCATCAACAGCGTTGGAAATAATTTCCCGTAAAAAAATATCGTGGTCTGAATAAAGAAACTTTTTAATAATCGGGAAAAGATTTTCGCTGGTTACTCCTATTTTTCCTGTTTGCATATTATTTGATTTTTATATTATTGTTTGCGGGCTATTTTCAAACCCTGTGCCATTCAGGTTTTGTGACGAATTGTCATTTTACATTTTCTTTAACTGCAAATACTGGCGTAAAAAATGACCTTTCCCATGAATTTAATCCGCTTAAAGTAGCTTAATTTGTGCCGCAGTTAAATTTGCTTTTATGGTCCATCTTGAAAAATACTTCGAAAATTTCAGAAAAAACATTATTGGCATCGACCAAACATTTCAATCTCCATATGGAGAACAAAAAATTATTTATGGCGACTGGATTGCCAGTGGCCGTTTGTACGCTCCGATCGAAAATAAAATTACTAACATTATCGGGCCATTTGTTGGCAACACCCACACCGAAACCAGCGAAACCGGTATTCGGATGACTCAGGCTTACCTGAAATCGCACCAACTCATTAAAAAACATGTAAATGCCGGACCAAATGATGTAATTATAACATCGGGTTCAGGAATGACAGATGTAATCAATAAGTTTCAGCGCATACTCGGATTAAAATACTGCGGAAAAATAACGCAAAAAGGTTGTATGGCTGAACGTGAAAGGCCAGTTGTTTTTATCACACACATGGAACATCACTCAAATCAGACTTCGTGGTACGAAACCAATGCCGATGTTGTGGTGATTGAGCCAGGTGCTGGCTTGCTGGTTGATCCTGAAAACCTGAAAAAATTACTGGTTGAATACGAATCGCGCCCCTTTAAAATCGGTTCGTTTACAGCTTGTTCCAACGTTACCGGAGTAAGAACCCCATTCCGTGAACTGGCAAAAATAATGCACGAGCATGGTGGTGTTTGTTTTATCGATTTTGCAGCTTCGGCTCCTTATGACGAAATGGACATGCACCCGGCCGACCCGATGGAAAAACTGGATGCAGTGATGTTTTCGCCTCATAAATTTTTAGGAGGACCCGGTACTTCGGGTGTGTTGGTTTTTGATGCTTCGATGTACAAAAACGAGGTACCCGACAATCCCGGTGGTGGTACTGTTGACTGGACCAATCCCTGGGGAAAATACAAATATGTTGATGATATTGAAGCCCGCGAAGATGGTGGAACTCCGGGATTTCTTCAATCGATTAGGACGGCTTTGTGTCTCGATCTAAAAAACCAGATGGGTATTGAAAATATGAAGCAACGCGAAAAAGAGCTGCTGAAACTTGCTTACCAGGGATTGGATAAAATTAAAGGCCTTCATATTCTGGCCGACAATGTACGCGACCGGTTAGGAATCATTTCATTCTATGTCGAAAATATTCATTACAACCTGCTGGTTCAGATTTTAAACGACAAATACGGAATCCAAACCC
Source organism: Draconibacterium sp. (assembly GCA_041737765.1). GTDB lineage: Bacteria > Bacteroidota > Bacteroidia > Bacteroidales > Prolixibacteraceae > Draconibacterium. The sequence continues at coordinate 2,178 of JBGSRA010000103.1, read as the reverse complement.
GCGGAGGTTGCGCCTGTGCCGGAACTTACGGTCATTTTCTACTCGAAGTTTCCTACGAAAAATCGAAGGAAATTACAGACAAGATAAATCACGGTGATCTTTCCGATAAACCGGGCTGGGTGCGGTGGTCACTTCACCCCACAATGACAAACGAAGAAGTGGAAATAATGATAACAGCCTTAAACGACATCATAAAAAATATTGAAACTTATAAGAAGGATTATGTTCATGTTAAACGCTCCAATGTTTTCAGGCACAAAAATCAAAACGACAACCAGCAATTGATGCAGGAGTGGTTTACTTTGTAGTTTTGAGTTCAGAGTTTAAAGTTTCGAGTTCGGCGTTTGGAGGAGTTTTATGTAGAGACGCACTGCAGTGCGTCTTTACGTGGGTTAAAGTGTGAAAAATAGATGTTTTGTATTTCAATTGTTACAAATGAAAAAGTATAAGACAGGATTAGTATTAAGTGGCGGTGGAACCCGCGGATTTGCTCATCTGGGTGTAGTTGCAGCTCTTTTGGACAAAGGAATTAAACCCGACATCATTTCGGGCACAAGTGCTGGTGCCATTGTTGGAGCTTTTATTGCTGCCGGAAAAAATCCGCACGATGTCGTGGAGATTTTTAAAAAAGGATCGTTTTTCAATTATACCAAACTTCAGATTCCGCGCGATGGATTAATGAAATTAGATGGTTTAAAGGAGTTATTTCAAAAGGAAATTCATGTAAAAAACCTCGAAGAACTTGAAATCCCCCTTTTTATTGCCATTTCGAATTTAAATAAAGGAACTGTGGAATACAGAAACACCGGACTTTTGGGCGAAACTGTTCTTGCCTCATCTTCGATTCCAATTCTTTTTGCACCTGTTTTAATAGGCAACGATTTGTTTGTTGACGGCGGGTTACTCGACAATATTCCGGTTGAACCCATCAAACTCGATTGCGAACAAATCATTGTTTCAAATATCAGTCCGATTAATCCCGTTGAAAAAATTAAAAATCTGATTCACATTGCCACTCGTACCTTTTATATGAGTGTAAACGCCAACATGAAACAGGTTAAAAAATATTCCACTTATTATATTGAACCGGAAGGAATAGATACCTACGAAATTTTAAGCCGTACTCATGCCGATGAATTGTTTGAACTGGGGTACAATTCGACAATGAAAATAATAGATAGAAATTTATAAAGAGTTTTCACCTGACAGAAAAGAAAAAGCTTATTGAATTCAGATTCAATAAGCTTTTTGTTATCAGGAAAAAAACTTAAGAAAAAATTTTTCTCTAGTTTTTACCCATTTTAAATGTTAAACCACCTCCAACATAAAACTGGTAAAAAGTAGAATAAGTACTAACACCTGCACCAACTCCTCCTGTACCAAAATACAAACCACCGCCTGCACCCTGCACAGCAGAAATCAAGCCTGTCTGAATCTTAATTCCAACCTTTTCAGATGCCCAGATATTTGCACCCAATTTTGCACCCCATGCAAATTTTGTTGAATTGTTGGAATTACCATTATCCGGATTATCAACATTAAAAATTGCCATACCAATTTGCAATCCTCCATAAGGTTCAACCCGCGGATTCATTCCGAAATAGCGGTTACTTCCAATCATTACATAATTGGTTGCCACATCGAAAACTGTATTTTTTATCCTGTTGTCATAATATTCCATAGGCGCTTCAGTATCCAAACGCAGATAAGTTAATTCAACACTTTGGCTTGGAATCATCATGTACTCAAGTCCGCCGCCCCATTGAAAACCTCCTTTAACTGTTCCATTAAAATACTCTGTATTTGAATAATACGAATCCACTTTATCGTCGAAAGCATAAAAAGTATATCCATTTACACGCAAATGCGGTGCAAATGCCTTTCTGACTACAACCACTTTAGTTGGTGCTGCCTGCTGCTGTTGTTGTGGTTTCGGCTGCGGCTGAGTTTCAACTACCACCTGAGAGAATGCGTAACTGCTTGATACAATAAAAGCAATAACCAATAGTTTTTTCATAGATTTAAGTATTTATTTTATTGAATTAGGCATTTAAGTAATAATTTGGTTTATACGGGAACGGAGCAGCTTTCACCATCCTATTCAATAGGTTGTCAAAAATTCTATCCTTCATGTTACTGCGATTAAATCGATAACAGTATTCGTCAATATAAGCCTGC
>JBGSRA010000100.1:0-79453 GCA_041737765.1 Draconibacterium sp. | reverse complement strand
TTTCGAATCAACCAAGGCACTGCAAGACAAAATTACCCAAATGGTAAACCAACTAACTCCTGACCTGGTAAAATCAATAACTGGCTATGAATTGTACACTAAAAATTTTATTGGGTAAATTTGTCTATGAAATGGTATAATTCATTATGAGGGTTCACTAAAATTTTTTTGAGCATAATGAGTTCATTACAGAAAGTACCAATAATCAAATTTCAAAAACCAAATAAATTCCAATATTCTTACAATGAACTTGTTTCTAAAATTGATTTTTTTGTATTTGGAGCTTGTTTGTTATTTGGTTTTTGTTATTTGGTAATTCATTTAATTTCAGCAATTTGCAAAAATTTGTCATTTGTAGAAGATAGGACGAAGCAATCCGATATAATTCATGTCTCTTCATCCTAAATATCAATCTGTTAATGTTTATACGGCAACGGACTGTGAAATCTCATCTGTTGCTGAATCCAATTGATTCGGCTTTTTACATACGGCCCCGGATTTTTAGCATTCCATTTCCGGGGACTTGGTAAAACCGCAATAATTGAAGCTGCCTGATATTTTGTTAGTTCCGAAGCTTTTACACCAAAATAATGTTTCGAAGCAGCTTCGGCTCCATAAATTCCGTTTCCCATTTCTATGCTGTTGAGATATACCTCTAAAATTCGTTTTTTACTCCAAAACAATTCAATCAATCCGGTAAACCAAACTTCAAGACCTTTTCTAATCCAACTGCGTTGAGGCCATAAAAAAACATTTTTAGCCGTTTGCTGCGAAATGGTACTGGCTCCCCGAAGTTTTCCATTCTTCTTTTTCGATTCATTCACTGCCTTTTTCATCGCACCAAAATCAATTCCATGATGGGTAAAAAAATTCTGGTCTTCACTGCAAACAGCAGCCAGTTGCATGTGCGGCGAAATGTTTTTCATCGATACCCAATCGTGTTTTAAAACTATTTTCTTCCCGTCTGTTATTTGCTGAACAGAACGAATCAGCATCAGGTTAGTTACCGGTACAGGTACCCATTTAAAAATGATTACAAGAAACAGTGACAATCCAACAAACCAAACTGTTATTTTTAAAATTAATCGTAAAAGAAATTTCAACCAATTTCTTTTTATCCCTTTAGAACTGTCAAAATCACTCATTATTAAAACTTTAATAAAATGTGGTTACTTACTAAACAAATAAAATATCAAATTAACAAAAAAGAAAAATTACATTTTTAATTATATATCTGAATGTTAAATTTTACAGATTGCTAATATAATATCAAATTTTGCTAATCAAGGTCAATGATATCACTTGTAAACTTTATAAATTTGGCAGTTGAAAATATGCGGAAAACGCGGAAACCATTATTAGTTGCGAGAATCTAAAATTTGAACACCTGATTATTGTTTATAAAACTTTACTAATCGAATTTAAAACCTGAGTTATGAAAAAACGTATCTTTTGTATTTCCGATCATTTTATTTAAATATAAATGCACTAAAAGAAGTGCATTAAAATGATTGCTATTCTATTCGGATTACTATTTATCCAATATAATTTTTCATTTAACCTATTAAATTTTAATTTATGCGAAAACTACTATTTTTATTAATGGTGTTTGTAGCTACAATAAGTAGCACAATGGCACAAAAAACGGTTACAGGTACTGTAACTGCTGAAGAAGCACCGCTGCCCGGGGTAACGGTGGTTGTGAAAGGGACAACCGTAGGAACTGTAACCAATGCAGATGGCAATTACACACTCAGTGTACCTGCGAATGCAAAAGTTCTTCTTTTTTCTTTTATCGGGATGAAACCCCAGGAAATTGAAATTGGTACACAAAGTACATTCAATGTTGTTTTAATGCCCGATGTAATTGGGTTGGAAGAAGTTGTTGCAATTGGGTACGGTACCATGAAAAAAAGTGACCTTACCGGAGCTGTTTCAACTGTTAAGTCAAGTCAGGTTGAAAACGAAAAACCGCAGGCACTGCAGGACATGTTACGTGGTAATATTGCTGGTTTACAGGTAGGTTTCTCAACAACTGCAAAAGGTGGTGGCGATATGGAAATCAGGGGCGACAATACTTTGAAAGCTGCCTCTAATCCGTTAATCGTTCTCGATGGTGTTATTTATCAGGGAGGACTTGAAGACATCAATCCCAACGATATCGAATCAATTGATGTTTTAAAAGATGCTTCATCTGCAGCCGTTTATGGTTCACGTTCGGCCAATGGTGTTGTATTGGTAACCACAAAAAAAGGAGCAAAGGGAAAACCGGTTATCAATGTAAATACAAGTGTTGGTTTGGCTACTATGGCTACCCTGGAGGATGTATATGATCCTTATGAATTTGTATCCTGGAGAACAGAGGTTATGCAATCGCTGAATTATTATAATGATAAAACGAAAACAAAGTTGTATAAATTCGAAGATCCAAATGATTTACCGGAAGGTGTTACCAAAGAAATGTGGTTCGATGGGGATGCCGGCGATGAAACCGATATCTGGCTTGCCCGTTTGGGTATGCTACCTTTGGAAATTGCAAATTACAAGGCAGGGAAATCGGTTGACTGGACCGACATGGTTTTTCAGAATGGATTGCGCCAGGATTACAATGTATCATTATCAGGAAAATCAGATGCAGTAACCTATTATATGTCGCTGGGTTATAACAATAACGAAGGTATTATTGTGGGTGATGAGTTTACCACCATCCGTGGAAGGGTAAACCTCGATGCAAAAGTAACAGATTGGTTAACTGTTGGTATGAATACCCAGTTTTCTGATAGGGATGAAAGCCACATGAACCGTCCGGATAATCCGGATCCGACCATTCAGGCTAATTGGGGTACAAGAATTAATAACTCACCCTGGGGTTCAATTTATAAAGATGATGGCGTCACATTGCGCCTCAGCCCTGTTGATGACCCTGGCCGGGGAGCAAAACACTCGCTCTACGATATGACCTTCCAGGAAAGAAGGCGTTTTTACAATACGTTAAACGCCAATTTATACGCAACTATTAAACTGCCTTACAACATTTCGTACCAGATAAATTTTTCACCACGTTACCAGTGGTACGAGTTTATGAACCACCAATCGGTTAAGCACGAAGATTGGGCAAAATTCGGGGGACAAGCCAAACGGCTTCAACAAAAGATTTATAGCTGGCAGGTTGACAATTTAATTAAATGGAACCAAACCTTTAATGATATTCACAAATTCGATGTTACATTACTTGCTAACGCCGAAAAATTTCAAAGCTGGGAAAATTATATGTCGGCACAGAATTTTCAGCCATCCGATGCTTTAGGTTTTCACCGCATGGAAGCAGGTACTGGTTCCACATTTCAAATCACAAGTAATGACGAATACGAAACAGCAAATGCACTAATGGGCAGGTTGTTCTATTCGTTAAAAGACAAATACATGCTAACTGTAACTATGCGCCGTGACGGTTATTCTGCGTTTGGACAGGAACATCCTTATGGTTATTTCCCCTCAGCCGCTTTGGGCTGGGTGTTTACAGATGAAGGATTTGCAAAAAATAATATTCTTACTTACGGAAAACTGCGTGCTTCTTTCGGAAGCAATGGTAACCGTGCAATTGGCCGTTACGAAGCCCTTTCAGATATGGCAACCGGTAAATATCCTTACCAATCCCTTACGGGAACAGTTTATGAAGGAACTCAGTTATACGTTAACCGGATGTCTAATTCAGAATTGAAATGGGAAGAAACACAATCATTAAATTTTGGACTCGACTATGGTTTTCTTGACGGATTATTCGACGGATCAATAGAGTTTTATACATCAAAAACAATGGATGTGCTTGTTGACCGCAGGTTACCCGATATTCTTGGTTTTAACTCAGTGGCATCAAACCTTGGGCAGGTAAACAATTCAGGTGTTGAAATCGTGTTCAATGCAAGGGTAATGAAACGTGAAAATTTTAACTGGAATATCAACACCAACTTCACCATGAACAGGAACGAAATCGTTCATTTATATGGCGATATGGTAGACGTGAAAGATGCTGAAGGGAATGTAATCGGTGAGAAAGAAGGAGATGATTATACCAATGGCTGGTTTATCGGAGAAGCTATTGATGTAATTTGGGAGCCAAAAATCCTGGGTGTTTGGCAGATTGGTGAAGAAGAACAAGCCAAAAAATACGGGCAATTCCCTGGTGATTTCAAACTTCAGGATGTTAATGGTGATTTCAAAATCAACGACCTCGATAAACAATATCTTGGTTACCGCACTCCACGTTTCCGCTGGAATATGCGCCAGGAATTCAATATTTACAAGAACTTTGATGTATCATTTATGTTATACTCTTACTGGGGACACAAGGGAACTATGAATTCAGCCAAAAACCGCGACAGTTTCCCTGAAAGGGTAAATTCATATAAAATTCCATTCTGGACACCGGAAACACCTTACAACGATTATGCACGTATTTACTCGGCAGAAGGTGGAGCTGTTTTTAATGTTTGGAGAGATCGTTCTTTTATCAGGCTCGATAATGTTTCTTTGGCTTATACTGTGCCTTCCACTTTATTAAGCAGAGCACACATTGCCAATCTGAAAATATTTGCAACAGCCCGTAATGTTGGCTGGTGGGCACCTTCCTGGAACTTCTGGGATCCGGAAAACAGTGGTCCAAATCCACGCATTCTAACCCTTGGAGTTAATTTAACACTGTAATTTTAAAAAAGATGAATGATATGAAAACGATAAGAAATAAAACAAAAATAATTCTGTTACTTTTTGTTTCCCTGATTTTGGGAACAACAGGATGCAATGACGAATGGCTTGAACCACAACCGCTCTCTTTCTTTGCTCCCGAAAATGTAATGGTTGATGCAAAAGGGATGTATGCAGCGCTAACTGCCTGCGAACGAAACATGCGTTACGAATGGTATGGTGATGGTACACCTATCATTACCGAACTTCTTTTTTCAGAGGTTTGTGTGGAAGGAACAACCGATAAACCTGGTCCTGCACAAAATATGAACATTCAAATCACTCCTACGTCACAACTTAATAATGGCGATTTCAATAAAATTGGGTGGTACTGGTATGAAGGATATAAGGGAATTAAATATGCCAATGTGGTAATTGATCGTATCGATGATGCCACCTATAAAGACGAAGCAGAACGCAATGCAGTTCTTGGTTCAGCTTATTTTCACAGGGCTTTCCGCTATTATCGGCTAACGCAGCAGTTTGGTGATGTGCCATTTATCGGCCAGGAAATAACAGCGCCAAAACTCGATTTTTATTCTACAGAACGGGAAGTAATTTTGAGAAAAATTCAAAAGGACATGGAGTTTGCTGCACAGTGGTGTACCGATGCTGCTGATCGTGGCAGGGTAACTAAAGGTGCAGCAGCACATTTGTTAACAAAAATCAACCTGGCGCTTGGTGATTTCGACAAAGCCATAGCATCTGCTTCGTCAGTAATTGATGGTGGTGTGTACAGCTTAATGAAGTCGCCTTTTGGACAGGTGCCCAAAGAAGATGGAGATTTTTTGACTAAACAGGGGATTATTCGCGATGATGTGGTTGCCCGTCTGCATTGGTGGCAGAACAAAGCCATCTCAGCCAACAAAGAAGTGTTGTTTATGGTTCTGTCACGCGAAGAACTGGTTGATTCACGTCTCGACCTGCAAATTATGAGACAGGCGGTACCTTTCTGGGGTGTATCCAATTCAAATATGTTATATACACCTGATGGTTTTGGACCAGGAACTTCAGATCTTGCAAACCAGGAAATTAAATTGGTTGAAACTTTTGGCCGCGGTATTGGCCGTGCCCGGGGAACATCTTACCATACCAAAAGAATTTGGGATGATCCAAATGATCTTCGCCATAAAAAAGGAAACTGGATGAATATGGAGGATTTGGTTTATAATCATGCTAATGCCAAAAAGGGTGCATATTATGGAAAACCATTGCAATTGTACAGGGAAAACGGGCAAATTGCTACTACTGATACAATCAGAAACTGGTTTGGTTGGCCACATTACAAACTTTATGTTCCAGATCCACGGAGAACACAACCTCAGGGAGGCTCTTATGACTGGTATGTTTTCCGTTTGGCAGAAACATATCTGCTTCGTGCTGAAGCTCATTGGTGGAAAGGAAATATTGGTGAAGCAATGGCTGACGTAAATACTGTTCGTACAAGGGCTGGCGCCGCTCCATATACCGATATTTCAAAATTCGATATTGGAACTATTCTTGATGAACGCGCAAGAGAACTTTTCTGGGAAGAACCAAGGAAAACCGAATTGAGCAGAGTAGCTTTCCTTTTTGCAAAAACTGGTAAAACATACAGGGGAAAAGCATATACAAAAGCGGCATTCGGCACTTCTAACTTTTTTTACGACAGGGTTATGGAATATACCGATTTCTATAACAAAGGTGTAAAAGCCAATAACGGACAGGAATATACCATGAGTCCGTACCATGTGTTGTGGCCAATACCGCAGGCTGCTATCAGCTCAAATACGCAGGGACAATTAAACCAGAATTATGGATATGATGGTTATGGAAATAATGTTCCACCCCTTACTACCATTCCACCGGAAGATGATTTATAATTGATATTATAACTATAAGTTTTTTTGTTGGATAAGAATTTAAAAAGCGTCATTCGGTAACGGGTGGCGCTTTTTTTACCTCTTTGTAAAAAGGCGAAATCATTAAATTTTCAGCAGAATGAACGACAAAGCTGAATCAATTTCGAAAAAGACCAATTTCCGCTGGTTAATTGTTGCGCTGCTGTTTTATTCCACAACCATAGTTTATTTCGACCGTGTAATTTTAGGAATACTGGCTCCCTATATTACAAAGGAAATTGGCTGGAGTGAGCAGGAATACGGGTATGTTGTATTTGCTTTTCAGCTTACCTATGCCGTTGGGCCGCTTTTTATTGGTTTTATAATCGATAAGTTGGGCACCCGGCTGGGTTTTTCGCTGGCAGTGGCTATTTGGGCGCTGGCAAGTTTATCACATGCTTTTGCGCAGAGTTGGATCGGTTTTGCCATCGCCCGGCTTGGGTTGGGTATTGGGCAGTCGGCAAATTTTCCGGCCAGTATAAAAACTGTTGCCGAGTGGTTTCCGCAAAAAGAAAGAGCTTATGCCACCGGCGTGTTTAATGGTGGATCGAACATCGGACAAGTACTTGCGCCATTACTGATTCCGGTTGTGCTGTACTTTTTTGTTTCGTGGCAGTATGTTTTTGTTTTGTCGCTGCTGCTTAGTGCAATCTGGCTGTTTTTGTGGCTGTTTTTGTACCAATCTCCAAACGAAAGTCCGCATGTAAATTCTGCCGAACTTGAATACATCAACAGCGCGTCCACTGACCTTCAAAAGGTAAAGGTTCCATGGAAAGAGCTTGTGAAATACCGCCAAACATGGGTGGTTGCGTTGGGAAAACTCTTTGCAGATCCGGTTTGGTATTTTTATCTTTTCTGGGGAGCAAAATTTTTGAATGCACGTTTTGGGGTCGAATTGAAAGGTCTTGCCCTGCCGCTCATCGCAATTTACATTGTAGCCTGGAGCGGTGGAATGGCCGGTGGAGCCATATCTTCCGCATTGCTGAAAAAAGGTAAATCAGTCAACTTTGCCCGTAAAATTACCATGTTGGGAACTGCATTGCTGGTGCTGCCCGTGATGCTGGTTCCGTTTATCGATTCGTTGCCTATATGTGTTGGATTGATTGCTCTGGCCGCTGCTGCACACAATTCATGGTCGGCCAATATTTTTACGGTGGCTTCCGACTTGTTTCCCAAAAAAATTGTTGGTTCGGTCATCGGTTTTTCTACCACAATCAGTTCGATGGCTGGTATGATAACTTCTTTGCTGATTGGTTATGCGTTAAATGAATCGGGTACCGACGGATATGTATTTCCCTTTGTAATTGCGGCATTTGGCTATCTTGTGGGGCTGTTGCTTATTCATCTTGTTTCACCCAAAATGAAACCTGTTTCAGGATTAATAAATTGAAAGTAGTAAAATGAATATTACAATGACAGTCATGTTATTATCACCCCTTTATCCCCTCAAGGGGAGAATTACCACCTACATAAATCAGGCTAATTTGGCAACAATTCCCCCCTTGAGGGGGCAGGGGATGGGTAAAGTTGAAGACAAATTAATTTCACAACTAATCGTATGATCTCAAGAGAAAGAATTTTAAAATCAATCAATCACGAAGAACCAGATAGGGTTCCATTTGATTTGGCAGGTTCAACGTGGACAGGAATTACAAACACGGCATATCAGAATTTGAGAAAACATCTCGGATTAAATTCTGCTGAACCGGATTGGTCAGATGTTATCCAGCAAATTGTAATTCCTTCAGAAGAAATATTAACTGAACTGAAAGTTGACACCCGTGGCGTTTTCCCGTTAACCAGCCACAACTGGGATGTGTATTCGAAACTGAAAGATGTGGGCGATTATTTTGAGTATTTCGATGAATGGGGTTTTACGCATCATTTTCCCAAAAACGGGTACTGGTTTTCGTTGGTAAAACATGCAATGGATGCCATTGATTTTGACAGCGAAGGAATTGTCGAAAATTACCGTTGGCCCGATGCAGGAAATAAACAACGTTTTGCCGGGTTGCGCGAAAAAGCAATTCAATTCCGGAATCAGGATAAAATTGTAATGACAAAAGGACTATGTGCCGGATTGTTCGAAATGCACCAGCGGGTGAGGGGAATGGAAAATGCCATGCTCGACCCCTTTTTATTTCCTGTAAATTCTGATAAACTGGTAGGCAAACTGGCGGATCTGAAAATTGAATTTTGGGACAGCCTGCTTGATGAAATTGGTGATGTGGTTGATATTGTTGGCGAAGGCGACGATTACGGAACACAACAATCACAATTAATTTCACCCGACCAGTTTCGCGAATATTACAAACCACATTTTACCAGGGTATTGAAATTTATCAAAGAAAAGGCGCCCAACGTAAAACTGCTTTTTCATTCGTGTGGAAATGTGCGTCCGGTTATTCCCGATTTCATTGAAATGGGTGTTGACCTGCTGAATCCGGTTCATATAACGGCTACAGGAATGGAACCTAAGCAATTGAAAAAAGATTTTGGAAAAGATATCGTATTCTGGGGCGGGGGTGTTGACACCCAGCATGTTCTTCCAACCGGAACTCCTGAACAGGTGAAAGAAGATGTAAAACGAAACATGGATGCACTGGCTCCCGGAGGTGGATTTGTATTCAGCACGGTTCACAACATACAGGCAGAAGTGCCTCCGCAGAATATTATGGCAATGATTAAAGCATTAAGAGAAATTGGATAGAAGAAATAATTATTATCCGCAAGTATACCGGTGTTTATAGCTAATTAAAAAAATAGATTGAAAATGACTGGTTTCAAATTTTTTACTCACCCTGATTCGTCTTCCGCCGAATCGTCCCTCTCTACGCGTAGAGAGGGAGAAGAGGGTGAGTCAATTAACAGATAATAAAGTTACTTGTATAATAAAAGAGTTAAAAAAATGAAATATATAAACATCAACTAAATAAAATTGAATATGAAAAATCAAAACAACACCCGCCGCGATTTTCTGAAAAAGTCAACAGCATTTACCGCAGGAACAATACTTATTCCAACAATAGTTCCGTCAACGGTATTTGGGAAAACTGCACCAAGCAATCAAATTAATGTTGGGATGATTGCAACCGGTCGCCAGGCCGTAAATGCCAATCTGAAAAACGGTTTTTTAAAACTTGAAAATTGCCGTGTAATCGCCATAAATGATGTCGATTCGTGGCGGATGACATTTGCTGAAAAAATAATAAATGATTCCTATTCAAAGGCAGGTAAAAGTTATTCGAGCGTTAAAAAATATGATGACTACCGCGATCTGATTGCCAATAAAGATGTGGATGCAATAATGGTTTCCACTCCCGATCACTGGCATGCCCCGGCAACCATTGCAGCGGCGCTGGCAGGCAAACATGTTTCGATGGAAAAAGCGTTTACGCTTGCGCCTGCGTGGGGAAAAGCAGTGGTTGAAGCTGTTAAGGCAAAAGGTGTTACCGGACGTTTGGACAGTGAGTTTCGTTCAATCCGCGAAATGAACCGCGCTGTTGAACTGGTGCATAATAAAGTTATCGGCGATTTGGTGGAAGTTGAAGTTGGCGTTCCCGGCGAGCTAAATGGCAGCGCACTTGGTCCGCAAAAAACCATGCCCATTCCAAAAGAGCTGAATTACGACATGTGGCTGGGGCCGGCATTTCCCGCGCCTTACACCATGCAGCGGGTTCACGAACCCGGAACAATTGAGTCGCGTCCGGGCTGGCTGCGCATTTCAGATTATTGCAACGGAATGATTACCAACTGGGGAGCACACCTGAATGACATTGCACTTTGGGGGATGAAAAAAGAGTATGAAAATCCGGTAACTATTGAAGGGAATGGAACTTTCGATAAGGGAATCTGGCATACCATCAGCGCCTTCAATGTAAATTACACGTTTGCCGACGGAATGAAATTGAAATACAAAATTGATGTTCCGTTTGTGAAATTTATTGGAAAAGATGGTTGGATTCGGGTTGAATATCCCGATAAATTAACGGCAAGCAACGATTCAATTCTCAAATTTGAGCCCGGTACAAACAACATTTCGCTGAAAGACACGCTTTCTGATAAAGCCGATTTTTTACGGGGAATTGAAACCGGGAAACCAACCCTTGAACCACTTGAAGTGGGATACAATGTTTACCTTTTAACCATGATGGGGCTAATTTCAATTACATTGGGCTCGAAATTAACATGGGATCAAAAAGCCGGACAGTTTGTAAACGATAATGCAGCCAATGCAATGCTTACCCATCCGTTCCGCGAAAAATGGATTGATAAAGATGTGACTGACTGGATGAATAAATTTCAGGAATATGATTTAAAATAAGATAGTAACGTCAAATGAACAAATCCAATGGATTAATTCATAGATTCATGTCTGTGTTACCAATGATCGTATCTTCGCAACCTGGGAAGGAAGTTGAATGTAAATCACATTTGGATTGCTTCGCTTTGCTCGCAATGACCAACTCAACGGTAAGTAAGAGGGGGGAGGTAGGGAGCGGCGTAGCCGCTCCCTACCTCCCCCCTCTTTATTTTATCGCCAAGTCATTGCGAGCGTAGCGAAGCAATCTTTTACCAAAATAAATTTGATATGAAAAAGAATGGATACGTTTATATTCTAACAAATATTTCAAATACAGTTTTATATACCGGAGTTACAAGTGATTTAACTGAAAGAATTCAGAAACATAAATCAGAATTCTACAAAGATTCATTTACAAGTCGTTATAATATTACGAAATTAGTTTACTATGAATTATTTGAAAGCATTGAAGATGCCATTACAAGGGAGAAACAAATAAAAGCAGGTTCACGAAAAAAGAAAATTGAATTGATTGAAAAACACAATCCTGAATGGAAAGATTTGATTACCAATACTCACTAAATTTAAAATTAGATCAAATGAAAAAACTATTTTTAGTAATGTTAATTAGCTTATATACTTTTTGTGCTTATTCCCAAAAAAAGGAACTCGACAATACTTTCTATGCCTTTAATAATTCAATGCGATTACCAAATGCACCTGTGGGAATGGACGCACAGGCTGAATTGATTAAAAGGTTGGGGTTTGATGGATTATCAGGACACACCAACGATGATTATTTTGCGCGCAGGGCAGCGCTCGATAAAGCCGGGCTTAAAATGCCCGAAGTGTACTGGGGAATTGACATGGACAGTACCGGACAAATTTCATACAAAGAAGGATTAAAGGAGATAATTAAAGATTCGAAGGACCGCGATTTGGTGATTGCACTTTTTTCGAATGTAAAATTCTTTATGAACGACAAAGAAAAAGGCGATCCGCTTCTTGCTAAAGCCATTGGCGAACTGGCCGATTTTGCTGCAACATTTGGAGTTAAAATTGCCATTTATCCACATGTTGGCAACTATTGCGAAACACTGGAACACTCGGTTCGCCTGGCAAAAATGGCAAACCGGCCCAATGTTGGCGCTATTTTTAACACCTGTCATTTACTAAAAGCTGAAGGAGAAGAAGGATGGGAACAAAAGCTGATTGATGCATTGCCATATTTATACATGATTTCGATAAACGGCGCCGATTCGGGCAATACAAAAGAGATGAACTGGGACCAGCTAATCCAGCCGCTTGGAGAAGGCACTTTTGATACTTACAAACTGGTGAAACTTGCAAAAGACAATGGTTACAAAGGCCTGTTCGGACTTCAATGTTATGATATAAAACAAGACTGCGAAGTGGCATTGACAAAATCAATAAACACATGGAACGCTTATAAAAAACGTTATTCAACTGAAAAGTAATTAAAGATTATCAACCTAAAAAATATAAATTTGTAAAGCCGATGGAAAAATCTTTAAAATTAATATCAAAATGAAAAAATTATCAATCGCTGTAATTTCTGTGTTTACAATTTTGGCTTCCTGTACAGGTGGCAGTCAGAAATCAAATCAAACCAATGAAAAACAAAATATGTTTACAGGAGCAAAAGGAGAGGTAAAAATTATGACCCTCGATCCGGGGCATTTTCATGCAGCGCTGGTACAAAAATCGATGTACGAACAGGTCGATTCCACAGTTTATATTTATGCTCCCGAAGGCGACGATTTGCAGGGACATCTGGCACGTATCAACAGTTACAACACCCGCACAGAAAGCCCAACTGCATGGAATGAAAAAATTTATACCGGTGCTGATTTTTTTGAAAAAATGATAGCCGAAAAACCCGGTAATGTGATGGTGGTTTCGGGAAATAACGCCAAAAAAACCGAATACATTCTTAAAACAATTGATGCCGGAATTAACGTTTTAGCCGACAAACCCATGGTAATTACACCCAACGAATTTCCGAAACTGGAGCAGGCGTTTCAGGTTGCTGCCGAAAAAGGTGTTCTACTTTATGATATCATGACCGAACGCCACGAAATTACCACCATGCTGCAACGCGAACTTTCAAAACGAGCCGAAGTTTTTGGCATGCTGCAAACCGGTACAGCAGAAGAACCGGCCATTACAAAAGAGAGTGTCCATCATTTTTTTAAATATGTATCGGGCAGCCCGTTAAAACGTCCGGCATGGTTTTTCGACACCAAACAGCAGGGTGAAGGAATTGTTGATGTTAACACCCACCTTGTTGACCTCATTCAGTGGGAAGCATTTCCTGAAGTAATACTTGCAAAAACTGATGTGGAAATTGTATCGGCAAAACGATGGGCTACCGATCTTACACCTGAAATGTTTAAAACAGTTACCCAACTCGATCAATTTCCTGAGTACCTGCAAAAAGATGTTGTTGACGGAACTTTAAAAGTTTACAGCAATGGCGAAATCAACTATAAACTGAAAGGTATTTATGCAAAAGCATCGGTAATATGGAACTTTCAGGCTCCCGAAGGTGCCGGCGATACCCATTATTCAATTATGCGCGGAACAAATTGCAACCTGATAATTAAACAAGGTGCTGAGCAGGGCTACAAACCTACACTTTATGTTGAAGCAACTACAACGGAAGGATTGGACGTATTTTCTGCAAACCTTGACAAAGCGGTAAATGTGGAATTGGCTGCTATTTATCCCGGGTTAAAACTGGTTAAACTTGACAACAAACTTTGGTCAGTTGAGATTCCGGATAAATACAAAGTGAGTCATGAAGAACATTTTGCCCAGGTTACCGCAAAATACCTGAATTACCTGAAAGATGGCAAATTACCGGAGTGGGAAGTACCAAATATGATAGTGAAATATTACACGACTACCGAGGGGCTGAAGGCGGCATTGAAATAGAAAACATTATAAAGAAAAATAAGGAACATCGAATAAGGAATGAAAAATTAGGAAGTTATTGTGAGATACTTTCTTATTTCTTATTCGATATTTTAGATTCCCCTCTTAAATTTCTAATTTTTAATTGAGTTATCCTCCTACCCGCTTCCTGTATTGCCGCGGCGACATTCCCATTTTCTTTTTAAAATCCTTGGTAAAATAATACGGATCAGTGAACCCAAGTGTAAACGAAATTTCCTTCACTTTTATCCGTGTATGATCAAGAAATTCGCATGCTTTCACAATTTTAAGGTGCGAAAAATAACTGAGTGGTGAATAATTGGTTTCTTTTTTGAAAAGTGTTGTGAAATAAGTTGGTGAATATCCAGCTTCTTTAGAAATCTGGTTGAGTGTGAGTTTCATATTCAGATTTTTATTCATGAATTCAATTGATTTTCTGATAACCGGATTTGATTCGTCGGCGAAATCATCGCTGGTTTTGCTGGCATAAATAAAAGTTGCCAGCAAATGACTAAAACAGAAATTCACATACTCCAGGTTTTCGTCATGAAATCCCTTTGATAGGTTATTGAAAATCTCGTCGAAAAGCATTTCACGGTTGGCAACCAGGTTGTTTACCGAAGGAATCAGATTTCGTACCATCGAAAACTCCTTCCCCAATAAATGCGAATTCCTTCCGTCGAAATGCAACACCAGGAATCGTGAGTTTACATCGATAACCGAATAGAATTTAAAGTTACCTTGTTTCGGAATAATAAAAAACTGGTCGCCCGAAACCGGAATTTGGTCGCCCGAATTCATTAAAATCCCATTCCCTTTTGTACAATATGCAAGCATATTATTTTCCAGTTTTTCAGTCTGGTACCAAATCGTACCACGTTCAACTTCAATCTCACCAATTTCGGTAAAATACAAATCACGGGTTAGCGGATTTGCTTTTTGTTCTTCAATCAGCAGAACCGGGATTTTATAATATCGAATTTCCCTCATTAAAATAAAACCATTTATGAATTCTTGTCTCAGTACTCATCACGATAACTATCGGGACTAAAAATCTCATAATCTAAATAAAGTAATATATTCCATCTTTTTCAAAGAAAATACTATTTTTTATGAAACCTGATAAAGATAAATTTGTCAATCACTTAAAACTAAAATTTAAAACATGAACGAAATTTTGCAAAAACTGGCAGATTGTATCGAATTCGGAAAAATAAATAAAGCAGCTCCGTACCCGCCGCAAATGAAAGGCCTTGATGGCGCTGACGAACTCACAAAACAGGCTTTGGACGAAGGAGTTAATGCACAGCAAATTCTTACTTCAGGGTTAATGGTAGGAATGGAAAAGGTGGGCATAAAATTTCGTGAAAACAAAGTTTTTGTACCCCAGGTTTTAATGTCGGCAAAAGCGATGAGTACCGCCATGATTCACTTAAAACCGTATTTCCTTTCGGGAGAGGTAAAACGAAAAGGAACATTTATTATTGGAACCGTTGAAGGCGACTTGCACGACA
This sequence comes from Draconibacterium sp., assembly GCA_041737765.1. Lineage (GTDB taxonomy): Bacteria > Bacteroidota > Bacteroidia > Bacteroidales > Prolixibacteraceae > Draconibacterium. The sequence goes on along the minus strand of JBGSRA010000100.1, from coordinate 64,055 downwards.
TTGGGAAGAACCTTGTTTCGATGATGGTAGAAGGCAATGGCTGGAAAGTAGTTGACCTGGGCACCGATGTAAAAGCCGAACAATTTGTAGCTGCTGTAAAGGAAAACGAAAATGCTTTTGTTGGCTTGTCTGCATTGTTGACAACGACAATGGTTAATATGGAAAAAATTACCAAAGCGATTAAAGATGCTGTTCCTGATACAAAAGTGGCAGTTGGCGGCGCTCCGGTTACCGACGATTTCAGAAAGAGGATTGGTGCCGATGCTTACGCTCCCGATCCTCAGGGTTTGGTTGAATATCTGAATGCCAACGTTTAGTTTGGAGATTGTGAGTCCCGATAGCTATCGGGATGAGTAGTGAGTACATTGCTGAACTTAATATTTCAGTTTCTGTAAAATAATCAGTAATTGTTTTAAAATGAATTAATTGGGAAATAAAAACACCTCAATATGGAGAAATTATTTCTGATTACGAAAAGTCTCATTACTCAATACTAACTATTAATAATCTAAAATATGACTGGTCTCGAATTACTCAAAAAAGCTTTTGCACTTCAACCGGTTGACCGGGTTCCGTGGGTGCCGTTTGTTGGTGTACATGGTGGTTTTTTAATCGGTGCCGATGCCGAAACCTACCTGAAATCGACTGATAAAATTGTTGCTGGCGTTAGCAAGGCTATCGAAGAATACAACCCCGACGGAATACCTGTAATTTTTGATTTGCAGTTAGAGGCCGAAATACTGGGTTGCCAGTTGCAATGGGCGCTGCACAATCCGCCCGCTGTGGTTTCGCACCCGCTGGCCGAAGGAAAAACATTGGCAGACCTGCATATTCCGAATAGTTCTGAGGGCAGGATTCCGGTAATTACTGAAGCCACTCGCCAACTTCGCAAAAAATATTCAGATTTAGCTTTGTACGGACTCATAACCGGCCCATTTACACTGGCGCTCCATCTGATGGGAACTGACATTTTCGTGAAACTTTTTGAAGCTCCCGATGAAGTAAATGAAGTGATGGAATTTTGTACCCGGGTTGGGTTGAAAATGTCGGAATACCTGATAGATGCCGGATGTGATGTGATTGCCGTGGTTGACCCGATGACCAGTCAGATTGACCCTGTAACTTTCGATACTTTTGTTACACCATACGTTTCAAAAATATTTGCTGCAGTTCGCGAAAAACAAAAACTCAGTTCGTTTTTTGTTTGCGGTCATGCACAGCAAAACATTGAGGCGATGTGCGATTGCCGTCCCGACAATGTTTCCATAGACGAAAATATTCCGCTTGATTTTGTAAAACACATTGCGTTGAAAAAAGGCATCAGTTTTGGCGGAAACCTGCGGCTGACTGTGGTTTTGCTGATGGGTAGCGATGACGATGCGCGTGAAGATGCACTGGCTTGCCTCGATTTTGGTGGCAAAACAGGTTTTATTCTGGCTCCCGGCTGCGACCTGCCCATGGAAACTCCACCTTCAAATATCAAAGCGGTAACCGAGTTAGTGCACGATACATACAAGCAGGATGTGGTTCGCGAACTCGAAAAAAGGGAGAATACGCTGGATGTATTTAATATGAAAGATTACGGACAGGCCGACAAAGTAATTGTGGATGTGATTACGCTCGATTCAGAATCTTGCGCACCCTGCCAGTACATGGTTGAAGCAGTAAAAAAAGTAGCTCCTCAATTTGAAGGGGTTGTGGAATGGCGCGAACATGCAATCAAAAAAATGGATGCAGTGACTTTTATGTCGTCGCTGATGGTGAAGAACATTCCCACCATCTGTATCGATGGAAAAATTGCTTTTGTTTCGCAAATTCCGCCAAAAGGTGAATTGATTGCGGCCATCCAGAAACGCATCAACGAAAAACTGAAACTCAGAATTAAGTCGAAACGGAGTGAAATCCTTGTTTTTGGCGATAATATCGCTGCCTGTCGGGAAATCAATGCAAAAATTCAGCGGGCAATTACCGAGTTGGGCAAAGATGTGGAAGTTAAAGTGATAACAGACAAACCGCAAATGGCAGCTTTTGGCGTGGTTAAAGGCCCTGCCGTGGTTACGGTAAACTACAAACTGAAATCGGAAGGTGCCGAACCTTCTCTTGATGTGGTAAAGGAATGGATAAAAGAATTGTAGGTTTTTTGTAGTTTAGCCAATTGACTAACTCCTGCATTTATGCCGGAGATACGAAATGACAATAACAAACCGGGCTTCAGCCCAAAATAATATTACTATGGGAAAAATAATCGACCAGATAAAAAAAGGAAAAGTCCTGGTTTCCGACGGAGCGTGGGGAACATTTTTACAGCAAAAAGGAATGCAACCAGGCGAATGCCCGGAAGAATGGAACATTACTCATCCCGAGGAAGTTTTTGATATTGCTAAAAGCTACATCGAAGCTGGTGCCGATATGATTGAAACCAATAGTTTTGGCGGCACTGTTTTCAAGGTTGAAAAATACGGGCTGGGCGACAAAGTATTTGAACTGAACAAAGCAGCCGCAGAAATCAGCAGGAAAGCCGCGGGTGACAAATTTGTGATTGGCTCGGTTGGCCCGACCGGCAAAATTCTGATGATGGGCGATGTAACTGAAGAAGAACTTTACAGCGCATTCAAAGAACAGGTTCTCGGCCTGGAAGCCGGCGGTGTTGATGCCATTATGATAGAAACCATGACCGACCTCGATGAAGCACGACTGGCCATTCGCGCTGCAAAAGAAAATACAAAGTGCGAGGTTTTCTGTACCATGACTTTCGACAAAACTGTTCAGGGAGAATTTCGCACCATGATGGGCGTTTCGCCAACCGAAATGGTGGAAACACTTGTTGAAGCGGGTGCCGAGCTAATTGGCGCCAACTGCGGAAACGGTATTGCCGATATGATTGTGATTGTGGAAGAAATCCGTCGGACCAATTCCGAAATACCTGTTTTGGTTCATGCCAATGCCGGAATGCCACATTACCACGATGGACAGACTGTTTTCCCGGAAACGCCTGATGAAATGGCTCTGCTGGTCCCGAAAATTATTGCTGCCGGAGCCAATATAGTGGGTGGTTGTTGCGGAACAACACCGGGACACATTTGTCGGGTGAGAGAGATGGTTGACAAGGCATAAAAAAAAGAAGAAAATGACAAAATAAGGAATAAGCCTGCCTGAATGACAAAGTCGGGCAGGGAATAACAAATCACAAAATTAAGAAAAGTAAAAGTAAATGTTGCTAAAGGGAAATTCGTCTTAAACTTTCTTATTCCTTATTTCTTATTCGATATTTTAGATTTTTTTACTGCAACAGCCAACTATTTTAAGTCATCTATTTTTTTTAGGGAAAAAACAAATTATTTATTCTAATTGATGCAGAAAATTCCATTCCATATTATCTCTGGTTTTTTGGGAAGTGGCAAAACCACTTTCCTGAAAAGGATTATTAACAAATATGCCGGAGAGTATAAAATCGGAATTATTCAGAATGAGTTTGCTCCAGCCAATATCGATGGTGCTGAACTGAAAAAATCGGGAAAAGAATTTCAATTGCTCGAAATAAATAATGGCTCTGTGTTTTGTGTTTGTTTGTTGGGTGATTTTGTAAGATCGCTCGAAAAATTTATTGACGAAATTCAGCCGGAAATTTTAATAATAGAAGCTTCCGGACTTTCCGATACCACTTCAATTGCAGAAGTAATATCATCAGGTTCGCTTGCTGAAAAAATCTACCTGGCTTCCAACTGGTGCATTGCCGATGCTCAAAATTTCGGGAAAGTCGGATTAATGAAACAGCGTGTTTTTCATCAGTTGAGAATGGCCGACAATGTGGTAATTAACAAAACCGATTTGATCGAAACAGGAACTGAAACTATCAGTACTGAGATAAAAAAAATCAATCCCTTCGCTCAAATCATGGAAACGTCTTTTTGTAATATCGATTTTGAGTTGGGGAATAATGCCGTTAATAAGTTCTATTTTGGCGAAATAAAATCGTTACCACGACCTTCAGTAAATTCGATGGTAATAAAAAGCGGACACAAAATCACCCGTAATTCTCTTGAACTTTTCTTAAATGAATGGACACCAAAGGCATACCGTATAAAAGGTTTTGTGAACCTAAAGGAGGGAAAAACGGCAGCAGTTCAATGCACTTTAACCACAACTGAAATTAGTGAGATTGAAAATGATTTTCATCCAACCGAACTAATCGCAATCAGCGACCAATTTACGTTGAGGGAATGGAATCAGGCGTTCAAGGAGTTGAGTTAAAGTTAAAATTGAATTAAGAAAATCGTAGAACCAATTTAAATTAGCTATTTTCGTTGCTTTCGCTTGGCAGAATTAGACTGTTCCTCTAATTTTACAACGTTTCAAAAATTTTAATCGAATATAATAAACAAAAAATCTATGAGTAATTTCTTGACCACATCCATTGGCCGAAAATTCCTGATGAGCATAACAGGGTTATTTTTGGTTGGGTTTATCGGTGTGCATTTATCAATTAACTTATTATTGATTTTTGACGACAGTGGTAAACTCTTTAATTTGGGAGCCCATTTTATGGCTACCAACCCATTGATAAAAATTATGGAACCCATTTTAGGATTGGGTTTTGTGATTCATATTATCTGGTCTTTTTTCCTTGAATACCAGAACTGGAAAGCACGTCCGGTAAAATATGCAAAACGAAATGCTTCCCAATCAAGTTCCTGGGCTTCACGAAACATGCTGGTTCTTGGGTCACTTGTTTTGGTATTCTTAATAATGCACATTATCGATTTCTTCTGGGTTGTAAAGTTTAAACCTCACGAAATGGCTTCGGTATTGGTGGATGGAGCTGAAATTGAAGACACTTATTTGCTGGTTTCCAGTTTGTTTAAAGAAAGTGCCGTGTACTGTTTCTTTTATGTAATTGGTGGTATTCTACTTGGAATTCATTTATCGCATGGATTCTGGTCGGCATTTCAAACCCTGGGATTAAGTAACAACAACTGGCTTAAACGTTTGCAATTCATTGGTACTTTGTACGCAATAATTATTGCAGTAGGTTTTTCAGTGATCCCTTTATATTTTCTCATTAAATTTTAATCTGTAAAGGAATTAGTTATGAGTATATTAAATTCAAAAATACCGGAAGGCCCGTTGGCCGAAAAATGGAGCCGCCACAAAGGTGCCATTAAAGTTGTGAGTCCGGCCAACAAACGCAAACTCGAAATTATTGTAGTTGGTACCGGTTTGGGTGGCGCATCGGCTGCCGCCTCTTTAGCTGAATTAGGATATAATGTGAAAGCATTCTGTTATCAGGACAGCCCGCGCCGTGCGCACTCAATCGCTGCACAAGGTGGTATAAATGCTGCAAAAAACTACCAGAATGATAATGACTCTGTTCACCGGTTGTTTTACGATACAATAAAGGGTGGTGATTACCGCTCACGCGAAGCCAATGTTTATCGTTTGGCCGAAGTTTCACCAAACATTATCGACCAATGCGTTGCACAGGGTGTTCCGTTTGGCCGCGAATACGGCGGTTTGCTCTCGAACCGTTCGTTTGGAGGTGTGTTGGTGAGCCGTACTTTTTATGCCCGCGGACAAACCGGTCAGCAATTACTGATTGGCGCATACCAGGCATTAAACCGTCAGATTTCGCTGGGTAACGTTCAAATGTACAGCCGTCACGAAATGCTCGATGTGGTTGTAATAGATGGCAAAGCCCGCGGGATTATTGCCCGCGACCTGATAACAGGAAAAATAATACGATTTGGCGCACATGCAGTTGTTGTTGCCACCGGTGGTTACGGAAACGTTTTCTTCCTTTCGACAAATGCAATGGGAAGCAACGGTTCGGCTGCATGGCAGTGCTACAAAAAAGGTGCATTTATGGCGAACCCATGTTTTGTGCAGATTCACCCAACCTGTATTCCAGTACATGGCGACCAGCAATCGAAACTTACGTTGATGTCCGAATCGCTGCGTAACGATGGTCGGGTTTGGACTCCGAAGAAAAAAGAAGATGCGGTGAAATTACAGAAAGGCGAAATCGGCCCAAATGATATTAAAGATGAAGACCGCGATTTTTATCTCGAAAGAAGATACCCGTCATACGGAAACCTCGTTCCGCGAGATGTGGCTTCGCGTGCTGCAAAAGAACGCTGCGATGCCGGGTTTGGCGTTAATGGAGAAGGGAAAGCTGTTTTCCTCGATTTTAAATACTCGATCGAACGTCTTGGCAAAAAGGTAATCGAAGCTCGATATGGAAACCTTTTTCAGATGTACGAAAAAATTACGGATCAAGACCCGTACAAAGTGCCGATGATGATTTATCCGGCTATTCACTACGCAATGGGAGGTACCTGGGTCGATTACAACCTGATGACTTCAGTCCCGGGTTTGTATTCAATTGGTGAAGCTAACTTTTCCGATCACGGAGCAAACCGTTTGGGTGCTTCGGCGCTGATGCAGGGATTGGCAGATGGATACTTTATTCTGCCATATACCATTGGCGATTACTTAGCCAACGAAATAATGGTGCCAAAAATCAAAACCGATGCACCCGAATTTGAAGCTGCAGAGAAAGAAGTTACAAACCGCATTGAAAAACTTTTCAAAATAAAAGGAACGAAACCAGTTGATTATTACTACAAAAAACTGGGGCAGATTATGTGGGATTACGTTGGTATGAGCCGCGATGAAGTAGGTTTAAAAAAGGCCATTGCAATGATTCGCGAAACCCGCGACGAATTCTGGAAAAATGTGAAGGTAACCGGTGAAATGAATAACCTGAATCCGGAACTCGAAAAAGCCGGCCGTGTTGCTGATTTCTTTGATATTGGAGAATTGATGGCCATCGACGCGCTGAACCGCAACGAATCGTGTGGCGGCCACTTCCGCGAAGAGTCGGCTACCGAAGAAGGAGAAGCAAAACGTGATGACGAAAACTTCACATATGTTTCGTGCTGGGAATACAAAGGCGAAGGAAAAGAACCTGTGTTACACAAAGAAGAACTGAAATTTGAAAACATTAAGTTGTCTCAACGTTCTTACAAATAATCATTAAGCAATAATAAATCATAAATCTTCACGATTATGGCTGATAAAATTCTTAAAAAATTAAATATAAAAGTCTGGAGACAAAACCGGGCTTCTGAAAAAGGCAAATTCGAAACCTACCCCATCGAAAATATTTCAACTGGATCATCTTTCCTCGAAATGATGGATATTCTCAATAACCAGTTAATCGAAAAAGGTGTTGATCCGATTGCTTTTGATCACGACTGTCGCGAAGGAATTTGCGGCACCTGCAGCTTGTTTGTAAATGGCCGTCCACACGGACCAGATACCGAAGTTACTACCTGCCAGTTGCACATGCGCAAATTCAAAGATGGTGAAACAATTACTGTTGAACCTTGGCGTGCGCGTGCTTTCCCGGTAATCAAAGATCTTGTTGTTGACCGTTCGGCTTTCGAAAAAATTCTGCAGGCCGGTGGTTTTGTCTCAGTAAATACAGGTGGTGTACCCGATGGAAATGCCATCCCGATTTCGTATGAAGATGCGGAAGAAGCAATGGATGCAGCAGCATGTATTGGCTGCGGGGCTTGCGTGGCTGCCTGCAAAAACTCTTCAGCAATGCTGTTTGTATCGGCAAAAGTTTCACACCTGGCGAAACTTCCACAAGGCAGGGTTGAAGCAAAAAAACGCGCAAAAAATATGATCTCCAAAATGGATGAACTTGGTTTTGGTGGATGCACAAACACCGGTGCCTGTGAAGCCGAATGCCCTAAAAGCATTTCCATTATCAACATTGCAAGGTTAAACAGAGAGTTTCTGGTTGCCAAAATGAGCGAATAATATTTGGTTAAAAATACTTTATGGAAGCCTTCTCTGTTTTGGGAAGGCTTTTTTTGTAAATTATATTGACATCAGATTGTGAATAAGTAAATACGCGAACAAATAAAAACGATTTTCGGAATTACTAACTTCGCAGGAAACAGTATTTAAAATTATGCCGTACCGTCGCTTACCAACTACTGACAAAGCCCGAACAAGGGCACTTGATGCTGCCCTGCAAAAAGTGGCTTTTAAAAATGGTAAAGTTGCTATTTCTGCAAAATCCATCGAGGAGCTTCAAACTGTTAAAAGTAAATTCGAAAATATGCTCACGCATTATGAGATGAATATACAGATACAGTCTGAAAAAAACCACGAATACAAAGCTGCAATGGATAAAGCACGAATGTATGTCTCTCATTTTATCCAGGTTTTATATCTTACCTCTGAACGTGGTGAGATTAATGGCGGAATAAAATATTATGGGTTGGATGAATTCGAAGGTAAAGTACCGCCATTAAATACTGAAGAAGAAATTTTACTATGGGGCAAAAAAGTGGTTGAAGGCGAACAAAAACGCATTCAAAACGGAGGCAGCGCCATTTATAACCCATCAATTGCATTGGTTCGGATAAAAGTGGAAGAATTTAAAGACGCTGCAATATTTCAGCAAAACCTGAAAAGAAATACCACAAGAACTTACAATTCGATGCAGGAGTTACGCAAAACTACCAATGATTTTATCAGTCAGTTGTGGAACGAAATTGAGGAAGGAATTAATACCGAATTACCAAAACATAAACGTCAGATTGCCCAGGAATATGGAATTGTTTATATTTTCCGCAGAAAAGAAAAGAAAAAGTTAACGGATAAAGATCTTCAACGTGATTTACTTTTTGATTTTGCATAAATCAATTTCAGTTAAAGTCCATATTAAACATCAGGATTCTTCATTTAAGTGATTGTTCTGACGTTTTATCATCAACATAAAAACAACTATTAGCAACAAACTTACGGCAGCCATGTAATAACTGTCAGAAGTGGTTCCAATGCTTTCTATTTCAGAACTTAACAATCCCTTATCTATCATATACATTGCAATCACTGCTACTGCATTATTAATAAAATGTGCAACAATCGGCAACCATATAGAACCACTCCAAACCAACAGATATCCAAACAAAACGCCTAAAAACATGCGTGGAATAAAACCATAAAACTGCATGTGAAGGGCGCTGAACAGAATGGCAGAAATCCATATTCCCCAATGGAAGTTACGCGTCCATGAGGTAAAAATACGCTGAATTACCCCACGAAAAAGAAGTTCTTCACCAATTGCCGGTAAAAAAGCAATCATAAAAATATTGAAAATCAAACCCCAAATTGTTTCAACCTGTAAAAAGGTTTCGGTAAGTTCTGCAGCCTTTTCTTCAGTGTTTTTCATCCAGATTTCTACTCCCGAAAGCCACTCGGGCAACTGCATTTGCGCGTTCCATTCGCCAATAAAATTAATAAAAGGAGAAGCAGCAAAACTGAGTACCAACACCAATACAACCGATGAAAAATTAATTTTTTTGTTCAGACTTAGATATTTAGCAATATTTCCGTGAAACAGCCAACCTAAAATAAAGGGCGGAACAATAAAAACCCCAATACTCTGAACCACCTGAAAATACTTTAATATCCTGATGCCTTCCGGATTATTCATTTCATCAATTAAAGTCATGTTCATTATTGAATCGACACCAAAAAGAGGAATTGCAATCACCAGTGAAACTACCAGAAATGCCAGAAAACTGGCTATAACCACAAATATTGAAAACATGAGTTGAGAAAAGGGTTTCATCTCACGAAATGCCGTAAACGCCATAATTATTGATTTTTGGCAAAGATAACAGAAGAAAGCTTATTTGTGATTTTTTGTGATTGGTTGTGATTGGTTGTGATTAGTTGTAATTAATGGTGATTGATTGTGATTGATTGTGATTGATTGTATAAAATTCAACCTCAGTAATTCAAATTCAATCATTTCTTTCATTCACGCCTGGCAAAAAAACAAAGGCAATATAATTTTTATCATGCTATCATTGGTATTAAATCAATTCGAATTAACTTTAATGGCGAACTAAAATATTTACCTGTGAAACTGAATAAAAGCATAATCGGGATGGTACATGTTGGCGCACTGCCCGGAACTCCGCGAAACACAATGAAAATGAATGCCATTATATCGGAAGCGCTTCGCGAAACATTAATTCTTACAGAAGGTGGAGTTGATGCCATAATGATTGAAAACATGCACGACCGTCCGTATTTAAACAGAAATGTCGGGGCTGAAATAGTTGCGGCAATGACTGCTGTTGCCTCCGAAATTAAGCAAGCTTTTCATATTCCGCTTGGAATTCAGATTCTGGCAGGAGCAAACAAAGAGGCGCTGGCTGTAGCGCTGGCTGCCGGTTTCGATTTTATCAGAGCAGAGGGTTTTGTTTTTGGACATGTTGCCGACGAAGGCTGGATGAACAGCGATGCAGGCGAATTGCTTCGCTACCGGAAACAAATTGGTGCAGAACACATCTGGATTTTTACCGATATTAAGAAGAAACATTCGTCACATGCTGCAACCAGCGATATTTCAATAGCAGAAACCGCCAAAGCAGCCGAATTCTTTTTAAGCGACGGAGTTATTGTTTCGGGCAAAGCAACAGGTGAAAAAGCGTCGGTTGATGAAGTTAAAGCTGTAAAATCTGCTGTAAAAATCCCGGTAATCGTTGGTTCGGGAATTGATTCGGAAAATATTCAGGATTTCTGGGATTTTGCCGATGCCTTTATTGTTGGTTCGTCATTGAAAAAGGATGGCAACTGGGAAAACGAAGTGGATAAAAAACGAGTTGTAAAATTGATGGAAAAAGTTAAAAAGCTAAAGTTTAAAAATACTTTAACCCCTGAACTTTAAACTTTAAACTCTATTTTCCCCTTCCAGCCAATCCTTAAATTCCTTTACCTTTTCGCGAGCTACCAAAAATTCATCGTCGATTGCATGCTGAACTTTTAGTTTTAATCGCGAATTACTATAAGTAATTACATCCGAAATACTTTTCAACGAAACCAGGTATTTCCGGTTAATGCGAAAAAAAGCAAATGGATCGATTAATTCTTCAACCTGCTCAAGACTGTTGTCAAGCAAGTAATCTTTTCCGTCATTTAATTTCAGGTAAGTTCCCTTTTGCAAGCTGTAGAAGTAAAGAATATCAGCCGTTTCAACCACCCGTAAATGTGTACCAACCTTAACTAAAAAGCGCTCTTTGTAGTTTTTCCTTTTCAGTGACGAAACAATTTCTTCGAGTGCCTGTGCAGTAATTCCTGAATTTTTAGGATGAGAAAGATTCTCAAATTTTGTCAATGCCCTTTCCAGTTCGTTTCTGTCGATGGGTTTTAACAGGTAATCTATGCTGTTTACCTTAAAAGCCTGAATTGCATATTGATTGAAGGCAGTGATAAAAATAACCGGTTGTCTGAAATCAACTTTCTCGAAAATTTCAAAACTTAATCCGTCACCTAATTGTATATCGAAAAAAGATAGATCGGGTGCCGGATTATTTTGAAGCCAGTTGACAGCACTTTTTACTGTATCGCACACCGCCAGAATTTGAGCAGCTGGTTTTAAAACGGCAATGTTTGCTGCCAATTGGGCCGCAGCCAGCGGTTCATCTTCAACAATCAGTATTTTCATTGTTTAATATCGAGTTGTATTAATGGCAAACTTACCCTGAAATAACCATTGTTTTTTGTAATCACCATTGCTTTTCCGGTTAAAAATTCGTAACGCCCCGCAAGGTTCTTCAACCCTGTTTTACTTGTATCTTCCAAAAGATTTTTAGGCTGAAGATTGTTCTCCACAATCAGTTCATATTCATCTGAAATAGCGATAACAATGCTTAGTGGATTAGACATCGAAATTTCGTTGTGTTTAATTGCATTCTCAACCAAAGCCTGTAACGACAACGGAATAACTTTCGCTTCAATTTTTTCGTTGGCTATTATTTCAACTTGCAGCGCTTCGCCAAATCGTATTTGTTGCAGATAAATGTATTTTTTCACGAAATCAATTTCCTCTTTCAGTGAAATGATATCACGATCTTTAAACATTAGCAAATCGCGGTAAAAAAGAGAAAGCTCGCGTGTAAAAATTTTGGCTTTCGAAACATCCAAATCGATTAAACTTCCCAATACGTTCAAACTGTTAAACAAAAAATGCGGATTTACCTGATTTTGAAGTACCTGATATTGCAGCGAAAGTGCTTCGCGTTTTATCCGTTCCGATTCAATTACCTGGTTTTTCCACGCCTTGAAAAATGATGAAGCATAAATTATGGAAGTAACAATTACAAAAATAATATATTCAGCAATAATTGTTGTTCTGCTGATTTGCCAGAAATTAGTCCAGTCCTGTTTTAAAAGCACTTTAAACCAGAACCAGTTTACCGTAAAAATCACAAGACTTGAATAGAAGAAATGCATCAGCAGCGCCAGAATTACACTACGGAAGGGCTGTCTTATCCAATCAATGCATCGCTTTTCGTACCAATTAAATAAGTAACCATTGGCAAAAAGCGGCATACCCAAACAAAGTGAATAACCGGCATTCCAAAGGTGCGCATTTAAAGATCTGGTAATTGTTCCTGAAAGTAAATACATTGCAACAATTCCAATCATGACCGAAATGATTGCAGCCCATAGAAATCCTACTACTTTTTTGTGATTCATTTTAAAAAAATTTAAAAGATAGTGTTAGTTGCTAAATTGACAAAATTATGAAACAGCAATATTGCAAAAATACAAGGGTTTCAAATTATTCTGTTTTATCACATTCTGCCAGCATTTGTTTATTGTGCTCGCTCCCCCAGGCAGGTTCAATTGCATTTGCCGGTTTCTGACTTTCGAATAATGCGGCAGCTTTTTCAAACATCGGTTTTGCTTTTTCCTTGCCTCCGCCAAACGCTTTTGGGGTATGAAATGTGTTGTTGCCACGCAGATAGTACACTCTGGGATTGTTGGGATTCAGCTTTTCAGCTTCTTCAAGAGCTTCGCTGGCCAGACTCGAATATTTAAATCCTTTGCTCATGTCGGTAATGCGCATCTGGTAAACAAACGCCTGCAAAGCAAATATCTCCGATTCCTTTTTAAACGTTTTAAGCAATGCATCCATTTGTACCTGTGCCATATCCAAAAGTTTATGTTTTTCTTCAGCCGGCATTTCTCCAATTGCGGTAGCCCAAACATAACAATAAGCCATATAATATTTCGGGTGCCATTTGCCAGGTTCTGCATTGGCAATGCGTTCGAACTGACTGGCAAGGTTGGTAAGTCCCGAAGTAGTAAATTCGGTATTCAGTTTCTGAATGTTGACTTTCATTGTTTCCTCATAATTCGCGGAAAAAACTGTTGCTGAAAAAGCAGTCATTAAAATTGTGAACATTAAAATTGTTTTCATAACCGTAATTTTTAATTTATCTTTTTTAATTTTTAATTGATTTACTGATTCAAAATTGCACTCTAATTATTTGTGTTGAAATTGTTTGTTCCCGAATTGTTGATTTTTGGGGATGAACTGTCGGGATATTAAAAATTCAAAAACAACCCAATAAATACAAACCTTTTCAAATCTCTTTTTACCGGAATGAGTGAGTAATTTCCCTGAGCATCGGCAATTCCGGTGGGACGGTAACTCAGCACATTATCGTTTCCAAGCACATTATTTACAGAGCAATACAATACCGAATATTGATTACCGATATAAAAAATATGACTGAAATTAAGACTCAAATCTGAATACATTTTGTTTTTCTTGTCCATAAAAGTGACTGAATTGGGGTCATTGTAAGGCCTGCCACTTGCGGCGGTAAACGATGCCCCGACCTGTGTATTAATTTTATTCAGCCAGTATTTGCCTACCACTGAAAAGGTGTGGTCTGATATAAAATCGGGAGTTGCCTGCTCCGGAAAATTCCGGTATTTACGTTCGGTATCGATATAAGAATAAGTTATCCAGTAATCAAATCCGCTTATACTTTTACGGTCGCGCCAGAAAATATCAATCCCGCCGGCATAACCGCTGCCTTCGTTTTTAATAAAGGCTGGTTGCCCAAAGTCGCCTGTCTTCCATGTAATTAAATCGCTGTAGGTTTTGTAATAGGCTTCGGCACGAAACAATCTTTCTGATACTTTTCCGTACTGGTAACTTAAAATGTAGTGCATTGCCTTTTCAAAATCCAGATTTGTGTATAGCTTTAAATATTCCGATTGCGGCGTTTGATGGTACAATCCCCATGCAGCAGAAAGTTGGGCTTCTTTTCCTGTTTTCAGCGCTATTGCAAAACGAGGGGCAAGATTAAATTGATTGATTACTGAGGAATATTCAGACCGCAACCCTGGACGAATGGCCAAATTTTTCGAAAACTTAATTTCACTTTCAAAGAACCCGCCAATCAAATGGTCAGTAAAATCCGTTGAGTATGTTTGTCCCTGGTTTAAAATATAATCTTCGTTAAAACGACTATAAGTTTCATTGGCTCCCCAGGTTAATTTTACTCCCTCCGAAACATCGTGAATTACTGTAAAACGTGTTTCAATGTTTAATTCTGCGGTTTCAAGTCTATCAGCTCCTAGTCCGAGATTGTTTTTTTGAGTGGTTGCCGAAACGCCAATATTGTAGCATGATTTCTCCGAAAAACAATCGCGGTATAAAAAATTGGAGTAAGTGGTCAGTCCCTTGTTCGAAATAAGCATTGGCTGGTTTTCAATTGCCGTTGGAACATTGTATGACAAATCACCGTAATCGGCAGTAAAATATCCTTTAAACATTCCGTTCGATTTTGTTTTGTACCGGTAAACCGCCGAGCCGTTTACCGCTTCCACCGGCTTCTCCCAATCCACCGAACTGTTAAAAAGTTTGTCGTATCCAATCAGATTGGTGTAGCTGCCGGTTAAACTTAACGAAGAATTTTTCATTCGTTGTGCTGTGCTTGCTTCAGCACCAATCGTCATTATCGAAATTCCGGTTACATCTTCTTCTGCCAAATCGTTCGAGTTTAAAATCAGCACAGAAGAAAGTGCCTGCCCGTATTCGGCAGAATACCCCCCCGAGTTAAACATTACACCATTGAAAAGTGAAGGTGCAAACCTGCCTCGGGTAGCAATATCAGGAGTTTTCGAATAATAGGGTTTTGCTGCAATCAATCCGTCGATATAAGTTCTGGTTTCGTAAACATCGCCGCCACGGACCATTAAACGACCATCGTCTGCAGCGGCTTGTGTGCCTGGCATGGTGCGCATTGCAGCCATTACATCGCCATTGGCGCTGGCTGTGGTGTAAATATCCAGGGGTTCCATAATCGAAGCCCGCGATTCATCGGCTGCAGCAAAACTACCTGCTGTTATTGTAACTGCATCGAGTGTATTAATACTCTCCTCCATTTCAATCTTTATCGAATCATTAACGGGAATTGAAATTTTCATTTGCCAGGGTTTAAAGCCGATAAAAGTTGCTTTCAAAGTTTGTAATCCTTTTTCTGAAGTAGTAAAACTGAAAAAGCCATTCGCGTCGGAACTGGCGCCGTCGTAAGTATTTTCGATAAAAATATTTACTCCCGGCAGCGGTTCACCTTTTTCGGTGACGGCTTTCCCAATGATGCGGTTTTGAGCCTGCATTGTAAAAAACGAAACTGAAAGAATAATTGTTAGAATTGTTTTCATGGCTTTGAGTATTCAATATCAAATTCTGATTGTGAGTTGTAATGACTCAAAGTTGCATTGAAAATGTGCGATGAGAAAATGAAGGTTACTGAATTGTTGATTTTTGGGGATGAAGTGTTTATTCCATCACCAACTCCTTTTCAACGTAATAATCACCAATCCAGATTCTTCCACCTGATTTTTTCCACTCACCCGATTTCATATTCGAACCGGGAAACGAAAAAGAACATTTTACTTTTCCGGAAGGAAGCGTCGGGAAATTGGATAATTCGACATTTCTTGTCATTTTTTCTCCCGGATTTAATTTAAAATACCAGCTGTCCTGAAATTTGTCGAAGGCAGTATGATTAACCTGATTGGGAAAATAGTACATGTTGTCCTTCGAAAACCACGTTCCGTTGGTTACATAGTGAAACCGCGAAGCACCCATTTTATCAGGATCAAGCACATAAATGTTTTCTTTATCGATATTGGTTACCTGAAATGTATATTCAATCGTAGTCTGATTTTTCTTTTTAACACGGGTAAGTTCAACTTTAATTCCTTCCCGAAGCAAATCCGCTGCAATGAGGGCTTTTTTAAATTCTTCCTGCTCCTCAATGTTTCCGGTAAACTGATGTCCCAACTGACCAAAATGAATTACGTTATTGGGATAAAATAATCCGTCTTCCGGACTAATTGATGGCATTTGTGGAAACGATGACATATACATTGGGAAAAAAACTCCGATAAAAAGTCGTTCATCTCCCGAAGTCACAACAAAATGTCTTCCTGAATATTTCTCTTTTTTCTTTTCAGTATTTAAATAAAAAGTGTGCGACGACCAATCGTAAAATTCTATTTCATTGCTTTTTACCCATGGCAGGGCTTCTAATTCAAGTGAATTCAGATCAACGTCAGATTCATGAATTGTTAATTGACCTTCTTTAACAATGTAAATATTAATATCCGACTGAGTATTGCTTCTGTAATTTTCAATGTCGCCTAAACAGGAAGTAAAAAGTAAAATTAAAAACAGGTAAAGAAAAGTTTTCACGGTGAGGCAGTTTATTGTTTTAGTAGGATGAAGTTAATTGAATTTTGGTTGCGTTGGGTAAGGTGAATTCTGATTCACCGAGAAAAATGTGCTAATTGGAATTGACATCACCCGGACGAAAGAATTTGTTAAATCAAATTCAACTTTCAACTGTAATTCTTTAATGACATAAAAAAAGGATACTTTTGTCGGTTGAAAAAAGACATTTAGTATTGAGTACTGAGTATCAAGACAAAAAAAAGATAAAGAATATATAAAATGGCAAAAATTCAAAAAACATTATTGATGATCCTCGATGGTTGGGGAATTGGCGATGGTTCGAAAGGTGATATTATCGCAGCAGCTCCAACTCCTTTCATAGATTCGGTGATGGAAAAATATCCGCATTCGCAGTTAATGGCTTGTGGTGAAGATGTTGGGTTACCCGAAGGACAAATGGGAAATTCGGAAGTTGGTCACCTGAGTATTGGTGCTGGTCGCGTTTTGTACCAGGACATGGTGAAAATCACCAAAGCTATCCGCGACAAATCGCTGTGGAAAAATCCACAGATTGTAAAAGCTTACACTTATGCGAAAGAAAACAATAAAAAAGTACACCTCATTGGTTTGATTGGCCCCGGCGGAGTTCATGCATTGAGCACCCACATGGTTGCACTTTGCCAGATTGCTACCGACATGGGATTAAACGAAGTATTTGTACACGGTTTAATGGATGGCCGCGATACCGATCCACGTTCGGGTTATGGTTTTCTGGAAACCGATCTTGAAGCCCTGAAAAATACAAATGCAAAATTTGCTTCAGTTATTGGCCGGTATTTCGGAATGGATCGCGATAAAAATTACGATCGTTTTAAACTGGCTTACGATTTATATACCATTGGAAAAGGTGACAAATCAACTGATTTACTGGCTTCTATACAAGCTTCGTATGATGCTGGTGTTACCGATGAATTTATGAAACCAATCGTTATGGTTACTGAAAAAGGAGCCCCGGTTGGACTAATAGAAGAAGGTGATGTTGTGATTTGTTTTAACTTCCGTACGGACCGTTTGCGACAGACTACTATTGCGCTTACACAAAAAAATATGCCCGAATTTGGATTGCACACCATGAATTTGGAATATTATACAATGACCAATTACAAAGCCGATTTCAAAGGAATAAATGTAATTTTTGATAAAGACAACGTTACAAACACTATGGGCGAAGTGGTTTCGAAAGCAGGTTTAAAACAAATCCGTATTGCCGAAACCGAAAAATATGCCCATGTTACTTTCTTCTTCAGTGGGGGCCGCGAAGACGAATTTCCGGGAGAAAGCCGGATTTTGGTGCAGTCGCCAAAAGTTCCTACCTACGATTTACAGCCCGAAATGTCAGCTCCCGGAGTTAGGGACGCGATTGTTCCGAAACTGAAAAAAGGGGAAGCCGATTTTGTTTGTCTGAATTTTGCCAACGGCGATATGGTTGGTCACACCGGAGTTTACGAAGCCATTTACAAGGCAGTTGTTGCGGTTGACCAGTGTGCTAAAGATGTTGTTGAAGCAGCACTTGAAGGTGGTTACAACATCATGATTATTGCCGACCATGGAAATGCAGATAACGCCATTAACGAGGACGGATCTGAAAATACAGCCCACTCGCTGAATCCGGTTCCATGTATTTTTATTTCGGATAAAAAAGGAATCAGCATTGAAAACGGGATACTTGCCGATGTGGCACCGACCCTATTAAATGTTATGGGATTGGAAGTTCCGGCAGAAATGACAGGGAAGAATTTGATAAAATGGTAGAAATTGGTCGCACCATACTTAGCCGGGATATTTTTGAACAGCATTTTCTCTGCGATTTACTGAAATGCAAGGGAGCATGCTGTGTTGAGGGCGATTCGGGTGCACCGTTAACAAATGAAGAAGCCGAAATAATTGAAAAGGAATACCCCAATTTTAAGGAATATCTTTCGGGAAAGCATCAACACGAAATTGAGAAACAAGGATTTACCGTTGTCGATAAAGATGGTGATCGGGTTACTCCGTTAATTAATAACGGGCAGTGTGTTTACACTTTTACCGATGAAAAAGGAATTGTGAAATGTGGCATCGAAAAGGCCTTCCTGGAGGGTAAAACTACTTTTCGGAAGCCGGTTTCCTGCCATCTTTTCCCCATTCGGATTACATCGTACCAACGATTTGATGCTGGTAATTACCAGGAACTTGCTATTTGCATTCCCGGAAAAGAATGTGGCAAATCTGCAAAACTGCCTTTGTATAAATTCCTGCAAGAACCGCTTATCAGAAAATACGGCGAAGAGTGGTACAGCGAAGTTGAGATAGCTGCTGAATATATTGAGAAGAATCGTTAGACTTTATTTAGCCGATGGTTTAAAAGGACTCTGAATTCTAAAAATATTCACAGGAATTTCTTTATAAACCGTCTTCTTTTCATGTTTCATTCCATTTCTTAAAGCAACTTTGGATGATTGGTTATTTTCAACATGAACAATTGAAATCAACGATTCAGCAAAGTTATTTTCGAAAGCAAAATTGCGGCATTTTTGGGCCGCTTCGGTGGCAAATCCTCTTCCCCTGAAATCGGGATGTAGCGAATATCCAATTTCAAGCTCCTTGATTCCGTCAACTTCCTGAACCAGCAAACCGCACATTCCAACTGGTTTTCCGGTTATCCTTTCAATTAAAACGTTGTGTCCTCCTAATTCGTTTTTATACCTGTCGAAAACCTTCGTAAACCAGAGCTTGCAAAATTCCGAGGAAGTAAGATTTTCGGGAAAACCAAAAAAGCGGGTTGAATCGGAATCTGATGAAAATTCCATCCACCAGTCAAAATCAGTTTCTTCCAGATTTCTGTAATTAAGCCGCTCCGATTGTTGTCCGTCAAGCAGATATTTCATTGATTTCGAATTTTGAATTTTCTACCAGGTAATATTGTAATCAGCCGGATTGAGTCCCCATTTTTCAAACAACCATTTAGCTGACCGGAGATCATATTGTTCGCGCGACAGTTTCTCAGCATTTTTCACAACTTTTATCACTCCCTTTTTTATATCATCGCTGTTTTCTCCAATACAGTCAATTACATTCATCGCGTGGCAGCGAGCCATTTCGTTGGGGTTTTCAAGCACTTTGAGTAAAGCTTTTTTCGCGATTTCTTTTTCACCCAAATTATAAAGAGCTTCGGCAGCCACCGAAACAACACTGGCCGAATTATCTTCCAAAACCAATTTCACTCCAGCCGTAGCAGGTTTTGCATTTTCTCCTAAAATTAACAAACCCGTTGCACCCCAGTATCGAATTGCACTTTCATCGCTTTTCAAATAAGTTTTCAGTGTTTCGATATTTTCAACTTTCCCCAGAGTGGCAATTTCAGCAGCTTCTATAATTTCTCCGAAGTTGATTTTTCCCGATCTCATGTAATCGTAAACAGGTGTCTCACCAACCCTGTCAACCCTGTCAGCTTCCGGGATAAAACCGGTGTCATAATTTTTTGTCAGCCATTCTTTATTGGCAACACGCATCCTTTCCAAAACTTCTTTGTAATCCTGATTACTGGCCAAATTGTTGATTTCCCACGGATCGTTATCGGTATCATATAATTCTTCCACTGGTTTTGTATTCCAGAAAATGCTTTGGGTTTCGTTACATTCTCCATTCAAATAAGCTTTTTCCCAAGAGGCTACTGAAGGTGCCAGCCACAAATATTCAAGATGCTGGCCATAAGTGCGATAAGGCATATAATTCCTAATGTAGCGGAATTTTTTATCACGAACTGCCCTGCTCATATCATATCGTTCATCCATTCGGTCGCGAAACAAAAATGCATATTCAGGATCAACAGTTTTTTGCTTTCCAAGGAAAGCATTCCCCTGCAAATATTCCGGAATTGGAATACCGGTAATACTTAACAAAGTGGGCACTAAATCGACCCAACTAATGAGCCGGTCAACTTTCGATCCTGGTTTTTCAGCAGGGAACAGATATTTATATTTTTCGGGAATACGAATAATAAATGGCACCCTCGTACCCGATTCGTAAAGGTAACGTTTGCTTCGGGCGAGAACACCTCCATGATCGCTATAATAAAAAACGATGGTATTCTCCAATAAACCAGCTTCTTCCAGCTCTTTCAGCTTTTCACCAACCCAGGCGTCCATGTCTTCAATTTTGTCGTAATACTGTGCCCAGTCGTGTTTCATTTCGGGTGTTGCAGGATGGTACGGTGGAAGTGGAAGTTTATCAGGACTGTGTCGCAGCTCTTCGTTCGGAATAGATTTGTGAATCGAGCTTTCATGAGAAATTGTACAATTGAAAACCGCAAAAAACGGCTTGCCTTCCGGTCTATTTTTATAATGTGCCGTTTTACTGCATTCATCCCAGATACTTTTCGGATCGAAATTGCCAATGTTGTAATCGGTTTTTTCGTTGTTGGTGCAGTAATAACCGATTTTGCGTAAATACTCAGGATAGGTTTTTACAATATCAGACTTTGGATAATAACTTCGCATGTGCTGATTTCCGTTTGAGCAGGCATAAATCCCAGTTAAAATGGTATTCCGGGTTGGGGCACAAACAGGGGCGTTTGCGTAGGCATGGGTATATAAAAATCCTTCTGATGACAGTTTATCGAGGTTGGGAGTAGTTGAAAAAGTATCTCCGTAACAACCGAAAAACGGACTGTTATCTTCGCTGGTAAGCCATAAAATATTGGGGAGTTCAGGTGGTGTTTTTTCCTTACAACTTGTAAACGATATTATTAAGAATAACACCAATCCGGCAAAAACAGAAAAGTTAGTCAGATTTCTAAGTTTCATAAATTCAGGTTTAAGTTGGTTTGAAAATCAATCGAAATTTGCATGTCTCGATGTCCGGCAAAGAAAGAGCTAATTCATAATTTCAACTCTGTTTCCATCCGGATCCAAAACTACGCTTTCGTAATATCCGTCTCCTGTTGTTCGTGGTTCATTAACAACCCGGTATCCGTCGTTTTTTAACATTTCGGTTAAATGATCCACCTTTTCTCTGGAACCTACATTTATAGCAAAATGAATGATTCCGAGAAATTGTTTAATTGCATCGTTTTTTGATACTGGTATTCTAGGCATTTCCATAATTTCCAACCGGCAATCGCCATGAAAAGAAATAAAATAGGATCGAAATTCCTTTGAATGGTTGTAATAGATTTCGGTGCTCGAAGCGTCGAAATAATGAACATAAAAGTTACGTAATCCCTCAAGGTTGGTGGTCCAAATGGCAATGTGATCTATTTTCATACCTGTAATCTTTTCAAAGTTGATATACTTAAAAAACTTCTTTTATGCAGAATTTTTAACTGCTTTTACATAGCACTTTCCCATTCCATAAAAAACTGTTTTAAAAATGTTTCCATAAAAGTATGCCGATTTTTTGCTATTTCAATGGCAGTATCTGTATTTAAACGATTTTTTAACAATAGCAGTTTCTCGTAAAAATGATTGATTGTGGGGGCTGTGGTTTTTTTATAACTTTCAAAATTATCGTGCAATTCGGGTTTAATATCCGGCAGATAAATTGGTCTTCCCTTGTTTCCCCCGTATGCAAAAGTACGTGCAATGCCAATGGCGCCAATAGCATCCAACCTGTCTGCATCCTGTACAATTTTTGCTTCAAGCGAAACGGCATTATTTTGTACACCTGCACCCTTAAACGAAACCTGTTCGATAACCTCAATAATTCTTTTAGAATCAGAATCATCGATTTTAATGTTTTTTAACCATGATGAAGTTTTCGAAGAATTTCCATCTGTGTTAATTTTCCAGTCATCAACATCATGCAAAAGTGCCGACATCTCAATGATATAGCGGTTTCCACCCTCTTTTTCTGCTATTTTTAATGCAACATTCCGTACACGGTTAATATGCCACCAATCATGCCCGGTTCCCTCGTTTTCAAACAGATTTCGAACAAAGTTTTCGGTTTGCTTAAGTACCTGTATTTCTGATATATTGACCATCATAGTCTAAAATTATAAAATGGATAGCTTTCTGCAATGTATAAAAAAAGTTAAAACAGAACAATTCAAATCATAATATACTAAAATACAATACTATACAAATCCATATTTGTCAATAGCGCCACAACAGAAAAGTCGTTTGGAATGAATTTTTACTAATTTTGACCCCTGAACAAAACGCTCATCATGTTGTTTGTTCGGGAAAATAGAATATAAGTAAAATTATTAAAATGACAAATTCATCGAAACTAACAATTCCAAGCCTTTTCAACGAATCGGTAAAGAATTATGCCAATGAAAAGTCGTTGGTTTTTGTTGGCGAAGAAAATTATACCTATCAACAACTTGGACATGATGTTCAACTTGTGGCTACTTTACTTTCAGGGCTTGGAGTTACCAAAGGCGATAAAGTTGCCATTTTAAGTACAAATATGCCCAACTGGGGAGTTGCTTTTTTTGCAATTTCGGTTATTGGTGCTATTGCGGTTCCAATTCTGCCCGATTTTCACGATAACGAAATTAAAACCATACTTGAACACTCAGAAGCAAAACTGGCATTTGTTTCGTCGGGTTTGTACGGTAGCCTTAACAATGAATCGAAACAACTGATTTCCAATTTAATATTGATCGAAAACTTCGCATTGATTCCTGAAAATACGGGAGCCGATCAACTAAAGGATTTGCAATCTTCGTTACCAGCAAACGGAAATATATCGGTTTTTGCTGAAGTTGAAGAATATGATTTGGCATCTATTATTTATACATCAGGAACTACAGGAAACTCGAAAGGAGTAATGCTGACACATAAAAACCTGGCATGGACAACCCAGCAATGTTATACCTTACAGGAAATAAAATCAAACGACCGTTTCATTTCAATTCTTCCGCTATCGCATACACTTGAAAATACAGTTGGGTTTTTGCTGCCAGTGAAATATGGAGCTTCTGTTCATTACCTGCGTAAGCCACCGGTTGCATCGGTTTTGCTACCTGCATTGGAAATTGTTAAACCAACAATTATGCTTTCCGTTCCACTGATTATTGAAAAAATTTTCAGGGCAAAAATACTTCCTGCATTTCAAAAAAGTTCTGTAATGCGGTCATTGTATTCGGTTTCACCAATCAGAAAAGTGCTGCATAAAGTTGCTGCAAGAAAACTCTACAAAACATTCGGTGGCGAATTGCATTTTTTTGGAATTGGAGGGGCAAAACTCGATCCTACTGTCGAAAGATTTTTAATGGAAGGTGGATTTCCTTATGCCATTGGATACGGTCTCACTGAAACTTCGCCACTACTTGCGGGTGCAGTTGGTAAAAACAGAAGTCTTGGATCGACAGGAATTGCAATGGAGGGAGTACAATTGCGCATCGCAAATGCCGACCCGCTTACCGGAGAAGGCGAAATTCAGGCAAAAGGAGAAAACGTAATGAGGGGTTATTATAAAGCACCTGAAATTACAAAAGAAGTTTTTACAGAAGATGGTTGGTTCAGGACTGGCGACCGTGGAAACTTCGATAAAAACAACAAACTTTTTATAAAAGGCCGTATTAAAACCATGATTGTGGGAGCCAGCGGCGAAAATATTTATCCAGAGGAAATTGAGTCGGTTATCAATAAAATGAGGTTTGTACTTGAATCACTTGTTATTGAAAAGAAAGGCAAACTGGTAGCAATGATTCATTTGAATATGGAGGAAATTGAAAGTAATTTCAAACATATGAAATCGGAGGCTCAGATTTATATTCACGAAAAATCGGAAGAGATTTTAAGGGAAATTCAGAAAAAAGTGAACGAAGAAGTGAATAAGTTTTCAAGAATTCAACAGGTTATTCTGCAACCCGATCCGTTTGAAAAAACACCAACAAAAAAAATAAAACGGTTTTTATACGCTTAGCTGTATTCTTAGTCATCCGATGACTAATTTTCACTTTATTGATAGTCATCGGATGACTAAAATATGGAAAAATTCATCCGATGACTATTTCAAGTGTTAATAGTCATCGAATGATTATAACCTGGAAAGTCAAATTTATATGGCTTTCCATTTTTTGTTTAAGGATGAATTTAAAATGTTAATTTTACACCGGTTTTAATAAAAATGGTGAATGGTTACTGAGTCAAGATATAGCGCAAGAGGAGTTTCAGCATCGAAGGAAGATGTGCATGAAGCCATAAAAAATGTCGATAAAGGGATTTTTCCAAAGGCATTTTGCAAAATTGTGCCCGATATTCTGGGTGGTGACCCTGAGTGGTGCAATATTATGCATGCTGACGGCGCTGGTACTAAATCGTCGCTGGCATACCTGTACTGGAAAGAGACTGGTGACCTTTCGGTTTGGAAAGGAATTGCACAGGATGCCTTGATTATGAATGTTGACGACCTGCTTTGCGTGGGAGCAACCGAAAATATTCTGGTTTCGTCAACCATTGGCAGAAACAAAAACAATATTCCCGGCGAAGTTATTTCAACAATAATTAATGGAACCGAAGAACTTCTCTCAAAATTACGCGAACTTGGAATCAGCATTTATTCAACCGGCGGCGAAACTGCCGATGTGGGCGATTTGGTTCGAACCATCATTGTTGATTCAACAGTTACCTGCCGCATGAAACGTGAAGATGTAATTTCGGCAGACAAAATTGCTACAGGAAATGTGATTATCGGACTTTCATCATCAGGACAGGCTACTTATGAAACCGAGTACAACGGAGGAATGGGAAGCAACGGACTTACTTCTGCCCGTCATGATGTTTTTGCAAAATATTTGGCTGAAAAATATCCTGAAAGTTTTGATTCGGAAGTCCCGGCAGAATTGGTTTATTCGGGAAATTACAAACTAACCGACAAAATTGAAGAACTCGGAATTGATGCCGGAAAACTTGTTTTATCACCAACCCGCACTTACGCTCCTGTAATTAAAAAAATGCTTGATAAATTCAGAAGTCAGATTTCGGGAATGATACACTGTTCGGGAGGTGCACAAACAAAAGTGCTGCATTTTGTCGATAATGTTCATGTAATAAAAGACAACATGTTTCCAGTTCCGCCACTGTTCAAAATCATTCAGGAACAATCGGGAACCCATTGGAAAGAGATGTATAAAGTTTTTAATATGGGTCATCGTTTCGAGATATATACACATCCTGAAATTGCCGAAGAAATTATTACCATTTCAAAATCGTTCAATATCGATGCACAAATCGTTGGCAGAGTTGAACATTTTGAAGGGAAAAAACTCACAATTAAGACGGATAAGGGAACTTTTTTCTATTAGCTTGGCTATAATACAGTTCGTCGTTAAGTGGCAATCGCGCAGAAATAAAAATGCCACATTCAAAAATCCATCTTAATAATTCATTCAAAAAATAAAAATGGCACAATACGCATTACTTGAAAAATACGAGGCAATAAGACACCGTTTCGAAGAGGTTCAGCAACAAATTATCGATCCTGCAATTATGGACGATATGAAACGGTATGTAAAACTGAACCAGGAATACAAAAACCTGGAAAAACTGGTTGGCGTTTTCCGTGAATATAAAAATCTGGTTGACAGCATTGAATCGGGAAAAGAGATTCTGGATCAGGAATCTGACGAGGAATTACGCGCAATGGCACTCGAAGAGATTGAAATGGCTGAAACCGTGATTCCCGAGAAAGAAAATGAAATTAAATTTCTGTTGGTTCCTGCCGATCCGGAAGACAGCAAAAACTGTATTTTGGAAATTCGCGCCGGAACTGGTGGTGATGAGGCAAGTATTTTTGCCGGTGATATTTTTAGGATGTACTCGAAATTTTGTGAAAGGAAAAACTGGCGACTTGAAGTAACCAACATCAGCGAAGGAACTTCCGGTGGTTTCAAAGAAATTGTTGCAACCATTACCGGTGAGAACGTTTATGGCATAATGAAATACGAGTCGGGTGTGCATCGGGTTCAGCGGGTGCCGCAAACCGAAACGCAGGGGCGCATTCATACTTCTGCGGCAACAGTTGCAGTTTTACCCGAAGCAGAAGAATTTGACATCGATTTAAGAGAAAGCGATATCAGAAAAGATACTTATTGTTCCTCGGGACCAGGCGGTCAATCGGTGAATACAACCTATTCAGCCATTCGCTTAACACACATTCCCACCGGAATTGTGGTTACCTGTCAGGACCAAAAGTCGCAGTTAAAAAACCTAGCAAAAGCGATGATAGAATTGCGGTCAAGAATTTATGCCATGGAACACCAGAAATACCTCGATGAAATTTCATCGAAACGGAAAACAATGGTTTCCACAGGCGACCGCTCGGCAAAAATACGAACCTACAACTGGCCACAAGGAAGGGTAACAGACCATCGTATCAACCTGACTATGTACAATTTGCAGGCAATCATCAACGGCGAAATCGATGAAATTATCGAAAAACTGATGATTGAGGAAAATGCTGAAAGATTGAAAGAGAGTGAGATTTAAAGAAAAATTTGTTGCAATTTACAGGTTTCACGTTACATGTTATTTCTAACGCGAAACCTGAAACTTGTAACCTGTAACCTGTAACAAAAAATAACATGAACCAGCAACAACTTTTCGAACAGATACAAAAAAAGCGCAGTTTCCTTTGCGTGGGATTGGATACCGATATTTTAATCATTCCAAAACATCTTTTAGACACTTCGGACCCAATTTTTGTTTTTAACAAGGAAATTATTGATGCCACCGCTGAATATTCAGTTGCTTATAAACCCAATCTTGCTTTTTATGAAAGTCTGGGTTCGAAGGGTTGGGAAAGCCTTGAAAAAACAGTGCATTATGTTCGCGAAAAATACCCCGATTTATTTCTGATTGCCGATGCAAAACGCGGTGACATTGGAAATACATCGAATTTGTATGCCCGCGCCTTTTTCGAAAAAATGGATTTCGACGCAGTCACCGTTGCTCCATACATGGGCGAAGATTCTGTTAAACCTTTTATGACTTACCTGGACAAATGGGTGATTCTGTTGGCGCTCACTTCAAACAAAGGCGCTGCCGATTTTCAGTATTTAAAAGAAGAAAACTCGGGTGACCAGCTTTTCGAGAGCGTTTTGAAAACCTCTCAAAACTGGGGTACATCAGAAAATATGATGTATGTTGTGGGAGCCACAAAAGCCGAAAAGTTAAAGGAAATCAGACAGATTGTTCCCGACCATTTTCTTTTGGTTCCCGGGGTTGGTGCGCAAGGTGGAAGTTTACAAGAAGTAGCCAAAAACGGGATGAACAGTAAATGTGGCCTGCTGGTAAACTCTTCGCGTGGAATTATTTATGCTTCAAAAGGTGCAGATTTTGCTCAAAAAGCTGGTGAGGCGGCAAAAGAAGTTCAGCAGGAAATGGAAGTTTTGCTGAAAGAGGCAAATCTAATTTGAAGAACATACTATTCTTTCTGAAGATATTTTTGATTCATTTCGTCGTAAATGTTTATTTCGGGAAGTGAATTTCCCTGCCGATCAAAAACCCTGCTCCATGTATTTAACGGCTCCCAAATACAGGTTCCGTTTCCGCGGTTATCGGGCAGGTTAAATACCAAATCGTGAACTTCGCGTTTAAAAGCGCTGTATTCAACCACATTTACATCTTTCTGATATCGTGTAATCAAATCATTCATATTGAAATTCAAATCGTCGAGAGTACAGTGCCAGCGCGGGTAATACGATAAACCGATGATATCGAATTCAACGCCACGGGCAATCATATTATCAAACCAAAACACCGATTCTTCATTTTGCCCACCCAACGCAAGGTGCATCATAATTGTTATGGCTGGATCGACTTCGCGCACAGCCTGTACTCCTGCTTTTAACAATTCGGCAAGATTATCAAGGTTCGAAATGTGTCCTTCAGGCCAGACAATTCCATGATTAATTTCGTTACCAACCTGAACCATGTCGGGCAAAGTGCCCTGTTCTTTTAGTTTTAACAGAACGGTTTTTGTGTAATCATTTAAAGTGTCTGTCAGTTCTGTAAAATTAAGTCCTTCCCATGCTTTTGGTTTAAACTGTTTCTGTGGATCGGCCCATGTATCGCTGTAGTGAAAATCGAGAAGTAAATTTAATCCTGCATCTTTTACACGTTTAGCCATTTTCAGGGTACTGTCCAATCCACAAAATCCTTGTTTTGGCGAATAACCCAACTCATTTTCGGGATTTACAAAAATGCGAAGTCGAACATAATTCAACCCATGATTTTTCAGAATCTCTATTGCATCACCTTCAACTCCATTATCGATAAACTTCATATTTCGCGATTCAAGTTGAGGAAGAAACGAGATGTCGGCGCCAATCATTTTTGGTGAAATATTTGGAGATGATTTGATTTGTTCCGGTTTAGGCGACAATAAAACAACCTCACCCGGTATGCTATGTATTTCGTGAGATGCAGGCCACAACCCATCTGTTTTTACTTCAACATTAATAATTCCGGAAGTTTTACCGGCTTTCAGTTTTAACTTTTTAATTCCATTCTCCAGTTTCGATTTCCAAACAGTCACTGTATCCGATTTAGAAACCAATTCGGGAGAAGATCCGTCAATTTCTGTAACCAAAGCATCGCCTTTTACAGTAATACTGAATAGTAACTGAGCATCCATCAATTCCATCCCGGTACTGTCAACAGTGCTAATTCGGAGTAATGCCTCATCTTCTCCATTGGCAATCATCGTAGTTTTATAACTTGCAAAAACCAAAGTTTCAGGTTTTCCGGTGGCTTTTTGATATAACAGGGTAAAATTCTGTGTTTCTGCTTTTTTCAGTTTTGGTGAACAACTAAAAACAAATAATGTGGTAACAAATAACAGGACTAATGTTGTTTTCATTTTTTGTTTTAAAGATACATATTTCATCGTAGAAGTATATTCTGTAAAAAAGTGGTTTCTACATAATTAAAAGAAACAGAATGAGAAAACGGTGATTTTGTTTATCTTTCTGCAAAAAGGTTATTTTTGTTTATCACTAAAATAAATCAATATAAACCAAATCTATTATGAAGTCAATATCCATTTTTATTTCAGCCATTTTACTGTTAACAATTTTCGCATGTACATCCAAAACCAAACAAATATCCAAATCCGATCAACCGCCAAACTTTGTACTAGTTTTTATCGACGACATGGGTTACGGCGATATCGGCACACAAGGCGCCACCGGCTGGACTACGCCCAATCTCGACAAAATGGCTGCCGAGGGAATGCGTTTTACCAATTTTTATTCTGCGGCACCGGTTTGCAGCGCTTCGCGTGCCGGATTATTAACCGGATGTTATCCCAACCGGATTGGAATTTCTGGAGCGCTTTTTCCAACAGATACAATCGGCATTAATCCAAACGAAACTACCATCGCCGAAATGCTGAAAGAAAAAGGTTATGCCAAGGCAATTTTTGGGAAATGGCATTTAGGTCATCACAAGGAATTTCTTCCACTGCAAAACGGGTTCGACGAATACGTTGGATTGCCTTATTCAAACGACATGTGGCCACTCGACGATGTTGGAAATCCATTGCCTGAAAACAATAGAAGAAAATCCTTTCCGCAACTTCCCCTCATGCAGGGAAATGAAACTTTGGAATTGATCACTAATTTAAAAGGACAAGACAAATTAACTACAACTTATACTGAAAAAGCAGTAGATTTTATCAACAGAAATGCAAAGAATCCTTTCTTTTTATATGTTCCGCACACAATGGGCCACGTTCCACTGGGAGTTTCAGATAAATTTCGCGGGAAAAGCGAACAGGGGTTTTATGGAGATGTGATGATGGAAATCGATTGGAGCGTGGGCGAGATTGAAAAAGCGCTGCAAGCCAACGGAATTGCTGAAAATACAGTTTTCATTTTTACAACAGACAACGGACCGTGGTTGAATTACGGAAATCATGCCGGGTCGGCAGGTGGTTTGCGCGAAGGTAAAACCACAAGTTGGGAAGGTGGACAACGCGTACCTTTTATTATAAAATGGCCGGGAAAAACTCCAGCCGGAACTATTTGCAACCAATTGGGATGTGCAATCGATATTTTGCCAAGTTTTGCCACACTTTCCGGAACCAAACTCCCTGACCTTAAAATTGATGGAATTGATATTACCGAACTCTGGAAAGGAAACCTTGAAGCAAAACCTCGTGAAAACATACTTTTTTATTACGGAAAAAATAATCTCAACGCCGTTCGCAAAGGAAACTGGAAACTGGTACTGCCGCATACTTGGGCTTCGTATGACGCCAAACCCGGAGTTGACGGACGCGGTGGCCCGAGAATCAATAAAAAAGTGGAAACACCGCAACTGTACAACATGATGCGCGATCCCGGAGAACAATTTAACGTAATTGAGTATTATCCTGAAAAAGCAGCCGAAATTATGATATTGGTTGAAGAAGCCCGCACTGAACTTGGCGATTTGAATGTAGGAATTGAAAAAGGTGCCGGTTCGCGCGAAATCGGGAGCATCAAAAAGTAGGCAAAAAGCAGTAGGCGGTCTGTTTGAAAGGAAAACGATGATTCCTGTTATTGTACAATCCGGCTCAATTTCTAACTTTATCGCACTAATCCAAATAAAAATGTAATGTCAACGCCATTTCTCATATTTATTGTTGTTTCAGCAGTTGGATTGCTGCTGTTTATGGTTTTGAAACTGAAAGTCAACGCCTTTATCACTTTGCTGATTACCGCCATATATGTGGGAATTGCCACGGGAATGCCGTTGACTGAAATCACAAAATCGATACAAAACGGAATGGCTGGAACACTTGGCTTTGTGGCCACAGTAGTTGGGCTCGGCGCTATTTTCGGGCAGTTGCTCGAAAGTTCGGGCGGGGCTGAATCGCTGGCACGTTACCTGCTGAAAAAATTCGGGGAGAAACGTGCTCCGTGGGCCATGGTAATCAGCGGTTTTTTGGTAGCCATCCCGGTTTTTCTCGACGTCGGATTTATCATTCTTGTACCAATTGTTTATGCACTGTCACGTGACTCTAAAAAATCGCTGCTTTATTACGGTATTCCTTTGTTAGCCGGACTTGCGGTAACTCACAGTTTTGTGCCGCCAACACCCGGGCCGGTGGCTGTGGCCGATATTATTCAGGTTCCACTGGGTTGGGTTATTTTCTGGGGAATTATTATCGGTTTTCCGGTTGCAATTCTGGCCGGACCAATTTGGGGAAATTATATCTCGAAAAAAATATATGTAACCGCGCCAACCGAATTTTTAGATGCCGGAGAATCGGAATATGATAAAAATAACCTGCCGCCGTTTGGAATCATTGCCTTTTTGATTTCGGTACCGCTGATGTTGATTTTGTTCAACACGCTGACAGGAGTGCTTGTGCAAAAGGAGATTGTTGCCAAATCGATGTTTACCAATGCTATCGAATTTATCGGCCACCCGTTTTCGGCTTTGATTATTGCCACGCTGCTTTCAGTGATTTTTTGCCTGAGACGCGGCATGGACAAGCAGAAAATCCTTCAGTTAAGCAACAAAGCGCTTGCTCCTGCCGGACTTATCATCCTAATAACTGGTGCCGGTGGTGTGCTGAAACAGGTATTGGTTGACAGCGGTATCGGGAAAATCATGGCCGAATCGCTGGCAGATTCAGCTTTGCCGCCAATTGTACTGGCTTGGTTACTGGCCGCAGTTGTGAGGCTTGCGCAGGGTTCGGCAACTGTTGCCATGATTACGGCAGCCGGCATTTTAGCTCCTGCATTGGGTGTATTCAATTTATCCGAGCCACAACTGGCGCTCATTGTTTTGTCCATCGCGTCGGGCGCAACCATTGCCTCGCATGTAAACGACAGCGGTTTCTGGCTGGTGGGGAAATACCTCGGCATGACCGAAAAACAAACGCTGCAATCGTGGACAGTAATGGAAACAATAATTGCGGTTTGCGGTCTGGCATTTACGCTGCTTGTAAGCCTTTTCCTTTAAACGGGAAGAAAATATCCAATAAAGAATATTCAATAAGTACTATCCAAATTTTCTAAGTTGTAATTGAATTGAAAATTGGATATTGATTGTCCGATATTGAAAATTAAAACGATGATTTATGCAATTTGAATTTAAAAAGTTTTCTGATTTGTCGATCAATGAGTTATACAACATTCTTCGGCTTCGTTCCGAAATATTTGTGGTTGAACAAAACTGTGTTTACAACGATTTGGATGGATTCGATAAAGAAGCAGTTCATCTGTTTCATCAAAAGGAAGGGAAAATAGTTGCTTACGCCCGCATTCTGAAACCTGGAACGCGATTTGCCGATTTCTCTATTGGCAGGGTGGTAGTGAAACAAAGCGAACGCGGAACAGGTTTGGGAATTGATTTGATGGAAGCGGCAAAAAATTACATCATTAATGAACTGGGAGCAGTGAAAATAAAAATCAGTGCGCAGAGTTACCTGCAGCGGTTTTATGAAAATCTCGGATTTGAAGTAATTACTGAAATGTATCTCGAAGACGAAATCCCACATTTCGGGATGGTATTCAAAGTACAAAATTAAACCCAGTAAAATCATTCAATTATAATGTTATTCCGGCTCACATTATCAGTTTTACTATTGGTTTCGTTTTTACCTGAAGCATTTCCGGCAAATCGGGATTCAGCTGCCGACCGAATTTTCAGTCTGATTTATAACCAGCAGTTTACGGAAGCGGAAAAGATGATTGAAGCCAGCCGGAAAGAAATTGATCAGTTCTATTTCAGCGTACTTCAACTCGATTTGTACTGGTGGAAATACAGTTTGTCACGCAATAAACCAGATGCCGAAAAACTGAATGTTCTGCTTGATCAATTAGCCGAAACACCCGAAAATACAACTACCGGAAAAATCAGCGAACTTATCAGGCTTTCGTATAAAATGAGGTACGAGGTAAAGCGAAAAAATTATGTGAACGCTTTTTTTGTTCGGTCAGATGTTCAGAAACAGTTGGAAGTACTGCAAAAAGAAAAGATTGCAATCCCTGCCGAACAACAGAAATTGTTTGAATTGTATGTTATTCTGATTCAATATTCCGAGATTGCAAATCCATTTTCATTTTCAAAAAAAACAGAAAACAAGGCAGATTTAATCATGAAACTCAACCTGTACTGTGCCGATGAAGATTTTATTGTTTCCACCCTGGCGCATTATTTTCTGGGCCGGATATATACCAAAATCGAAAAGCAACCCGAAAAAGGCAGGGTGCATTTTCAGGTTCTCTCTGGTAGGTTTCCGCAGAATGGCCTGTTTGCGGACCTTGCAAAAGGATTGGCCGTCGATTTTTAGTGCTGAAAAAAAGTATTTGGCTGCTCTTTCTGAAAAGTGCGTTTTCCGCATTTTGGGCAAACCGCTTTTTTGAGCCTGTGAATATTGGTGAGCTTTAACCGCGAGCGACAGGCGCTACACCTGAATTCGCTGCGGTATACAGGTGTATCATCGTTATAAATAACCACTTCTTTTTTGTCATGCAGCGTTTTGCATTTCGGGCACTTGTAAATCTGAAACCCCGATTTAAGGTAGAGTGCATCCGCTGTGGCAGCCAGCTTTTTCAGTGCCAAATGGGTTTTGTAATGAAATAGTTTTTTGCTTTGATTTAAATACTGGCTGAGTGGTTGCGAATGCACCAGGAAACCGTGTCCTTCGTTGAAATTTTCCTCGAATCCACAGTGGTTGCAACGATATTTATAAGCGTGTCCCATTTTTGTCGTCTTGCCTTAAAAATAGATAAAATCAGGTTGAAAATGAAAGATTTACACAAAAAACAAAGAGATTTTTTTCGGGAAGGGAACTTTTGGGTGGCAAACAATGTTTAACAACTAAAACAAAGTAAAATGAAACAGACAATATTAATGATTTTGGTGGTTGCGCTGGCGATGGTTAGCCGTGCACAAAACACAAACCAATTGGCCATTGGCGACAAAGCGCCTGCTTTTACAGCAAAAACCGATGACGATTCAACGTGGAAACTGGCTGATTACGTAGGTAAGAAAAATGTAGTGGTTTATTTTTATCCCGCTGCAATGACCGGCGGATGTACCAAACAGGCATGTGCGTACCGCGATGCTCAACCTGCCATCGAATCGGCAAATGCAGTGGTGGTCGGTATTAGCGGAGATAATGTTGATGGTTTGAAATTGTTTAAAAAAGCAGAAAACCTGAATTTTACGCTTTTATCAGACCAAACAGGTGAAATTGCCAAATTATTTGGTGTGCCTGTAAAGGACGGAGGTACAATTACCCGCGAAGTTGAAGGAAAAAGTTACGATCTTGTGCGCGGTGCTACCGCCAGTCGCTGGACTTTTATCATCGACAAAAAAGGCAACATCGTTTATAAAAACGAACAGGTGGATGCCGCCAAAGACGCCGAAGCCGTACTGGCATTTTTGAAAAATAATAAATGATTTATTCTTACACCCGTTTGCATATACTCACGTTGGGAATAGCACAATTAAACCCTGTAAACAGGCAATATTCTCGATGATAATTGGTAAATTTGTACCATGACAAAAAAGGTTCAACACATTGATATCGAAATTGATAAATTGACAAATAGTATCGAGAATGCATTTTCGGGAGATAGTTTTGATACAGTGTTGTTACCGATTTCAAAAGAGGATTTAAGACCAGTAAAAAAGGGAAATGGATGGCTATTTGATTGGAAATATGAGTTTGAGCAACGAGAGAGACAAGTTTACAAATTAACAATAAGTGGTAACCAAAAAGTTATTCAGGGATTAATTAGTTTTTCAGACGAGAAAGACCATCTTTTTATGCATCTGATTGAGAGCGCACCGTTTAATAAGGGGAAAAATAAAATTTATGTTGGAGTAGCTGGAAACCTGGTTGCGTTTTTGTGCAAAGAATCATGGGATAGAAAATATGAAGGATTCATTTCATTTATTTCAAAAACCCGATTGGTTGAGCATTACGAAAAGACTTTAGGAGCAGTTCATGTTGGTAATCACAAAATGGTGATTTTTCCTAAAGAGGCATTACAATTGATTAAGAAATATTTTTAAAATTTGACATATGGGATTAATTAGAGAACCGGAAGGAGTGGATTTTGTGGTTGACCCAAGACCATTAAAGGATTGGGAGAAAAAGCAAATAAGTGATATTATAGCTCACTACAAAAAGACCGGAGAGATTAAAAAAATTTCTGCTCTGAAAAAGAAAATAAAGGGACAGACTGTGTAAATAATGCACATACGCTCTACACCATTCCTGGCGCAGTCGCGATATCCATCGTATTTCAATTTATGCCTTGCCCAGCAGGGCAAAAAAATTTGCTTTTACATGGCAAGACTCAGGATAAAGCCCCACGCTCGTGGTGGGAAAATTAGGAATAAGGAACAAAAAATAAGAAATCAGGAAGTTCTGTAACTCCGATACTTTCTGATTCTGTTATTCTATATTGCCATCTTGCATTTAACAAAAAACCTGTTTCCTTTTAAACCCATAACCAAAAATCAAAATCGCTTGAACTTTTCTCAGGATACACCTACAGGAATTATAACTTCACCTTTTTATCCAAATAAGAAAATAATGGGAAGTTTTATAGCGTGTACAAATAATTTAGGGAAAATGCTACTATGAAAAAGCTTTATCTGACATTTATTTTTAGTACAATTTCAATTTTTATTTTTTCCCAAAAGAATGCAGTTGTAACGTTTAAGAATCCAATTGATATTAATATTGGCGATCCATATGTAATGCAATTTAATAATATTTATTACTTATATGGAACTGCAGGTTCAGACGGTTTTCTTTGCTGGTCTTCAACAGATATGGTTAATTGGAAAGAAGAAGGCAACGTATTTAAAGAAACCGAATCTTCTTATGGAAATACGAATTATTGGGCGCCCGAAGTTGTTAACTTTAACAATAAATTTTACATGACATATAGTTGTCTTGGAAAAAATAAATCGCACGATAATAAAATGTTGTTATGTTTTGCAGTTAGTGATTCCCCTACCGGACCTTTTTTAGATCTCTATGCTCCGTGGTTCGATGAAGGTTATTCATGTATTGATGCAAACTTATTTTTTGATGGTGGTGAAATTTATTTGTATTTTGATATAGTAGGCTATGATGGTATGTGGCCAAATGGATTGATGTATGGTAAAATTTTTGTTCGAAAACTTGATAAAAATACCTTGCAACCAATAAGTGATACAACAAAATGCATAGAGGCAGTTCTTGATTGGGAAAAATCACAACCCAACAATCGTACTAATGAAGGAGCTTTTGTTTTTAAACATTTGGATAAATATTATATGACTTATTCCGCAAATCATTATACCGATGAGAATTATGGGATTGGGTATGCTACATCTGATTCGCCTGTGGGACCATGGATAAAGCCTGCTAAAAATCGCATTATACAAAAAGACACCATTCTCGGAGTATATGGACCAGGTCATTGCTGTA
The DNA here is from genome assembly GCA_041737765.1 of Draconibacterium sp. Taxonomy (GTDB): domain Bacteria; phylum Bacteroidota; class Bacteroidia; order Bacteroidales; family Prolixibacteraceae; genus Draconibacterium. The sequence goes on along the minus strand of JBGSRA010000100.1, from coordinate 27,055 downwards.
TAACTTTCTCTCCTGATAAAAAGGAAATGTTTATTATTTATCACACCCACATTTCTGATACGAATAAGGAAAGGAAGCTCAATATCGATCGTATCTCGGTTGATGATAAAGGTTCCCTTAAAGTAATAGGACCAACCAGATCATTGCAAAAATATCCTTCAGGCACTGTAAAATAGTGTAATTATTTTCAGAATTTTGAAAAATATTTATTGGAAAATCACAATCAACATCCACATATTGAGTGTTTTTAATGTTGAGTAAATTATAGTTTTACATTCGGCTAATTAAATTCCCTAACACAAAAATCATCATTTAAGCAGGCATAAAATAATTCATTTATCTTTGCCAAAAATTCAGAACTTGCAAACTGCGAAGTTTCTAAAATATTTTCAGGGGCAGAACAATTTCAAAAAAATCATTGAAATTTTCAATACCCCCCCGGGTGGAAAAATTCACCTGAAGGGACTTATTGGCTCATCCAAAACCATACTCCTCGCCAATTATTTTCAAAAATCAACAAAAAACTTCACTATCCTGCTGAACGACAAGGAAGAAGCTGCCTATTTTTATGACGATTTAAACAATCTTGGGTTAACCGAAAGCACACTGTTTTTCCCGTCATCATTCAAACGTTCAGTTCAATACGGGCAAACCGAACAGGAAAATATTGTTCAGCGTACCGAAGTTCTAAATAAAATTTTGCTGAATGAAAAACCTTACATCATTGTTTCGTACCCCGAAGCGCTGGTTGAAACCGTAATTTCGCAGGCCGGGTTGAAAACCAATACCCTTGGAATTAGAAAAGGAGACAAAATTTCGACCGACTTTATCAACGAATTTTTGTACGAATATGGTTTTGAACGGGTTGAGTTTGTTTATGAACCCGGCCAGTTTTCGGTACGCGGAAGTATTGTCGATGTATTTTCGTTTTCGAATGAAGATCCTTACCGGCTCGATTTTTTCGGTGATGAGGTAGAATCGATCCGTAGTTTTAACATCGACAACCAGATTTCGAAAGATACTTTTGAAAGAATAACCATCGTACCCAACATTCAGAACAAAACAATTGAGGGAGCCCGTGTTTCGTTTGCCGCATTTTTTAAAGCCGAAAATATCTGGTTTGGCAACGACCTGAACAGGTTTTTTGATCACATTACCGATATTCACCGGAGTACAATTCTTGCGAAAGCCGATCAGAAAGATATTCAGGATGATATTATTACAGGTCAGGTTTTGAAATCGCAAATGTTGCAAAATACGGTTTTCGAACTGGGAAGCGACCTCGCTTTTACTCCTTCAACCATTTTTGAATTCAACAATTCGAAACAACCCATTTTTAATAAAAACTTCGGACTGCTTGGCGATAATCTTTCAGATTTCAGCAAAAACGGGTACGAAATTTTTATCCTTTCAAACCAGGAAAAGCAAATCGAGCGGTTGCAATCCATCTTTGAAGATACAAAGGTGAGTGTGAACTTTAATCCGTGCAATTTTATTTTGCATGAAGGATTTATCGACCACGACCTGAAATTCTGCTGTTACACCGACCACCAGATTTTTGAACGCTACCACCGGTTTAAACTAAAAAGCCGAAAAGCCGAGCGGGAGGCCTTATCGATGAAAGAGTTGAATATGCTGCATCAGGGCGATTATGTAGTACACATCGATCACGGAATCGGGAAGTTTGCAGGGCTTGTAAAAACCGAGGTAAATGGCAAAATGCAGGAAGCCATCCGGTTGGTTTACAAAGACAACGATTCGCTGCTGGTAAGCATTCACTCGCTGCACCGGATTTCGAAATTCAAGGGGAAAGAGGGAACAGAGCCCAACATAAACAAACTCGGAACGGGCGCCTGGCAAAAACTGAAAAGCCGCACAAAAGCCAAGGTAAAAGATATTGCCAAGGAATTGATTGCACTTTATGCCCGCCGGCGAAGCGAGGAAGGATTTGCTTTTTCGCCCGACACCTACATGCAAACCGAACTGGAAGCGTCGTTTATTTACGAAGATACTCCCGACCAGGAAAAAGCCACAACAGCAGTTAAACAGGACATGGAAAAAATGATTCCGATGGACCGGCTGGTGTGTGGCGATGTGGGTTTCGGAAAAACTGAAGTTGCCATCCGTGCGGCGTTTAAAGCGGTTGCCGACAGTAAACAGGTTGCCATTCTGGTGCCCACAACTATTCTGGCGCTTCAGCATTATAAAACATTTTCGGAGCGTCTCGAAAATTTTCCGGTAAGGATTGAATATGTCAGCCGTTTAAAATCGACCGCTGAAATTAAAGAAACCCTAAAAGAACTGGCTGCCGGAAAAATAGATATCATCATCGGAACACACCGTCTGGTAAGTAGCGATGTAAAATTTAAAAATCTGGGATTGCTGGTAATCGACGAGGAACAAAAGTTCGGCGTTTCGGTAAAGGAAAAACTAAAACAGTTTAAGGTCAATGTCGATACATTAACGTTAACAGCAACGCCAATTCCGCGCACGCTGCAGTTTTCTCTGATGGGAGCACGTGATTTGTCGATTATACAAACTCCCCCACCCAACCGTTATCCGATTACTACCGAAGTTCACGGTTTTAACGAACAACTGATTCGCGAAGCAATAACTTTTGAAGTAGATCGAAACGGGCAGGTTTTCTTTATACACAACCGTGTTTCGAATATTTATGAAGTGGAAGCGACATTGAAAAAAATTGTTCCGGGAATAAAAACGGGTGTCGGTCACGGACAAATGGATGGTCCGAAACTCGAAAAAGTGATGCTCGATTTTATCAATGGCAATTTCGATGTGCTGATTGCCACAACCATTATCGAATCGGGACTTGATATTCCCAATGCCAACACCATCATTATCAACCATGCCGAAAATTTTGGATTGAGTGATTTGCACCAGCTTCGCGGTCGGGTTGGCCGCTCCAATAAAAAAGCTTTCTGTTATCTGATAACGCCGCCACTTGCATCGGTAAATGCCGATGCCCGCCGCAGGTTAAAAGCGATCGAGGAATTTTCGGATTTGGGAAGTGGTTTTAACATTTCGATGCAGGATCTGGATATTCGCGGTGCAGGAAATATGCTTGGCGCCGAACAGAGCGGTTTTATTGCCGACATTGGTTTCGATACGTATCACCGCATTCTGAATGAAGCAGTTCAGGAACTGAAACAGGAAGAATTTGCCGGATTGTTTGAAGAAGATGACCGGAAACAGACACAGGCATTTCTGAAAATAAATTTTGTAAACGACTGCCAGATAGATACCGACCTTGAATTGCTTTTCCCGGATGATTACATAAAAGGAACATCGGAGCGAATGTTGCTTTACCGCGAACTCGACAACCTCGAAACAGAAGACCAACTGAAACAGTTTAAAACCGCGTTAATCGACCGCTTCGGGAAAATGCCGCAGGAAAGTAACGAACTGCTGGAAGTGGTTCAGTTGCGCTGGAAAGCAATTGAGTTGAGCATCGAAAAAATCATCCTGAAAAACAAAAACATGATTTGCTATTTTGTTTCCAACCAGCAATCGAAGTTTTACCAGTCGGCAGAATTCATGAAAATAGTACAGTACATACAAAAAAGTAATAAGGGAAAACTAAAGGAAATAAATAACAAATTAACGCTCACATTCCCGAATATTTACAATGTTGAGACTGCCGATTATATTCTGAAAGAGATCATAGAATTTGTGAAAAGCAATTGAAATTGCTTCAACGAATCCAATAGGAAACACTTTAAATTTTTCACCCGTGCGCAACCTTTTGTTCTTATTTTCATCTTTTAGTATTACTTTGTAAATGAAATGAAATGATTTATCAAATCCATTATAACAGATAATATTAATTTGAAAAGAGCTAAAATAATGAAAGCAAAAAGAATGTTTAGAAACACTTACCTGCTGTTCTTCTTTGCAATTGCAGTTGTTTCGTGCAATGATTCGGAAGTACCTTTGGAAGTTTTAACAGATGTTTACGTAATTAACAAGAAGTTTGACACCGTGGTTAAATCGGCAACCGCCTATTATGCCTACGCCAACCAGACTATGTCGTCGGTAACGGTTACAATTCCCAACAACGGTGGTAATGTTGAACTTGAAAGTTCGCCCGGTTCAATGAATAACATGGCAAAAGAACCGAATGATGCCGATTTTAAAACAACTGCTCCCGCAAAAGGTACTTATGCATTTACCATTAAAGGTGTGAGTGGTGAAACACTACAAGTACCTGACATATTGAATTATGAGAATCTCCCAATTCCTCAGTTTACTAAAATTAAATTCAGTGGTTCACCGCTTATTCTTGAACTGGAATGGAATATCATGACAAATGCGGATGGTTATTTTGTTAAAATGTTTGATCTTGACGGTAAACTTATTTTTAGCGGATATAATATAAAGCCTGATGCCAACAAATATGTAATTACATCATCTGCAAGTTCGGGATACTGGAGCCAGACAGTTGTGGATGGCAAGTCGTATCTGCTTCAGCTAAATGCTTTTATAAATGATCCGGAAGCGACTCTTTCAAATTATATTTATAACATTAGTGAAATATCGCTAAGTGAAAATCAAATTAAATGGGGATTAAATGTGGATTAAATGTGGATTAAATGACTAAAAAAGCCATATAAAAGAACAGGCTGCCAGGTTAATTCGGGCAGCTTTTTTTTATGCCAAAAAACATATTACTATAATTATAGTATTTTTATTACATAAATAGTTGCAATTCAAAAACACAGTTACTATATTTGTAGTAGAAATTGTTTTATAATGAAATTTAGTTAGTACTCATTACTAATTTCTCCGTACTTTAAATAATAATACTCATGTCCGAAAAAATAAAATCACTTACAAAAGCCGAAGAGCAAATCATGCAAATTCTTTGGGACTTAAAAGAGGGAGTTGTAAAAGATATTGTGGATAAATTCGAAGATTCGAAACCTGCATATACAACAGTAGCAACGGTTCTAACCGTTCTCGAAAAAAAAGGATTTGTTTTATGCAGAAAAGTTGGGAATGTAAAACTGTTTTCACCCAAAGTCAGTAAAAAAGAATACACGGGATTTCAGTTTAAATCGCTGCTGAGCGACTATTTTAATGGTTCGTTTCCGAAAATGGCTACATTTTTTGCCAAAGAAAATAATCTGGGCATTGAAGAACTGGAAGAGATGCTGAAAATTACCGAAAACGAATTAAACAAAGATGTAAACAATTAAAAGCTATGGAAACAATATTTGCATTTTTGCTAAAATCCTCATCAGGAATTGTGTTGTTTTACCTCGTTTACTGGTTTTTCCTTCGGAAAGAAACTTTTTATACCGCAAACCGCTGGTTCTTAATAATAGCTTTGGTAATGGCCGTTTTCCTGCCACTTTTCCCGTTCCAGTATTCCGTTTTGATTGAATCAGAAAACAGTAAAACCCTGTTTAAATCCATTTCCGATACTTTTAAAAATATTCCTGTTGTTTCCCAATCTGAACTGCCTTCAGAAAGTTTTGATTGGCAGCAGGCGGTTTTGATTGTTTATCTTACCGGTGTATTTATATTCTTATTGCGGTTACTAATGCAAACCTTCATACTAATTCATTTAATTGTAAAAAACCGAATCAATTCATTTGATAGTATCAAAATTGTAGAGAACGAAAAATATGGTTTGCCATTTTCGTTTTTCAATGTTGTTTTTATTAATCCGAAATTTCATACACAGGCCGATCTGCCGGAAATTCTTGCTCACGAAAAAGTGCACATTCGCGAGTTCCACTGGTTCGACTTGCTTTTTATAGAACTGTTAACAGTCATCTTTTGGTTCAACCCATTTATTTGGTTTTTTGAACATGCGATTAAACAAAACCACGAGTACCTCGCCGATCAGGGTGTCCTTGCGCAGGGGCACAGTGTGGCGCGGTATCAGGCGTTATTAATTAACCAGTTGATGGGCATGCAGATTATTGGAATTACCAACAACCTGAATTTTGCCCTCAACACAAATCGATTTAAAATGATGACAAAAATGAAAACATCCCGACTGCTCGGGATAAAATTTGCATGGGCATTGCCCGCCGTTGTGCTGCTGCTGTTTGCTTTTGCCGAACCCGATTACAAAATTGCCGATATGCAGAATAATATTAATTCTGTCGGGATTGATTTTTCAGGTCAGAAAAGCGTTAAACTCAAAGCAACTTTGGTTGACGAGAATGGTGATCCGTTGCCAGGAGCTTCCATTGTTATTAAAGGTTCTACGATTGGAACTGTAAGTGATTTGGATGGAACATTTCAACTTGAAGTTCCTGAAAAATCAACTGTAGTCCTTTCTTTCGTAGGAAAGAAAACAATTGAAGATACGTTTGAAGGGATTACTTCGGAAGTTAATAAAGATGGTGCTTTTAGCCGAAAATACACGATGAAAGATTTTATAACCACTATTTCTAACAGCTCCTACGACGGAGATTATAAAACCTCTTACGACGGAGAACTGCTCGCTCCTCCACCACCTCCTCCACCATCCCCGACAAAAGAAGCTGTATCTGCCAATGGAAAAACCCAAACTCCCCCTCCAGTAAAACAAGGTGAAAAAGAAGTATTTTATATTGTAGAAGATATGCCCCAATTCCCGGGTGGTTATTATGTTATGCAGGATTACATTTCGAAAATGCAACAAAAAATTGCACAAACAAAAGGCATAAAAGGAAAAGCAAAAGTATTGTTTACTGTTAATGCAAAAGGAAAAGTAAGCGAGATAAAAATAGTAGAAAAAGATAATGACGATGCAGCCAAAGGGGCTGTAATGATTGCTTCCGGAATGCCCGACTGGACTCCTGGTAAACAACGGGGAAAATCTGTCCCGGTTAAATATCTGATGCCGGTTGAATTTAAATAACAGAAAACAGAAAATACCTTTAAATTAAATCACCCGGTGACCAGAAGTTACCGGGTGATTTTTTATTTATTGGGGTTCAAACCTTGCCTCATTTTAAAACAATCCTTCAACTGAAAGATATCTTTCGCCATGGTCGTACGAAAAGGTAAGTATTCGTGAACCAGCCGGTAATTCGCTTATTTTTTTTGCTACTGCGGCAAGTGATGCGCCGGAAGAAATTCCCACAAACAAACCTTCGAGTTTGGCAGCCTTTTGAGCGTATTCAAATGCTTCGTCCCTGCTTACCTGGATGGTTCCGTCAAGCAATTCGGTTTTTAAATTTTTTGGAATAAAACCAGCTCCAATTCCCTGAATCGGGTGCGGACCGGGAGCTCCTCCACTAATTACCGGGCTTGCTTCCGGCTCAACTGCAAAAACCTTAATTTTTGGGAATTTCTGTTTTAAAACTTCGGCAACACCCGAAATATGTCCTCCTGTTCCAACTCCGGTTATCAGATAATCAAACCCTTCGGGAAAATCAGTCAGAATTTCCTGTGCCGTAAAATCTCTGTGAACCGCAATGTTTGCCGGATTGTCGAATTGCAAAGGAATCCAGGAGTTTTCATTTTCTGCAGCCAGCTCTTCAGCCCTTGCTATTGCACCTTTCATTCCTTTTTCCCTTGGCGTTAGTTCCAACTCTGCACCCAACGCCGACAAAACCTTACGACGTTCAATACTCATCGACTCGGGCATGGTTAAAATTAAACGGTAACCTTTTACTGCAGCTACAAGTGCAAGTCCTATACCAGTGTTCCCTGATGTTGGTTCAATAATTACCGAGCCAGCTTTAATAATTCCTCTTTTCTCGGCATCTTCAACCATCGAAAGTGCAATTCTGTCTTTTATACTTCCCCCGGGATTTGTTTTTTCCACTTTCATCCAAACCTCATAATCAGCAGGATATAAACGATTTATTCGAACATGTGGCGTGTTGCCAATAGTTTCCAAAATGTTTTGAGCTCTCATAATTAAAATTTTAAAATCGGTTAAATTAAAAAGGCCTCCCTGTTTTTCAGGAAAGCCTTTTATCTGTTAATAATTGAATTTTTCTCAGTTATCTTAACGAAAAACACTTTCCTTTCCCTTGCGGAAACAACAACACATACAGTTATTATTCATCATGTTTTTCATCTTAAATTTATTTCTGAATCAAGAACAACGAAATCTGTCAATTGTTTTTGGAAAGTTAATTTTTATATCGAAGCCATTTGAACAGTTCTTTCAAATTGACTTTTTTACCATACATTAAAAGCCCAATACGGTAAATTTTGGCTGCTGCAGCAATAGCTCCAACAGTTGTTATAACCAAAAGGAACATCGAAAGCAGCAATTCCCATGTTGGAATCCCATACGGAATGCGGGCCATCATGGCAACCGGTGATGTGAGTGGGATCATGGAAAACCAGAATGCAACCGGTCCTTCCGGATTACGTGCGATCGGGAAAAGTACCATAATCGACAAAATCAGAGGCATTGTTACCGGGAAAACCATTTGCTGCGAATCTTCCTCATTATCAACAGCAGCTCCAACTGCACCAAGAAGCGAACTGTACAGGAGGTATCCCACCAAAAAATAAAATATAAAAGTAAAAAGGATCAGTGGAATATTCAGGTTACCAATCATTTCCATCACTTCAAGTACTTTATTTGGTTCGGCTGCCTGCGCCATTGCAGGGTTCATCTGTTGCTGACTTTCCATAATACTCTGCCCAACCTGCTGAGCCGATTCGGGAGAGAAAAAACTCTGAACACCCATTAAAACCACCACTCCCAAAGCAATCCAGATAGCAACCTGTGTCAGGCCTACCAAAGCAGTTCCGATAATTTTACCCGCCATTAATTCGTATGGTTTTACCGACGAAATAATAACTTCTATAATACGGCTTTTTTTCTCCTCCATCACACTCCGCATTACTGTTGCCCCATACATAAAAACAAAAAAGTAAATTACGAAACCCATAGCATAACTGGCAATAAAAGCCACTGCCGACGAGCTTTTCTCTGCTTCCCCGGTTTCAGAAATTTTCAAGGTAGTTAATTTTATCCAGGTTTTGGTGTTTGACAGCCGCTCTTCCAAATCAGGAATCTGAGTTTCATCGATTACCTTTTGCCGTTTGTCATTTTCAATATACCTGCTGAGTTTACGCTCAATTTGCTCATTTAATTCGAAAGGAACCTGCTTTTCAGATATTAACTGCGCCATATTATTGGTGTAAATATCCTGCGGAATATACAGTAATGCATAGTATTCGCTCCCCTTTAAATTGCTTTTGAGTTTTTCGTATTCATCTTTTGGAACAAATTTATAGGTAGTCTGACCCTCTTTTTCAAGCTCATTCAGAAATAAGGATGACTCGTCGAAAACCGCGATTGTTCTTTCTTTTTTGTCGTTATTGATCGATAAGAAAATGACAAGCGCAAACACTCCGGCAAACAAAAATGGAACCAGCAATGTCAGGATTATGAAAGACTTCTTTTTAACCCTTTTTAGGTATTCCTGTCTTAATATGAGTAGTGTTTTATTCATTTTTTTTGATTTTTTTCAGATTACAATCTTGTTCTTATTTCTCTTCTTTGGGAAGATTAAGATGGTTTTTTTTATTCGCTTCTTCAACCGCCTGAATAAATACATCATTCATACTCGGAATTTTTTCTTCGAAAGAAAGAATTTCGGCAACGGGCAAAAGTGCCTGAATTAAATCGTTGTTCGATTTTGAGGCAACATGCTGAACCCTTAACTGGTTTGCACGTCCGTTCTCTGTGTGATTTAATACGGTAATCTGACTACTTAAAGCTTTGTCAACCTTATCGAAATCGCCCTTATATTTCAATTCAAAAATATTCGATTTGTAACGTTCCCTGATTTCGTTGGTTTCGCCATCCACTATTTTAACCGATTTATTGATTAGCGCAATGTGATCGCACAACTCCTCAACCGATTCCATGTTGTGGGTTGAAAAAATGATTGTTGCACCATCTTCCCGAAGTTGTAAAATCTCCTGTTTTAAAAGATTGGCGTTAATTGGGTCGAAACCACTGAAAGGTTCGTCGAAAATCAATAGTTTCGGTTTATGTACAATGGTGGTTATAAACTGAACCTTTTGCTGCATTCCCTTCGAAAGTTCCTCGATGTTTTTGTTCCACCACGTCATAATATCGAATTTTTCGAACCAGACTTTGAGATTTTTTGTGGCGTCGTGCCGGCTCATTCCCTTTAACTGAGCCAGATAAATAGCCTGTTCACCAATCTTCATTTTTTTGTACAGTCCGCGTTCTTCGGGCAAATAACCAATCTGTCCAATATCGGCACGGGTCATTTTGCGTCCTTCCAGAAAAACCTCTCCGCTATCGGGTGCAGTTATTTGGTTAATTATCCTGATTAATGTGGTTTTTCCGGCACCATTTGGACCGAGCAATCCAAAAATGCTTTGTTTGTTGACTGAAATACTGACATCGGTTAATGCTTTTGTATCGGCAAAAACCTTGTTTACATTCCTTGCGCTGAAAAATTCCATAGAATATTGTTTTGCAATTTGTATTGGTTTAAATCGCCAAATTACATGTTTGATTTTAAAATCGGTAATATGATGTGTTTTTTATTCATCGGATGAAAAGATCTTTTCACCCGTTGACTCTAAGTCATTGGGTAAATAATTTGCTAAACTGCATTGACTTTGTTACAGTAAATTATTAAATCTGGGTTGACTTTGTTACAAAGAATTGCCAAAACTGGGTTGACTTTGTTACAAACAATAAAAACCAAAAGAGTTAATCTTATGCAAATCAGCTACTTAATTTCTATTTGCCACAAAGTCACCAAGACACCAAAAATCACACTGAAAATCTTCGTTCAACTTTTAGTTTTTGTATCCGAATGTTGGTTTGAAAAGTCTGTTTTTGCATTGATTTTGGTTTTAAAATCCTAAAAATGGTGATGCAGACTTTCTTCGAGATAAGGATGGTTTTTGGGTACCAAACTTGCTTTTGCCAGCCATGTTGAAACCACAAGGGCAAAAATTCCAACATACCCAGCAAATGCACCAATTTCAAGTAATCCAAATTTGGCAGCTCCAACAACATTTGGCCAGATAATGAAATACAGTTCGGTATATTGTCCGATTATCAAAAGCAAAATAACAGGGAAAATAAACATTTTACTTCGCGATGATTTTCTTGGCATCAGTACAAAAAACGGGATTGCCCAGTTTAAAATAATATTGGCAAAAAACAAAATTTTGTATGCTCCATGCCAGCGTTCAACAAACCAGACTGTTTCTTCCGGAATGTTTCCGTACCAGATAAGCATGAATTCGGCAAAATTAAAATAGCCCCAAACAATGCTTGTCATAAAAATATAACGGGTAAAATCGTGTAAATGACTCCGGTTTAATATGTCGAGTTTTCCCATTCGGTTTAAAATAATAACAATGAGTGTTATTACCGAAGAGCCATGTAAAAATGCAGCTATAAAGCTTTTTGCAGCGAAAATGGTGCTGAACCAGTGCGGATCGAGCGACATAAGCATATCGACAGCGAACAATGAAAAAGTTATCGCAATAACGAAAATGAAAATTTTTGAATAAAGTTCCGACTTCTCAAAATATTGTATTCCGCCTGTTTCATCTTCTTTTAAGGACAGTTTCCGCAGGAGTTTCGAAAAAATTGTCCAGGCTGCAAAAAATACAATAACCCTGATAAAAAAGAAAGGAACATTTAAATAAGGCGATTTGTGATTAATCAAATGATCGTGTTGCACCACATCCTCATGCGTCCATTCAAAGATAGAATGCATCCCGAAAAACATGATCAGAAAGAAAACACCGGCAAAGGGAATATATGCAACCATTGCCTCGGGTATTCTTTTAAACGCTGCCGACCAGCCCGATTGGGTAATGTACTGTATTGCACCAAAAAACGCTGCTCCCATCGCAATCGACAGGAAATAATAGTTATTCAACAGGTAATTTGCCCAGGTTCGTTTTGCATCGAAAGCAAAACCCAAAGCGAAAGAAACCACTCCGATTCCGATTAATACATAAGTGAGCAGTTTAAAATTTTTTGATACTACAATTTGGTCTTTCATAACCGGGTATTAAATTTTGAATTCCCTAATATTTTTATTTCTGTAAAACCTGTTTAATATACATCGCAATTCTCCAACGATCTTCGGGTGTAATCATCGATCCATGTTCTCCCATGATTCCCCAACCCACTGTAACTACATGGTAAATATCGGCTTCAGGATTCGCCCTCATTTTGTCGTTCAGCAAATTTCCCGGCGGATAGTTAAACTTTTTGCTCACAAACAACGAACCTTGTCCGTCACCCTTTTCTCCGTGGCAATGCATACAATAAATTCCAAAAGCAACTTTGCCGCGTTCAAGATTTTCGGGCGTATTTTCCAATTCATTTACAAGAGTCGTTGCTGCCAGTGCCCGGTCTTCATCGGTTTTTTGATAAGGATATGGCATAAATCCACGGGGGATGGTTCCGGCAACAGGAGGTTGCATGGTTTTTCCATCAGCAAAAACCGGATTGGTTGTGTATGTTTCGTATGCCGGAGAATTTATCAGATCGCCTGCATAATCCCATCCAGTTGTCCGACGGTTGTAGTCGCATGACGAAAGAACTACCAGTAAAAAAAGTACAGGCAATAAATGTTGAATTTTTCGGATAATCACCGATTTTGTCAGCAATCTTTTTTTAGGCTCACTACTCATCCCGATAACTATCGGGACTAAAAATCTATAAATCTGATGTTTATTCAATTTCTCCATATTCCGAAATAATTGAATTAATAACTGCCGAATTTTCACCCAAACTTTTTTTGTCAATCACCATTACAAACCTGTCGTCAGTTGCACGCTCATGAAAGATTTCGGGCACTTTCCCGGGAAATATTTTCGCTCTTACAGAGAATGTAAAAAGGGTAAGAATTGTTATTGAAAGTATTGTTGCAACTATGGTTACAACAATAAACGACGGGAACGAGTTAAAAGGTTTTCCACCATAATTTAAAGGCCAGCTAAACGATGCTGCCCAGGTTAAAAATGCCAGAATTCCTGTTGCTGCAAACACTCCATAAAAGAATGCTGCGGTGGTTATCCGGGTTTTGTTCCCCATTCCATGCAGTATTTCGTGAACCGGATATGGAGTATAAACTTCCAATGGCAGAATTCCTTTTTCCTTCACTTTTTCGAAAGCTACAACGAGACTTTCTTCATCTTTAAAAACACCTATTATATAATCTTTATTCATGACCAGTGTGTTTTAATTGTTCTTTACGAGGTTTATCGAACTTAGCCACGCTTTTCAATTCAGAAATTGCAATCATTGGTACAAAACGGAAGAAGAGCAGAACACCAGTAATAAACATACCCAGAGTTCCGGCAAAAAAACCGATTTCGACCAAAGTTGGAGAATAGGATGCCCATGTAGAAGGCAGGTAGTCGCGACTTAAAGAAGTAACAACAATATTAAAACGTTCGAACCACATTCCGATATTGATAATTATGGAGATGACAAATACAACCCACATTTTGCGGCGAAGGCTTTTAAACCAAAACAATTGTGGAATAACTGCATTTGAAATAAACATCGCCCAAAACTGGAACGCATATTCACCAAATAGCCTGTTCCTGAAAAACATATACATTTCGTATTCCGAACCAGAATACCATGCCATGAAAATCTCGGTAAGGTAAGCCGTTCCCATAATTAACGAAATAAAAACCAGAACGCGGCAAACTGCATCGATATGAGAATCTGTAATAAAATCATTCATTTTATAAAGGCCGCGCATGGTTATCACAAGAGTTAGAACCATTGCAAAACCCGAGAAAATAGCTCCAACCACAAAGTATGGAGGAAAAATTGTTGTGTGCCAGCCAGGTTCAACAGAAACTGCAAAGTCTGTGGATACGATGGAGTGAACCGAAACCACCAAAACAGCAGCGATTCCTCCAAGCACAAAACTTAAACCTTCAAAACGCAGCCACTCCCTGCTTGAGCCAGTCCATCCAAATGCAAAAATTCCATAAACAGCCTTTTTTACTTTTGATTTTGCTGTGTCGCGAATAGTTGCAAAATCGGGTAACATTCCAAAATACCAAAAACTTGCCGAAATCAGCAGATAAGCTGAAATGGCCACAAAATCCCAGAAAAGCGGCGAGTTAAAGTTAACCCAAAGCGGACCGCGCGTATTTGGATATGGAAATATGTAGAAAAATAACCACGGACGTCCCATGTGCATTAAAGGGAATAAACTGGCACAAAAAACAGCTACCACTGTCATTGCTTCGGCAGCACGGTTAATGGCAGTACGCCATTTTTGCCGCAGTATTAAAAGGAAAATGGAGAATGCTGTTCCGGCATGACCAATCCCAATCCACCAAACAAAGTTGATAATTGCCCAACCCCAACCAACGGAATTATTAACGCCCCATGTTCCAATTCCTTTTGTCAATGTCAGAAAAATTGAATATCCACCAACACCAAACATTGTCAATCCAACTAAAACTGCACCATACCACCAAAGTGGTGTTTTTGCATGAATCGGAGCAATAATTTCCTGCGAAATCTGTCCGAGTGTTTTATCCCCGGTGATTAATCTTCCGCGTACCTCTGAATTATACATAGGCTTTTATGCTTTTTTGTTTCTTACTTTAGTTAAATAACCTACCGATGGCAATGTATGCAACTCTTCCAAAAGATGATAATTCCGCTCGTTTTTCATGTATTTCGATATTTTGCTATCGGGGTTGTTCATGTCGCCAAAAACGAGTGCATTTGCCGGACACGACTGAACACATGCAGGTTGTATTTCGCCATCATCAATTTTACGGCCTTCAACTTTTGCCTTTATTTTTTTCTCCTGTATACGCTGAACACAGAAAGAACATTTTTCAACCACACCTCGCGAACGAACAGTAACATCGGGATTAAGCACCATTCTGCCCAAATCGCTGTTTGCGGCAAAATCAAATTCATCGTTGTTCACATATTGAAACCAGTTGAACCTGCGAACTTTATACGGACAGTTGTTCACACAATATTTTGTTCCGATACATCGGTTGTATGCAATTTGATTCAAACCCTCATCACTGTGCGGAGTTGCTGAAACCGGGCACACATTTTCGCAGGGTGCATTGTCGCAATGCTGGCACATTACCGGCTGATGAAATACCTCTGGATTTTGAGCATCGCTTGAAAAATAACGATCGATTCTGATCCAATGCATGATGCGGCGGTTACGAACCTGTTCTTTTCCAATTACCGGAATGTTATTTTCCGCCTGACAAGAAACAGAACAGTTGCTGCAACCCGTGCATGACGAAAGATCTACCGCCATTCCCCAATGATGGCCTTTAAATTCCATTTCGGGATATAAAGTGACTTTATGTTTATCGTGCTCTTCTTTTAATTCATTGCCGGCTGCGGGATTCTGTTTCCATTCATCGAAAGTTGTTTCGCGTACAATCGGGCGACCTTCCATTGAATGATGCGTTTGTGAAATTGCAAGTTCATATGTTTTAGCGGTTATTTCAACAGCTGCTCCGGCTAGCCAGAATTTTTTTGCACCATTTTCGACAGATGAAAGTTTGAACATATTTTTACCAACTCCATCGCCTACTTTTCCTGCAATTTCGCGACCATAGCCCAACGCTACAGAAATCGTATCCGCAGCCTGACCTGGTTGAACTAAAACCGGAAGTTCGATTCCGTTAACTGTAATTACCGACTCGTTTTGAATGCCTTTTTCTTCAGCCCATTTTACAGGAACTGCTGCGAAATTGTCCCAGCTTATTTTTGCAATCGGATCGGGTAATTCATGTAACCACGGATTGTTTGCCATATTTCCGTTACTCAGTGCTACGCTTTCATACAACACAATTTCCCATCCTGTTGCAGCAGGTTTTATCTGAGATACTGACCCGGCCAAACCGTTATCGGTATAGTTTAATTCTTCGTAAGCCCGATTTTCAGGTTCGAAAACACCCTTTTGCAATGTATCGTTCCAAAATGTACGACCATCGGTAAACCTGGTTTGCAATCCCAGCAAATTTTCATTCCAGTAATTTCTGATGAATGTATAATAATCGGTGGTTTCAAACCCGCCCCATTTCATCAACGATTCCTGAACCTGCCGGCTACTGAACAATTTTGAAATCGCAGGTTGCGCCAGACTGAAACTTCCTGTTTTTGGTTCGGCGTCGTTCCATGATTCCAGGTAATTCGGTTCGGGACAAACCCAATGACATGCTGCCGTGGTTTCGTCGTTTCTTTCTGAAAATGAAACAGAAAGCTCCAATCCCTCTATCGCTGTTTTAATTTCGTTGCCAGCCGGATGGTTATAAACCGGATTTACTCCCCAGCACAACAATCCAGTTACCGATTTATTTTTCATTTCGGAAACGAGAGTTTCAAATTCAGAATCGATTCCCTGGTGTGTATTTAATGTTTTTGCAGTTAAAATAGTATTTCCGTAATTACCAAGTATATTATTTATTGCATTGATTAAAAGCTGAATATTAACGTCGTTACTACCTGATACTACCAACGATTTTCCCTGGTTTTCAATCAAATCGGAAACCAGACTGGTTAAATCGACTGAAGAGGCAGTTACATTTACAGTGATTAATCCTTTTGCCTTTAAAATACCATTGTATAAATTGGCCACCAAAACTTCTTCTTCCGATGGTTTTACTGGAAAACGAACATCGGCATTTGAACCTGTAATTGTCATTCCGCTTTCAAACTGGTAGTGGCGGCTCATTTGATCGCCCGCTCCAAGTAGTTTTCTGCCAGCCGAATAACCTTTTGTATATTCAACATTCGAAAGCCAGGTACCCAGAAAATCGGCACCAAAACTCACTATAACTTTTGCCTTTTCGAAACGGTAATCAGGGATAAAAGCCTTTCCGAAAGTTTGCTCATTCGCTTTTAAAATGCCTGTTGCCGAAATTGCATCGTATTGTACCCACTGTGCATTTGGATTATCAGTCAAAAATCGGCTAATTACTGCTTTGGTAGATGGCGAAATAACTGTTGAAGTTAGCAGTACCAGTTTTTTGTTTTCCCGCTTTAACTGACTTAACTTGTTGGTAATATAATCATCAACCTCATCCCAGGTTGTTGCTTCACCTCTTTTAAGCGGTGTTTTTAAACGGGCATCATCGTATAAATTTAAAATTGAAGCCTGAACACGGGCAGAAGTTCCCTGCTGCGAAACCGGAGAAAGATCATTCCCTTCGATTTTAATGGGACGTCCATCGCGAACTTTTACCAAAACGCTGCAATATTCATTTCCTTCGAAATAGGAAGAAGCGTAATAATTGGCCATTCCGGGAGTTACCTCTTCTGGTTTTACCAGAAATGGAATTGCTTTGGTTACCGGTTTATTGCAACTTGCAAGCAACGCTGCACCGGTTACTGTAAAGCCAAAAGTCTTTAAAAAATCCCTTCTCGACGGCCCCGCCAGTTTTTGTGCAAAAGCCCGTTTTGCGTCTAACTCAAGTTTAATCTCGGTTTTTTTAAATGCTTCCGGATCATTTAATTCTTCAATACTTCTCCAATATTTTGTCATAGTCTGATTTTGCCTTCAATAAACTTTAAACCTTGTACTTTTCTCTAAACTAATAATGGCAACGCATACAGTCGTTTGCCCCAATTTTTTCGGCTGTAATGGAATCAATTTTCCCGGCCTTTAAATCTTCATGTAATTTTAAATACTGATCGTAATACGGGTTTTCAACAAAATTAACCTGGGTTTCACGGTGACAATTGATACACCACCCCATCGAAAGATCGCTGTGCTGTTTCATAATATCCATTTCCTTTACCGGACCATGGCATTGAGTACAGTCAATTTTTCCGGAACCAACATGAACCGCATGACTAAAAAATACATGTTCGGGTAAATTATGAATTCTGACCCATTCAATTGGTTTTCCTTTTTCTACTGCATCAACAATTTTTGCAATTTCAAATTTCCCGCTGTGTGTTCCTTCGCGAATAATAATATGGCAATTCATACAAAGATTTGTTGCTGGAATTCCGGCTGACTTACCCTGTTCAACTGTAGTATGGCAATATTTACAATCCAAACCGTTATCGCCAACATGAACTTTATGCGAGAATTTTACAGGCTGGTCAGGAGCATAATCCTGCTGTCTGCCTAGTCGCATTGCATCGGTTGCAATCATTTGTGCCTGCCACCCAAATGCACCAAGAAATATAATAACCGGAATAAATTTCCATTTTAACCGGCGGATAAAAATGAGTTCAATTAATGCCCAGGTAAGTAACACACCCAGAAAGAGAAATAAAATAAGGTTGTAATAACTGGGTTTAACAGGTTTGGTTCCGGTGTGGGCCAAATCATCGAGATAAGCTTTTACCGATTTAAGATCCTCTTCTTTAATATCAAAATTTACGTGCGAGGCAGTCATTTTTACTCCCGAAGGTTGCATCACTGCAGATTGAAAAGAAGCAAAATCCTTTGCGGCATATTTTAAAGCTATATCAGTTGCTGAAGGGTTCCAGTTTAAAGTATCTACCTGTTTTAAAATATGGCACGAAACACACGATTCGTATTTTCTGTCGAATGGTATCAATCCCATAAAAACACGTTTTCCACGATTAATTTCTTCGTGCGAATGACCCTCTGAAATTACTGATTCATCGGATTTTGCGATTGATTTTTTTGAAATTGATAAACAGGAAATTACAACAATCAGGAAAACAAAAAACGACATTTTCTTTAAACCTGTTTTCCCCGGTAAATATTTTCTCATTCTGTTCAGTTTAGTATTAAAACAACTGTGCGTTTTTAAAAACAATCTTTTAACAAAAACTATTGGTAAAAGGTTGTTGAATGTACGGAAAAAAAATCAGAAATATTGTGCCCCATAATTTCTGTAACCAATTTATAACTGATAAAACAGATAACACTATTTTTTGTGAAAATACTTTAACTCAGTTTTCTGATCCAGATTCTCGGTAAGTTTTTTTACTATTTTCAGGTTTACAAAAAATTCGCGGGCAATAACCCTTAAAATTGTGTAACCCGGAATTGCCAGCATCATTCCCAATACTCCGGCCATACTTCCGGCCGCTAAAATCACCAGAAAGATTTCGAGGGGATGTGCCTTTACACTGCTCGAGTAAATCAATGGCTGAAACAAAACATCGTCAATTATCTTAACCACAATAAAAACGATTGCCATCGAACCCAGCAGCGGTAATGTGTAATTCATTAAATCGGCATTAATATTTAAAGCCAACCCAACCAGTAATCCAAAAACCGCTCCAATAAAAGGCCCCAGATAAGGAATGACATTGAAAAGTGCACAAAACAGCCCTATTACTACAGCATGGCTGAATTCGAATCCAACCAGGTTTAAACCAATGGTATCCAATAATCCAACCATGATAATTTCAAAAATTAAACCGATAAAATACCTTCGAAGTAACCAGGTTATCGAATTGAGAATGTGCCCCACCTTTTCTTCAAGATCGGTCGGAACAATCATCATAATTCCATCGCGTAACAGCGATTCCTCTTTCAAAAAGAAAAACGTGATAAATGAAATTGAAAAAAAGGCAATAAACAATTCTCCAATTATTCCGGCAATAAAACCAAATACGTCAGATAACTTTGAAAAATCTATTTTATCGCCCAGATTTTCATTCAACACTTCGAAAAAGGTGCGATCTTTCAAAGTAACCGCCTCATTGCCAAAAACTCTCGATAATCTTGCTACAGGTTCTTCGAGCGAACCCAGAAGTGCCGAAAAATCAACCTGCGAAAGAGTTTCCACTTCGCTAATCAATAATGGAATAATAAAGCGGAAGAAAGTCACAACAATCGCCATCAGCGTTATTAGTGTTATGAATGCTGCCAGTCCGCTGGGAATTCTGAATTTTTTGTATTTTATTTTTTCAAGATACCGAACGAGTGGCCGACCTATAAAAGCTAGTACCCCGGAAATTAAAATGTAGATAACTATCTTGCTGAAATACCAAATCAGGAATAATACAAATAAACCACCGGCTACTAAAAGAATATTCCGTGTTCTATCTTTTAACTGTATCATTGGTGTCGATTTTAATCAAATATAGGTGAAAAAATTGCTTTTTCTATTCGTTTTTAACAGCTAATTTCCTTCTAAAAATAAAGGATTCAGTTATTTAATACAAATTATTTTAAAAGTTAGTTTACTGTTTGGTTAATTTTCAGAAATCATAATAAACGATTATACGGATACATTTTTTTATAATTTTATCGCGAATCAAAAACAGAAGTGAAAAAGAAGTTCAACACGATTTCAGCGTTTCAGTTTTACCAGTTAATAAGGTATTCAACATTAGTTTTAACTGGTGTTGTTTTTACAAAAACCGCAGTCACTCAATCCGAAATTGGCAAGTATGAAACTTTTGTTTTTATTGCAGGTGCCGTAAGTTTTTTCTGGTTAAACGGTTTGCAAAAAGCGCTTTTGCCGCTTACTGTAAATAATAAAAATACCAAATCACATATTTTCAGCGCGTTTGTAATTTTGCAGGTTTTTAGCATTGTAACTGCTGTTTTACTGTATTTCACACAACCGGTTTTTTCGTCACTTTTATTAAACGGAAAAGATATTCCTGAGATTTGGCTGCTGATTGCATTTATTGTTTTTGGCGTGCCGGCAAACCTAATCGAATATTTTTACCTGATAAAAAACCGAAAAAATGCAATTGTTATTTACAGTATTGTTTCATTTTCTGTTCAACTTGCAATGGTTGGTATTCCGTCAGTTTTTGATTTTGGGATTATCAAAATACTTCAGGGACTGGTACTTTCGTCGATTTTGCGATACATCTGGCTTTGGATAATTCTTATTTCGAATTGCGAAACAACTTATTCGCATTCGTTTGTAACGGAACACATTAAACTTGGCGGACCGCTGATTGCAGCAACTTTTTTAAGTGGTTCGGCACAATTTGTTGATGGTTTTATTGTAACTACATATTTCGATGAAGAAACTTTTGCTGTATTTCGGTATGGCGCACGCGAGTTACCCCTGGCAATGCTGCTGGCAAATGCGTTGAGTAATGCAATGCTGCCCGATTTTGCAAAAAAGGAACAGTTAAAACAAAATCTTCAGAAACTAAAAGAAAGTGTAACCCGGTTGTCGCACTGGTTATTTCCAGTAACTGCGCTGTTGCTCATCATTTCGCACACAGTTTTTCCGGTTATTTTCAACCCGAAATTCACCGAAAGCGCTACCATTTTTAATATCTATCTATTAATAATTATAAGCCGTTTATTATTACCACAAACATTGCTAAACGGACTAAATATTTCGAAACCGATTATGACTGCGGCCCTGTTCGAATTAATTGTCAACGTTTCGCTTAGTTTGATTTTTGTGAGGTTTTTTGGAATAGCAGGAATCGCATTTGCCACTTTTATCGCATACCTTTTCGAAAAAATATATCTCGCGGTTATGGTTAAAAAGAAATTGAATGTAAGTTTATCAGCGTACATTCCTGTAAAAATATACTCGGTTTACTCCGCAACTATTTTGGTAATATTTGTTTTTGTGGAATATGTTTTTTAAAATTCGATGCTGGATACTGGATACTTGTAATTTTGATATTTGATGTTGGATACTTGAAATTTGATGTTTGTTATTTGATATTTGATGCTTGATGCTTGATGCTTGTTATTTGATACTAATTAACTCAAATCTTAAAAATGGATTTTATACTCGATAATCAGGAAACAGAAAAGAAATTTCAGCAGATTTTAAAGCTGATAAATTTGCGTAAAAGTGGCGAAGTCGCTGATTTAATGAAGGTAAAAGGAATCAGCTACAAACACAACTGGGGAGTTTCGATTATCGATTTGCGTGAAATTGCAGCTCAATTCGATCACGATCACCTGCTGGCATTGAAACTCTGGAACAAACAATGGCGCGAAACCATGATATTGGCAACTTTAATCGACGAACCAAAACAGGTTACCGAGGAACAAATCGATTACTGGACAAAAACCTTTGAAAACACAGAAATAGCTGAGCAGGCTTCGACCAACCTTTGGGTGAAAACTAAGTTTGCATTTATAAAAGCAATGGAATGGTGCCGGGGAAAAAAACACATCATCCGCTTCACCGGTCTTCATTTAATTGGGCGACTGGCTCTCACAGATAAATCGGCAATCGACGAAATGTTCGAACCATTTTTCGAAGAACTGCCAACTTTGGCAAAGGACAATACGCTAAACACTGTTTTTTACCGCACTGTTGTTGCGTTGGGAATCCGCTCGAAATATTTATACCGGCAAACCGTTGAACTTGCAGAAACTTTACAGATGAGCGACTCTGAAAATGCTGTAAAACAAGGAGAAGAACTTTACGAGGAACTAAACAGCGAGTATTTTCGAACAACAATTAAAAATTAAAATTTCGAAATTAAAAAACTGACTTTGAGTGGCTCAATTCAAAAATTTTAATGCCTGATTTTTATCTTTTCACTGAAAACTTGTCATGCAAAACCTTAACGGCAGGTTTTTTGTTTGAATGCTAACACAATTTTTAGAAATTTTAATGTTGAACAATTAATTTGAATAAATATGATGAATCTGACAAAATCCTCAAATCCGGTTTTTAAGGAGAATGTTTTCAGGAGAGATTACACGGTTTCTTCTGAAGCGATGACCGTAAACGGGACGATTAATAAAACTGCACTGATGCTTTTAATCGTTATTGCTGCTGCCATTTTTACGTGGAATAAATTCTTTGCAGCTATTGCTGTAAATCCTGAAGCTGGCGCAGCTGCAGTAATGCCTTGGTTAATTGTTGGCGGAATTGGCGGATTGATTACCGCACTTGTAACTGCTTTTCGTCCGCAAAGTTCAGGTATTTCGGCACCCATTTATGCCATCTTCGAAGGGCTTTTACTCGGAGGAATTTCAGCCATTTTCGAGTCGATGTACTCAGGTATCGTAATGCGGGCAGTTGCATTAACACTTGCAGTGTTTTTGGCGATGTTGTTTTTGTACCGCTCGGGAATTATTAAAGTAACCGAGAAATTTAAAATGGGAATTTTTGCCGCAACCGCTGGTATTGCAATTGTTTACCTGGTAAGTTTTATTGGTGGCTTCTTCGGAATGGAATTTTCATTCCTCCACGGAAACAGCAATTTCAGTATTGGTTTTAGTTTAGTAGTGGTGGCAATTGCAGCTTTGAATTTAGTTCTCGACTTTTCGTTTGTTGAAACTGCTGCTGCATCGGGAGCACCAAAATATATGGAATGGTATGGTGCTTTTGGTTTAATGGTAACACTTATCTGGTTGTACCTCGAAATTCTACGACTGCTCTCGAAACTGGCAAGCAGGGATTAAACAACTTTTCTATAATAACTTTTCCAAAGTTTTAAAATTTTGGAAAAGTTCAGTTTTTAAAAACGGGATTCCATCTTTTTAAGTCAGATGGAATCCTTTTTTTATAAATTTTACACCGTGGCTTCAGCCCGGTGACAAACAAAACAGGGCAGATTTCGGCTTCAGCCTTTAATTCAAACAAGATAACAGAACAAGTAAAATTAAATGCTAAAGCCTTTTGTACCTCTTGTAATTCTTATCGCCAAGCTAAAGCATGGCGCAAAAAAATTGCCTGTAAAAAAATCCAGTTGCAACCGACATTTTTTAATTAACTACACAAAACATAATAGAACCATTTTTTTAACTTTAGCCGAAACTACATTATGCAACTCATTGAAGTAACCGATAAAAAAACCCGTAGTCAGTTTCACCTGGTTCCTCACCTGATTTACAAAAACGACCCAAACTGGGCTTGCCCGCTGGAAGGTATGGTGGAAGATATTTTTAATCCGGCCAAAAACAAAACCTTTAAAAACGGCAAGGCAATCCGGTGGATTCTGACGGATGAAAAGGGCAGTTTACTTGGCCGAATTGCAGCCTTTGTCAACGGTAACCTTTCGCATACCTACGAACAACCCACCGGAGGATGTGGATTTTTTGAATGTGTTGACAACCAGGAAGCAGCTAACCAACTTTTTAAAGCTGCCGAAAATTGGAACAAAACCAACGGAATGGAAGCGATGGACGGTCCGATTAATTTTGGCGAAAACTATGTAAACTGGGGTTTGCTTGTCGATGGTTTTATGACACAAGGTTATGGAATGCCCTACAACCCGCCTTATTATGAAAAACTTTTTCGCAATTTTGGGTTCGAAGTGTATTTTGAACAATACTGTTACCACCTCGATTTCACTGTGCCATTTCCTGAACGTTTCTGGAAAATTGCAGAGTGGATAGCAAAGAAACCTCAATACCAATTCAGGCACATCAATTTTAAAGAAACAGACAAGTTTGTAAAGGATTTCTGCACCATTTACGATGCAGCGTGGGCATTTCACGAACATTATAAACCTATCGATCCAGAAGATATCAGGGACTTTGTAAACAACTCGAAAGCAATATTAGACCCCGAAATGATTTGGTTTGCATACCATGAAGAAAAACCGATTGCACTTTTTGTTATGATTCCCGATATTAATCAAATTCTTCGGAAATTGAATGGAAAACTAAACCTGTGGGGAATTCTGAAATTTTTGTATTACAAAAACACCAATACAATGACCCGCACCCGAATATTTATCATGGGTGTTGATCCGGATTATCAACGTTCGGGTGTAGAGTCGGCTATTTTCTGGCACCAGGATCAGATTATGAAAAAGAAACCACAATATACCGAGGTTGAACTTTCGTGGGCCGGTGATTTTAATCCGAAAATTATTGCCGTGTACGAAGCTACCGGCGCGAAAAGGGCAAAAACACATTACACCATGCGCTATCTTTTTGATCGGGAAAAACCGTTTGTTCGTGCACCAATTATTGGCCCCGAAGTGTTAAATGAAAAAGTTAAGGCAAAAACAAGTAAAAATTAAGTTTTCTTTTTTGGTTTATAAAGAACTATATTTATCTTTGCAGCCCGATTGAAAAAGGACTAATAATAAAATAACGAATGGATTACAGTTTTGGAATGTAACCATTCATAATAAAAAAAACAGAAAAATGAAAAAAGATCTTCATCCGAAAGAATACAGACTGGTTGCTTTCAAAGATATGTCGAACGGACATACATGGCTGACCAAATCAACAGTAAATACACGCGAAACAGAAGTTGTTGATGGTGTTGAATACCCTGTATTCAAAATCGAGATCTCTAGTTTTTCGCATCCATTTTATACCGGTAAGGTTACACTGGTTGACAGCGCCGGACGTGTTGACAAATTCATGACCCGCTACGGTAAACACATGGAAAACAGGAAAAAATAAATTTTTTGTTGCTATATACAAAGCTCCGATAACCGGGGCTTTTTTTTTGAAGTTAAGTGCTATCTTGTCAGTAAAATACTTACTATCCTCTTGAACAAATAGCTTCAAATTTCTTTTCTTTTAATGGCACATCTATTGCAAAGCAATATGCCTGTTTAAAAACCGCAACTGGTTAAGCCAGTTTGTCACAAAATCAATAAAAATGGGGAAAATAAAAAATTCAGGAATTCAACATATTTTCGGAATAGGATCGATGGATAATGAAACAGATATTATACCGATAATAGCCGACGGAGACGATCGTGATCTCAAAAATATGGAAGTACCCGATGTTCTTCCAATTCTTCCGCTCCGTAATACTGTACTTTTCCCCGGAGTAGTACTGCCAATTACCGTTGGCCGTGAAGCTTCCCTGGAACTTATTCGTGATGTAAACCGCGGAAGCAAACTACTGGGAACAGTGGCCCAAAGAGATTACACAATTGATCACCCAAAAACAACCGATATTTTTGAGATCGGTACGGTTGCCGAAATACTGAAAGTGCTCGAAATGCCCGATGGTTCAACTTCTGTAATCATCCAGGGAAAAAGACGGTACAGAATTGCAGGTTTTGTGACCGAAACACCTTATTTTAAAGCTAGAGTTGAATCGTTAAACGACTTAATGCCCGAAAACGACAACGAGTTTAATGCCATTGTCGGATCACTGAAAGACCTTTCGATAAAAATTGCTCAGTTTACAGCAAATGTGCCGCCGGAAGCGACATTTGCCGTAAAAAATATTGAAAACTCATCATTCCTTATCAACTTTATTTGTTCGAATACCGATATTAAGGTTGAAGACAAACAAAAACTACTGGAGATTGAAAGTTTGAAAGATCGCGGGATTCAGGCAATCAGTTTTTTGGTAAAGGAAGTACAGATGCTGGAGTTGAAACATGATATTCAGAAAAAGGTAAAAACCGACATTGACAAACAACAACGCGAGTACATGCTCAACCAGCAAATGAAAACCATTCAGGATGAACTGGGTGGAAATCCGGCTGAACAGGAAATTAACGCGTTAAAAACGAGGGCGAAAACAAAAAAGTGGAACGAAGAAATTGCCAAATTCTTTAAAAAAGAAGTTGAAAAACTGGCCCGTTTAAATCCGGCTGCCGGCGAATATTCAGTTCAGTTTACGTTTTGCCAGACTTTGCTCGATTTGCCATGGAACGAATATACCGTCGATAATTTCGACCTGAAAAATGCAAGTAAAATTCTGGACGAAGATCATTATGGCCTCGATAAAGTAAAGGAACGGATACTTGAACATTTGGCTGTATTGAAATTGAAAAACGACATGAAATCGCCGATTCTCTGTTTGTACGGCCCTCCCGGAGTTGGTAAAACTTCGCTCGGAAAATCGGTTGCACGCGCACTGGACAGAAGTTATGTACGGGTAAGTCTGGGCGGATTAAACGACGAATCGGAAATCCGCGGTCACCGTAAAACATACATCGGTGCAATGCCTGGAAGAATTATTCAAAACATTAAAAAGGCAAAATCATCGAACCCGGTTTTTATTCTCGACGAAATCGATAAAGTATCGAAACATTTTCATGGCGACCCGGCTTCGGCACTGCTCGAAGTACTCGATCCGGAACAAAATTCTGAATTTCATGACAATTATGTGGAAGCCGATTTCGATCTCTCGAAAGTAATGTTTATTGCTACTGCCAATACTTTAAGTACAATCGCTCCCCCGCTGCGCGACCGTTTGGAACTGATTGAAGTCAGCGGTTACCTCGTGG
>JBGSRA010000136.1:0-75566 GCA_041737765.1 Draconibacterium sp. | reverse complement strand
TTTTGCCCTTTAAAATCTAATGTTGTAATTTGTCTTTGCATAAGTCATTGAGTTTTATTGATTAATAGCTAATTCAAAAATAATGCTCTTTTGGCTTATGCATTAACTTCAATGCTCAATTACAAACATAGGGACTCCTTTCGAAATAAAAAAAGGCGAAAAGATTAATCAGAAAATTGTACTCGAAATTCAGGATGAATCGAAAACGAAAGTTTCAACAGAGTTGATTTTTTTCAGAATCGATAAAAACATACGTTATAAGTTGCCTGAAATTGGAGTTGGAAGAACAAGTAGAAACGAACCACTTGAAAACTCTGAAGCTGAAATTTTAAAGCAGTTACCAATTCATCATTTGCGGGCAGAACTGAAATTATTCGATAAAAACTTTAGTCAGAATTTAAAGCTTGTGTCCGATGAATCCAGCCTTTTGGGGATTCCCCTTTTTCTTGTCTTGTATTTTTCGAAGAATTTTAAAAATGAACTGGCAGCCCTTAAAAACGCAATTCGATTCGGAAAAATCAGTGTAAAATATATTCTTGATGTGGGCGAAAACCATCTTTCCAACGATATCATTTTTGAGGAAATTTATTTTGAATTAAAAGAGTTGTTCCCCAAAGCAAAAATCGGAACCGGTGTAAACGCATATTTTGCAGAATTAAACCGCAACCGGCCGCAAACAGAAAGAGCAGAATTTGTAAGTTTCGCAGTTTGTCCGCAGGTACATGCATTCGATAATATTTCGCTGGTTGAAAATCTGGAAGCTCAGAAATATGTGGTTAACTCGGCAAAAAAGCTATTTCCCGGAAAACCGGTTTTTGTATCGCCGGTAACATTGAAACAGCGGTTTAATGTGGTTGCAACTGCTGAAGAACCAGCAGCTAAATCGGGAGAATTGCCCGATCAGGTTGATGCCAGGCAGAATACAGTTTTTGCCGCACAATGGTTATTGGGGAGTTTGAAATTTCTGTCGCAATCGGGAACAGATTTGGTGACTTTTTTCGAAACGGTTGGTTGGCGAGGTTTTATTCAAGGCAATTACATTCCCACTTTTCCCGAAAAATTTTCAGCACTGAAAGGTGATATCTTTCCTGTTTTTCAATTTTTAAAAGAATTAGCAGGATATGATGAGATTGTTTATTCTGAAAGTAGTGTTCCGCTTAAATTGGAAGGGATTGTACTTGCAAACAAAAATAATAGGTTGAGTCTTACAGCTATTATTGTCAATTTTGATTCAGAAGCAGGTAAAATAAAAGTTGAAGGTTTTTTTGAGGTGCTGGGTATTCAATCCCTTTTTTCGAAAGAAACCATAATTACTGAAAACAACGATATTATTATTCCCGGTGGTTCGGTTGTTCGGGTTGAATTAAAATTGGTTGATTAAAGAAGTTAAAATTTGTTATAACAGATGCGAGTCAAGTAAATCTCCGTTATGTGTAAACAAATATTCGAACCGGTCAAGCTTTTCATTCCTGATAATCATCTCGTAAAAAACTTCTTCGCCCCTTCTGATAATTATTCCGTTCATGATTTCGCCATGAGTACTTCCTGCTGTTTTAATAATATCCGGTAACTCATCGGGCCACAGATTCTTTTTATATTCCAGCAAATCTCCCTTTTTCGAAATGTGGGCAATGTGTTCTATATCATTCAAATAGAAAATGGCCTCGTAAATATTGTTTTTAGATTCCCATTCTATATTTATAGCATTGGGGAAACATATCCCGAGTTGTTTTTTCACAATACCCGGAATTGTTTTTGCCTGGCTTTTAAATATTTTGGAAAAAGGAAACTTCATTTTTTTTAATTGGTATAATAATTTTATGAACGTTGAATTTTAAATTTGTGAGTTCGTCATTCGTGTTTTCAAAGTTTTAGACGAAACAAAAAGAAAAAGTAACAGCAAATTAATCGGGGCCAAACATTTTAAAATATAAATAAACCACCCTGGTGCGTGCCCTTTTCAACCTCATTTTTACAGCATCCTCACTGGTAGATAAAGAAACGGCTATTTCTTTTATCGGAATTGAATCCTGATATTTCATCATTAAAAGTGCTTTTTCCTCGGGGTGAATTTTCTCAAAAACTTCCAGAAGATTTTCATAACTGATTTCCGAAATCTCTGTATCCGACTCGTCAATGATTTCTGGTAATTCGTTTTCAAGGTTCCAGTTGGGGTAGTGCAATTGTTTCTTTTTACGAAGGAAATCGATTACTGTATTATAAGTAATTGAGTATAACCATGAAGAAAAAGATGATTTTCCCTGGAAACTTTCAAGTTTTTCAAATGATTTACTTAAAATGTCGTTGGCAAATTCTTCCGATTTCTGTTTGTCTTTGAAAAAACTGTAACATTTATCATTCACTTTAGGGAAATAACGTAGATACAAAACTCCAAAGAGTTCTTTTTTCCCTTCCCGAATTATTTTTTCTACTAACTGTTCGTCCGTTAAGTTCTTGAATTTCACCGCAGTCATATTAAACAGAAAATCGAATTACGGAAATTTTTCGGAAAATTACACTTTTTTTTTCGATCAGCATGTTACTTCGTGCCAACCTTCCGTCAAAATACATGAATGAAATTAGAAAAACGTTCGAAAAGTAAATATTAACAAAAAAATGATTAGAATTATGAAAAAGATTTTTTATGTATTATCGATGGTTGCTGTAACTTTAATTTTCACCAGTTGCGCAAAACCACCACAGGCTGAATTGGATGCTGCAAAAGCTGCTTTGGAACAAGCAAAAGCTGCACAGGCTGATCTTTATGTTGAAGCTGATTTTCTTGCAGTTCAGGATTCATTAAACGCTGTACAGGTTGAAATCGAAGCTCAGTCTTCAAAACTTTTCAAAAGCTACGGTAAAGCAAAAGAAAAACTCGTTGTAGTTACAACTCAGGCTACTGAATTGGTTGCAAAAACCGAAGTTAGAAAAGAAGAAATCAAAACAGAAGTTGCTACTGCAGAAGCTGCAACAGTTGCTTTGATTGAAGAAAACAACATGTTAGTAGCAAAAGCACCTAAAGGTAAAGAAGGTAAAGAAGCTATTGAAGCTATTAAACTTGACTTAACAGGTATTACTACATCAGTTTCTGAAGTTCCTGCATTAGTTGCAAGTGGTGACCTGCTTGGTGCACAAACAAAAATTAACGCTGCTCAGCAGAAAGCTACCGAAATCAATACTGAATTAAAAACAGTATTGGAAAAAGCTAAAATTAAATTTTAAGAAAGTACCAAAAGTATAAGAAACGCCGGGGCTTAAAACCCCGGCTTTTTCATGCAAATTATGAAGGTGAAAAGATTAACCGCTTTTTTTGTTTACACTTTTTTTATCGTTTTTATCGCGGCTGTTGGGTATTCAGCTTTTATATATCTGACCAACAAACCGCCGCTTGAAGAGATAAATTTAGCCCGCGAATCCTTAGCGAATGCAAAGGAGAAAATGGCCGGCCGGTATGCAAACGAAACACTGAAAGAAGCTGAGAGTTTGTACAAATGGTCGATGAAGGAGTGGAAAACTCAAAACGGTAAATTTTTCGTTTTCAGAGATTATTCATTAACGCGCGATTTGGCACTTAAATCGATTAATAAAAGTACAAATGCTGGAAATGAAGCAAAGAACGTAAAAGGGAAACTTAAGAATAATGTAGAATCGGAACTGGCAACCCTGAGAAAACAAATCGCTAAATTCGAAAAATACTACAAACATCTTGCACTTGGACGTTCAACAATAAACGCATTTAATAAAGGGAAAACCCGATTCCTTGAGGCTCAGATCGAATATAAAAGGAATGATTACCAGCAGGCTGCAAAACTTGCAAAAAAAGCTTCTGAAAGTATTTCAATGGCTGAAAAATCAGCTCATTTTAAACTGACAGATTTTTATAAAAACTATCCCATTTGGGAGAAAAACACAAAACTGGCATACAACCTTTCGAAAAAAGGGCAGACAGTAATACTTGTCGATAAAATACAATCGACATTTATTATCCTGAAAGGAGGGAAAGAATTTAAAACATTTCCGGCAGAATTTGGTAAAAGCTGGATGGGAGATAAAATGTATGCAGGAGATAAAGCAACACCCGAGGGAGTTTATAAGGTAACTGAAAAAAAGAGTAACGCCAAAACCAAATATTATAAAGCTTTGTTAATCAACTATCCAAATGGTGAAGATCAAAGAAGATACGATAAAATGGTTAAATCAGGAGAAATATCGAGAAGAACCGGAATTGGCGGATTAATAGAGATACATGGTGACGGAGGGAAAGGGTTAAACTGGACAGATGGATGTATTGCACTGGAAAACAAACAAATGGATGTTGTTTATAGTCAGTGCAGTGTAAATACACCTGTAATAATTGTAGGTTCGCGGCTACCACTGGAAGATTATTTAAACTAAAAAATGGAAAATCTAAAAAAAATACTTGCTTTTATTCTTTTTTTAACTGGAATAGTAGTTATTATTTTAGTTTTTGCGTACTTCAATCTGCTTGTCGTACCTGAACTTCAATTTACAAAATACCAGAAAGAAATAAGCAAAATTTCTACAAAGGATACCACAATTAATGTGGAAGCCGACTTAAAAATCCTGAATAAAAAGCTCGACCAGTTAAACAAAAAGGCTCAGCGGTTGGCTCCCGGCAATGCTTTTCTGATAATTAACACCACAAACAATACATTCGAATTGTACAAAAACAACGAAGTCGTGCGGCAGGGCCGATGCTCCACAGGGAGTTTTATCAGTCTTGAGGTTGACAGTACAAAATCGTATCTGTTCGAAACACCAAAAGGGGTGATGACTGTGCGCAATAAGGTAACCGATCCTGTCTGGACAAAACCCGATTGGGCATTTATCGAAGAGGGTTTGCCTGTTCCACCTTCGGGGCATTCTTCAAGACGCGAGGCAAATGTTTTGGGAGATTATGCACTTCATTTAGGCGACGGATACATGATTCACGGCACATTGTATCAAAGATTGATCGGCTCGCCGGTAACCCACGGATGTGTGAGGTTGCTCGACGACGATTTGGAAGCGGTTTACAAAACTCTTCCCATTGGTTCAAAAGTATTTATCTATTAAAAAAACCGGAAAATGAAAAATATATTATTAAAATACAAAGCCGGTTTTATAACCATAACTGTTATTTTTGTTTTACTGTTGACTTTCAGTGTTGTGCGGTATATGAAAGCGATGGAAGCAGTAACAGAGGCAGCTAAAGAAAAACTGGCACAAATTCCGGAAAATGAAATAAATGATGCCGGATGGAACATCACTGAAATTCAGGAAAAGAAAAAAGAAGTTCACTGGATGGAAAGGCATTTGCAACTGGCCAAATCAGATTCGCTAAACCTGGGAATAAATCTTACCGATAGCATAGTTCAGGTTCAGTTAAGAGGTACAGTTCTGTTACAGGCAAAAATTCAGAAACAAATTCCTGCTAATTTTTTCGAAGACTTGAATTACGGTACTTACCTCGATTTCACCAAAATTGCATCTGTTGTTGAAGAGCAGGCAACCATTGTAAAAAGACCAGTAAAAAGAGTTCAGGCCCCAAAAAATGAAGATGAGGCTGCAAAAGTAAAACACGATACCATTCCTGACCCGCTTCTTGTTTGGCAATTTAAACTCGACAATGATGTTGAAGTAGTAATTACCGGAATCGGATTAGGCGCTGATTCGCTAAAATCAATAAATTATAACAAAGACATATTTAATTACAGCACCGAATATTTTAAGAAAAATATTTTTCCAAAAAAATATATTCCAACTCTTTATATCTGGTTAAACGATAATGATGCAAAAGCCCTTTACCGCGCTATTCCCGAAAAGGGTAAGGTTGCTTTCCGCAATTGATTTGGTTAAAATATAATTTCAGAAGAGGCCGGGAACTAGTTTTCCGGCCTCTTTTTTTTTACTCAAAAACCCGGTTGGTAACATGCTTTTCAGAATCTTTTATAGCTTTGAATACTAATAAATATAAAACTTAAATACTAATTTTATGAAACCATTATTATTACTGGCGTTTGCCCTTATTTTTTCTGCTGTATCATATGGTCAGGAAACGAAACCCGGGCCGCAACCACCTCCCGAAACAGGAGAAAAATTCAAAGTTGGGATGGCAGGATATACTTTCCTGAAATTCGATCTTGACAAAACACTCGAAACTTTAAAGAAAACTGATGTACACTATTTGTGTATCAAAGATTTTCATTTGCCATTTGCAAGTACCGATGAGGAAATTGCAGCTTTTCACGCTAAACTAAAGGCAAGCGATGTTACCGGTTATGCTGTTGGCCCGATTTACATGAAAAGTGAAGAGGAAATTGATCGTGCTTTCGCTTATGCAAAAAAAGTTGGCGTAAAACTGATAGTTGGTGTACCAAACGTTGAATTGTTGCCTTATGTGGATAAAAAAGTAAAGGAATACAACTTTAACTATGCCATTCACCTGCACGGCCCTGACATAAAAATTTACCCCGATGCCGATGATGTCTGGAATCATGTAAAAGATCTGGATCCAAGAATTGGAATGTGTCTGGACATTGGTCACGACACAAGAAATGGAAAAGATCCGGTTGCAGACCTTAAAAAATATCATTCACGTGTTTTCGATATTCACATTAAAGATGTTACCGGCACAACCAAACTTGGATACTCATTGGAAATTGGCCGCGGTGTAATCGATTTTCCTGCATTTGTAAGAATGTTGAGAGAAGTTGGATATACAGGCGTTTGCAGTCTTGAACACGAAAAAGACATGGGTGACCCATTTGTGGGAATTGCCGAATCAATCGGATATTTCAGAGGAGTGATTGAAACAACTAAAAAATAAAATACACTGATAATTTTAAAGTAAAAGGTTGGATTCAAACGAATTCAGCCTTTTATTTTTTTGTAAATCTGTTTATAAAGAATGCAATCTCAAATTTTAATTCCAATTTTTAATCAATAATCTCAACTTAAAGCTATTTAATATGTTTCAATAGAAATTTCAATTATTAAATATGTACACAGGACTTTTACACACCCACAATCTGTTTCGATGGCTGGTTTTAATTGTAATGATTTTAGCACTGGTTTTTGCATTTACCGGCTGGTTAAAAAAACGGGACTGGAGTAAAAAAGACAACATTACTGGATTATTGTTAACCATTTTTGTTGACATTCAGTTTTTAGTGGGAATTATTTTATATGCCTTTGTAAGCCCATTAACAAAAGCTGCTTTTAACGATTTTGGTGCGGCCATGAAAAATGCCGATTTGCGGTTTTATGCAGTCGAACATATTTCGCTGATGATAATTGCATTGATATTAATTCATATTGGTCGGGCAAAATCAAAAAAATCGGTTGCTCCCTGGAAAAAACATCGGAGCGCAGCCATTTATTACGGAATTGCTCTTGTGCTTGTATTAGCGGCAATACCCTGGGAAAGGGCATTAATTTAAAGATATGGATTTATGATGGTCAAATCATAGATTTTTTGATTGTTCTGCAGGTCTTCTGAATACAAAATTTTACAGTTGGATTCTATGGCAGCAGCAATTATAAGTGAATCATAAAATGAAAATTTCCATTTGGCATTGATTTCCAATGAAATATAATATAATTCTTCTGTAGGAAATATTTTACAAATTGGGAATAACACTTTTGAAATATAGATTTTTGCTTCTTCTACACTCATCGGATTTTCAAATTTCTTGGTTGAAATATTTAGAAACTCCTGAATTACCTGAAAACTTATAAATCCTGCTCCTGAAAGTGCGTTTTTAATTAACTCTTCTGAAATAGTTCTTTTCAAAGAGGTATTCAAATCGAAAGAATAAATCAGAATATTTGTATCTATGAAAAACTTACCTTTCATTCATTTCGTCTCTTGTAAATTTTCTTCCAGAATAAACATGTTTCAAAGATTCCATCACTTGATCATATTCTTCCAAAATCCTTTCTCTTTCAGCATATTGCTTTAACCATTTTCTAAAGGCAACATTTAAAGTAGTTTTTTCCGCCATAGCTTTTTCCCTGGCTTTTTTTATTAATTCCTGTTCTGCACTAAAAGTAATATTCATTAACATCGTGTACACTATTTTCGTGTAAAATTAAATTATTTTGAGTAAATGCAATAAGGTTTATACCAAATTTGTATTAAAGAGCAAAAGATGATGGATAGCATTCTTTCAAGCTGGGTAGAAGTTATCCGTAAAACAAAGCAATACTTTCGTTTATTATTAAGGATAGCATCGCCCGAAGCGATGCCATCCTTTAATCCTAATTTTTCAACAATTTATCTGCTGACAGCACCAGAAACATAAAATGCTCGGCGCCGCCACCCATTACATATTCGGTTTGCTGCCAGAAATAAGGCCATTCTTTCAATTCAGGAAAATCAGGTCGAATTATTCCTGTGCCAGAAACAACGCCACCGGGAATAAACGACCGGTCGGCGCGATTGATTCCGTATGCCTGTAACACAGAGCGCGAACCAACTCCTGATGCAAAAGATGACGTATTTTCTCCCGGATGGTTACCCAAAACAAAATTCAAAGCATTAAAAAGCAAATCTTTCCCAAACAAATCGGGTAAATTTTTATGCAGAAAATACTGCTGCATTCCCAACCGCTGAATTCCCCAGCCATCGCCCCAGATAGCAATGTTGTACGGTACCCCGAACGGATTTTCTGTTTGTCGTTTTTCGAGCTGAACATTTAATTCCATAAATTTTGCTAAAACCTCAGTTTTCAATCCTTCGTCTTCAATTCGGTTATAAATACTTGCAATGGAAGCCCCGGTT
Organism: Draconibacterium sp.; assembly: GCA_041737765.1. Classification (GTDB taxonomy): domain Bacteria; phylum Bacteroidota; class Bacteroidia; order Bacteroidales; family Prolixibacteraceae; genus Draconibacterium. The sequence goes on along the minus strand of JBGSRA010000136.1, from coordinate 66,781 downwards.
TGTGAAAGACTTCGAACTACCTGATCCTTCATTGATACAATATCATCCATGTATTTTGAATTACCCGTTGTTAAAAACAATTCGCAGGCGGCATTAATTTTTCCCGAACTGTTTCTTCCCGAAATTTGTCTTTCAACATCATAAAGTTCAGTGGCTGCTTTTAAACAGCGGGCGGCCAAATCGTCGTTATATCCTTTTAAAACTCTTGCTGCTGCAGCCAAACCCTGAATTGCTGCATACTCGTGACCGGCATTTTCTTCTGTAAAAACCCAGCGATCATCATGAACACCCGATTCCGTTGCAGTTTTTTCATTTTTCCCCAGCGCCGGATTATACTTCAATTCGTCGGAATTAGCAGAAGCATCGCCAAGCAAAACATACTGACGTAAATCGTTTTCTATGATTCCACGGTACAAACGTCCCAGGTTTTCATACCCGCCTAAAATAGTAAGTACGCCATGTTCAACCTGTTGCAAAATGTCGGGTTTACCATCAGGAAGATGAATTTCAACCAAATGATTTTGCTGGTCCACAGTTGTTTGATCGAGGTTGACATTAAATTCTTCGTATGCCAGTGCCAGTGTCCAAACCGAGCCGGCCTGTGATTCAACTCGTAAATCGTAATCGCCTGCGTCGTGCCAGCCACCCACATTTAATCCCGGAACCTGTTCCAAAGGCTTAAATTTTGTCAAAGTTGAAGGTCCCTGCAAATACCCGTCGAAATGGTTTGTATCAACAGGCGCCATCAAAGCATCGTCCATGTGGCAGAGGTCGTGCCAAACGCGGTAACCTTCGTTTACGCGCATGTGGCACATTTGCACCGGCAGAAAATACTCGAGTGTAGGTTGCCAGACATGGCGTTCGTAAACATCAGCATCAATCTTAAATGGTTCGGTTTTATAATTTCCATATTGAACCTGGTAAATGCCCTGTTTTTTTATTTCAGTAAAATCGAACTGGTAATAATTGAAACGAAGGTATTTTCCCCATTTAACAGGAACCCCCTTTTTTACGGTTTCAAAACCACCGTTTTCAGACATCCGAAGCAGAGAAACTTCCTTTATTTCCGTTTCCTGTTTATCAAGTTCAACCGATGCAATTTTTTGCTGGTTGGGATGATAACCAACCTGACTGACATGAACCACGGGCTTTTGCTTAAAATACACTGCCACAAATGGTTCAACATACCATTCGACAGCATTTTTTGTGGCTCCCGCTTTTACTTCAGAGCGAACCACAAACCAGCCGTTGTTATGATAAAACCTTCCGTCGAGTAGCTGCAATTCAGACTTCAAACTTGTGATTTTCAGGGTTTGTTCGGGAACATCGGGCGCAATAGTAAGTTTTTTACCCGTTGCCATTGGAAACGCCTGCCAGGTTCCATCAGCATCCTTTTGCATTGGTCCGTTGGCCTGCATCGGAAAAATTCCTGATTTTTCATCCATGTACCAAGATTTTCCAAAAAGTAATCCCGGAAAAAGTTCAAGGTTAAAACCTACTTTCCCAATCCATTCATCAGGAAGTGGTTTTTCCAAATCAACAATTATCCTGAAATTTTTTCCTTCACCAATAACCCTGACATTGTAACTAAAATTCAGGTCGGGATAAAAAACAGGATTAAATCCTTTGCGATTGCGGCTTTCGTCGGGGTAAGTACACCTGACCCTGATTTCATTATTTTCAGGAATTACCTGTCGTTTTTCGGTTTTTGGAATGGGTTGCCATTGTCCGGGAGTAGGTTCCAGCCGAAGGTCGCCATTGGTTGCCACGCGGGTTCCATTCTGGATGATTCCGATTGCTCCCTGATGACCTTCCGGATAAATATCGTAAAACACCATCACATTGAGTCCGGGCATTTCGAAATACTCATCGCTGTTAATCACTAATTTTTGCGCTGAAACGGAAAGAATGGAAAATGTAAAAAGAGTAAAGAAAAACAGATTTTTCATTTTAAAGTTGGTTTAGAATTTAGTTTATTATTTATGGCAAAGGAGGATCAAATTTTCTGATATTTCTTCATTTCCGACCAAGCAATTTATCCACTTTTTGTCTAACTTCCTGATGTGGAATCCCTTTCCCATTTTTCAGTTGCTGCTGACTTTCATAGATTGCTTCCTTTTCCTTCACTGAAGTTAATTGCCACCAGTCAACATTTTTACTTTGCAATGTGGTAAAATAAGCCTGAACCTTTTTCAGAATACCAACATCCTCTGTTTCCTGAATAAGTTTGCTTAAATTATTTTTTATTTCTGCTGTATTCGTATTCATAATCTAACTATTTTCTCTAACCAAAAGCATTTTTGTCTTTTTCGCAAACTTACAAATAAACTATAAATCATTTTTAGTCACACCGTTTTAAAAAATTGATGTGATAAAGAATCCAACAACGATATTGGAAGAATTCCTGATGATTTTATATCTGCTAACTTTTACCTACCGAATAAATATCGTCGATCAAATGCTGATATTTTGCTGCAACAATATTACGCCGCAGTTTTAAAGTTGGCGATAATTCACCACTTGCAGGAGTCCATTCGGCACAAACCAGTCTGATTCGGCTGATTTGCTCGTGAGAACCCAGCGTTTTGTTAATAATCTGAACCTCTTTCTGTAATTTATCAACTACTTCGATTTTTTTAATCAGGTCTTTGTTGTTTTCGAAGTGGATTTTATTTTCTGCACACCAGTCGTGCAACAACGGGAAGTTTGGTGAAATAAGAGCGCTGGCGAATTTTTCGTTGGCGCCGATTACCATCACCTGTTCAATCAGGTTCGAAGCTTTCAGTTTGTTTTCAATCATTTGAGGTGCAATATATTTCCCTCCCGAAAGCTTAAAAATCTCCTTTTTTCTGTCGGTAATTTTCAGGTATCTGCCCTCTTCAAAAACACCAATGTCACCTGTATGAAACCAACCATCCTTGTCAATCACTTCATCGGTTAAATCCTGCGCTTTATAATAACCTTTCATTACTCCGGGACCTTTGCAGAGTATTTCACCATCTTCGGCAATTTTAACTTCAAAACCTTCCAATACTGCACCAACCGTTCCAATTTTCATTTCGCCTGAAGCCGGATTATTTACGGCAATTACCGGCGATGTTTCAGTTAATCCGTAACCTTCGAGGTTGAGCATTTTCGACATGCCCAAAACCCTTGCAATTTTTGGTTGTAATGCTGCCCCGCCCGAAACCACATAAACAATGTTACCGCCAAGTGCTGCCCGCCATTTCGAATAAATCAGTTTATCGGCAATTTTTATTTTCAGACTTAAAAGTGGCCCGTATTTTTTGTTGTATTCGAAATGCCTTGTTAAATCCAAAGCCCAGAAATACAGCGATTTTTTAATTCCTTTCAACTCTTTTCCCTTAGTTACAAAACCATCATAAACTTTCTCCAGCAAGCGTGGAACAGAGTTAAACATGTGTGGTTTTATCTCCTTGATTGCCGATACAATCTGGTTTAAATTTCCAACATAATAAATTCCCATTCCCTTGTACTGAAAATGGTAATTCACGCTACGTTCGTACACATGGCAAAGCGGAAGAAAACTGATTACATGGTGATTCTTGCCCAAATGATGCATTTTTGAATGAGCCACGAAATTCGAAACCAGGTTTTTTTGGGTAAGCATTACTCCTTTGGGCACTCCGGTGGTTCCGGATGTATAAATAATAGTTGCCAGATCTTCAGGTTGAATTGAATCTTTAATCTTTTCCAACTGTTGACTTAATTCCTTTTTTTTCGATTCGCCCAATTCAAGAATTTCATCATATAATTTTGCGCCTTCAATTTCTTCAAAAGTGTAAATCTGCTCAATGTGCGACAGCATTTTGGCAATCGGATTTATTTTTTCGTACAATTTCAGGTCGCCAACAATCACCAATTTTACTTCGGCATGATGCAAAATATATTTGTATTCGTCCTCACCTATAGTTGGATAAATAGGAACATGCACAACACCTGTCATTGCCATTCCCATGTCAGCGAAATTCCATTCGGGCCTGTTTGTGGTTACGGTGGCAACTTTGTCACCTTTTTTCAAACCGAGCGCCATTAAACCCAGGGCAAACTGATGCGATTTCATATTATATTCCTCAGTGGAATAAACATACCAGTTTCCATCTTTTTTACCGCCAAGTGCATCTTTACGTGGAAACTCATTCAAATAACGTTCAAGGATATCAAAGGTACGGGTTACTTCCTGTGCCATAATTTATTGATTTAGTTTGATCGCCAAATATAATGGTTTTGATTTTCGGGTGATTGATTGTTGGTTTTACAATAATTAACCAAACTCTATTTAAATCTATTCTAAATAGTGCTAAACATATGAGTATTAACTTATTAGTCGATTAGAAATCGACTATCTGTTTGTGTTATTCCAAAAATCAAAGATTTTAGAATTACAGACAATGGCAGAAAAGCATTAAAATGTAGTTTAACCGACCTTGTATTTTAATTCAACCACACCGCTGGAATACGATTTTGTACCGATAAGATTTAATTCTGTTTCTTTGGGAAAAGAATCAAAAAGCTCAATTCCTCCTGAAATGATGACAGGCATAACAAAAACTATAATTTCGTCTAAAAGTCCGGCATCAAGAACCAGCGTATTTACCTTCGAACCACCAATTAACCAGATGTCACCGCCATTTTCTTCTTTCAATTTTTTTATAAATTCTGCATGATTTTCGGTGATAAATTCAACAAATTCCGTATTTACAACATCTTTCTTTCTTGTAACTACATAATTCTTTTTGCCTTTGTACGGGAAGTCGATTCCCCATCCAATTACCTGATTGTATGTGGTATTTCCCTGTATTGTTATATCTACCAAATTGTAAAAATCATAGTAACCGTAGTCTGTTTTTTCTGGATTCGGGATATTCTCAAGCCATTCAACGCTACCATCAGTACCGGCTATTTTTCCATTCAGACTAATTGCAATGTATAATTTAATCTTTCTCAATCAGCTTTTTCTTTTTCATATCTGGCGTCCTTTATATACGCCCAAATCATTAATCCTCCCAAAATAATAAAGAATATTGGAACCGCTGGATTTACGCCATCCGCAGAACCTTTTCCGTATGAATGCAGCCCGGAAAGGTAATAGTTCACACCAAAATAAGTCATCAATACCGAAGCAAAACCAAGTACCGAAGCCATGTTGTAATTGAAAACACCTTTCAAAGGCGGAATCAACCGCATGTGAACGATAAACGAGTAAATAACCACTGTAATAAGCGCCCATGTTTCTTTTGGATCCCAGCCCCAGTAACGACCCCAGCTTTCGTTTGCCCAAACACCGCCCAAAAATGTACCGATTGTAAGAAAATACAAACCAACCGTTGCCGACATTTCGTTGATGGTGGTAAGTTGCTCGATAAAAAGGGTAACTTTTACCTGATTCTTTTTATTTCGAAGAACCATTAAAATCAGTGCCAAAACTCCGAGGAAAGTACTTAATCCAAGAAAGCCATAACTGCCCGTGATTATTGCCACGTGAATCATCAGCCAGTATGATTTCAAAACCGGAACAAGCGGGGTAATTTCAGGGTTCATCCAGTTTAAGTGGGCTACAAAAAGTGAAATTCCGGTTAAAAATGCGGCGGTACCAACTACCAGCGGGTATTTACGGCCAAAAACAAAACCGGCAAGCATTACCGCCCACGACACATAAACCATCGATTCGTAGCCATTGCTCCATGGTGCGTGCCCTGAAATGTACCAGCGCAAAACCAGTCCACCTGTATGAATCAGGAACGTGATAAATATTATCGCTAAGAATGATACCCACAAAAATTTTGGTAATTGTTTTTGCCTGAAAATATTAACCAAAAGCACAATTAACAATAAAATCCCAAACATCAGATAATAAGGGAAAACACGTTTAAACGGATTTACCTTGTTATATAAAATTTCGATGTCCCTGTGGTTTTGAGATGGAATTAAATCGCCTCCGTATTTATTCTGAAAGTTACGGATGGCTGCTAAAATCTGGTCGGCATCGGTATTTTTCTGCTCCGCAATTGTTTGCAGCAACAACTGAAATCCGCTTTTTATAAATATTGAATCGCCACCAGAATAATCGGGCGAATCTTCTCCCGGATAATTCCAACTGGCTTCCCTTGTATTGCGCGGGTACAGTTTAAAAATCGATCCCTGAAAAACCATAAAACAAATATTTATGCGCTCATCAAGGTTAATGTATTCTTTCTCAACCATGTTTCTGAAAGCCGGGGCCTTTTCATAAGCCTGCTGCACATTTTGCGAAATCCTGTAATTTCCCTGTTCGTCAAAAACCTGTTCGATGGTGATGTATTTTTCGGTGGTTCCGAGTTGTGCGGCTACAGTTTTGTCGGAAACCCGAACGATTGGCAAAGTACGCCAGATTTCGGGGTAAGCCATCATACTCAGTACCACTTCGTCCGCCGATTTTCCGTAAAGGGCTGATTTGTGGCTTATTTTACGCACAATTTCGCTGTTTAGCGTCGAAAGCGGTTCAATGCGCCCGTCAACACCCTGAACCCAAAGTTTGCTGAATTCCTCAACTGTATTTTTGCTGATTACGGGAATTGTTGCACCCGCACCTGTTTGGGCAAATGAGGTAAAAGTAAAACCACCAAACGCTAAAATTAAAATCACGGTCTTTGCTGAGTTAAGTTTAAGTTTCCGAACCAAAAACTGGAAATATGAACTTTTATTCAATAATGAGAGAACAAAACCCAGCATTAAAAGAGCGTATCCAATGTAAGTTATCCAGGTACCCCATAAATCGTGGTTTACCGAAAGAATAGTTCCCTGTTCATCGGTATCGTAACTGCTCTGGAAAAATTTATATCCCTTGTAATTCAACGTGTTGTTCATAAAAATGCGAATGTCTTCTTTCAAACCAATATTGTCGTCCTGCAAAACAACTTCCGAGGCGAAAGACGATGGAGACATCGAACCCGGATATCGCTCCAATTGAAAATCTTTCAGATAAATGCTGAACGGAACATAAATAGGCAATGAACCATACGCCAGCTTTAATTCACCATTTCCGAGCGGAACGGAAATGGTATCGGGAGCAACTCCCGAATGCCCGAAAACCGGCACCATTTGCTGTTTTATTCCATCCGAAATTTGAATCATAACAGCGTCTTCGCGGGTTTCGCCCTGACTTTTAACTGCTGTAAAAGTTGCACTGGGAAGAAAGTTTCGGATTAGAAAACGAAATTCACCAAAACCATACAAAAACATATTTTTCGCAGGAATAGTATCGCCAGGTGCAAATGCAACAGTTTCCTGGCTAGCCATGGTGGTTTCTTTTAAAGAATCAACTGAGGTAACAAACAACTGGTTTTCCTTCATAAAAAAACTGACACCGGTTGAGGTTCGCGATTCGAAACCGACAGTAAATCCGGGATAATCAAGAACATCGCCTTTATGGAAAATAAAAGACTGCATTCCCTGTGTCATGGGCGATGAGAATACAAAATCGATTACCGGTTCGCCGGTTTCCGAAGGAATCGGTTTACGTTCAGCGTTTTCGATAAATCCTACAGCCTTTATTTTTACAGCCTGACCGCTGACATCAAACTTTGCCGAAAACTGCTTTGGCGCAAGTTCCGAAAAAAGCACTTTCTTTTCTTTTTGCTGATTTTCGAAAGCTGCATAGAAATAGCTGTCGGTTGAAATGATGTTATTTGAACTTTGATTCTCGCGGATGTGCATCACTCCCTCGTAACTGATAAAACGGGTAATTGCAGCGCCAAGCAAAATCACCAGGAAAGCAATGTGAAACAACCCAAGTGTAAACCTTTCTTTTGTAAAGAATCGATATTTCAGCAGGTTTTTAACCAGATTTACTGCCAGTAAAAGCAAAATCAGCTCGAACCAGCGGGTTTTGTAAATTAACGCCTGCGCAGTCGGGGTTCCGTAACTGCTTTCAACAAAAGTGGCAATTGCCATCGAAAATGCAAATACCAGCAGCAAAAATGCCATAAATGGCATGGATGTTATAAAAGAGAATATTTTTTTCATATTATATTTATGAGATTTTAAGTAATGAGTAAAGAGAAAAGAAAAAATGAAAGTTACTGTTAATCAAATTTCTTTGCGCTATAAATGCACGTTTACAATCCATTCTTTTCCATTTTTTATGGGTCGAAAATAGATGTTATTTGGAAGAATTCAAAATAAAGCCGGACAAAACCGGACTTATTTGTATTTATTTTAAAACACCCTCATAAACCTTTTTCATTACCTCAATTTTTCCTTCATCCTCAGCCAATGCGCCGGTTGTAAACATCATTACGCCACTCGTTTCCGCTGAAAGCCCTCCTTTTAAAACGGTTTCAAAATCGCCCGCCGACACAATTCCGGGATTATTGTAAGCCTGAACAATGGGCCAAACTTTTGGGGAAACACCGTTTTTAATTTCCAGCCTCCTACAAAACCAACGGATATTTTCCTCAACCCAGGCGGGTTCCCTGCCCATCCGTTCGTGATAAACCATGGGCGAAAACACATCAAAAACATCGCGAAGCAGGTCGTAATCAAGCCCGAGGTTTCGCCGGCGTGCACCGTCAAATTCCTCGTCATTCCAGGGGCAATGATACAACCCGAGTAAAGTTCCCGGCTTTTGTTCATCAATAATTTTACGAATCTGAACCGACCAGTCAAGAATCACTTCGCAACGCCAGTCGCGCCATTCAGTTTCTTTATTTTGAAGTATCCACTGTGCTTTTTCCGCTGTGCTCCCTTCGGGGATTACAGCGTTTTTATTTTCAGAGAAAGAGGAAAGACAATGATCGCAAAAACAGGTTTCGGGCAAAATGGGTTTAGGTTCTTCGAACTGGGCATGCCAGTGAACGTAATCCATCCAAACCCCGGCAACATTGTATTTGTTTAGCAGCGTTCGAAGTTGATTAAATCTGTATTCGCGGAAACCGGGTTCGGTTGGGCAAACACCCATAAACCACGAGGCTGCTTCCACCTTTTCGCCTTTTTCGTTGATTGCCCATGCTTCGGGATGCTCTTCCACGTAGTTTTTACCATTTAAGGTGGCAAACTCGGCATAAACTTTTATGCCTTCACTTTTTGCCCGTTCCATCAGCGCCGAATCTATTGAACCACCATGCACAAACACCGAATTAATACCCAAATCTGGCAATGAATAACCTTTCTCCCACAAAGGTTTCGGATGCCCGTAAATTCCCCTGATTTCAATCTGCCGGACAGGTTCCTGAGCGCAGGAAAACAGTATGCAGAGCATCAAAAACGCTAAAATGAAATTCTGATTTGGTTTTGTTTGTTGTATTGTTGTCATCTCTTTCGATTTTAACCATTTGAACAAATATACAACGAACTTGTACTGAAACCTATAAAACGACGGTTCGGAAATTCTGCCCCGTCCGGTCAGGCGGGCGCCACACCTTATTGTAAAAAAATCTAAAAAAAGTACCTGCCTTAAACTTTGTTTTTTATCCCAGCTGGCAATAAACCCGTCCTGCTGAAAGTTCACCCGCCCTGCCGAGAATATAGGCGTCTTGCTGAAAGTTTTGCCGTCCTGCAATGGTTTTTTGCTTCCCTGCTTAGCAGGGCGACGATTTCTACCCGCAGGGAGGGTCCCACTACTCGCAGGACTGGAAAAACCTGTCGCAGGTAAGCCTCCCCAACCGGCAGGACGGGAAACCTCGCAGCAGGGAGGTGATTTTTTGTCGCAGGGAGCCGTAAAATTGAGCTGGGAGCCATACCGTACCTGCAGGACGCCTTTCCCACCCACAGGGAGGGTTCTAATGCCGCAGGGAGGTATAAAACAGCAACTTACAATGGATTTTAATTCACTTATGAAAATAACAGGACCGGAAAAAAGTTTAAAAAGGCAAACATGATAATAAACAGCTAATGCAGAATATGTAAAGGCTAAATTTGAGAAAATCAAATCCATGCAAAATTATTTAAATGCAGACCATCAAAAACCATTAAAAAATGAAATCCATATTTACAAAAAAACTTACCCGGTTAATTTAAAAGCCTCCCTGACTTCCCCGCTCAGGGAGGGACAATGTTTTATTTATAGGGGAACAGGGTTCTCTAATTTATTATGGACGTAAATATTAATTCAATGAAAAAATTATTTTTCTTTTTACTGCCCTTTATCATTAGCACGTTGTCGATTTCTGTTTTTGGACAGAAAAAAAACTGTTTAACTGTCAGTGCTATAGCAGCAAATTACATTGGTGTGAAAGACGAGCATTATGATGGCCGAAATTTAGATTACAATTTCATACCTGGACCCGGTGTAGAAATAAACTATATGTTTGAAATATTAAAAGGAATAAATATTGGAACAGGAATAAATTACCAACTTGAATTTACTTCGTCGTATATAGACTATTACGAAAGAAGATTTAAATTCAATGATATTAGTTTTCCCATTCTATTAAAAAAATATATTAAAATTAAAGATTACGAACATCTATATGTTACTACCGGAATTTACTTTGGGAAAACAAAAAATATTGATGTTGATTATCCTGGCAGTAATGGATGGAATCCATGGCCAAATTATGATACACTAGAAAACTATTCTGAAGATATTCGATTTTCAGATTTATATCTGGATTTTGGATATCATTCTTCTTTAAATAAGTGTTTTGCATTTTCGTTTGCACCTTTTTTTAAATACCGGATAAATACTACCTGGGTGAACTATTATCAGAAAAAAAACAATTTTGGAATTAAATTAAATCTCTCTTTTAATTTTTAAATCATGACAAAACTAACTTTATTTATTTTATTGCTTACAATAGCATTAAGTAAACATTCTATTGCACAAAGCTATCCACGTTCCGAGAATCCAAATTATGTTTGGACCGTTTTTAATGAACAATTTAATTCATTATCAACGGAAATTTGGGACATACACCATAATACAATAAAGGACAATTTGTATATATAGGTTCCGGCAGCACCAACGGTTACATTTGCTAATGGCAAATTATTTTTAGCAATGCACTATTATCAAAATTACACAACAGTTAATGATACCGGACAAACGATAACTGCAAATTTTATAGCTGGCGAAGTATCAACAAAAAAGGACTTTTCTTATGGTATTTTTGAATGTAATGCAAATTTTGCATATGATAAAGGTTCATTCCCAGCATTCTGGCTTTATAATGATACTAGTTGTTATTCCTCTTCGAGACCTGAAATTGATATAGTTGAGTGTAAAGTTCATCATGCAAATCCGACATTAGATAACCATATTTTCTATTATCCACTTAATTGTGGACCTTATGAAGGTTATGAGTTTGCTCGTCATGACTTTACGTGGGGTGGAACCTACACTTTTAAATGTATTTGGACACCAAGTAAAATTGAATTTTGGGTGGATAATACACTAAAAAAGACTGTTACAAATACTGGACAATTCTGGTATCCATCTTTGAAACAACATGTAGTTTTAAGTCAGCAAGTCACAAGATATGGAATTAGAATACCAGGCACAGATGAAATTATTAATCCAAGTACAAATGAAATTGTTATCCCTCAAACTTCAAGTTTTGATTGGGTAAAAGTTCGTGAATTTTTCCTTGCACCAGAAATTAGTTTCCCGGATATAATATGTTCAACTGATACAGCGATAATAGATGTCGATTCGAGTGCATTAAACTTTACCTGGAGTTTAACACCTACTAATCTCTTTTCGGGCGACAAAACAGGTACAGGCAAAAATGTAACAATAATACCCGCCACTGGAGCAAGCGGCCAGGGCAAAATAACCTACACTTTTAAAATGCCAAGTGGTGAGCAATTTGAAGCGGAAAAAACTTTTTGGGTCGGTAAACCCGCTATAACCAATATATCAGGACCGCTTTATGCTCCCAATAACCAATGGGCAACTTATTATGCAGAACCTAATAACTACATGATGGCAGCTACCGATTATAACTGGATACTAAATCCATTGAACGGGAACGTTGTTTATGATTATGGCTGGACTGCCGATATAGCATTTTATAATTCGGGGACTTATCAATTGCTGGCCCAGGCGTATAATACTTGTGGTTGGAGTTCTTATTATGTGGCAGGCGTGGAAGTTTATGATAATCAGGGATTGTCTATTTCTCCCAATCCAACAACAGGTGAAACCACATTAACAATTGAAACAACTTCCATAGAAAAATCTTTTGATGAAAACGCCGAATGGGATTTGGAAATTTACGACCAAATTCAAACCTTAAAAGAGAAAAAGACAAAAATCAAAGGCAAAGAATACAAATTACAAACTACGGGATGGAAGGAAGGTGTATATTTTGTACGGGTAAAATACAAGGATAAGGTTTTAACAAGCCAGTTGGTGGTACAGCAATAACAAAGAGAACCGTTCCCTCTGTTTTCAACTCAGAAGAAACGGTTCTCTTTTTCCCTGAAGTCTGCCCCGAAAGCTTTCGGGGTTCAACTCCGACAAACTCATGCCGGACCAAAAAAAAGTTTAAAAGGCAAACATGATAATAAACAGTTAATGCAGAATATGTAAAGGCTAAATTTGAGAAAATCAAATCCATGTAAATCTATTTAAATGCAAACCATCAAAAACCATTAAAAAATGAAATCAAGATTCACAAAAAACTTACACGGTTAATTTGTTCTAAAAATACTTTTATTATGAAAAGAATAACATTTAGTTTTTTTACAATGCTTGCTATTATTCTTTTTGCTACTACACTTTGGGGGCAGGAAAAGAAAAACAGCTTTGTGATAAGTGGAGATTTCTGTCATTATTGGCCTATTGAAGAAAGTAAATTATCATACTTCCCCGGATATTATCGACCACTTTTCAATCCTGGAATTGAATTAACATATTCAAAAAAATTGTTCGAAAACAGCAATTTGGGATTTGGGCTAAATTATCAATTTGGAAAATTTGGAGCACGTGTTGGATATGTTGGTAGATTCAAGTTAGAGGAATTGAGTATTCCAATTGTCTATACAAGATACATTTCATTATTTGGTATAAAAAGATTTGTTCTTTCAACCGGGATGTATAATGGTATCTTGTTAAAATATTCTGCTGAATCTGCTGGTAGCGCCATTTGGTATATTAGACCACCTGAATATATCACAAATCTTTCATCCGATAAATTTTTTACCGACTTATTTATTGACTTTGGCTTTAATCTTTTAAAAGGAAATATTGGCGATTTAACTGTAGCCCCCTTTTTTAAAATCAGGATTAATGGAACCTGGCTTAACTACTATTATAGAAACTTTAATGGGGGATTTAGAATTAAATACTCATTTGATTTTTAAATCATGAAAAAACTAAAGCATGAGAACCGTTCCCTCTGTATTCAACTCAGAAGGAACGGTTCTTTTTCACGGGAGTCAGCCCCGAAAGCTTTCGGGGTCCAACTCTGACAAACCTATACTGTACTGAGAAATGGTTTAAAATGCAAACATGATAATAAACAGCTAATGCAGAATATCAAAAGGATACCTTTGAGAAAATCAAATCCATGCAAATCTATTTAAATGCAAACCATCAAAAACCATTAAAAAATGAAATCAAGATTCACAAAAAACTTACACGGTTAATTTGTTCTAAAAATACTTTTATTATGAAAAGAATAAAATTCAGTTTTTTTACAATGCTTGCTATTATTCTTTTTGCTACAACACTTTGCGGGCAGGAAAAGAAAAACAGTTTTCAATTGACAGGGATTATTACACACTATATTAATAATGAGAAATATCAATTAAACGGTGCCGTTCCGGGATATTATGAGTTTTCGGTGGATCCGGGATTCGAAATTTTGTATTTAAGATCATTGTCCAATACAATCAGCTTTGGGACAGGTTTTAATTATCAAAAGGGCAGAGTTGCTTCATATCTGAGCGGCTTACGAAGATTCCATTTTAACGAAGTAAGTTTACCATTATTATTACAAACTACGCATACTTTTAAGGCCAAAAACAAACTTTTTATATCGCCGGGAACATACATTGGCGTTGTGTCGAACATTGTAGCAGAATCGCCTGATAAAAATGGAAATTGGCAGATTTATACCGATTTTTGGTACCCTATTGAGAAAAATTCAGATGATATTTTTTTCGTCGATTTATACTTTGATGTGGGATACGGCCGATTATTAACCAATAACAGCGAAATATCAATTGCCCCTTACATTAAATATCGCTTAAATACTACATGGTTGAATCTGCACGAAAAAAGATTCATATTTGGAATAAAACTAAGTTATTCAATCAAATTTTAATCAAGATGAAAAAAATAGAAGTAAGAGAACCGTTCCCTCTGTATTCAACTCAGGAGAAACGGTTCTTTTTTTTCGGGAGTCTGCCCCGAAAGCTTTCGGGATCCAACTCCGACAAACTCATGCCGGACTGAAAAATGTTTAAAAAGGCAAACATGATAATAAACAGCTAATGCAGAATATGTAAAGGCTAAATTTGAGAAAATAAAATCCATGCAAATCTATTTAAATGCAAACCATCAAAAACCATTAAAAAATTAAATCAAGATTCACAAAAAACTTACACGGTTAATTTGTTCTAAAAATACTTTTATTATGAAAAGAATAACATTCAGTTTTTTTACAATGCTTGCTATTATTCTTTTTGCTACTACACTTTGGGGGCAGGAAGAGAAAAAGAATAATTTAACTATTAGCGGTATTTTAGCTCGATATATTTCAATAGAAGATCAGGAATATGATTGGGATCGACACGAAGGATACCACCGTGGTCCAAGTCCCGGAGTTGAATTGGTTTATATGCGATCTTTAGGAAATAGTTTTGAACTTGGAACCGGAATAAATTATCAACTTGGATTTGTGTCTTCTTATATAAACAATCATGAAAGAAGATTTAAATTCAATGATATTTGTGTACCTGTGCTTTTAAAAAGAAACTTTAGAATAAAGAAACATGAAAATTGGTATGCCACAACCGGCTTATATTTTGGAAAAACAAAGAATATTAATGCCGAATATCCAACAAGTCCCGGATTTAGACCTGTTTCAGATATAACCTCAACCGATTACTACTCCGATGATTGTAAATACTCCGATTTATATTTGGACTTTGGGTATCACACGTCATTACAGAAAACTGGAGTGTTTTCATTTGCTCCGTTTTTTAAATACCGTATAAATTCCACCTGGCTGAATTATCATCAGAATAAATTTCATTTCGGAATAAAAATTAATTATTCAATCAAATTTTAATCATGAAAAAACTGAAACAAATAGAACCGTTCCCTCTGTATTCAACTCAGAAGGAACGGTTCTCTTTTTTTCGGGAGTCTGCCCCGAAAGCTTTTGGGGTCCAACTCCGGCAAACTCACGCCGGACTGAAAAAAGTTTAAAAAGGCAAACATGATAATAAACAGCTAATGCAGAATATGTAAAGGCTAAATTTGAGAAAATCAAATCCATGCAAATCTATTTAAATGCAAACCATCAAAAACCATTAAAAAATGAAATCCATATTCACAAAAAAACTTACACGGTTAATTTAAAAGCCTTCTCAATATTCCCAACTCGGGGAGGCAGAAGGTACTTATCGGGAATCTTACAAATTTTTAAATTGTATCAAAAAAACATTTATAATGAAAAGAATAACATTCAGTTGTTTTACAATGCTTGCTATTATTCTTTTTGCTACTACACTTTGGGGGCAGGAAAAGAAAAACAGTTTTCAATTGACAGGAATTGCAGCGCATTACATTCACAAACAGAATTATCACGAAGATACCTGGGGATATTATACATACCCAGTTGATCCCGGATTTGAAATACTATACTTCAGAAAAATCCGGGAAACTGTTTATATAGGTGCAGGTTATAATTACCAAACCGGAAGAATTGCCTCGGTTGTCGATTTTATCATGAGATTTCAATTTTCAGAACAAAGCCTGCCAATTGTTATCCGAAAGGAATTTTCACCCAAAGGAAAAACTTACTGGTTTGCATGTTCAGGGTTTTATTTTGGCAGAAACAAAACCACCAGGGCAGAAAGTCTTAAAAAAAATGGTAATTGGTCTCCGCCATTCGATATGGAATTGGTTGCAAACTATTATGATGACAATAGTTTTATCGATTTTTATATTGATACAGGTTATTGTTATTCCCTTAATAATTGGAGCGAAATTTCAACTTCTGTATTTTTAAAATACAGAATAAATAAAACATGGTTAAACTATCATGAAAGCAGAACACATTATGGCATAAAACTAAGTTATAACCTTAAATTTTAATCAAGATGAAAAAAATAGAAGTAAGAGAACCGTTCCCTCTGTTTTCAACTCAGAAGGAACGGTTCTTTTTGTCACGGTTTCCGTTTATTGTAAAAACGAAAGCGCCTTGTCGATAGCAGCCTGCAAACCTGCTGCATTTTTACCGCCGGCAGTGGCATAAAACGGCTGTCCGCCGCCGCCGCCCTGTATTTCGCGGCCTGCCTCGCGCACAATTTTACCTGCATCGAGTCCTTTTTCGGCAACCAGGTTTTCAGAAATCATAACGGTTAAATTGGGTTTTCCGTCAATCAGAGCGCCCAAAACAAGGTACAGGTTCTCCACTTCGCCTTTCAGTTGGTACGCCAGGTCTTTTATCATCCCTGCATTTCCAATTCCCACCTGGCCCGATATTATGTTCACACCACGTTCCTGAAGTATCCTGCTTTTCAGGTTGTTCTTCAATATTTTAACCCTTTCGCGGTTAAAATCATCAATTTGCGAAGCCAGATCGTTGTTTTCCTTTTGCAGGTTCAACACCCTGCCCAGGATATCGTTCGAGCTTTTCATGGCTTCCTGAATGCTTTTCAGGGTTTTTATCTGCTCATTTACATATTTTTCGGCATGGGCTGCAGTTATCGCTTCAATACGGCGCACTCCGGCAGCAATAGCTCCTTCCGAAACTATTTTGAATAATCCAATCCGGCCGGTGGCCGAAACGTGCGTTCCACCGCACAATTCAATCGATTCACCAAATTTGATTACACGCACCGCCTCACCATATTTTTCACCAAAAAGCATCATTGCTCCCAGTTGTTTTGCATCATCGATGGGCATGTACCGGTTTTCTTCCAGTGGCGAATTTTCACGGATTTTTGAATTTACAATTTCTTCTACCTTCTCAATTTCCTGCTCACTCATTTTCTGAAAATGCGAAAAGTCGAAACGCAGGTGGTCGGCATTCACCAGCGAGCCTTTTTGTTCGACATGCGTTCCCAAAACCTGTCGCAGTGCGGCATGTAGCAGGTGAGTAGCTGTGTGGTTATTGGCAGTGCTCATTCGTTTGTCAGCATTTACAAAAGCTGTAAACGTTTCGTCGAGGGTTGCCGGTAATTTTTCAGTTAAATGTACAATCAGGTTATTTTCTTTATGTGTATCGAAAATGATTGTTTTTTGCCCGTCGAAATCAATAGTTCCCGAATCGCCCATCTGTCCGCCAGATTCACCGTAAAAAGGTGTCTGGTCGAAAACCAGCTGATAAAAAGTTTTCTTTTGCTGGGTTACTTTCCGGTAGCGTGCAATACGGATTTCGGCTTCCAGTTTGTCGTAACCCAGAAACTCGGTTTGTTCAATTTTGCGGATTTCCACCCAATCGTCGGTTTCCTGTGCGGCGGCGTTGCGCGAACGGTTTTTCTGTATTTCCATTTCGGCTTTGAAACCGGTTTCATCAACGCCAAGTCCGTTTTCGCGGGCAATCAGTTCGGTTAAATCGAAAGGAAAACCATAAGTATCGAATAATACAAAGGCATCTTTCCCCTGGATTTCAGTCCGGTTTTCCTGTTTTGCCTTCGAAATCAGTTCATCCAGCAAACGGATTCCGGTTGAAAGTGTGCGAAGAAATGACTCTTCCTCTTCCTTGATCACCTTTTCGATTAAAATCTGTTGGCCTTTCAGTTCGGGAAAAGCATCGCCCATGTTTTCCTTCAGTACCTCAACCAGTTTGTAAATAAATGCTTCGCGGAAATTGAGGAATGTGTAACCATAACGCACAGCACGGCGCAAAATACGGCGGATTACGTAACCGGCCTTATTGTTCGATGGCAGTTGTCCGTCGGCAATGGCAAAAGCAACTGCACGCAAATGGTCGGCAATAACACGCATGGCAATGTCGGTTTTCTCGCTATTGCCATATTTGATATTGCACAATTTACCAATCTCGGTAATTGTTGGTTGAAAAATATCGGTATCGTAGTTCGATGTTACGCCTTGCAAAGCCATGCAAAGCCGCTCGAAACCCATTCCGGTATCGACATGTTTGGCGGGCAGTTCTTCCAGTTGTCCGTTTGCTTTTCGGTTAAACTGTATAAAAACCAGGTTCCAGATTTCGATCACCTGCGGGTGACTTTTATTCACCAGTTCGATTCCCGGAATTTTGGCAATTTCCTCTTCAGTTCTAATATCAACATGTATTTCTGAACACGGTCCGCAGGGACCCGAGTCGCCCATCTCCCAAAAATTATCTTTTTTACTGCCATTGATTACTTTTTCGGCAGGCAGGTATTTTAACCACATAGCAGCCGCTTCGTCGTCGCGTTCGAGTTTATCATCGGCGCTACCTTCAAAAACAGTAGCATACAACCGATCGGGGTTCAAGCCCATTCTTCCAACAAGGAATTCCCATGCCCAGTCGATGGCATCTTTCTTAAAATAATCGCCAAACGACCAGTTGCCCAGCATTTCGAACATGGTGTGGTGGTAGGTATCCAAACCAACTTCTTCCAAATCGTTATGCTTTCCTGAAACACGCAAACACTTTTGGGTATCAGCAATTCGCAGCCATTTAACAGGCTCATTTCCAAGGAACAGATCCTTAAACTGGTTCATGCCGGCATTGGTAAACATGAGCGTTGGATCGCCTTTCACAACCATTGGGGCAGAAGCTACAATCTGGTGATTTTTTTCCCTGAAAAAGTCGAGAAATGCCTTGCGTATCTCTTTCGAAGTCATTGTCATTTTATGTGTGATTTATTTTAAATTTTGTTAAAAAATGTCAACTAACAAACAGAAATTAGCTATCTGTTAGATATTTGGCTATTTTAGCCGCCCTGAAAAAGCAATAAATAAACGGCTGCAAAGTTATATGATTTAATTAATTCTGATTAAGTCGTTCAATAAAAAAGCCTTACGGCATGGTGAAAAAGAAATACAGATTTAACCCGGATACACTCAATTACGAAAGAATAGGGATTTCAATCAAAGAAAAATCAGCAAAATTAATCGCCTACTTTTCAAGTAGCCTGGTTTTTTCGCTGGTATTGGTTTTTGTAATAGTCTATTTTTACGAAACCCCTAGAACAAAGGCGTTGATGCGAGAAAACCAGGAACTGATTTCGCAATACGAACTGATGTTAAAGGATTTGGAAAAGGTTGAAAATGTGTTGAAAGATCTTCAGCAGCGTGATGACAACATTTACAGGGTGATTTTTGAAACCGATCCAATACCTTCAACCGTCAGAAAAGCGGGTTTTGGAGGTACAAACAAATATTCACATCTCGAAAGTCTCAGTAATTCAACACTTATAATTGAAACTGCACGTAAACTCGACATCCTTTCAAAAGAAGCCTACATCCAATCGAAATCGTTTGACGAAGTGATGAAACTTGCGTTAAACAAAGAAGAAATGCTTGCCAGTATTCCGGCAATTCAACCCGTTACAAACCGCGATTTAAAAAGAACTGCAAGTGGTTGGGGATATCGTTTTCATCCCATTTACAAAGTACGTAAAATGCACTGGGGCATGGATTTTACGGCGCCCGTTGGCACGCCGGTTTTTGCTACCGGAAATGGGAAAGTTATTGAAGCTTCCGGTTCGAAAAAAAGCAGGTCGGATTTTGGAATGAGCGTTATAATTGACCATAGATATGGTTATGCTACTCTTTACGGACATTTAAATGGGTTTAATGTTGTTCAGGGACAAAATGTTAAACGTGGTGATATTATAGGTTATGTTGGAAATTCAGGCGCATCAACCGCACCACATGTTCATTACGAAGTTCATAAAGACGGGCAAAGAGTAAATCCGGCGTTGTATTATTTCAAAGATCTTACCGCTGAAGAATTCGATAAAATGATTGCCATTTCAACTAATATTGGGCAAACTCTCGATTAAATCGGTTTTCTTTTTGTGCCTGGTTTTTATCTTTCACCTTATTATTTTAATTTCGTAGAAAAAAGGTTAAAGAATTTTAAGCCCGATGCCATATAAAAAACCCAAAATTGAAAAAATCTTCTACTCCATTGGCGAAGTAGCAGCAATGATTGGCGAAAATCAATCGCTGATACGGTATTGGGAAAATAATTTCGATGCCTTAAAACCTTATAAAAACAAAAAAGGAACCCGGCTTTTTACACAGGATGATATTGTTACCATAAAACTTATTCACCATTTGCTGAAAGAACGGGGTTTAACCATAAAGGGAGCGCAACAAAAACTGAAAGACAACAGGGAAGAAACCATAAACAATTTCGAGATAGTTAAACGGTTGCAGGATGTTCGCCAGCAATTGATTGAAATTAGAGATGAACTTGAAGATTAAAAACCTAACCATAATTTGAAATCAATGTCTTTATTAAAGGAGGTAACTCAATATTTCGAAAGTATCGCACCGCTAAGTCTGCAGGAATCATACGACAATGCCGGCCTGATTACTGGCGATATAAACTCGGAAATCAATTCGGTTTTGGTTACAGTCGATGTTACTGAAAAGGTAGTTGAAGAAGCCATAAAAAAGAATGTGCAGTTAATTGTTGCTCATCATCCAATTATTTTTTCGGGATTGAAACGAATTACAGGCAAAAATTATATAGAACGAACTGTAATAAAAGCTATTAAAAATGACATCGCCATTTATGCTTCACACACCAATCTCGACAGTATCGATGGAGGAGTGAACCGTAAAATCTGCGAAAAACTCGAATTACAAAACTGCAAAATACTGCAACCAGCCAGCGGGCAATTGAAAAAGCTGGTAACATTTATACCGGTTGAACAAGCTGATATAGTGCGCAAAGCCATTTTTAATGCAGGCGCCGGAAACATTGGAAATTACGACAGTTGCGGCTTTGTTGCCGAAGGAATGGGTAGTTTCAGGGGAAATGAAAATTCAAATCCTTTTGTGGGTCAAAAACGCGAAATTCATTCTGAAAAAGAGATCAGGTTCGAAACCATTTTCCCCGGATATTTGCAGGGGCGGGTTATTGAGGCGTTACTGAAAAGCCACCCGTACGAAGAAGTGGCCTACGATATTTATCCGCTGGATAATAAATTCGATAAAATTGGAATGGGAATGATAGGAACACTTACCAAACCAAAAACTGAAACAGAATTTCTGAAACAGTTAAAAACAACATTTAATACTGGGTTAATAAAACATACAGGCTTAAGAGATAAACCGGTTGAGACAGTTGCTGTTTGCGGAGGTTCGGGTTCGTTTCTGTTAAATGCTGCCATTGCCGCCGGAGCCGACTTTTTTGTTTCGGGCGATTTTAAATACCACCAGTTTTTTGACGCCGAAAACAAGATTGTAATTGCAGACATCGGGCATTTTGAAAGCGAACAATTCACTAAAGAACTTTTTTATGAATTACTTACGAAAAAATTCCCTAAGTTTGCAGTCCATTTATCAGAGGTGGGTACCAACCCGGTTTTTTACTTCTGATTTTTATTGTGAAAAAATTAAACATTTTAGCGATGAACACATCATATTCAAAGCATGACGAGAAAGACGTTTCTGTCGAATTAAAGCTGCGGGCTTTACACGAACTGCAAACTGTAGTTTCTGAAGTAGATAAAATCAAGGTGCTCAGGGGAGAACTTCCGCTTGAAGTTCAGGATTTGGAAGATGAAATTGCCGGTTTAAAAACAAGGTTAACCAATCTCGACAGCGAAATCAAGAATCTGGACACTGCAACCAACAACAAAAAAATCGCGATAAAAGACTCGCAGGCGTTGATTGCAAAATATACAGAACAGCAAAATAACGTGCGTAACAACCGCGAGTTCGATTCTTTGTCGAAAGAAATTGAGTTTCAAAACCTCGAAATTGAACTCTCGGAAAAAAGAATCCGTGAGTTTTCGATTGAAATGAAGGAAAAAGAAGAAAATATTGTTACTTCGAAACAATTGCTGATTGAACGGCAGGAAGATTTGCAAAGGAAAAAAGCTGAACTTCAGGAAATTCAGGAAGAAACTAAAATTGAAGAAGAAAGATTAAGATCAAAATCCGAAAAAATTGAATCTTTCATTGAGCCACGTTTGCTGACTGCTTTTAAAAGAATCAGGAAAAATGCCCGTAACGGTTTGGCCGTGGTTACCATTCAGCGCGATGCATGTGGCGGGTGTTTCAATAAAATTCCTCCACAAAGACAAATGGACATTGCCAACCGCAAAAAAATTATTGTTTGCGAATATTGCGGACGAATACTGGTAGATCCTCAAATCAATGTTTTAGAGGAAGATGCTGTAAGTTAGATTTAAATAAATCGATATATGAAAAGCCGGATTAATTAGTTAACCCGGCTTTTTTTATGCAAAGAAAATTTTTGCCGTAATCATTTTTCAGTTCAATTCTTAATTAACTTTAGCACATTACAAAACTTTTTACAACATGTCGGTAATTAAAGAAAAAATAGGATTGTACACCGATTTTTACGAGCTCGTAATGGCTGAAGGTTATTTCTATTGCGGTAAAAAAGACCAGCAGGTGACTTTTAACTATTTTTTCAGAACAAATCCATTTGAAGGTGGATTTACCGTTTTTGCAGGTCTTAACGATTTTCTTGAATTACTTGGCAAATTTGTTTACAGCAAATCAGATATTAAGTATCTGAAAACTTTAGGATTCAAAAATGAGTTCCTTGATTATTTAAAAAATTTCAGGTTTTCAGGAAATATTCAAAGTGTTAAAGAGGGCGAAATTGTATTCCCGAACGAACCTGTTTTACAGGTCTGTGGAAATATAATCGAATGCCAGTTGATTGAAAGCCTGTTGCTGAATATTATCAATTTCGAATCATTGATTGCCACAAAAGCGTTCAGAATAAAACTTGTTTCAGGAAAAAATACGTTTTCTGATTTCGGATTAAGGCGTGCCCAGGGATTTGGGGCAATACATGCCAGCCGCGCAGCATGTATAGGCGGCGCTTCTTCCACTTCGAATGTAATGGCGGGCAAGCTTTTTGGAATCCCTGTATCAGGAACCCAGGCGCATAGCTGGATACAAAGCTTCGATACCGAACTGGAAGCCTTTCGAACTTATACCAATGTTCACCCTGAAAATACAGTTTTGCTGGTTGACTCGTACGACACCTTAAAATCGGGTGTTCCGAATGCCATTATTGTTGCCAAAGAAATGGAAGAAAAAGGTCAGCATTTAAAAGCAATCAGACTCGACAGCGGCGATTTGGCTTACCTCAGCAAAAAAGCCCGGAAAATGCTCGACTATGCAGGATTGAATCATGTTAAAATTATTGCATCGAACCAACTGAACGAACATGTGATAAAAACTTTGTTAAAAGACCAGAATGCCGCCATCGATGCATTTGGAATCGGGACAGAACTGGTGACTGGCAAAAAAGATGCTGCACTCGACGGTGTTTATAAACTGGTTGAAATTGATGGTTTACCTAAAATGAAGTTTTCTGAAAACATTGAGAAAAATACACTTCCGGCAAAAAAGCAACTTTACAGATTTTACGATAATAACGGCAAATTTTACCGCGATGCAGTTGCACTTGAAACGGAAAATGCTGATGAAATCGATATAATTTACCATCCGGTTTATCCTGAATTAAATACAGTGGTTAAGGGATTAACAAGCGAAAAGCTTTTAAATGACGTTGTAGCTTCAGGATCAGTAATCAATGAAAAACTGACTCCGATTGAAATCTACAAATACCTCGAATCGAGATCGGAACTTTTACCCGACGAACACAAAAGGTTTATCAGTCCGCATATTTATAAAACCGGTATTTCGGGGAAACTGCTGGAAACCCGCAATAAGCTTTCGAAACAAATAAAAAACCTGCTTTAAATCGTATTGAAATGGTTGAAATAATTCGCCCGACTTTGGTGCTCGACAAAAAAGTTTGTTTGCAGAATATAGAGAGAATGGTAAAAAAGGCCGCTGAAAACAATCTGCGTTTCCGGCCGCATTTTAAAACGCACCAGTCGGCGAAAATTGGTGAATGGTTTAAACAATTTGGAGTTGATGCCATTACTGTTTCTTCAGTGAAAATGGCCGAATATTTTGCTACAAACGGATGGAAAGATATTACCATTGCTTTCCCCGTGAATATTCTTGAAATAAAAAATATTAACCGGCTGGCCGCAAAAATAAAACTGGGTTTAACCGTTGAAAATCTTGAAGCGGCAAGATTTCTGGCGGAAAAGGTAACTTCTCCGGTTGCAATTTGGCTAAAAATCGATACCGGTTACAACAGAACAGGAATCGATGCTTCCGATAATTCACTCATCGATTCAGTCATTCACCAGATTTCTCATAGCCCGAATCTTAATCTACGCGGGTTTCTTACTCACACCGGTCAAACTTACGAAACTACATCAACCGGTGAGATTTTTAATCGCCATTTCGATGCGCTTTTAAAACTTAAATCATTAAAAAACAGGCATTCCGGATTATTTCCAAAAATTGAGATAAGCATGGGTGATACGCCATCAGCTACCATTTGTAATAATTTTGCCGGAGTTGACGAATTGCGCCCCGGTAACTTTGTTTTTTACGATGTGATGCAGCAAAATCTTGGAGTTTGCAGTTTCGATGATATTGCTGTGCGCATGGTTTGTCCGGTGGTTGCCAAACATGCTTCGCGCAACGAAATTGTGATCCATGGTGGGGCAGTTCATTTTTCGAAGGATGCAGTAAGAAATACCGATGGAAAAAAAATGTTCGGGCGGATTGTTATTAACCGGAATGGCGAAAAAATTCTGCTCGACACTTTAAATTATCTTTCGAAACTTTCGCAGGAACATGGCATTTTAAAGGTAGCACAATCTCAAATGAGTAATTTTAACGTTGGCGATCTGGTTGAAATTCTTCCCGTTCATTCTTGTCTCACCGCCAATTTAATGGGTCAATATCTAACTACCGAAGGAGAGTTGATTGAAATGATGCCGAGGTAAAAGTTCAGAGTTAAATTATTACAACCCAATCAATTTGAGCAGTTCATCAAGTTCTTTATCCGAAATAGTTTCCTTATCGCCCTTATCGTAGATTGACAGCATGAAAACAGAATCATCCATAATCTTTACGCAAGTAATCACGCGGGAACCACCCGATTTACCTTTGCCCTTGGAAGTAATGGCCATTCGAATTTTATAGCAATCTTTGCCAAGTGGTTGCCCTTGTCTGGGTTCTTCCTTTAATGAATCTACCAGTACTTTATAATCGTTCTTTACTGAAGGGTATTTCTTGGAAAGACTTTTCAGTTCTTTATCAAAAAATTCGGTGGTATAAACATTAAAGTTCATTGTACAACTGCTCAGCAGTTTTTAATTTAATCTTCCCTTTTATGTGCTGTTCAACCTGCTCAAGAGAATTTTTAGTTCCTTCCACAAACTTTTTTTGCTTATTTGTAAGCTTAACTTCCTCATTGATTCTTACAAAATCAAGGTTTTTTACCAGTTCCATAAAGAAAGTGTATTTATTGTCCGGTATATTTAAAACAACTTGTTTCATTATCAGTTTATTAATTTTTATTGTACCGTTCAAAATTAGTGAAAAAACCTTCGGCTAAGAATATATGAATCATTTTACTTTGAGAATATTGAGCAGGTGATGGAAAATCACCAGCTCAATAAAAAACCTATTTCTCCGGAATACTTTCGAGTGTTGCCACCAGAAAATCCCAGAATTTCTGCACTGTCTCAATATTTACCTTTTCGTCGGGTGAGTGTGGAAAACGAATGGTTGGTCCAAACGAAATCATATCCCAGTTTGGATAATTTCCGCCGAGAATTCCACATTCCAAACCGGCATGAATAGCTTTTATTTCGGGTATTTTGCCAAAATTTTTGTTGTAAACATCCTGCATGGTTTTCAGAATTGCCGAATCCATATTGGGTTTCCAGCCTGGGTAAGCGCACGTAAGTTTTACTTCGGCACCGGCAAGTTCAAAAACAGCTTTCATTGCTGAACCCAGTTCCTCTTTTGCCGAATCAACTGAACTCCGCATCAAACAGGCTACAGAAATGGTTTTCTTCTTAGTATCAGATTTTACAATTGCCAGGTTTGTCGAAGTTTCGACCAGTCCGGGCATGCTGTCGCTCATACGGATAACTGCGTTTGGACAGGCAACAATGGCGGCTGTAAGTCGTTTTTGTACCTTTTTGTCGATAACTGTTTTTGGTAATTTTTCTTTTTCAATTGTTACCGTTAACTTTGGTTCGGTGGCCGCCAGTTCGTTTTTTATAATTACGGTTAATTCTTCTACCATTTTAACCAATTTCTTCGCATTTCCCTTTTTCACCGCAAGCGTTCCAAAAGCTTCACGCGGAATGGCATTGCGCAAACTGCCCCCTTCAATTTCCGCCAGTCTGACCTCAAATTTTTCGTAAGCTGCGTTCAGAATCCTGAAAAAAACTTTAATTGCATTTCCTCTTCCCAGCACTATGTCAATTCCTGAGTGACCACCCTTCATTCCGGTAATACTCAGCTTCATGCCAACCCAGCTCTTTGCAGTTTTCTTTTCGGCATATTTAAACTTTGCATTCACATCTTCGCCACCGGCACAGCCAACATAAAGTTCACCTTCGTCCTCTGAATCCATATTTATCAGAATATCACCATTCAGCATTTCAGTCTTCAAACCATTGGCGCCATCCATTCCGGTTTCTTCTGTGGCAGTCAGCAACACCTCAACCGGACCGTGTTTAATGGTTTTTGATGCCAGTACAGCCATAGCTGCAGAAACACCAATACCATTATCGGCTCCAAGTGTAGTTCCATTTGCTTTTACCCAGTCACCATCAACCATTGCTTCGATTGGATCTTTTGCAAAGTCATGCGTTTTATCGCTGTTTTTTTGCGGAACCATATCGAGATGACCTTGCAAAACCACTCCTTTGCAATTTTCTTTTCCGGATGTTGCGGGTTTGCGGATAATCACATTTCCAACTTCGTCTTTTAATGTTTCAAGACCAAGGTTTTTACCGAAATTTACGGCCCACTCCTGAATTTTTTCCTCGTGGTACGATGGACGCGGAATCTGAAGCATCTGGTCGAAAACACTCCAGACTTCTACTGGTTTAATATCTTTAATTTTTGTCATAACTGTTTAATTATTAATTCATTTTTAGTATTCTTTGTCTGAAGACCGGAGACCGAAGACCGAAGAAAACAAAACTTCGGACTCCCGACTTCCGACTTTCTTTATTTCTTTATATTCGGTAATTCAAGACCGTATCCTTTTTTTCTGTCTTCAGCTTTCAGTAAAAATGCAAAAA
This sequence comes from Draconibacterium sp., assembly GCA_041737765.1. Classification (GTDB taxonomy): domain Bacteria; phylum Bacteroidota; class Bacteroidia; order Bacteroidales; family Prolixibacteraceae; genus Draconibacterium. Next base: position 39,292 of record JBGSRA010000136.1, on the reverse strand, counting down.
ACAGTGCAAGAACTCCAAAGCCGGTAAATATCATCATGGGCAAAGTGTAGTTATAGGTATTCACTGTAAGTCCGTCTCTCACTACCTGTCCTGTAATACAATATTTCTCTAGTACCCAGCCAATTAACGCCGGAACACCCATTAATCCCCAGTTCTGAACCCAAAAAATGAGCGCATAAGCAGTCCCCAATTGTTTTTCGGGAATAATTTTTGGCACTGAGGGCCACATGGCCGAAGGAACCAGTGAAAATCCAACTCCTAAAACCAGGATAAGTATAACAGCCATTATCCAATGGTGCAAAAATGGAACTGAAAACAAAGCATGAACTGTGATAATTAACAACGATCCAATCATCATAATAGTTGCACCCTTTCCTTTTCTGTCGTACAAATTACCAAAAAAGGGAGTAAGTATGATTGTTCCAAAAGGCAGCATCGATGGGATTGTTCCGGCCAATTCCTCGTTAACACCAAATTTATTAATCATCAAATCTGTCGCAAATTTCAGAAAAGGGAAAACGGCTGAATAAAACAGAACGCAAAGAAAAGCAATATACCACCATCCTTTGTTTGTAATTATCAGCAAGATATCTGACAATTTGAAAGCATCTTCTTCCATTTGAGCTGCAGTTTTTTGAACTTCGGATGCATCCAGTTTTTTATCCATAAAAACATACATAACAAACGAAAGTAGCCCGATGCAAAGCAAAATTAACCCAAGCAGAATTGGTCTTGATACATCTATAACTCCAAAAGCTTTTGCAATTGGAACAGAAGTAGCAATTGCAAGTCCGGTTCCCAAACGGGCGGTTGCCATTTCGAGCCCCATTGCCAGTGCAAGTTCCTTTCCTTTAAACCATTTGTAAATAATTTTTGAAACGGTTATACCAGCAACTTCGACCCCGACAGCAAAAATGGCAAAACCAAGACCAGCAATAAAAACTTGCGCAGGTGCTTCAAATGTAAGTATATTCCAAACTTTTCCATCCAACGTATGAGTTGAAATTGCCCAGTATTTTACTGCTGTTCCGATTACCATAATGGTTGTGGCCATTAAACCAGTGAACCTGACACCCATTTTATCGAGAATAATTCCGCCAATAATCAACATTCCGAGGAATACGTTGAACCAGCCATAAGCGCTGTTGAAAAAGCCAAAATCGGAACTGCCCCAGCCCAATTTCCCCTCGAGGAGGCCTTTTAAAGGTGCAATAACATCGGTTAAATAATAGCCGCAAAGCATTGTAAAAGCAACTACCGCGAGAGCAGTCCACCTTGCAGCTGCAGAATCGCGCAGTGATTTTCTGATTACTTCCATTTGATTTTTTATAGTTTATGTTAAAGTTTATGTTTTCCGGGAAACCTGTTGGTAATTGCCTTATTTTTTCTGAATGCTTTTTACAGCGCCTGTTTCCGAATTAAATTCAATTATATGTTCGCCATTCAGCAGCTCTTCAGGAACCGGGGCAATCGCACCAAATTGTGCAATTGTGGCACGCGATGTTGCAATCACATTCATATCGTTAATCAGCCTGATTGTTGCACGTCCCGGAATCCGATAGAAAACACCACTTTGACCGGCACCCGGATTATCTGATTTCACCATGCCCGTGTATTTTTGTGCCAAATCCTTATCAATTTCAAATTCAATCATTACCGGTTTCCCCGAAAGGTCGGATGCAGGAACTATACCGTTCTCTTCTGAAATGCGAAAAATTGCTTCACTTTTTCCACCGCTTTTCGGAACATAATCAAATCCAAATGTTTCTTTATCATAAGTAGATTTACCAACAAATAAACTCAGATAATCTTCTTCGATTTTCTTTAGCTCTTTCAAACTCACTTTGTAAGCTTCGCCATCCGGATGCAGTTCATCAACCAAACCAGCGGCAATTTCGTATTGAATGCGGCGGCACTCAAGTACACGCTGCGCAGCCTTGCTTATTTTTTGTTCGTCGGGCAATTTAACCGGCCGGTAATTATTGGTTGAATCGCCAGCAGTGTACATTGGTGAATCTGTAAAATATTCAAAGAAAGTGTTATCACTGAATTGATTTTTTTGTCCTACTCTGTTAGTAACAACCACTTCCCTTTTTTCGTCGGTTACATTTGAATTAATACCCGCCAGGCAACCATCAGACGAAAGATTTACCAATGAGGCAGCACTGCCCATCGCTTTGTAAACCTGTTCGGGATCGGGTTCCGAGGACATTTCAATTTTAATATCATCAACTACCCAGTTAACTGCAGCTTTGGTTTTTACATTTTTTATCCCAAGTAATTGATCGGCATATGCAGCGTATGGACCCGGGCGAAAAGTTTCTTTAACAGCCTGTACCTGAATCCTTACTCCTGTGCGGGGGAGTGAATAAACCACACCTTCGGTAAAGGTTGGCGTTACGACATCATCTTTTTTACGTTGTCCGTAAACAGGTAAAATAATTATAACACAAAGAATTAATATCAGATATTTCATATTACTATATTTTAATTTAAAAAACTCAAAAGTATTAAAATTATTATTTTGAACCGGATTTTACGGATAGAAATGCCTTGCCAAGAAATTTTACAGTATCGCCTGCCACAAGCGAATTTTCCGAATTTTGAAGAACTGCCAAATCGCCTGCCAAACCATGAATATAAACTCCCGCTAATGCCGCATTTTCGGGCAATATTCCTTGCGCGAGAAGTCCAAGTATAATTCCGGTCAAAACATCGCCACTGCCCGGTGTTGCCATTCCCGGATTGCCGGTTGAGTTAAAATACAATTTACCATCGGGCGTTGAAACTGATGTAAACGCGCCTTTTAACACAACAATCACTTTATACTTTTTCGAAAACTCAATTTGTTTCTGAATTCGAATATATGAATTCTCACTTTCGCCAACCAACCGTTTAAATTCTCCGGGATGTGGCGTTAATACTGAGTTTTCGGGAAGTTTTTCCAGCCATGATTTATTTTCTGCAAGGATATTCAAAGCATCGGCATCAATAACCAAAGGCAACTTCGATTTTTCAAGCAACTCATTTAAGGCTCGTTTTGTATTGGATTTCTGGTCGATGCCTGGTCCCACACCAACCGCAGAAAACTGCGACAAATCTGGAAATTCTGTAAATATCGAATCGTGTTGATCGACACTTGCCATTGCTTCCGGAACTGCCGTCTGTATAATTTGATACCCTAAATGAGGAATATGAGTTGTTAGCAGACCAACTCCTGAACGCAAACAGGCTTTTGATGCAAGAATCGCCGCACCCATTTTTCCAAAACTTCCGGCAATTAAAAGTGCATGTCCATAAGTTCCTTTGTGGCCAAACCGCGACCTTTTCTGAATAATCAGTTGTATTTCCTCCTTTTCAATAAGAAAAAAATCTGTTTGAGTTTGTGCAATTCCATCAGGATGTAAACGGATTGGCAGAACTTCCCAACTACCTAAATATTTTTCATCTTCGGCAAAAAAGAAACTCATTTTTGGAAACTGAAAGGTAAGTGTAATATCGGCCTGAATTATATTTTCAGGAATATTATCCGAATTATCCTCGCCCATTAATCCGCTGGGAATATCGATGGAAACGACAACGTTCCCCTTGTGATTTATTTTCTGCACAATTTCGGCTGCGAAACCTTCCAGAGGTCGGGTTAGTCCAGAGCCAAACAAACCATCGATAATTACATCTGTTTCTGTAATTTCAGGAAAATCAGAAAGTGAAATGATTTTTGAGAGTTTTACTTTTCCCTGTTTTAACAATTTTTGCCAATTGATTGCCGGCGAACCTTTTAACTCCTTGCCTGAATCAAGTAAAAAAACTTCGCAAATAAAATTAAGATCGGCCATTTGACGGGCAACTGCAAGTGCATCTCCACCATTATTACCGGGACCTGCAAAAAAAATCATTTTCCTTTCGGTTGAAAAATGTTTTAAAAGCCAACCTGTAATTTGCATCGATGCCCGTTCCAACAAATCGACATCGGAAACAGGTTCGTTTTCGATGGTGTATTTATCGAGTCCGGCAATTTGATTTGTGGTAAAGAGTTTCATAAATTATAAATTATTTAGCGCAACCTTTTGTTTTATTTTCCATCTGAATTATAAAAAATGTAATGATGCTTTCAAAATTTAAATTTACTGTAATTTTCGTATTTCTGTTTGGTTTATTATGCACTTCCTGCCAATGGAATGAATTTGATGAATCGCTGATTTTCGATCTTCCCGGTGAATTTCAATACCAAAAAGAAACGGCTTTTTGTCAAAGCAATCCTGATAAGGGAATATGGTCGAAAACATTCATCCGCGATATGGCAGGAAATGTAATTGAAGAAACAACTTTTAATAATGGGCTACCCGACCTGAAAAAAACATGGGTATTCAATTTAAATAACCAAAAGGAGAATGATTCAACATTTTATAATTCCGATGGGATCTGGATTTTTCAGTATTCACTAGAATACATTTACCAAAGAAACCGATTGACGGAAATACTTGGGTATGACTCCGGAGGTGTTGTCAGTCATAAAACAACTTATAAATACGATGGTGATAAACCACGCTGGGAAGAGTTCTGGTATTTTTCGAATAATGAATGGAAATTTCAATATGCTCACAGATTCGAATTTAATAATAACGGAAAACTTGTTAAAAGGGAAAGTTATCAGACCGAAAAAAAGGACAAGGTTTACGATACTTTTATTTACAAGTATTTAAACAATAAACTTGTTGAAGGAAAACGGATTATCCAGACCGGAGCCACCAGTTATGTTTTAAAATTTACGTACACTTCCAAAGGATTTCCGGATGAAACCATTCAGGACGGAAAAATAATTGAGAAGAATTATTACTCTGCAGGTCGTCTGACAGAAAAACACACCTTCTATTTTGGAATCGATCCGGGGTTTTCGCAGTGTAACGGAAATCTGATTTACAAATACGAGTATTAAAAACAACACTTCCATCTTTTCTATTTAACCTTCTTTACCTGACCTTTATCAACTTTGTTAATTCCAAAAGATTTCTATATTTGCCCTTCATCGATGAAAAATAAATAAAAATCAATTAAACGAAAAGAGTATGTTTAAAAATCATCCAAAAGGACTTATCGTAGCATTTTTCACCAACATGGGCGAGCGTTTTGGGTTTTATACCATGATGGCGATTCTGGTAATGTTTTTACAAGCCAGGTATGGATTAAAAGCTGATGAAGCCGGAAGTTATTATTCATGGTTTTATTTCTCGATTTATGCTCTGGCACTGATTGGCGGTTTAATTGCCGACTGGACCAAAAAATACAAAACGGTAATTTTTGTCGGGCAAATTATCATGTTTGCAGGATACTGTCTCATCGCTATTCCGGGGTCCGAATTGTGGGTATCACTCAGCGCATTATTTATAATTGCCCTTGGCAACGGTTTGTTTAAAGGAAACCTGCAGGCAGTTGTGGGCCAGATGTACGATGATGAAAAATATAAAAAACTGCGCGACGGTGCTTTTATGATTTTTTACATGGGTATCAACGTTGGGGCGTTTTTTGCTCCATTTGTAGCAAAGGGTATCAAAGGTTTTTGGCTTAAAAGAAATGGTTATTTCGAAAATGCAGACCTACCTTCATTGTGCCACCAGTACCTTGGAAATACCTTAAAGGATGCCGAGCAATTTCAAACTTTGGCCAATGCCGCTGTTATTCCGGGAGGAGGAAAATCAGCAGCCGATTTAGGTGTTTTTGCTGCCGATTATATCCAGGTTTTTTCCACCGGATTCAATTATGCATTCGGAATTGCAGCCGGTGCAATGATTTTGTCGCTGGTAGTTTATCTTCTTTTTAACAAACTTCTTCCTTCGAAACACAAACTTGCGCAGGAAGCCAAAGCAGTTGCAACCGAGAATAAACCAACTGTAAGCTTGGCCAGCAACCTGAAATATGTTATTATTTCACTTGGATTAATGGCAATAGTAACTTTGTTATTCTTTGTTGCCGATAAGTACACCGACATACAGGATATTGATTATAAACTTGGTTTGGCTGTCGGACTTTTTGTGGGTTTTGTTTCATTGATATTCCAGATTTCAACCAAAGAAGAAAAGCCCCGAGTTACAGCGTTGACACTTGTTTTTATTGTGGTTATTTTCTTCTGGATGTCATTCCACCAGAATGGGCTGACATTAACCATGTTTGCACGTGATTATACAACACAATACGTTGGTCCGTTTACAAATCTTTTCTTTGATGTTTGGTCAATTTTGTCAGTAATTGCTTCCGTGTTTGGTGCTGTTTTGTTATTCTTTAATAAAAAAATCAACTTAAGATTAATAGGTGCGGGAATGTTTCTGGGCTTTGCAGTTTTAAGCTATTTATTGGCAAAAAACAATGAGGCTTCCAACCTTGTTTCTCCAGAAGTTTTCCAATCTTTCAATCCACTGTTTATTGTGGCATTAACACCACCAGTAATGGCTGTTTTTGCGTGGTTGAATAAAAACGGTAAAGAACCGTCGTCGCCACGAAAAATTGGAATCGGGATGATAATTGCGGCACTTGGATTTATTCTGATTCTTGTTGCATCACTCGGACTTGTGTCGCCAAAAGAAATGGCAGGTGTAGCAGTTGCTGAAGCCGACAGGGTATCGCCTTACTGGTTAATGAGTTCGTACCTGGTTTTAACCATTGCCGAACTATTTTTAAGCCCAATCGGACTTTCATTTGTTGCAAAAGTTGCACCACCACGCTTTCAGGGTTTAATGCAGGGTGGCTGGTTGCTCGCTACTGCCGTTGGAAATAAATTCCTGTTTGTGGGAAGTTTAATGTGGGGAAAAATCGATTTGTACATACTTTGGGGAATATTTATCGTTTGTTGTTTCCTTGCAGCTATTTTTATTTTCTCAATTATGAAAAGACTCGAAACAATTACAAAATAAAAAATCATGCATTGTACAGAAAAAGGAGAGGTTTGCGCCTCTCCTTTTTTATTGATATAAAAATCAATTTTTCGCAACGTGCTTACATAATATGAAAAATATCGAGGGCAAAAATTAAAATTGATGAAATAGCAACCACAAAAAGAAGTATTAAAAACATACGGACAAGAAACTGAATCTGTTTGTTTTTTCTTTCAAGTTCAAAAACCCTTATAATCTTTTGAATTTTATTTACAACTTTATCAAGCGCAACATTATCTTTTATTACATAATCGTATGCTCCCGATTTCATGGTACTTACAGCTACATCGATATCTTCGTTGGCTGTTAAAAAGATAAATTCAACATTCGGAATTATTTTTTTTACCTTTTGCAAAACCTCCAGTCCATTCATTTCACTCATAAAATAATCCTGAATAACAATATTTGGAATTTCATTGTTTTGAACTGCTTCAATACATTCCTTTCCAGAGGTAAATGATTTTAAACTGGAATAACCATTCTTACTTAGATGGCCAGTAATCAGTTGATTATACATTTTATTATCCTCAACAACAAAAATCAAATATTTCTTTCTAATATCCATATTTTAAAATTTGAGATATTCAAATGACATTTAAATGTAAGCTATTTATTTGAAAATATAAACTGCCGCACAAATTTGAATTTGAAAAAATACTTATCGATGAAATTAAAAATTTAATTTCATCTTGATAAAGTATTTTCAGCCGGTTTGGTTTTTTGTGAATTCTTTAAACGGATTATTTTGAAAATTAGCTGCTTCCCAATGTCATCAGTAAAGTTCCTGCTAAAATTCCCAACAGGTAAAATCCTTTTTGTTTCAGGTTTACCTCACCAAGCATAAAAGCACCGAATGTAAATGTTACCAGCACACTTACCCGGCGCAATGCAGAAATAACCGAAATCATTGAACCTTCGCAACTTAAAGCATAGAAATAAAGAAAATCGGCTGTAACAAGCATAATCCCGATAGCAGGAATACTCCATCGCCAGCGAAAAGGTGTTGTATTTTTTCGGCCCGGAAACCATAAAAAAGCCAAAACAGGAAACAATATAACCACCTGGTAAAATGAAAACCAAGCCTGAACGGCAATCCTGTCAATCCGGGCAATTATAAACTTATCATAAAGTCCGCTCACAGCGCCTAATAATGTTGCTGCAATGATGAACCAAATCCATTTGTTACTTCTAAATTCAATTCCCTCCTTTTTGCCTGTTGTTGAGAAAAGGTAAAAAAACAGCAATGTCATTAATACCCCGCACCACTGCAGGAGGTTCAACTTTTCGTGAAAAATAAATAGCGCGCCAATGAGTGTCCAGAAAGGACCAGTAGCGCGAATTGGCGAAAAAATGGTGACCGGTAAATGTTTCATTGCAAAAAAAGCCAGAATCCAGCTCGAAACTACTATTGCAGATTTTAGAAATATCTGCAGGTGCTGACTAAAAATAAGAGGTGGTGCATAAAGTCCGATAGCCGAAAAAGTATCAGGAAAAAACCATGAACCTGCAACCACTGGTAAAAAAATAATCGTACTTGTTAAAGTTGCTAAAAACAGAACAGGCAAAACAGCGTTCCCTGTAAGCGAAGTCTTTTTAAAAATGTCGTAGATACCTAAAAAAAAAGCAGATAAAAGTCCTGCAAATGCCCACATCTTATTTTTATTTATTAGCGTGATAAAGATATTTTCATCATCGCGTAAAGTTCAGTTTTAAAATGATTTTCAGGCTTTTATAATGATTATTTAATACGAACATTTCAAATTCGGATTTCTGTTTTGGTTTTTATTTTGAGTAATCTTTAATTAAAGGCATCAAAAAAGATGCTTTTATTATCTTTGAAACAATGCTGCTTCAGTAATAAATTAAACCATATAAAATGAAATCGTTTTTTACACTTTTTTCACTCGTTTCGATTTTGCTGGTAATTCAATTTCAAAACATTGATGCACAGGAAAATAAAGAATATTCATTAAAAGAAAATATTTCGTACAGAACGGCAGATGAAGAAAAGCAGGACGAATACGTTGCAGAGCGTTGTAAACTGGATATTTACTATCCGGCAGATTCGAAAGACTTTACAACGGTTGTTTGGTTTCATGGTGGTGGAATTACCGGCGGGAACAAACACATTCCCGAAAAACTAAAAAAACAGGGAATTGCGGTTATTGCTGTCAATTATCGTTTAAGTCCGAGAGCAAAATGCCCTGCTTACATTGAAGATGCTGCTTCTGCTGTTGCCTGGACATTTAAAAACATAGAAAAATATGGTGGCAATCCAAAAAAGATTGTCGTTTCGGGGCATTCTGCCGGAGGGTATCTTGCCAGTATGATTGGCCTTGACAAAAAGTGGCTGGCAAAATACAATATCGATGCAAATGAAATTGCCATGCTGATTCCTTTCAGCGGGCATTGTGTTACACACATGACCATCAGAAAAGAACGCGGAATACCCGATACGCAACCTGTTGTTGATGAATTTGCACCACTGTACCATGTTCGTGCTGATGCTCCGCCGCTGATTTTAATTACAGGCGATCGGGAACGTGAAATGCTGGGCCGGTATGAAGAAAACGCGTACATGATGCGAATGATGAAAGTTGCCGGTCACACAAAAACCAAATTGTACGAACTGGATAGTTTCGACCATGGCGGAATGGCATCACCGGCATACGAAATATTGTTGGATGAGATAAAGAAGCCCCTCTAGAATAAAAGCCCCTCTGAATCTCCCCAAAGGGGAGACTTAAGAAAAAGAAAAACAACAAATAAATAATTAAATATGAAAAGGTTAGTGGTTATTTTTTTAGCAGTTTTAATTAACTCTCAATTTATAACAGCACAGAAAACACCAACCGGAAATCCAGCAGATTTTAAAGTAAAAACCTGTCTGCACTCGGTAAGTTACCTCGGAATATGGCGCGGTCAGACACCACTTTCAGTTGATGAGTTTCTTATAAAAGCCAAAGAACTTGGTTACGAAGGCGTAATGCTGGTAGCCAAACGTCCACATGTTTCGCCTCACGATTACGACAAAGCTGAACGTGCCCGGTTAAAAGCCAAAATCGATTCGCTCGGACTGACACTGGTTGGATTGGCCGGATACACTGATTTTACTGCCGGAATCGATAAACCAGGAATTCCAAATGCTGAAATTCAGGCAAGCTGGGTTGGAGAAATTGCTGAACTGGCAAAAGATTTGGGAACTGACGTGGTGAGGGTTTTTACCGGATATGAACGACCGGGAGTACCATATGACAAACAATACGCAGAAGTTGTTTCGGGCCTTAAAATGGCAGGCAAATTAGCCGCAGAACATGGAGTTACACTGGTTGTTCAAAACCACCATGATATTGCTTTACACCACGATGCGATGTACTGGTTGCTGAAAGAGGTAAATATGCCCAACGTTCTTGCAGGCTGGGATGCGTGGTCACCTTCGCTTGAAGGCTTAACATCCGAACAACTACGCGAATCAATCCTTAAGATGAAACCCTTCATTGCGAACACAATCGCTGCCGATTACGTTTCACATCCGCGTTACAGCTATGTAAACAATCTCACCAATTACCAGGCTGAACAACCTGTGATGCGCGCAGTTCCGATGGGACAGGGAATTATTGACTACAAATCATGGTTTGCCGCATTAAAAGAAATCGGGTATCAGGGTTGGGTGGTTTACGAAATGTGTGAAGTTTTGGATGGTGGTGGTTCTATTGAAAACCTGGATAAAACCGCCAAAATATTTTTAGATTATATGAAACAGTTTTAAAACCTATAAAATTAAACCAATGAAATCCACGCTTACTATTTTTTTGATTTTAATTCTTTTTGCTGTCAGTGCCCAAACCTATCCCAAAATTGATGAATCGGTGCGTATAAAAAGGTTGACTCCACCAACCGGAAAAGTAAAGATGGTTTTGGATACCGATACCTACAACGAAGTGGACGACCAGTTTGCTTTGGCATACGCATTCCTTTCAAAAGAAAAAATTGACTTACAGGCAGTTTATGCGGCACCTTTTAAAAACGACCGTTCCGAAAGCCCCGGCGATGGAATGGAAAAAAGTTACCAGGAAATTCAGCGTCTGTTAAAATTGCTTGGAAAATCGCCGGAGGGATTTGCTTTTCGGGGTTCCGACCGTTATCTGGAAGATTTTACAAAACCAATCAGAAGCGAAGCTGCTCTCGATTTGGTGAAAAAAGCAATGGCATGCAGCCCCGAAAACCCGCTTTATGTTGTTCCGGTTGGTTGTATAACAAATATTGCCTCAGCCATTTTAATTGAACCGAAAATTATTGAAAACATTGTGGTTGTTTGGTTGGGTGGCAACGATTTAAACTGGCCCCACCAGAAAGAATTTAATCTGATGCAGGATGTTCCTGCGGCTCAGGTTGTATTAAATTCTGGCGTTCCAATGGTTATCATGCCCTGTCGTCCGGTGGTTTCTCATTTTCATACTACTTTACCCGAGTTATCATATTATCTGAAAGGAAAAAATGAACTCGCTGACTATTTGTACAATTGTGTTGCTGAATACAGTGGTGGAAAAGAAGCCTGGTCGAAAGTAATATGGGATGTTACTGCTGTTGCATGGCTCGTAAATCCTTCGTGGATTCCGACCAATCTGGTGCACAGCCCTGTTTTAACCGACCAGGTAACATACAGTGCTGACCAATCGCGTCATTTTATACGAATGGCTACCTCGGTAAACCGCGATGCAATTTTCAGGGATGTTTTTGAAAAGCTTGTGAAATAAATCAGGTTGGTACCTATTTCCAATTGACCTCTTTAAAACTTTATTTCCTCGAAACCTTGGCCATAAACTCCCATTACACTACCCATTGTGATAAATGCTTCAGGATCGATTTCCTTGATTTTCCGGAATATGGCGCTGGTTTCGCGTTTCTTTACAACCGACATAACTATTTTCGACTCTTCTTTGGTGTACCAACCAGTACCACTCAAAATTGTTACTCCGCGAATGGCTTCATTATTGATAAAATCAGCAATTTCCTCGTATTTTTTCGAAATGATAAACATTTGAGCTGAACGGTTGGCACCACTCAAAAACGAATCGAGTGAATAGGAAACCACCCACATTGAAACGTAACCATAAACCAACTTTTCGGGTGACTGAAACACAAAATAGGAAGACGCGATAATTACTACGTCGCACAACATTATTATTTTTCCCGGGCTAACATTCCGGTATTTCATAATTATCATGGCAAAAATATCGGTGCCACCGGTACTACCGCCGCGCGAAAAGACAATTCCCAGGCCAATTCCACCCGACATTCCGCCTAAAACCGCCGAAAGAAATGTATCGTCAACAAGTGGTTTTTCCAGAATATTCTGAAATACAGCGAAGAAAACCGTTAAAACGGCAATACTGTAAATGGTTTTTATTCCAAAACTTGCTCCAAGAATTTTAATGGCAACTACCACTAAAATGGCATTGATTATTAAAAAAGTAATGCTTACCGGTATTTTTGTTGCAAAGAAAATCACGGCTGCAATACCGCTAACTCCACCTCCTGTAATTTCTGCCGGAATCAAAAATAATTGCCACCCCAAAACAAAAAGAAGCAATCCAAAAGTGATAATTGTGTAGTCCTTGATAACAGTGGCCAGTTTTGGTTTCATTCGTGTATCTTTCAATTATTGTATAATCTTTCAATCAAATAAATAGTTGGAGAATATTCCCATTTCTTTACCTATGGAACTCGCATGGGTAATTTATAAATTCCATTTATTATTCCCCAGACCATGCTCGTTTCATTTGAATAATTTCTGTAAACATCGCAAAATAAATGATTTCCTGTTAATTATCGTTTAAAACGGGCGCAAATGAACAAACCTATTTGCTAAAATTGGGTGAGGTTTATCAGGATTGCAAGGAATTAACGGAGATTTAAGGTTACAACGATATTTGAATCGCCTTATCGATTAGAAACTGTTTGATTTCATCTTCTGTTGGAGCCGGAACCAAATATTCAACGGGTTCAGAATAATTGATATCGCTGAAATAACTCAATTGTGCACGAAACAATTTTGGAGAAAACAACTGCTCATAAATCTGACTTGCCCGTGATGAAATCTGATCAACTGAAAAATGATTGAGCAATAAAAAATAAATGTCAACATAATCCTTCCATTTTGAACGGCGACCCAAAGCATAAGCTTTCATCGCCGCCAAATCAATTAATTCGGGTAATTTTAAAGTTCCTTCAAAATTTACAGGAGTTTCAATTTTAAAAGGATACTCGTAAAAAGTAAATTTTACATTTGAAATTGTAACATTTAATTGCTCTGTTACTCGACGTGTTACTTCATAAGAAAAACCCGATTCGGAAAGTTTTGTAAGAATTACTTTTGGGCGGATGGGTTTATTTTTAAATAAGTCGAAATCGATGGAACGCCGATGACCTATATGAAGTGCTATTGCTGTACCTCCTACCAGATAAAACTCCCTTGAAAATTTTTTAACTAATGGCAAAAGTTTTATTTGTTCTTTGCTGAGGATTTCCTTATGCATACTTTTTAAAATAAAGGTCAAAAAAGTTATAAACTTCAGGGTAATAATTTAGTTTTTTCCGACCTTCAGCCTGATAAAAAACCTTCGCAGTTTCTTTAATCCCCATTATCCGAAATAACTCCTTTACATCTTCAAGGGACCCGTAATTCAGAATAAATTCCACCAAAATATCCTCGCTGATTTCTTCTTTTTTGTCATCGGGAATATACCAGAAAAGACTGCTGTGTTTTCGAATAAATGCTTTAATCTCCGGGCTGTTCATAACGAATCGTTTATACACAAATATAGTTAAAAATCAGGCGAATCGCTGAATTTATTTTACCTGTTCTTTTTTCCTCATCACCCAAACCGACAGAAGTTGCAATACCAGCAAAATACTCATTAACAAAGAAATACGTGCAATATAATCGCCAAATTTCACATAAAGCGTAATCTTGTCATTGGCATTAATTGAACCTTTAATTGCAGTTGGTTTCCACCATTCAGTAGCCTGCAAAACATCGCCACGCTGATTGATAAAACAAGATATTCCGGTGTTGGCCGAGCGTGCAATACTGCGGCGGGTTTCGATGGCACGCAACCTTGCAAACGAAAGGTGCTGGTGATAACCGGGTGTATTTTTCCACCATCCGTCGTTGGTGATTATAAATATCATTTGAGCGCCCTTTTTTACATATTTCGTGACAAATTCCCCAAAAACCGACTCGTAACAAATTACAGGTGCTACAATTGTTTTGTCTTTCGAAATAAAATTGGATGGTTCGTCCTGACTGCCCAAACTATTTGTAGTTCCACCAATATTGATTACAAAATCGCCCAGAAATCCGAGATATTTGGCAAACGGCATTTTCTCCACTCCAACCACAAGTAATGATTTGTGATAAATTTGGGTCTGACCATTATTTCCAAGAAAAATGGCTGTATTAAACATATCATATGTCATATCGTTTCTGGTTCGGGCGGTTGCCGGGGCGCTTTTTTTGTCGGGATAGGTTTTATACGACGAAACTCCGAAAACCATTTCAGCTTTCGGGTAACCTTGTAAAAAGCCCGATAATTGCATCAGTTGACTGTTTGTGCTTAATTCGTCTTCGTTCCAGAATCCGGGATTTTCGAATAGAGTTTCCGGTCCGATCACAAAGTCTGTTTCGTTGTCAATTTTCGATCCGGCCAGATTTACAAAATTCCCAAGCTTTTCATTCTCTGCCTGCGCATCATACTTCTCGGAATAAGGATCAATATTGGGTTGAACAATTACAATGTTTCTTGGATTTTCAGTTTCAACATAAGAAAAGTACTTTATAACCGAAAATGTGATGGGTACAATTAACAACACGGCAAATGCTGAAAGCAGATAAACTGATTTTCGAATCGGTTGCTTTTTAACCAGGTTTAAACCCAGTTTAAAAATCAGGATATTTAAAATAAGAACCCAAAGTGTACCACCTAAATAACCGGTATATTCGTACCACTGAACTATTTTTACATTGTTGGCAAACCCATTTCCAAGTGTCAACCAAGGCCATTCAATGTCCCAGTGAAAATGAAAATATTCAAACGAAATCCAGAAAACCACCATTGCAATGTAGCCCAGGTTCGACTTAAAATTACGCCGTGCAATGTGAGCCAGCCAAAAAGTGAGCGACATCAGAAACGAATTGGTAACATTTGCCATTATTGCACCTTCGGCAGTGGCATGTAAAATCCACCATGTAGTTAATACATTCCAGATAAAAAAAGCAAGAAAGGCGTGACTCCAAAATGATACACTTCTGAATTCTGATTTTCTCTCGACAAAAAAATTATCGAGCCAAAGTAAAGGCAAAAATGCAATAAAAAGAGTCCAACCAGGAAAGCCAAGCCAGGCAAGACTTAACAACACACCTGATAAAACAGAGAGTAAAATGCGCGAACTACGCTTCATTATCGATTATTATATTATTGGACACTGCAATTTTCTTTTTCTCTTTTGATCGTTCAAAAACAAAATCAATTTTACCGAGCACCATTCCTCCCCACGAAGCCTGATTGATAATTACATGTTTTCCTGCTTTGTTTTTTTCAACAATTGGCTTTTCGAGAAAAGTGTGGGTGTGTCCGCCAATTATCAGGTCGGTTAATGAAGTTTCATAAGCAAGTACCATATCACTCACCTTATTTCCGCTGTAACTGAGTCCAAGATGTGATAAACAAACCACCAAATCGCACTTTTTTTCGTTTTTCAGAAACAATTCCATTTCGAGTGCAGTTTGAATTGGGTCGTTGTAAATGACATTTCCAAAGTTTTTATCGGTAACCAACCCTTGTAATTCTATTCCAAGTCCATAAACTCCTGTTTTAATTCCTTCATTAACAAAAATTTCCCAGCGTGGAAATTTCCCGGCAAGCTCAGTATAAGAAAAATCGTAATTCGAATTAATCAGCGAAAATTTTGCACTGTGCAGCGAATCTGAAATACCTTTTAACCCATCGTCAAATTCATGATTTCCAATGGTTCCGGCATCGTAACCAACCGCGCTCATGATCTCCAGCATTAGTTCTCCCTTGAAATAATTGTAATATGGAGTCCCCTGAAACATATCGCCCGCATCAAAAAGCAAGGTATTTTTATTTTCAGCTTTTGTCCGCTTCACTATTTCCGAAATACGGGCCAAACCACCTCTCCCGGTAAATTTTTCGTTGTCGCCGGTAAATGGCTCAATATGGCAATGCAAGTCGTTGGTATGCAAAATCGAAATGGTTACAAAATCAGTTTTTGCAAAAAGGTTATAAGGCGCCGACACCAGACTGATTCCTGTTACACCAATCAAACCATTTTTTATAAATATTCTTCTATTCATTGGAAATCCTCCCATCTAATTTCTCAACCAAAACCTCACCGTTTAATTTCCGATTTTCAAAATTCGAAATTATGAGGTCTCTTATTTTTTTACCGGTGGTAATTAATGCCGAATTCTGTTTAAAAACCTCCAGACCATCTCCGCCAGTTGCCGAATAATCGTTTGTAACCAGCCAGTATTTCCGCTCCGAATCTATTTTTTCACCACTAATTGTTATGTTTTTTGCTTTATCATTCGAAATTACAAACCGCACACCACTAACACTTTCACCACCATGCCCGGCAACAATATCAAAGAATTGCTGAAGTTGTTCACCTGAAAGTTGAAGAAAAACCATTTCATTTTCAAAAGGCATTATTTCGAAAATTTTTCCCACAGTAATTTCGCCCTTCGGCAAACCAGATCTGATTCCGCCATAGTTTAAAAACGAAATTTCAGGTTCAATTTGTAAATTAGTGCGCATTACCTCCATTTTTCCCTCTTCTAAAAGCAAATCGGCTAAAAGATTGGTTAATCCGCTTTCGGGTTTGTCTTTTATCATCTCCTTTTCTGAATTCGAAATTACCCGACCCATATCTTTTTCGAGAATGGTTTTGTATGGAAGATACATCCGAACCAGCTGACTGTCAAGAGGAATTATACTGTCGGTTACAGAAATATTTTGCGTTTTAATTTCGGTTGTAACAAATGTTGTTTTGCACGACAGAATCAAAAAAAGACAAGTTATCAACAGAGTGTAGCTGAAAGATCGAATCATTACGGATTATGAATTTTAAATTTTACATCTATTTTAGCCCAACTTTGCAATAAAACAAAAAGCGTTAGAATTGATTATGCATAATTCAAACATACATATAAAAATAGTTACACGGATTGTTTTAACCATTTTTTTGGTGTTTGTATGTTCGTTGCAAAATTTGCCAGCTCAGAATAAGGAAGTGGTAGCTAAAAACGGGGATGGAATTTTCAAAATGTTAAAGAGCAACGGACTCGATCCGGCAAAGTACACCGAAGCATTCATCGAATTAAATAAAACCAGGCTTGGAAAAAACAATACTTTATTTACCAGAGTTAGATATAAACTCCCGAATACTGAAGTTAAAACACAAGATCAACCTGCAATAAATGAAGTTCCCGCCGAAATAAAAATAAATTCACAACCGGCAACCGAAGTAGCTCCAAAAGTTACAGGAACCGCAGTAAAAGCAACCAGTAAAACAATTAATTTCAAATTATTCGGCCCAAAATACAGCAACATTGACATAAAAAGTAACGAGCTGAAAGGAGCGATTTATTACCTGAAATCCGGACACGGCGGACCAGATCCGGGCGCAATTGGCAAATACCAGGGTCACCAGGTTTGTGAAGATGAATATGCATATGATGTTACTTTACGGTTGGCAAAAAATCTGATTGAAAAGGGTGCAACCGTTTATTTAATTACCATCGATAAAAATGACGGAATAAGAGACGACAGTTTTTTAAGGGCTGACAAGGACGAAGTATGTTACCCCAATTTAACGATTCCGTTAAATCAGGTTAAACGATTGCATCAGCGTGTTGAAACAATTAATAAACTTTACAACAAAAACGGAAATGCGTTTCAACGTTCAATTATAATTCATGTCGATTCACGAAGTAAAGGTGAAAATATTGATATTTTCTTTTATCACGACAGTAAAAGTAATACCGGTAAAAAAACTGCAACCATTCTTCAGCAAACATTTCATAAAAAATATAACGAACATCAACCCGGCAGAGGTTACCAGGGCACTGTTTCCTCACGAAATTTATATGTATTAAAAAACTCATATCCTGTGGGAGTTTATATCGAACTGGCAAATATTAACCATCAACGCGACATTCAACGTTTGATTATTCCTGATAACCGGCAGGCGGTGGCCAACTGGCTGGCACAGGGTATGGTTGTCGATTTTAAAACAAACAAATAACTTAATCAAGCTCATTTAACGCATTTACCGAACAGTTATTCAAACCCTTTGTTATTATTTTATGCAAGTAAAACAACCTGTAATTCTTTTCGATGGAATTTGCAATTTGTGCAATGGCACTGTTGATTTTTTGATAAAAAAGGATCAAAAAAAACAGTTCGCATTTGTGGCTTTGCAATCGGATACAGGAAAATTATTGACCCGAAAATTTAAAATCGCTCCCGAAACAGATTCAGTTATACTGATTTATCAAAACCGTGTATATTTTGAATCGGAAGCTGCTATTGAAATTGCACGAATGCTTCCGTTTCCATGGAAACTGGGTGGAATTTTCAGGATTATTCCAAAAAAAATCATGGATGGTTTGTATCGATGGATTGCCAAAAATCGTTACCGTTGGTTCGGGAAAAGGAATACTTGCAGAATTACAACTGATGATGGGAATAGGATTCTAGATTCTAATTTGACCCCTGATTTATAACGTTGAAAATTCAGTATTTTTCGGAATAAAATCAATCCATTTGATCAAAGTCAATTTTACCTTCCTCAAAATCTTTGTACAATTTCGACAATAAACCAAGCCAGTAACTTAATCTTTTAATGGCTTCGGTGGTTTCGGCAGTTACCTCTTTTTGCTGCATTTTTAAAAGCAGAAAACCATAAATTGCATCGAAACTAATTTGTATATCGTTTTTTACTGAATTACCTTTTAAATTCAATTCGGTTATTAATCCCGAAATCGATTGAAACACCCTGACATATTCTTTGTCGATTCCCGATTCCATCAGTTTTAAATGAATTTCGCTGAGTTCATTTATTTGATTCGACAAAAACTGTAAATGACCTTTTTCGCGAATACCTTCCTTTTCCATCATGGCACACAGGTTTTTATACCACGCCAGAATCTCCATCCTTTTTATCTCATCAACCTGATATTGCAAAACCAGTTGTTTTTCGATTTTGTCGATATTAAATTGAAAAGCGCGTATCAAATCTTCAATCTGAAATAAATACAGAATATATTCCGCTATATTTTCCTTCCGTTTTTGCTGAGCTGTAATCATTCAATCCTGATTTTGAAATAAGAGTGACTCCTAATTTAAGATGTTGGTTCGGTTAAATATCAAAAAAATCATCGAGTTCGCGCCTGTCTTTTTTTGTTGGCCGGCCGGTTCCTTTATCGCGGGTTATCCACCGCATATTTTTTTGCATTTCCTGCAATTCCAGTTCTTCGGGCGGTGTAACATCTTCGAGGAAATCTTCTGTCAGTTTTGCCGACATTCGTTTTTCGGCTATTCCAAGTACTTTAAAACTTCTTACTACAGGTGATTTTCTTACTTTTACTACTTCGCCGAGATGAATTGCCCGCGATGGTTTTACAGACAAATTGCCAATTGAAACATGGCCTTTTCTGCATGATTCGGTTGCCTGACTTCGGGTTTTATAAATCCGCACAGCCCACAACCATTTATCGATGCGCACATCTTCAGCCACTTGTTATTTTTTATTAAAGAAATTCATGGTCCTCTCGGTTCCGATGGTTCCAAAACTTTGGATGATTTCGATGCAGGTATCAATTTTTGCCGGCAGCTCCTTTTCTTCTTCCCTGCCCCACTCGCCCAAAACGTAATCAACCTGAAATCCCTTGTGAAAGTTATCGCCAATACCAAATCGCAACCGTGCATAATCGTTTCGGCCAAGAATCTGGTTAATGTTTTCGAGACCGTTGTGTCCACCGGCACCACCTTTTGCACGTACCCGTATTGTTCCGAATGGCAAAGCCAAATCATCGACTAAAACAAGCAGGTTTGATATTTCGATGTCTTCCTTTTGTAACCAGTATGCTACTGCCCTTCCACTTAAATTCATATAAGTGGTGGGTTTCAGCAAGATAAAAGTGCGGGCTTTGTATTTATACTCAGCCACAAATCCATAACGCTTGTCGTTAAAACTAATATTGGACGCTCCGGTAAGAGCATCCAATATTTGAAAGCCAATATTATGGCGGGTATTTTTATATTCTGCCCCTATATTACCGAGTCCGGCAATTAAGTACTTCACAGAATTTCAGTTTTTAATTTATTCGTTTGCAGTTTCTGCAGTTTCAGTTTCTTCCTCTTCTTCCTCAATTATGGCACCGGCAGCACCTTTAGCAGCCCTGGTAATTGTTACAGCAACAACCACGTTTGTCTTTTTGTCGAGGATCTCAATATTTTTTAGCGACAAATCGCCAACTTTAATACTTTGGCCGATTCCTAATTTTGTGACATTAATTTCAATTGTATCGGGAAGGTCTTTTGCCAATGCTTTTACTTTCAGGCGACGCAAATTGCTTTTTAATTTACCCCCGGCCTTAATACCTTTTGCCGTACCAACTATTTGAATTGGCAAATCAATTTTAATTTTTTTATTCTCTTCCACTTTCAGAAAATCAATATGAAGAATTTCTTCTTCTACTGCATGCCATTGAACATCCTGCATAATAGCGGGATAAACAGTTCCTTCAATTTCAAGATCAATTAAAAATACACCAGGTGTATAAATTAATTGTCTCATATCGCTGAATGGCACCGAAAAGTGAATTGGTTCGGCTGTACCATACAAAACTGCAGGTACTAATTCCTGTGAACGAAGCTCTTTAGCTTCTTTTTTTCCAAGGGATTTTCTTATTTCCCCTTTTAATAATAATGTTTTCATTTTAAATTTTTTACGTTAACAATTATGGTACTCAGTCCTCCCCGATAAATCGGGACTAACAGCATGCATAAGTAACAATGCGCCTGCTTATGGAAAAAGCGGTGCAAATATATAAATTACTTATAATAAAGCGAACTAATCGATTGATTTTTATATACTCTCCTGATTGCCTGTGCAAAAGCATCAGCTACCGTAATGTATTTTATTTTTTCGCTTTGTGGTTTAGTGTTTTGTATTGAATCGGTAAAATAAACAGCTTCCAGTTCCGATTTTTCAATGCGCTCGATTGACGGGCCCGAAAGAACACCATGCGCAGCAAAAGCCCGCACACTTTTGGCTCCCACATTTTTCATGAGGTTGGCTGCCTTGGTTATTGTTCCGGCTGTGTCTATCATGTCGTCCACAATAATTACATCTTTCCCAACTACATCACCAATAACTGTCATACTACCCACTTCGTTTGCCTTTGCACGGGTTTTATGGCAGATAACCATGTCTGATTCCAACATTTTGGCATATGTATTTGCACGTTTTGTACCGCCAACATCGGGTGATGCTATAACAATATTCTCCAGACCGAGATTTTCGACAAAAGGAACAAAAAGCGCAGATGCATAAAGGTGATCTACAGGTACATTAAAAAATCCCTGAATCTGGTCGGCATGTAAATCCATGGTAATAACCCTGTCAACTCCGGCGGCAGACAATAAATCGGCAACCAGTTTTGCACCAATCGACACGCGGGGTTTATCTTTTCTGTCCTGCCGGGCATAACCAAAATAGGGTATTACTGCTATAACTTTATAGGCACTTGCACGTTTTGCAGCGTCAATCATTAAAAGCAATTCAAGCAAATTATCAGCCGGTGGTGGTGTTGACTGTACAATAAATACATGCGAACCACGGATAGTTTCTTCGTAACATGGCTCAAACTCACCATCCGCAAACACCGGACATGATGACTTTCCAAGATCAATATCCAGACTATCGCAAATTTTTTGAGACAAATGCTGAGTAGCCCGGCAGCCGAAAATTTTTAACGATTTGTGATTATTGGCCATTTTAAGTGATTTTTTTGATTTGAAATCGTGACAAAGTTAACAACTTTAACATTTATTTGTTTCTGCATACCGATTTTGATGAGTTATTTTAAGGAAACAGATTTCTATTTCCCTTCGTTCAATAATTCAATAAAATCAAGTATTTCGCTGGTTCCATCGCCGGTTTCAGCCGACGAAATATAATATCCGGGCATGGTTTCCCAGGTCTCGAACATTTTTTCTTCGTAATTTTTCAGATTCGTTTCAAGTTCATCGGGTTTAAGTTTATCGATTTTTGTAAAAATTATGGTGAACGGTATCTGGCTGATTCCAAGCCACTCCATAAAATCGAGATCGGGTTTTTGTGGTTCGTGTCTCGAATCGACCAAAACAAACAAACAATACAAATTTTCGCGTTGCAAAATGTACCGTTTTAAAAACTGTTCCCATTTTAATCTTTCTTTTTTGGGGACTTCGGCATAACCGTAACCGGGCAAATCGACCAGGTACCATTCCTCGTTTATCAGATAATGATTGATTAGCCTTGTTTTTCCGGGCTTGCCAGAGATTTTGGCCAGCGTTTTTTTGTTGGTGAGCCTGTTTATGAGCGATGATTTACCAACATTCGACCGGCCGATAAAAGCATATTCTGGCTTGTTGGGCGGAGGGCACTTTTTTACATCGGTATTGCTGACAACGAAACGTGCTTCTTTTATTTCCATCGAGGAAAAAGATTACATGTGATTAATTACTTTCAAAATAAGTACTGTCTTTATTTAAAATTCAGCTATTTAAGTCTTTATTCAACTTTTTTATGACTTTTTTTAACCTGCTAATCTCCAAACCGCTTAAAATAAAACTTGATATAAATCCAATCCATAAAATTAAGTTTCCATTTTGAATGTGTTGAAGTTTTAACAATGCTCCGAGCATAATTAAAAATGCAGAAACACCCAAAAGCAGATTCATTATCCTGTCAATCTGTAGTTTATTCATTTGTTTGGTTTTTAGCTTGTTAAATATCCTTATTTTAAAATCCTTTTAAATTCTGAAATATTCCCTGTACTTTGGATTTCAATTTATTTTTTGAATTATTAAACCCTCAAAATATTATAAAACTAATGATTTAATTGTTTCTAAATTTACTATTTCATTCAAATTAAACGGTGTTTTTATTGAATATAAACTTCGAGCAATTTTACTTTACTACTTTTTGGAATCAGTTTTAACGAATCAATACCAGCAGGAATCAGAACAGTTTCACCTTTTCCAACTTTTTCTGTTCCTTCTTCTGTTTCAATTTCAAAATTCCCTTCAAGAGTTATATAAATCACAAACGAATCTATTTTGAAATAATCCTTTTCGAGGGGTTTATCAAACTCTAATATATTAGTAGTGAAATATTTGCAGCTAACAATTTCTGTCGATTTGTTTATTTCGGCACTGTATTTTGTTTTGTAGTCTTCCATGAAAGAAAAATCGATGGCGTCCAAAGCCAAATCGGTGTGAAGCTCCCTTTCATTTCCTTTATCATCTTTTCGGTTATAGTCGAAAATTCGGTAAGTAATATCCGACGTCTGCTGAATTTCGGCTACCATCGAACCCTTACCAATAGCATGAACACGGCCGGCAGGTATGAAAAATACATCGCCCACTTTTGCCTCATCGTATTTGAGCAAATCGGTCAAATTCCCGTTTTCAAAGTATTTAAGGTATTTTTCGCGATCGACAGCCTGACTGAAACCTGAATTAATAAGCGCTCCTTCAGCAGCATCTAATACATACCACATTTCGGTTTTACCGAAAGCGTTGTGGCGCTCTTTCGACAATTCGTCATTCGGGTGAACCTGAATAGAAAGATCGTCCTGCGCATCGATAAATTTAATAAGCAATGGGAATTCGGTACCGAACTTTTCATAAACTTTGTCGCCAACCAAATCACCCATGTAAATTTCTATAAGTTCACTCAAATCGTTACCTTTCAGAAAACCATTGGCAACAACTGAAATATTGCCTTCAACACCTGAAATCTCCCAGCTTTCACCACAGTTTTTTGTAGTATATTTTTTCCCCAGTAAGGTTTTCAACCTGTTGCCACCCCATATTTTTTCGAGGCAAATGGGTTCGAATTTCAACGGATACAAGCCACTCATAATTTATTATTTATGATTGATTATTTATTATTTGTTCCAGTTTCAAAGTTCAATGTTCAAAGTTCGGGTTCAAAGTCAAAGTCAAAGTTTCGGAAATGGTTCAATTTACAACAGTGTCCGTACTCAACTCTTCCGATTTTGTTTTTCCGGTCTTCGGTCTTCGGTCTCCAGTCTTCCGACTTTCTTCTTAAAACTCAAAATCAACTGCTGCCCGCTCCAGTCGTAATTCAGCAAAACGGTTTAGTACTTTTTTATGTTCGGGATGAACGCGGTATTTATCCAAATCTTCAACCGAATTGAAATGCGTTAGCAAAGCCAAATCATAACTTTTTGTGTTCAATTCGTAATTTACACCAACCTCAATGTATTTCAATTCATCGATTTTACCTTTCAATCCTTCCAAAAGCAATTTCATTTCGGCAATTACCAGCGGTTTTTCTGCTTCTGAATAATCTTTTAATTTAAAAAGAACAACATGATTTATCATTTCAACCTGTATTTTGTATGTTTTATCTTGTAATTTTATCGTGCAAAAGTAAGGTTTCCGTGTGGTAAATTTTAACATGTCAACCGAAAAACCTGAAAATAACCTTTATTTAGAAAAAACTATGCTTGTAATTGGTGTTGCCGGTGGAACCGGATCGGGAAAAACTACTGTCGTTCGGAAAATTCAGCAACAGTTTCCCAAAGGAGAAGTGAATGTTCTTTCTCACGATTCGTATTACCGCGACAACAAGGATTTAACTCTTGAGGAAAGAAGGAAAAAAAACTACGATCACCCTGATGCCATTGAGTTTGATTTGATGATTGACCATGTAAGGAAACTTAAAAAAGGTATTTCGATTCAGGAGCCTTCCTATTCGTTTATTACCTGCACACGCGAAGAAAAAACCCGGACAATTCATCCGCGTGAGGTATTGATTATTGAGGGAATTCTGTGCCTGACCAATCCCGAACTGCGCGAATTAATGGATATCAAGGTTTTTGTGGATTGCGATTCCGACCTCCGTTTATCAAGGGTAATTCAACGCGATATTGACGAACGAGGCAGAAATGTGAACGAAGTTTTGGAGCGTTACGAAAAAACGGTACGCCCCAGTCACCTGCAGTTTATTGAACCTACCAAACGGTTTGCCGACATCATAATTCCGCAGGGAGGAAGAAACCACATTGCCATTCAGATACTTACCAACCATATTAACCAAACATTAAAATAAATACAACATGCTGAATGATTTAAACATCGAAGAGGTTCTTTTTATCGACATTGAAACAGCCCCAATTTCACCAGAATTTGGCAAGCTAAGCGAAAACTGGCAGAAATTATGGGAACATAAAATGAGAACGCAACTCAATGATGGCGAAACTGCGAAAGATTTGTACCAACGCGCCGGAATTTATGCAGAATTTGGGCGGATAATATGCATTTCGATGGGGTACGTTACACAAAAAGAGGGTGAGAAATTTTACAGGGTGAAATCGTTTTACGATGAAAATGAAAAAATCCTTATCAACAACTTTTTTCAGGCGCTGCAAAAATTTATGAAAGTAGGAAAAAGCAAACTCTGCGCACACAACGGACAGGAATTTGATTTTCCGTACATTGCCCGCCGTGCAATTGTTCATGGACTGAATCTCCCGAAAATATTGGACATTGCCGGCACCAAACCGTGGGAAATTAAAGACCAACTGCTCGACACGCTTCAACTCTGGAAATTTGGCGATTACAAACATTATACATCACTCTCTCTGCTGTGCGAATTATTTGATATTCCCACGCCAAAAGACGATATCGACGGCAGCCAGGTTGCCCGAGTTTACTGGGAAGACAACGATTTGGACAGAATTATACGTTATTGTGAAAAAGATACAATGGCGGTGGCAAATTTGCTGCTTCGTTACAAAGGGGAGAAGATTATACCGGTTGAGAATATGGAAGTAGTTTAGGAATGCGTGAATGCAGGAATGCGGAATGCCAGAATGAGGAGGGAAAGGCTGAAGTTGAATCTTGAGCCAAAAATGAAATGCTTTATGTTTATGAAATCTTAAGCGGATTTTAAAATGATTTTTAGGACAGAATAATTTTGATGATTAAGAGTAAAATCAAAATAAGAAACAATGCAATACCCGAAATCTTCCCGTTATTTTTATCGTAAAGCTTCATATAAAAAGTAAATGACAAAAATTAGAACAAGAATTACTACTGTCACCAATCTGATTGACCCAATTTTTTTGTTGAAGATTTTATTCATTGTCTGAAGAATTATTTTGGCTAATAGAGTGTCTAATTTACAGAAATTAAGCCTTTTTTCACATACAATGTTTAATAACATAAGTTTATATAAGTTGCTTTGGTATTTCAGAAATATTTGAATAAATCGTAAGACAGAAGACCGGACACAGAATTTGGGAAGATTTACTATTAATTGATTTACTATTTGCTTCAAATAATATTGATTATCAAATATCTAATATCCAAAACTCTGAACTTTAAACCCGGAACTCTGAACTCCAAACTCAATTCCTCATCGCCCGATCCATATCGCGCTTTGAGTCTTTCAGTTTTAGCGATTCGCGTTTATCGTAGGTTTTCTTTCCGCGGGCAAGCGCAATTTCGAGTTTTGCCAATCCACGTTCGTTGATAAAAAGCTTAACACAAACAATCGTTAACCCCGATTCCTTTACTTTCTTTTCGAGTTTTGTAAGTTCCTTTCGGTTCAGTAAAAGTTTACGGTCGCGGCGGGCTTCGTGGTTATTGCAGGTCCCAAAATCGTATTCAGAAATGTGCATGTTTTTTACAAACAATTCGCCCCCGTAAAACTGACAATATGATTCGGTAAGATTTACCTTTCCACCACGAATCGATTTAATTTCGGTACCCGCCAGTTTTATGCCGGCGATCCACTTTTCGATTAACTCGTACTCGAAAGTTACCTTGCGGTTTTTAATGCGGATATCTGATGTTTGATGTGTCATTTATCAAGTAACTCTAATGATTGGCCAAGTCCATAACTTAACAAACCAAAAACAATCCAGTTGGCAACAATAATTTTTAAAATAATGCTGCCCCGTTTTTCTTTCGGTAATGAAAGCAATCTGTTACTTCCCATCGTAAAAATGTAGAAGCCGTAAATTCCGAAAATATCAAGAAAATAAAAAAACGGAAACAATCCGGTTCCCACTGAAATCAGCATGAATGGCACCAATGAGTATGCAACCAGTTTTTGCAGGGGTTCAATTTTATCTTCGTAACCAAAATATTTTATCATTTCGTTGGTGCCATAAACACCTACAAAATATAATGTTGCAAAAAGTATAATTTCGCGAATTACCCAAAGCAGAGCAACCCAAATCCGGAAATAATCGCTTCTGAAAAATTCTCCGAAAAAAACTGCAGTGCAAACAACAGCAAGTAACGGAAACAATAAATTTCTAAATAAATCATCCTGACTTTCTCTGTCGTGAGAATGAGATCTCCAGAAACCACGGGGATTTAAAATCAATTCCTGAACCAGGACATATATTTTTGAATATAATATTTTCAGCTTTTCCATAACAGGGCGTAAAAATACATTTAATTGTCAATTCAAAAATAATATGGTTACGAAATGTTTACAACAAGAGAAATGTGTGATTTCGATAGTGACAATGAAAATCTAAACTGCATAATTCATGAATTTTGTGAATTCTTTGTGTCTTTGAGCCTTGGTGGCAATAAATATTTTCGCCACAAAAACACGAAAACACAAAATTTCTCAAAGTAAAAACGACTTTAAACCTCAAAATAGATCACTTTATGGAAATTGGTGCAGCGCATCCTAATATTTATAGAATTGGAATTGAACGATAAAAATAAGGTGCATCGCACCGAAACCATAAAGATATTGCGGTGCGCTGCACCTTTGAGACCGCTAAAGCATTTTTCTACAAATATTATCGCGACGCTGTCGCTTTTTCCAAAAGTTACTTCTTTACATTCTTTCTTTCGGTTAACAAATTCTGTAAAGCAAACATTTCGTCGCGAAGTCGTGCTGCTTCAATAAAATCGAGTTCTTTGGCAGCGGCTTTCATCTGTTTTTTTGTTTTTTCGATGGTTTTTTCCAGTCCTTCAATACTCATGTACTGAATTACCGGATCGGCTGCAACATCGGGAATGATTGTTCCACCCAAATATTCTGCCTGCTTGTCACTCCGATACTGGTACCCAATAATTTCGCGGGTTGGTTTTATAATCTGGGTTGGTGTTATGTTATTTTCAGTGTTGTGTTTTAATTGTTTTTCGCGACGGTAATTGGTAGAGTCGATGGTCTTTTGCATCGAATTGGTAATTTTATCGGCGTACATTATTACCATTCCGTTCAGGTTTCGGGCAGCACGACCCGCGGTTTGTGTCAGTGATCGTTCAGATCGCAAAAATCCCTCTTTGTCCGCATCCAGAATTGCAACCAGCGAAACTTCGGGCAAATCCAATCCTTCGCGCAAAAGATTAATTCCAACCAGCACATCAAACTGGCCTTTCCGAAGTTGTTCCATTATTTCAACACGTTCCATGGTATCCACATCAGAATGGATGTAACGTGTTTTTACGCCCATGTTTGCCAGGTATTTCGACAATTCTTCGGCCATTCGTTTAGTTAAAGTAGTAACCAAAACACGCTCGTTTCTTTCGACCCTGAGTTTTATTTCGTGCATCAAATCATCAATCTGATTGGTACTGGGGCGCACATCTATCTGTGGATCGAGCAAACCGGTTGGCCTGATAATCTGCTCTACCACAACACCCTCGCAACGTTCGAGTTCGTAATCGGCAGGAGTTGCACTTACATAAATAATCTGGTTGGTAACACTTTCAAATTCTTCAAATTTTAGAGGCCGGTTATCGATAGCTGCCGGAAGCCTGAACCCGAATTCCACCAGGTTCATTTTCCGTGAGTTATCGCCTCCGTACATTGCCCTGATTTGCGATAAAGTAACATGACTTTCGTCAATCACACACAAAAAATCATCGGGGAAGTAGTCAAGCAAACAGAATGGGCGTGTTCCGGGCAACCGGCCATCGAAATATCGCGAGTAGTTTTCAATTCCCGGACAATAGCCCAGTTCGCGCATCATTTCCATGTCGAATTCGGTCCGCTCCTGAATTCGTTTGGCTTCGAGTGGTTTACCAATTTCCTTAAAATAGGCAATTTGCGCCACCAAATCGTCCTGAATATTCCGGATAGCTGAAGTCATTCGTTCTTTGGTAGTTACAAAAATGTTTGCAGGGTAAATCACCGCTTCATCCATTTTACGCAACTTTTGGCCTGAAACCGGGTCGAAAGCAGAAATTTCCTCAATCTCGTCGCCAAAAAATACTATTCTGATAGCTTCATCAGCATAAGCAGGAAAAATATCAACTGTGTCGCCTTTCACCCTGAAATTTCCGCGTTGAAAATCGACCTCGCTTCTTGAATAAATTGCGTCAACCAGTTTCCGGAGCATCCCATTTCTCGAAACCTTTTCGCCCACTTTTATGATGGTAATGTTTGCATGAAAATCTTCAGGATTTCCAATTCCGTACAAACACGAAACCGACGAAACCACTACCACATCGCGCCTTCCGGAAAGCAAGGCTGAAGTTGCACTGAGCCGTAACTTCTCAATATCTTTATTTATCGAAAGGTCTTTTTCGATGTAAGTATTTGTGGATGGGATATAAGCTTCGGGTTGATAATAATCGTAGTACGACACAAAATATTCAACTGCATTTTCGGGAAAAAACTGCTTAAACTCTCCGTATAACTGAGCTGCCAGCGTTTTGTTGTGACTCAGAACCAACGTTGGCTTTTCTATTTTTTCGATAACATTGGCGATGGTAAATGTTTTTCCAGAGCCGGTTACGCCAAGCAGTGTTTGAAAACGATCACCGCGTTCAATCCCTTCAACCAGCTGCTTTATTGCTTCGGGCTGGTCGCCGGTAGGTTGATAATCTGAAACAACTTTAAAATTCATGATAAT
This sequence comes from Draconibacterium sp., assembly GCA_041737765.1. Lineage (GTDB taxonomy): Bacteria > Bacteroidota > Bacteroidia > Bacteroidales > Prolixibacteraceae > Draconibacterium. The sequence goes on along the minus strand of JBGSRA010000136.1, from coordinate 9,148 downwards.
ACAAAACTAACCAACAGATTTTGAAAAAAGAAATAGAAAATCAACCTGCTACTTTTTATCGTGCACCCATGGAAAAATTTACAAACACAGGAAAATGATCGCTTACTCCCCCGTAATAATTGGGGCCTCCGTACGTGCGGTTTGGAGTCATTCCGTTTTTTTTATCTTCGTATTCCATCCATTTTTCGTGAAAAACAAAACCGTGTTTATCAACACTCTGAAAACCATTATTGTCAAGTAATCCGGCTGAAACAATAATATTATCAAGCATATTCCAGTTTCCACGGTAATTGTATGATCCCTTTTTGTTGGTATGAATGGGGTACATCAGGTTTACCAAAGCTGCGTTTTTTACATCCGGACTTTTAGCTGCCAAAACTTCGCTGAGACTTTTGTTTGATGGTTCATCATTCATATCGCCCATCACAAGAATATTTGCTTTGGAATTTACTATCAGAACTGAATCGATTTTACTTTTTAACAATTGCGCCACCGCAATTCTTTTTAGTTCGGTTTGCTCCAGCCCGCCAATTCTGGATGGCCAGTGATTTACAAAAATGTGGAATTCTTCCTTGTTTCTGGTTTCTCCTTTCACGTAAAGTATATCGCGGGTTGTATATTTCGGATCGTCAGCAAAAGCAATGTGTACCGGTGTACTTTTGATTACCTTAAATTCATCGGGGCGATAAAGCATTGCACAGTCAATCCCCCTGTAATCAGGACTTTCGAAATGTTCGATTTCATATTTTCCATCTTTCAGCAGTTGTGTTTTTACCAAATCATCCAGTACTTTTCTGTTCTCAATTTCGCATAAACCAATAATTTCGGGCAACTCTTTTTTATTTACCGAACTAAGTACTTTCGAAATGTCTTCCAGCTTTTTCACATATCGATCTTCAGTCCATTTATTCGAGCCTTCGGGTGTAAACTCGCCATCTCTTTCGCCCATATCATTTTTGGTATCGAAAAGGTTTTCAACGTTATAAAACACCACTGTAATATTTCTTTTTTTGCTAAAACCACCCTCGGCAAAAGAGGTGATAATTACACTTATTAAGACACTTACCGCTAAAATTGCGAGGGTTAAAACAATTGCTCTTCTACTTTTCATAAACATCAATTTTTCAGATTAAATCTCCTGCCCTATTGTAACATCATAATAATCAGTAACCAGTTTCGACATCATTCCGGCTGCACCGGCAGCCTGAATTCCGAGTTGTGCATCTTCAAAAACCTCGCAAACGGCGGGTTCAACGCCAAGCAACTCGGCACATTTTAAAAAAGTATCGGGGAAAGGTTTTGGCCTTTTTACATCTTCGGTTGAAACAAGTATTTCGAAATATTTATCAAGCCCTAAAATATCCATGGTTTTCCATGCGAGGCGCTTGTAGCCGCCAGTTCCAACGGCCATTGGCATTTTTCCATGGTACATTTTTGCCAACTCAACCACCGGAACAACAGGTTTCATTTTGTGCATTATCTTTTCGTATTCGCGTTCTTTAAAATGACCCACTTCTTCGGCATTCATTTTTGTCCCGAACCATTCATTTAGTTTTTCAATGGTGCCAACGGCAGGAATTCCGGCCAGTTTTGCAAAAAGTTCAGGAGTAAATTCGATACCGTATTTTACAAGAATATGTTTGTAGGCAAGAAAATGTACCGGCATTGTATCGGCAAGTGTACCGTCCAAATCGAAAATCAAGGCTTTTGCGTTGGGATTTATTGTTAATACTTTCACAGTTTCTGTCAAATTAAATTTTTATGAACGGTCAAAATTAACTTTTTTATGCCTGTCATGAAATTATATTTCGGCAACCGCAAAAAAATGCCAACTTTGTTCACATTAAATCAATAACAAATGAACGATACACTTTTATACACCTTGCCGCAGTGGTTTATTTTTGCCGCTGTTTTTGTTGCAGTTTACGGGTGGATTGAACACAAAAAGGTATTTCGAATTATTGGCGCTTCAATACTGTTGCTTTTGGGAATCTTTTCGTTGTTTGTCATTTTCGGCGACTCTCTTGCAGCAGGTAAATTTCTTACTCCAAACGAAATAGCAAGTGAAGAACTGGAGGATGGAATAGTTGATGAAATTCCATTTCAGGCCAAATTGCTGCCTGCCTATATCAGTTTCGTGTTATCGTCAATTTTGGCAATACCGGCAATTATTCTCGACATTAAAAATAAAAAGGGATACCAGTGGTTTATTATTCTTGCCGGATTGGCATCGCTTTTTGGATTTTTTGTTATTGTTGGCATATTGAAATATTTGTAAATCAGCCAACTATTTCATCTGCCAGCAGGTCAGTAATTCCTGCTCCTTCACATAAATTTTGTCGCCAAATACCAATGGGTGAGCGTAAACTTCGACTTAAGCAGTTTTGTAGCTTACTTTTGATTTTACTTTAGAAACCAGCCATTCAGGAATAGTTGCCAATGTTTTTTTCAATTTCGATATTCAAGTATAGTTACAAGATTATTAGCAATTTATAAAGATTTAACTCAAAATAACAATAACCTGATGGTTTGTATTTTGTTGTTTTTTATATTGCACCCGAAAAAGTAAATCAATAAAAATTAAATAAAGTTTTCACATGAATTCACAGGCAGAGGAACTCAACAAAATTATACAGGAAAAAAGCAGTGTTGTTTTCGAACTACTTTCTGAAAGAGGAAAGGAAATCTATTTCCCTAAAAAGGGAATTTTGGCTCAATCTGCCGAAGCAGGCAAAGCAAGTATCAACGCCACAATTGGTACCGCTGTTGAAGACGACGGTACACCAATGCGGCTCGAATCGATTGCCTCGAAAGTTAGTTTAAAACCCGATAAGATATTTCTGTACGCGCCCAGCTACGGTCGTCCCGACATCAGGGCTGAATGGAAAAAGATGATTTATGGGAAAAACCCATCGATGGCAGGTGCTGAAATCAGTCTGCCGGTAGTTACCAGCGCACTCACACATGGCATCAGCATGGCGGGATATATGTTTTGCGACCCTACTGACCAAGTAATTGTGCCCGACCTTTTCTGGGAAAACTATACACTCACGCTCACCAATGCATACGGTTCGCAACTGAAACCATATAAACTCTTTAAAAACGACGGGCTTGACCTTGCCGCTTTCGAAACAACTTTAAACGAGGGAGTGGTTGGCAAGAGAATAGTTTTACTCAACTTTCCGAATAATCCGGCAGGATACACACCCACGCAGGATGAGCAGGATGAAATGGTAAAAATTATCAAAGCTTCGGCTGAAAAAGGGAACAAGATTGTGCTTTTAATTGATGATGCTTATTTCGGACTGGGTTACGAAGCCGGCATTGCCAGTGAAAGCATTTTTTCAGCACTTTGCACTTTACACGACAATGTGCTGGCGGTTAAAATCGATGGTCCGACTAAAGAAGATTACGTTTGGGGATTTCGGGTGGGATTTTTGACTTACGGAATAAAAGGTGGTGATGTAGCTTTGTACGGAGCGCTCGAATCGAAAACTGCCGGAGCCATCCGCGGGAACATTTCGAATGCGCCAAACATTTCGCAGTCGTTGCTGATGGAAGCATACACACACCCTGATTACGAAAACCAGAAAGCCGCCAAATATGCAATTATGAAAGCGCGTTACGAAGCGGTAAAAGGTGTACTGAAAAACGAAGCCTACAAACCTTATTTTAAAGCGCTTCCATATAACTCGGGTTATTTTATGTGCATCGAATTAGCTGAAGGACTTGACGGTGAAAAAACCCGCAAACTGTTGATTGACAAATACAGTATCGGGGTAATTGCTTTTGAAAACCTGCTCCGCATCGCTTTTTCGGCTGTTGCAGAATCAAAAATCCAACCTTTGTTCGAGGGGATTTATGAAGCTTGTAAGGAGTTGAAAGGATAATTTTAATCTGATATTAAAAAAACGAAAGCCGCACTGAATTGTCAATGCGGCTTTTGTTATCTTACTTATTTACAGTATTCTTAGAAATGCATTGATTATTTTAATTTTATGAAAGCAATAAATATTACAGCATATACCGAAGATGATTCCCAAATTGAAGTGATAAAAGCTGTTTTCAAAGCTTTTAAAATCAATTCTAAAATTTCCAAAACTCCTGAATCAGAAAGTCCATATAATCCTGTGTTTCTAAATATGATAAAAGGGGGAGAAAAAGATTTAAAAGACGGGAAAGGCATCAAAATGACTTTGGAAGAACTGGATAAGCTATGCAATTGATATTCTTCCTAATTATTGGTCAATTGAAATAACAATTAAATATCGTTTCGTTTATTACATTAAGGAAAAAAATGTTAATTCTGATACAATTAAAGAGCGTTTTCCATTGGAAACATAAGTTAGGGAATTTACTTTTTTAAAACAAAAGCCACAATGACATGCATAGAACACGAATTAAGAAATTGTTAGGTTCCTGAAGTTTTTGAAAATTAATTGAGGAAACTACTTTTAAGGTAAACCTCAATACTTGGTTTACTATTAACGTTATTTAAGGATTTAAGTAAACCTTTAAAAGGATTAACATTATATCTATTCAAAAATAATTTTTAAATTCGCAATAAATTTGTAATTTTTACAACCAAAACTAAAAACATGAAAAACGCTTCCTACCATGGTATCCCGTGTTGGTATAATCCCATAAATGAGGAAGTTACAGGGAAAAATTGGTTATTTGATAAACTAATCTCTGTTTTAATTTTGATTGACGTTTACTTGTTAAGAGTTGAAGAATTTCAACTTTGGGTAGAGGTAGATAAACTTGAGAAGCTTTAAACTATTCTTTGAATTCTATGTTTTAAAAGAAAAGCAGCCCCCGCAAATAGGCTGCTTTGAATACAGGACAATCTTATTACGAGTAAGATTTTATGTCCTTAGCACAAATCTTTAACGATTTTTGGAGACTGGTGCCCAGAAGCGAAAAAATTTCGCTCTTTTAGGGTAAACCAGTCTTCCGTTTTTACGGATGTATCTGCAAAAGACAAGCTTCTCCTCTACACCATTATTGATTCGAAAATGGTTATCCATTTCAAAAATACTGGCCTCATTTTGGGCTGGTGCTTCACCCCTGCGTTAATTCGCAGACATACCCTAATTTCGCGGCAATTAGGTTTTATTTTCCCAGCGTTTCATTGTAAAGTTTTTGGTTGTTGAAAAATTACTAACCTAAAATTTTCAAATCAATAAATCAGTCAAAGAACATATTGCAAAAATAATAATAAAAAATATTTAATTTAAAAAGGCTAATTGAAGTTTTTAACCCTTGCTATTCACAATTGTTAATGATTTTGGAAGAAATCAGAACAATTATCATGTCATGAAACTATTATTTTCTCTGAATATCAATGTATTACATTTTTATTAAATATCTTATAATCCATTAATAATGCACTTTTTAAGTTGAAAAATGTTGAAATTTCTTATTAACATTTTACTTATCTGCATATTGCCCCTGTAAAACACAGAATGAAACTAGAAATCCGGCTGCTGAAACTTGTTGTCGAATTAAACGGAGAAACGTTTTATTGAGTGGCCTTTCTATCCAAACAAATTCTCATCCCTGATAATCATTAAAATTGCCGAGTAGGGAAGAATAATATATTTTTCGTTGTTAAACTCAATCTCGTGACCGTTTTTACTGAGGTAAATGGCAAGGTCGCCAATGTGAGTTTGAAGCGGCAAATATTTAACATCTTCAGTTTTTGCTTTCCACTGGTTGTCTTCTTCTAAACCAGACGGAAACGGATATCCCGGACCTACTTTTACAATGTAACCGCTTTGTACCTGTTCATTTTCCTGCACGGTTGGTGGCAAAAACAACCCTGATTTGGTTTTCCCCGAAGGATTTTTAGGTTTTACCAACACGCGGTCGCCCACCATGATGAACTTTTCCAAATCTTTTTCTTCAATAATCAATGACATAAATATATTTTGTTTTTCAAAAAGGTAAAGATAAGGTTTTATAATTTGGTATATAAATCAGGATTCAATGAAAAATTCCAAAAAACAATCATCAAAAATCAAATTAACAACTCAATTAGCACAAATCAATGTCATTTTAAAACAAAAATAATTCTCAAAATCAATCATTTTCACTTTCCTCAAAAAATCATTAAAAAATATATCATTTTTTAACTACTGATAATCAATTACTTAAAAAAATTTTCAAAAATAATTTAAATATTATACTACTATGTATTGCATGGTATTTATTTATTTACATATATTTGCATAACATATAACAAGGCAAAATAAAGTACAGGTTTAAAAATAGTTCTAAAAAAATGTAACGAAATAAAAAATCAGGCGTCTTAAAACTGAAAACGAAAAACAAAACATTATAACGGAAACAAAATATCAGGAGGAAATAAGTCATGAAAACAAAAAACAACATTCAGAAAACAGTTTTACACACAGTAGCAGCAGCAACAGGATTAGCAATACTTAGTTTAACGGTAAACGCACAGGTAACTTTTAAATCATTATTCGAAACCGAAGGAATCAACCATTTTGCAATGGTAACAGAAAACGCAAATAACTCCTTCGTATCGAACAACCACAGCAGAAGTTTTACCAATGCAGAAACTTTTGCCGCCTATTTGGTTAATGAAACCGAACAACCATTGGAAATTGAAGAATGGATGACCAATGAAAATGCTTTCGATGGTTTTTCTGCTTCTCTTGAAACTGAAACGGAATCAGAAATGGTTGTTGAAGAATGGATGATGAACGACAACAGTTTTACAGCTTCATTTAAAATTGAAACAGAAACAGAAAATCCGCTTCAATTAGAAAACTGGATGACCGACGATAGTGATTTAAATTCTTTGTCAGCATCACTGAAAGCTGAAACGGAATCGGAATTGGTTTTGGAAGATTGGATGATGAATGAAAAAATGTTCAATAACATTGAGAAAGTAACCAAAATAACAAAAACCGAGTCGAAAGCTATTTCAACAGCAACCTATTTTTACCGCGAGGTTAATATTGAAGAAAACCTTGAAGTTGAAAACTGGATGTTAAATTCAAAAGTATGTGGAAAATAATTCGGGGAAATAAACCGAAATTTTAAAGTGCGGGCAAAAAACCTGCACTTTTTTATGTTACAGGGTATTCATTGTGAATATCAGTAAGTACTTCGTAACCGGTTTCAGTAATTAAAATGGTATGTTCAAATTGTGCCGATAACTTATTGTCAACCGATCTGGCGGTCCAACCATCATGTTTATCCACTTTTGTGCCAGCTCTTCCCTGGTTAATCATGGGTTCGATGGTAAAAGTCATACCCGGTTTCATTTTAGCTCCTGTATTTCTTCTGGCTGCGTGATCAACCTGCGGCTCTTCGTGAAAATTAATGCCTACACCGTGACCACAAAACTCATAAACCACACTAAATCCCATTGCCATGGCATACCGGTTAATAGCAAAACCAATATTTCCAAAATAATTACCCGGCACAACCTGTTGAATTCCAAGGTCAAGACAATGTTTTGTCACTTTAATCAATTTTTCTGCAGCCGGGGATATTTCTCCCACTGAATACATTCGCGATGTATCGCCATAATATCCGTTCAGAATGGTAGTAACATCAATATTTAAAATATCTCCTTCCTTTAAAATTGTTTTTTCTGAAGGAATTCCGTGACAGACCACTTCGTTAAGTGAGATACATGAAGATTTTGGATAACCATTGTAACCTTTGGTAGCAGGAATTGCTCCGTGTGAAACAACAAATTCCTCAATTTTATTATCAATAAAACCAGTAGAAATTCCGGGTTTAACAAATTGCCCTGCAAAATCGAGCGCTTGTGCGGCCAATTGGCTACTTTTTCGTATTCCTTCGATTTGTTCCGGCGTTTTTATGATTATCTCACTCATGTTTTTTCTAAAATTTGTGCAAAAATGGTTAATTCGTCCTGTATTTCAAAACCGAACAATAAATTTGCAAAAAAGTTTAATGTACAAAGCTGGAAGACGGAAGTCCGAAGACCGAAGCTTGAAGAATAAAGAGTTGTCATGGTTGTCAGGTTTTAAATGGTTGTCATGAATGAATTTTACATAAACAACTTGACAACAAAAACAACATGATAACAATGAAAACTCTTTGAACACGAAACTTTGAACTTTGAACTCACTTCATTTTAAAATGTATGAAACATAAAAATCACCTGCTGACAAAATCCTATTTTATTAACCGATTTGGGAAACTTTCAACCTCTTTCATGTTTTACCAGATGCAGGATATTGCCTGGGAACACGCCAATATTCTGGGTTTTGGATACGACACTTTAAAGAAAGATCAGCAATTCTGGGTGCTTTCGCGGTTTTTGGTTAAGATTGATCGCCGGCCAACCTGGGGAGAAAAGTTCACTCTTGAAACGTGGTCGCGCGGGACAGATGGTTTTTACGGTTACCGCGATTTTAATTTTGTTGATGAAACCGGAACCAATATCATTCAGGCTACAAGCAGCTGGCTGGTAATAAATGCTGAAACCAAACGAATTGTGCGTTTAACTGAATTTAATGATTTTCCCAGATACGAAGAAAGTGTTTTTGGTGAAAATGCCGGTAAAGTAAATTCGCCGCAAAGCAATGATAAGCTTGAATTTTCGCCTGTCAGATTTAACGAAATCGATATCAACCAGCATTTTAACACAGGCCGTTACATCGAACGGATTATTGACAGTTACGATTTTGGGTTTCACGAGAAAAATGATTTGGTTGAATTTGAACTCAATTTTTTGAAGGAAGGAATGCCAACTGACCGGCTTGCCGTTAAAAAACAATTTGTGGACGAAACGAACCATTTGTGCAGCGTGGTAAGAGAAAGTGACGGTGCTGAATTGATTCGGGCAAGAATGGTTTGGAGGAAAAACTAAATCCAGGAAAATAAGGAATAAAGAATACCAATTCAGAAAATTGAAAGTTAAGATTTATCAACTTCCTTATTCCTTATTCGATATTATAGATTTATTGATTTTTGATTTTATATTCATCGCATGACTTTGACCTAAATTGAGCGATTCATACTTGCAAGTGTCCATTGAATGATAGACTTTCAATATCATCGATTTCTAATAGATTTTTTGATACTGTTTTCATTCATTTTTTATGTTCTAATTTAATTTGCTCCTTCCTGAACCTCC
>JBGSRA010000133.1:0-40193 GCA_041737765.1 Draconibacterium sp. | reverse complement strand
TGTTTGATGTTACATCGGTCTTGTGGCGTTTCATCACTATCCATAAATTCCCGTCAAACATCGTGCGGATATTTTCTTGCATCAGTCCGCAAAGATCAATATAAGACAAGCCTGTATAGCAACTGAAAATAAACATATCACGTACCTGTTCCAGACGTTGTGAAGCAAATTGCTTTGTATAAATCTTATCTATTTCTTCCTGGTTCAAGTACCCCCGTTCTACTCGATCATACTTTAATTTGTAATTCAAAAATGGGTCAATCGTTATTAGCCCGGAATTTCTGGCAAAATGATGATGGTTCGAAAACGCTGGACAAATTTCATCGCGGTATTATGTGAACAATCAAAATTACATCGGATATATAAATAGAAGTTTTCAATGAACACTGCATTCATTTCCCGAATAGACATGTCTGAAACCTTATATTTCTCCTTCATAAATTCTATTAACCTGTTTTTGGTAAGTTCATAACGGGTATAGGTTTTATGAGTAGAGATGCTATTCCCAACTTTTAGACTAAATTGCTGATTATGATCTTCAAAGAAGGTGATAATTGTTTTCTCGCCCTTACCTTAAAAAGCATTTTTCACACGTTCAGCAGTTACATATCCATCGCGTTGTTGCATTTCATGATAAAGCGTATGGATTCGTGCCCGAATCTCATTCAATGTAGAATTGATGCTATTAGATTCTGCTGATTTCCCGTGTGTTCGTCCGGATTTCCATTTCTTTTCTTCAATATCCAGCTTGGTGTAAAACTGGGTAAGTTTACCATCGATGGTAATTCGTGCATGGATAGGTACTAAACCATTCTTTTTAGCCTTGTCCCATTTGAGGTAAAATAACACATTTAGAGTACTTTTTTCTTGTTTCATAATCTCACATCTTTTATATTTTAAAACTAAGTTTATTAACTGATAGTGAGATAAATACAGACAGGACAATATGCGACAGGAAGTAGTCAACTTTGGACAATTCGTACCCCTTTTTAAAATTTCAAAACGGGGGTACGATCTGGACACTGAACTGTGTCATTTTTGGTCCATTTTTTGACTTTTTACAACAGACAGAAACTAAATAAAAAAGTCCCACAATATTGATATTGTGAGACTTTGACTGTTTTTTGTCGCCTTGTGGCTTCTCTAAAAGTGACCCAGCTGGGTCTCGAACCCAGGACCCCATCCTTAAAAGGGATGTGCTCTACCAACTGAGCTACTTAAACATTCTTGTGGTTATCCACATATTGTAAAAGTTGAGTCTAGTTTTTTTGTACATGCCACAAAAAGTAAAAAACTTTCAATCGTACACTGAATTCTTAATTTGAGTTAATTACAATACGATACCTTTCATCTATAAGGTTAACATTTCATCCATCCCCTGAAGTTTTTTAGAAAGCGCCTGCATATCATTACCAATTTTACTGTCGGTAATCCGGGCATAAATTTGAGTAGTTTTTATACTGGTATGCCCAAGCATTTTACTAACTGTTTCTATAGGAACACCTTTCGTTAAAGTTATTGTAGTGGCAAAAGTATGACGTGCCAAATGAAAAGTCAGATTCTTTTCAATCCCACATAAATCAGCAATTTCCTTCAAATAAGAATTCATCTTTTGATTTGTTAATACCGGTAATAATTTATCATCTTGTAGTTTGTCTTTGTATTTCTTCAAAATCTTTTTAGGAACATCAAGCAGAAGGATTCTTGATAATACGTTCGTTTTTTGACGTTTTTTCATAATCCAAAGCTTTCCGTCAAATGAAATTTTTATATCTTTCTCTGTTAGGTTTTTAACATCAATATATGCCAAACCCGTGAAACAAGAAAAAACAAAAATATCCCTGACTTGCTCAATTCGTTGAATAGCAAATCTTTTTTGCATAATTGTATTAAGTTCTTCCTGTGTAAGATAACCCCTGTCAACTTTTTCAAAACGTAATTTGAAGTTTTTAAACGGATCAGCACGAACACATCCATTATTAAAAGCAAGTGTTACAATATGCTTAAGCTGTAAAAGATATTTGGCTGAAGTATTAACCTTATAACCACAATTTGAAAGTAGGTAAGTTTCAAATTGAGTTATAAAATTATACTTGATATCATTTAGGGCTATATCTTTAATATTGTATTGATGTAGTATAAAACAAGCAAGCCTCTTTCGTGAAAGTTCATATTTATCTACACTTCTTTTAGTGATGCCCTTACCTATTCGTTTTTCTAATTCTTCATTATGTTGTTTAAAAACTTCAACCAGCATTTGTTTGTTTTCTGAAATTCCAAGAAATGCATTCCTAACTTTTTCAGCGGTAACATTTGACTCATATCTTTCAATTTCCCGGTAATGAGAAGTAAGGGATGCTCTAATATCATCAAGTGTAGAATTGATCAGGTTAGCTTTATTAGATCTTCCAATAGCAATTTTCCTTTTAGTATCCCAACTTTCATGATCGATCTGGAGTTTAGAACTAAACTGGGTATTTTTGCCATTTACCGAAATGCGGATCATTATCCCCACTTCTCCGTTTTTGTTTACCTGGTTTTTCCGTGCATAGAATAAAATTTTAAATGTACTTTTCATGATACTTAATTAAATGGTTATAAAACTAATTCAATTAAGCTACTTACGAGAAGTCAAAATGCGACAGTTGAGAGACTTATGTAGGAAATCGTTACTAAAATCTATTGATTTTTTTAGTAACGTTTTAGTAACGATACTTTGTCTAAAATTGGCTTTAAAATGTCGTTACAGGAGGGTGGTATAAAAAAAGAAAGATTGCTAAAGCGTTAACTTTCACTATCTTTCTTCGTTTGACAATCAGTTGTCGTATTTAAATTGTACCCGGGGCGGGAATCGAACCCGCACTCTGTTGCCAGAACTGGATTTTGAATCCAGCGCGTCTACCAATTCCGCCACCTGGGCTTTTTGCAAATTGGTTCGCAAAACTAATTATTTCAGTGGAATTGACAAAATTCTGAATAAAAACAATTTTTTATTTTTAATAACAGCTGTTAAAACAGCTTCAATATTTATTACATCAGGGCAATTCACCTTTTCTTTTAAAATAAAAATTAATTACAGGTTTTATCAGTAAACTTTATTAAGTAACCTTTTCTGAAACAAAAACAGTTTTTTTCTACCTTAGCCAAAGCTGACTGAACTTAGTAATTATGAATCAACCGGAAGAAAAAGATTTATTCGACAGGATAAAAAAAGGCGATGAAAAAGCTTTTGAAATATTATTCCACAAATACTATGGACATCTATGTTCGTTTGCAACAAAAATTATTAACGACGATGATTCTGCCGAAGAAATTGTTCAGGATTTATTTGTAAAACTCTGGGAAAAACGCGAAAAACTATTTATTGAGACCTCCTTAAAAAACTACCTTTTTCGATCGGTTAAAAATTTGTGCCTGAATTTTATTCAGCATAATAAAACAAAAATACAGCATGCCCAAATTGTACTTTCCGAAGTGGAAAGCAATTTTTCTGACGATGATAATTACTCCGAAATAGATCTTGCATTTAAAATTGAAGAAAGTATTAATTCTTTACCCGAAAAGAGAAAAGAAATATTTCAGTTAAGTCGTCAGGAAGGCTTAAAATACCACGAAATTGCTCAGAAACTAAATATTTCAATAAAAACAGTTGAAACTCAAATGAGCCTGGCAATTAAAACGTTACGAGATAAATTAAAAACTTATAGTTCCTTTTTTACATTTTTATAAGCTGAAGTAAAAAAACGTATTAAGGGTAAAAACCAACTGCTTTGTCATTACAGTATCATGAAAGAAAAGAAAAACATCGAAATTTTTAACAGGGAGTTATTGGCCAAATACCTTAGCAATGAGGTAAACTCCCGTGAAAAATTGGAAGTTGAAACCTGGTTAAGCCAATCGGTTGAAAACCGGGAAGAACTGGAGCAAAGCCGGAAAATGCTCGATAATGTTGATGCTTTTTACAAAGCTAAAAGTTTTGATTCGGGGGTTGCCTGGGATAACATCAAGGCAAAAATAAACCCACCGCAAATGAATATTATTCACCATAAAAATGTTGGAAAGGAGGTATTTGCAAAATTTTATAAATATGCCGCAATCATTATTTTTGCAGTAATGTTGGGTTCTGCCGGATATTATTTTGGGTTCAGAAATAAAATAACCGAGGTTTACACCGAAATTATTTCAACCCCAAAACAAGTAATAAACGAATACACACTACCCGATGGTTCGGTAGTAGCATTGAACAGTAACTCGAAACTGGTTTATCCGAAACATTTCAAAGGCGATACACGCGAAGTAACAATTTATGGTGAAGCTTTTTTTGATGTGAAACCAAATCCCGAAAAACCTTTTATTATTAACGCCGGAAATGCGCAGGTTAGAGTTGTAGGAACTTCGTTTAACGTTAGTGCCTACCCCGAATCGGAAACGGTTGAGGTTGTTGTTAAAACCGGTAAAGTACAGGTAACCAGCAAAAACCAGGAAACAGTTCCCAATTTGAAAGAGGTATATTTAATCCCTGGAGAAAAAGGTACACTCTTTAATAAAAGTAACATCCTTGAAAAATCAGAAAACTCAAATCCCAATTATCTGGCCTGGAAAACTCATGATTTCAGTTTTAATGAAGTTCCTCTGAATGAGGTATTTCAATGTCTTGAAAAAACTTATCATGTTAATATCCAGGTGAATGAACCAGAGTTAAATGATTTAATTCTTAACGCTCAATTCGATAAAAAATCAATTGATTTTATTCTAAATGTGGTCAGTCTCACTTTTAATCTGGAGCTATCGGTTGAGGATGAACAATATAAATTTTCGAGCCGTATAAACAAGTAATTACTAAAGCCATGAAAACAATAAACAATATTAAAACAGCAATTTTTTTAACAGCAGCTTTTCTGATTTTCATTCCTAAAATGCAATTTGCACAGGACACAAAATCGGCTGCACTTGATCAAAACATCAGCATTTCGGTTGAAGACGAATCGCTTTCGAATGTTATAGAGAAAATATGTAAATATTTAAATCTCGATTACAAGTATAACTCCGACATGCTGGCCGACAAAAAAGTAAGTATAAATGTCTCGAACAAACCTGTAAAATTTGTACTCGACAAATTAATGAAGGATTATTATCTTCTTTTCGAAATTGAAGACAATATACTGGTAGTTCGTGATTATGTACCTCTTGATAAAAGTATGGATTACGCCGAAAACACAAGCCAGTATTTAGCCAATAACCGCGGATTTTTATTCGATAATCAGAAGAAAAAGTCGGTTACAATTAAATTTAAGTCATCGAGTAATCTCATTATTATTCCGGTAACAATTAACGAATCCGATACACTGAATTTTATACTCGATACCGGTGTCAGGTACCCAATTATTACCGAGTTACCTTTTGTAAATAAGCTGAACCTGAATTACCTGATGCCAATTCCGGTAAAAGGCTTGGGTGAGGGAGTTGAACTTACAGCGTATCGTTCGGGAAATAATACAATGAGTATTAGTGGGTTAACTGCCAGAAACCAGGAAGTTCAAATGATTATCGACGAAAATTTTCAGATATCGCATATTCTTGGTATGCCGGTTCATGGTTTAATTGGGTTTAATCTTTTTAAAGATTATATTGTTGAAATCGACTATATTTCCGAACAACTTACACTGCATAAACCTGAGTATTTTAAATACCGCGATCGAAGTAAAGACATCATTTTGCCTTTAAATTTTGATGGAAACAAACCATTTGTAAATACCAGCATTTTAACCGATGATTCGACAAAAGTACCCGTTAAATTGTTGGTTGATACTGGCGCCAGCGATGCACTTTGGCTTTCGGAAAAATCGGATGAAAGGATTAATTTTCCTAAAAACCATATTGACGCATTTATTGGCCGTGGATTAAGTGGCGATTTATACGGTGTAAAAGGCCGGATTGACGCAATTTGGGTTGGACCACGTGTTTTACCACAACCGATAGTATCATTCCCCGACTCGGAATTGATTGACCAGTTAATGACATCAAACGACAGAAACGGAACGATTGGTGCCGAAATTCTGCGCCGTTTTCATGTAACCATCGACTACAGAAACAGTCGGTTAACTTTACGTCCGAACCATAAAATAAACGACGAGTTTAATTATAATATGAGCGGAATGGAAATTATTAATCCGATGCCTGGCTTGCCTATTTTTACCATTACAAACATTCGGGAAAACTCGCCTGCATTTATAGCAGGCCTAAAAGAAAACGACCAGATTTTATCGCTTAACAATACCAGTCATAAAACAATGGAATTAAACGATATTAATCTGCTGCTTCAAAGCAAGGAAAACAAAAAAATTAAGGTGAAATATTTACGTGAAGGAGTAGAATATGAAACTGCATTTGAGCTGAAAAAGCTGTTTTAATGTCGAGGTATTTACCTGTCATATTATTTGCCATTCTGTTGCTGTCAACAACTTTAAAAGCACAGCAGCAGAATGGCTCTGTTTTTGAAACCCGGGTAACCATTAATCTGAAAAATCAACCGGTTAACTCCATTCTCGACCAAATCAGCTGGCAGGCAGGTGTTTATTTTTCGTACGATGCTTCCATTCTCAATTCAAATAAAAAGTACAGTATTGAGGTCACCGACAAATCATTGTACACCGTTTTACATCAATTATTTAATCCCGAAGAATTTAAACTTCTTGAATTGGAAAACCAGGTAATTATTTCAAAAAAAACAAATGAAAAATTACCCGTTGAATTGGAAGTGGATTCGATACCGGTTAAGTATTTTTTCCTGACCGGACAAATTGTTGACGGGAAAAAAGAAAATCCAATTAAATATGCCTCGGTTTCATTAATCAACAAACCAATCGGAACAATTTCGAACATCGATGGTAATTTTCTGCTAAAAATTCATCCTGATTTTATTCGCGATACCATTGCTATTTCGTGCATGGGATATGCACAGATAATGATACCTGCCTATAAAATTTTAGATGAGGAAGTAATTGTGATGACTCCCGTTTCGATTCGAATAAAAGAGGTAAAAGTAGTATCCACCACTCCTCAAAGATTACTTGAAAATATAAGGGAGAATTTAGCCGGAAATTACAGTGAGGATCAGAAATTAATGACTGCTTTTTACCGCGAAACAATACAACAGGATAACAATTATATTAATGTATCTGAGGCAGTTATTGAAATTTTGAAAGCGCCATATTTAAATCCCACGCGTACCGATTTAGTCAGAATCGTTAAAGGTCGCCGGAGTCCCGATGTAAAACCATTTCAGTGGCTCAATTTCAAATTACAGGGTGGTCCGTTTACTATAACTAAACTCGATATTGTTAAAACAGTTGAAAGTTTTATTGATGAAGAATTTCAGAGTTCGTACACTTATAACATCAGCAGGGTAATATGGTATAACGAAAATCCGGTTTATGTTCTTGAATTTAAACCTGTTGCAGAATTTAACGAATTGGGTTTCATTGGCGAAATGTATGTTCATCGTGAAACTTTTGCGATCGTTCATGTTAATTTTCGTTTTACAAAAAATGGATTAAATAATGCTGAAAGTGTGATGATTAAAAAGAAACCCAAGGGAGTGAAAGCCAAACCTGTTTACACAAATTACGAGGTAAACTACAAGCAATATCTCGATAAATGGCATATTCTGAATGTTAAAGCTTCAGTAAAATTCAGGGTCAGGAGTAAAAACGAAAAAGTAAATTCAGAATATCACAGTGTTTCAGATTTATTGGTTACAAATATTCAAAATACCGAACTTAAAAAATTCGACAGGGACGATTCGTTTACCCAGCGCGATATTTTTGTTGAAATGATAAACAATTATGACCCTGATTTTTGGGAAAACTACAACATCATAAAACCCGACGAGGATTTGCAAAACGCATTTAAAAGCAGTGTTCAAAAATAAAAACCTGTAACACTGTATTTCACACAAATTATAAAACATCAATACAACCTCTGAAATCGTGTCTCTTTCGTGCTTTTTCTGTAATTTTGAACCGTTTATAACATGTAAAAATCATACAATGGAAGAACTCAGTACACGACAAAATAAAATCTCCAGGCTAATTCATCGCGAAATGGCAGAAATTTTATTAAAAGTGAATAAAACAAAATTCGCAGGAAAATTAATTAGTGTAACTGTTGTTCGGGTTACCAAGGATTTAGGAATTGCACGTGTTTATTTAAGCATTTTCCCTTCTGAATTTTCGGTCGAAATATTGAAGGAGATTGAACTGATTAACAAACAATTACGGGGAGAATTGGGAAGAAAACTGGGAAAATCACTTCGTGTAATTCCCGAACTGGAATTCTATATTGATGATAGTCTTGATTATATTGACAACATCAATAAACTCATAAAATCATAACCTGAATTCAATTTTTTATCGGGATTACCGTTTTATTTCAAAATAATTACCTTGAATTTACCACTATTTATAGCAAAAAGGTATTTGGTTTCGAAAAAGAAACAGAATATCATCAACATAATTTCTGCCATTTCGGTTGGTGGAATTATTGTTGGAACTATGGCGCTGGTAATTGTTCTCTCGGTTTTTAACGGATTCAGTATATTAATTGATACCTTTTTCAGCAGTTTCGATCCCGACTTAAAAATCACCGCTGCTGAAGGTAAAATGTTTGATCCCAAAGAACACGAATTCGAAAAAATAAAGAATCTGCCGGGTGTTGCACATTATGCCGAAATAATTGAAGAAGTTGCATTGTTAAAATATGGAACTCAGATTTATCCGGCAATTGTAAAAGGAGTTCCTGAAAATTACACAAAATATACTTCAATTGACAGTTTGATTATCGATGGTAAATTCATGCTTGAAAAAGAAGGAATAAATTTTGCGGTTGTTGGTCAGGGAGTTGCATACAATCTGGGAATCAGACCTGAATTTACTGATCACATCATGGTTTATGTTCCCAAAAAAGGGAAACAGGTTTCCATCAATCCGGCCCGGGCTATTAATCACAATTACATTTTCCCATCGGGAGTTTTTGCTGTTTTAGAAGAAATTGACTCGAAATACATTATTGTTTCCCATCAATTTGCATCGGAACTATTTGAAAGCGGAGCACAGGTTTCGACTGTTGAAATTGGCTTAAATTCTGAAACAAATACAAAAAAAATACAGAAAGAAATTGAAAAAATTCTTGGTAGTTCGTTTCACGTGAAAAATAAATACCAGCAACACGACCTGATTTATAAAACCATGCAGTCGGAAAAATGGGCTGCTTATCTTATTCTTGTTTTTATTTTGGTAGTTGCTTCTTTTAATATTCTCGGAAGCTTGTCAATGCTGATTATCGATAAAAAAGACGATATTCTGATTTTCAGAAGCATGGGTGCATCCAATAAAACTATTGGTCAGATTTTTCTTTTCGAAGGATGGCTGATTTCGATTGTTGGGGCTGTTATTGGTACTTTGCTGGGCTTGTTGTTATGTTGGCTTCAAATTACATTCGAAATTATTCCGCTGCCTAATAACGGTTCATTTTTGATTACTGCCTACCCTGTTCAAATTGTTTTCACCGATATTATATTCATTTTCACAGTTGTATTACTAATTGGGTTTTTTGCATCGTGGTATCCAATAAAATTCATTTCCCAAAAGTATTTTACAAACCAAAATCTTTAATTGTTTTTTGCATTTTCATTTTTATCTGATTTGCATAAATTTTCAAACTAAACATTTATATATCAACTTATTAATACTAATTCAATAATTTGAAATTAATGATTTTAGTTATTATTTGAAACTTCAATTTGTTTTAACTTGCGGCAATAAAACAAACGAAAAGTGAAAGCAATAGTTAAAAGTAAACCTGAAAAGGGACTGTGGATGGAAGATGTTCCGATTCCGGCAATTGGTCCGAATGATGTTTTAATAAAAGTAAAAAAATCGGCCATTTGCGGTACCGATTTACACATTTACAAGTGGGATGAATGGGCTCAGCAAACCATAAAAACCCCAATGACTATTGGCCACGAATTTATGGGAACAGTTGTAGAAACCGGTTCGGAGGTTGACCGCGTTAAAGTTGGCGAACGCGTTACTGTTGAAGGTCATATTTCGTGTGGTTTTTGCCGTAATTGCCGCCGTGGAAGACAACACATTTGCGATCATACTTTGGGAATTGGAGTGAACAGGAATGGTGGTTTTGCAGAGTATATTTCGGTACCTGCAAAAAACGTTCTACATATCGATAACCGCATTTCTGATGAAATGATGGCAATTATGGATCCGCTGGGAAATGCCACACATACAGCACTTTCGTTTCCATTACTCGGCGAAGACGTAATAATAACCGGAATTGGCGGGCCAATTGGGGCAATGGCTGCTGCCATTTGCAAATTCTCCGGTGCACGAAACATAATCGGCACCGATTTAAGCGAATTCAGGCGCGATTTAGCCCGAAAAATGGGAGCTACACGTGTTATTGATCCAACAAAAGAAAGCATAAAAGAAGCAATGGCAAAGCATGAAATGGTTGCCGGTTTTGATATTGGTCTCGAATGTTCGGGATCGCCAGCCGCTTTTAACGATATGGTTAACCACATGTACAATGGTGGAAAAATAAGTTTACTAGGGTTACTTCCTCAAAATACACAGATTAACTGGAGCAAACTCATTTTTAAAGGCTTGACTTTGAAAGGTATTTACGGCCGCGAAATGTACGAAACCTGGTACCAGATGGAAATGATGCTGACAACTGGTTTGGATATAACTCCGGTTATAACTCACCGCTTTACGGCAGACAATTTTCAAAAAGCATTTGATATTATGGAAGAAGGAAATTGCGGTAAAATAATTTTAAACTGGGAATAATTGTAAATCAAACCGATCTAATTTTCTATCTTATTCCCTCGTAACCTTTTGATAAACAACTTTTCCATTATTTGTTTCACGTGAAAACCAATATCTTATTCTTTGTATTAACCTAACTTCAATTTGGCTATTTTTGTAAAAAACAAAAGTTTTGAAAAAAGGACTGGTAATAAAATCTACAGGTAGTTGGTTTACTGTTGAATCTGATAACGGTGAGTTATTTGAATGTAAAATAAAAGGAAAATTTCGCATCAAAGACATTAAAAGTACAAACCCCGTTGCGGTAGGTGATCATGTTGAATTTAGCATTCAAGGTAATTCCGGTGAAAAAAATGTTGGATTAATTACATCTATTTCAGAAAGAAAGAATTATATCATCCGTCGTTCACAAAATCTTTCTAAACAATCGCATATAATCGCTTCGAATATTGATCAGGCAGTATTGGTTGTTACTTTAGCCTTTCCTGTTACGACCACCACTTTTATTGATCGGTATCTTGCTTCTGCTGAAGCATACCGTATTCCTGTTTTGATTGTTTTCAACAAAACCGATCGTTTAAACGATGATGATCACCCTCTATTACACTTATTACTTGAAACTTACACGAAAATAGGTTACCAATGTATTTCCACATCGGCAACTACTTTATTAGGAATTGACAAATTAACAGAGGCACTAAAAAATAAAATCAATGTTTTTAACGGTCACAGTGGTGTTGGAAAATCAACACTGATAAATATTCTGGAACCCGGACTTCAACTAAAAACAATGGATATTTCTGATATTCACAATACTGGCAAACACACCACCACTTTCTCTACACTTTACAAATTAAATTTTGGAGGATATATTATTGATACTCCCGGAATAAAAGCTTTTGGAATGTTGGAAATGGAAGCCTGGGAAATTTCCCATTATTTTCCCGAAATTTTCCGAATTTCTGCCAATTGCCAATATAATAATTGTTCTCACACTCACGAACCAGGTTGTGCAGTAAAGGCAGCAGTAGAAAAAAATGAAATTGCCCAATCCCGATATATAAGCTATTTGGGTTTATTGGAATCGGATGATAAATACAGACCGGCATTTTAGTTTATCCCAGATTTTAAACTACTACTTCAAAAATGCAAGAAATCTAAACAACCACCATATTTTTCCTATCTCACATTTCTATATTTAAGCCAGTGGTATAGTTTATCACAAAAAATGAAATCCTAATGGCTTTAAAAGAGGTCAGAATGTAATCAAATTGAATTTTTAAAATCAATTTATAACGCTGTTAATCAACTATTTGAACTATATTTGTCTCAAATAAAATTGAAAGAAAAACCATAAATTTAAATATTACAATTCTATTGTTTTTGGAGGAAAAATTGAGTAAAATAGAGTTTATTGGAAAGAATCATGTTGAATTACTCCTACATTAAATTTTTATGAAAATAGTTAAACACAATTTTTGCCCTTGATTGTCCAACACTTTTAATTAAAGAATCAATTGATTGTTCCTTTATCGATTTAACCGATTTAAAATCATTTAATAATTTTTGTGTTGTTGTCTCCCCTATTCCATTGATTGAATTTAATTCAGAAGTAATAAATGCTTTAGATCTTTTATTTCGATGAAATGAAATACCAAACCGATGAGCTTCGTCTCGAAGATGTTGAATTACTTTAAGTGTTTGAGAATTTTTATTAATGTAAATAGGTACCGAATCACCAGGAAAATAAATTTCCTCGAGTTTTTTGGCAATTCCTATTATTGTAATTTTTCCTCTCAGATTTAACTTTTCAAGAGCAGTAACAGCCGATGAAAGTTGTCCTTTTCCTCCATCAATTACTATCAATTGTGGTAATGATTTGTTTTCATCCAAAAGACGTCTGTATCTTCTAAAAACAACTTCCTCCATTGAAGCAAAATCGTTTGGTCCTTCAACTGTTTTGATATTGTAATGTCTGTATTCCTTCGAATTCGGTTTACCGTTATTAAATACCACACAAGCAGCAACTGGCTGTGTGCCCTGTAAATTACTATTATCAAAACATTCAATGTGAACAGGATTATCAGTTAATTGCAAGTCCTTTTTAATTGTACTCAGTAATTGATCTTCCCTTATTTTTGGATTTTTAAACACTGCCTGTTTATCCTTTTCTAACCTGTAATATTTCGCATTTCTTTGAGATAATTCAAGCAATTTCTTTTTATCTCCTCGTTGCGGAATCCTGAAAACCGTATTATCCAAACTAAAATCCAGTTTAAAAGGTACCAAAATTTCCCTGGCATTGCTGAAAATTTTTTGTCGTATTTCAACAATTCCTGAAAGCAATAATTCTTCAGCAGTTTCATCTAAAACTTTCTTTATTTCAAGAGTAAAAGTTTGAATTATTGCGCCCTTAATTACTTTCAAGTAATTAATAAATGCAAATTTCTCATCTTCATCAATAGAAAAAACATCTACATCTGTAATTGTTGGAGAAACAATTGTGGATCGGCTTTGATAGCGCTTCAAAGATTCATATTTTTCCTTTATTTTTGCAGCTTCCTCAAAATTAAGAGAGTCAGCTTTTTCAGCCATCAATTCCTTCAAATGTTTAATTACACCCGATATATTCCCTTTTAAAATATTATTTATATCTGTAATTCCTTCGCTGTATCTTTCTTCAGAGATTAACCCTTCGCACGGGCCAAAACAATTTCCAATATGATATTCAAGACAAACTTTAAATTTTCGGTTATGAATATTTTCTTGAGACAAATTATAATTACATGTACGTAATTTATACTCTGTTTTAAAAAGGTCCAACAATGTTCTTACTGTGTATATTGAAGTGTAAGGTCCATAATATTTGGAGCCATCACGTTCAAGATCACGTGTTTTAAATACCCGAGGAAAAGGTTCATTTTTAATACAAATCCAGGGAAAACTTTTGTCATCCTTTAACTGAATATTATAACGTGGCTGATATTTCTTGATTAAATTATTTTCGAGTAAAAGTGCATCCTGTTCGCTTTGAACAACCATGTGTTTTATATCAGCTATATTCCGGACAAGCAATGCTGTTTTTCTATGATCGTGTGTTCTTGCAAAGTAAGTTACAACCCTTTTTTTTAAATCCTTTGCTTTTCCGATATAAATAATTGTATTGTTGTTGTCGTAAAACTGATATATGCCTGGTTTATCTGGCAATACCGCAAGCAATGATTTTAAATAATCAATATTTGTATTTATGGATTGATATTTCAATTACGTATACTTAACTAAAACATGGGGTTTGTACAAACTTAAGATTCTTTTGTTTGGAGTATCAATAAACTCCAAATCGCAAACAAAACTAAAATAGACCTTTTCTACTCCACATTTTTCAACCATTTTTAATGCGGCATGTGCAGTTCCCCCGGTAGCCAAAAGATCATCGTGAATTAGTACTACATCATCTTTTGTTAAACCATCCTGATGCATTTCTATTCTATCCTCACCGTATTCCAACTCATATGTTTCTGAGAATACTTTGTAAGGGAGTTTATTTCTTTTTCTAATTGGAACAAAACCAGCATTCAACCGACTGGCAATTGCTCCGCCAAAAATGAATCCCCTTGCTTCCAGTCCTACAACTTTCGTTATTCCCTTATCCTTGAATTCATTCACAATTGAATTAATCACAAAATTTAGTGCATCATTATTTTTAATTAAGGTTGTAATATCTTTAAAACTAATACCCTCTTTAGGATAGTCTTGAATTTCCCTAATTTCACTTTTTAAATCCATGCTCTGTTTTAATGTTGTTCCACGTGAAACATTATCTTCCCAATAAAATTAAAAGTACATTTATATCAGATGGGGAAACACCCGAAATTCTTTTCGCCTGACCAATTGTTTTAGGATTTACCTTTACCAATTTTTGACGGGCTTCCGTAGATAAAGATTTTAGTTCACTATAATTAAATCTGTTTTCAATATTTATATTTTCAAACTTATCCAGTTTTTCTGCCAGCCCTTTTTCGCGATTTATATAACCTTCATATTTAATAATAATTTCTGCTCCTTCTATAATTTCAATTTTTCTTTCGTTGGGAACCCTTTCCAGAAACGATTTAAACGGAGTAACGTACTCTATTAAGTCAAATATGGAAATCTGAGGCCTCAATATTAAATCATAAAGTTTAACTCCCTGTTTTAATTCTGTTGAACCTTTATCTATAAGTAATTGATTTACAAATCTTTGCTTAATACTCAATTTTTTTGAAACCTCTATAATTTCAGAAATTAAGTTCATTTTTTCATACAATAATTCCAACCGTTCCAGAGAAGCTAAACCTAATTTATACGATTTTTCAGTTAATCTTATGTCTGCATTATCCTGACGTAACAAAATTCTGAATTCTGCTCTACTTGTGAACATTCTATAAGGTTCATCGATTCCCTTTGTAACCAAATCATCGATTAAAACACCAATATATGCTTCATTCCTTTTTAAAATAAATTGTTCTCCTTTACCCTGTCCACTCAAGTGAGCATTTATTCCGGCCATAATTCCTTGAGCACCTGCCTCTTCGTATCCGGTTGTCCCATTTATCTGACCAGCAAAAAACAGATTTTTTATAATTTTAGTTTCAAGTGTGTGTGTTAATTGTGTTGGTTCAAAGTAATCGTATTCTATAGCGTATCCTGGCCTGAAAATCCTGGCATTTTCTAATCCTTTGATTTTTTGCAGACCCTTATACTGTACTTCCCAGGGCAATGAAGAAGAAAATCCATTAAGGTAATATTCAATTGTCTTTTCACCCTCTGGTTCCAGAAACAACTGATGAGCTTCTTTCTCTGCAAAAGTTACAAGTTTTGATTCAATACTGGGACAATAACGTGGCCCGGTACTTTGAATTGTACCATCGAACATTGGTGATGCATCAAAACCCAATTCCAACTCATTATGTACTTCTGAATTTGTATGTGTTATCCAGCATGACCTTTGTTTTAATGTGCTTTCTGTTCCGGGGAGATAAGAAAATTTATAATGTCCTGTATCTCCTTCCTGCTCTGTTAATTCCGAAAAATTTATTGTTCTTCCATCAATTCTTACCGGAGTTCCGGTTTTTAAACGTCCGGTTTTAAATCCTAAATCAAAAAGCTGCTCAGAAATATCGTATGATGCGGCTTCTCCAATTCTACCACCCTTTACTTTTGCTGACCCAATGTGCATTAAACCATTTAAAAAAGTGCCATTTGTAAGTATTACGGTTTTAGACTTAAACTCTACACCTATTTTTGTTTTAACACCTTCTACTACATTATCTCTAATAATTAACTGTGTTACAACATCTTGCCATAAATCAAGATTTCGTATGCTTTCGAGTGTATCTCTCCAAAGTTCGGTAAACCGAAATCTGTCGTTTTGAGATCTTGGACTCCACATGGCGGGTCCTTTTGATTTATTAAGCATCCGAAACTGAATAGTAGTTTTGTCGGCAATAATTCCTGAATAACCACCCAAAGCATCAATTTCGCGAACTATCTGACCTTTTGCAATACCTCCCATTGCCGGATTACATGACATCTGTCCGTATTTTGTCATGTCCATGGTAATGAGTAAGGTTTTTGAGCCTAAATTTGCTGCAGCAGCAGCTGCTTCGCATCCTGCATGTCCTCCTCCTACTACAATTACATCGTAAATTGGTATCATATTTCTATCTCACTAAAATCAACTTCACTTAAATACATATCCTCTTTCTCTCTAATTATTTTAATTTCTTCCGGAGTTTTATCATTGTAGCCGATAAGATGCAATAATCCGTGAAAAATAACCCGATACAACTCTTTTTTCCAACCAGATTTGAACTCAATTGAATTTTCTTTTACTCTGTCAATACTTATAAACAAATCTCCTGATATTGTATTTCCTTCAACATAATTGAAAGTAATTATATCAGTGAAATAATTATGTTTAAGATATTCCTTATTAATATCCAATAAATAATTGTCAGAACAAAATATGATTGAAATATCCCCCGGTTTCTTTAACTCATTATTTATCAACAGTTTGATATACTTTTTAATTTGAATCTTTTGGAGTTTTAATGGTTGAATATCTTCATAAAAAAATTCTATTTTACTCACTTACAATCAATTTTAAATTGAACACGGTTTCCCCTCTCGTTGTACTCTATTTTTTCCGATAATGTTTTGATAATAAAAATTCCCCTCCCCGCTTCATTTTTTAAATTTGCTTTGTTCGTCGGATCTTTGATTTTACTGATATCAAATCCTTCTCCCTCATCTTCTATCTGTATTTTCAACTGCTCAACATCGCAATCAATTTGAATCGAAATATTTTTCTCCTTATCGTTTTTATTGCCATGTTTAATTGAATTTAAAACTGCTTCTGAAACACACAAGTATATTTTATTGAAAAATTTCTGATCCAAATTACAATCGTTAAAGATGCAGGCTATAAAATTTTCAACTTTTTTTAATTCTTCAACGTCTGACTTTATAACTAGTATTTTAGGAGGCCTGTTTATCACTACTTAAAATCTAAATTTTTCAAATATTGTTTGTACTTACTATTATAGAAATTGTGCAATTTATGAGAATTTTTGTTTAAATATTCAATACTAAAATTCTCTTTTTCTTTATACTCAAAAAACTTAACTGGGTTACTGTAAAATTCATCTGCTGTTTCCGACTCTCTTTTATCCTCAAAATCCCTTTCCATTTCTGCCTTTTCAGCTTCCAGCAATCGGGTAGTTATTTGGTTTTGCCTTGCAATAGTTTCAGCGTTAATTGATTTATTCATTAACTCTTTTCTGTTTTGCTCGAGCATGTTATCAATTTGCTGTAATTGCTTTTTTGCATCGCTACCCACGCTTCCATTATTCATCATATCGCGAAGCATTTGCTGCATCATTTCGTGTTGCATTAAACTTTGTCCCATTTGCTTACCCATGTTTTGCGGATTTCCGTTCTTCATTTGATCGATCATCTGCTGAAGTTGCTGTTTTATGCTTTCCGAAGTTTGTTTTAACATATTCATTCCCGGTTTTCCATTACCTGGTTTTTCACATTCCTGATCTCCTGGTTGAGCATTTGCCTCCTGATTTTCAAGATTTTCCAGCGCCTCATTCAGCATAAGCGCCAGATTGTTAAATGAAGTTACTACAAACTGTTGACTGACCCTGGCATTCGGGAAAAGTGCTTCCTGCATTTCTTCATTTGCCTTGTTTAAATTCATTTCCATTGTAAGTAACTCGTTGTTTACCAAACTAGTAATCTGTGGAGTACGCATTGCCAACGTATATAACGAATCTTTTACAATCTTACTTTGTTCAAATATTCTTTTTTGATCTTTATTTAATTGAAATATTACCGGATCTTTATCTGCTATTCCGTTTAAATCAGTTAAAACTTTTTCCTGCGAAAACGATAGAAAAATAAGGTTGCTTAATATTTGTTTTAAATTGGCAATATTCTCCATGTTTTCCTGCTTTGTATTCATATCAAGCATTTGCTGCATTCCAAAAGCCAAATTTTGCAGTTTTTCGCTGCTTCTTTTTAAACTTTCACCCGACTTCTTTTTATTCTTTTTACCAAGTTCACTTTTACTCTCTTCGAAGTTTTTATCTACTTCTTTAAATTCTTCTTCAAAGTCATCAAAATTCATTGGTTTTTTAAGTTCCTTATTTAATTCGAGTGCATCTTTTAAATTATTTTCAATATTTTTTGTTTGTTCCTGATGCTTTGAAACATTCTCTTTTACCTCTTCAAAATTTTTGTTTTCTTCAATCTCCGGAACCAAACTTTCCTCTTCTTTTGCTATTTCATTAATTTCATCGATTACATCCTGAAGCTTCTGTTCTACCTTCATTTTACGCAACATTTCAAGGTTTCTTTCCAATTGTTTTTCAAGATCCTCAAAAGTTAAACTCATGTTTTCTGAAAGCTGATTCAATTTTTGACTGTTAAATTCCTCTGCCAGTTTATTAAACTCTTCCATTAGTTTTTTCAATTCATCTGTGAAAACTTCTTCCAGTAACTCTTCAATTTGCTTTTGTTTTTCCTTTATTTCTTCGTTTTTAGGATCAAATGAATTTAAGTAATTATTCAAATTTTCGTTGTCTTGTTTAATCTGTTCGTATAATTGCTCCAATTTGTTTTGTTTCGAAATAATGTCGCTTACCATTTGCGATTTTTCCCACTCCGAAATATTGGTATCCATGTTTTTTAATTGCAGATTATTTAAATCCTGCTTTATTTCTTTAGCAATTTCGCGGCTTTTGTCAATATTTTCCTGAAGTTTTTCAAACTGCTCTTTATCACTTGCCAAAATCTCCTCGCGATCCGGGAATTCGAATGTAGAATTATCGGATGTTGTTGTTTTGTAATCGTTTATAGCATCATTATCGGTCACCGAAAAATAATACGATACTATTCCTTTGGTTTGTGTCAGATCATTAAAATCGAAAATAAAATAGAATTCCTGGTCAGTTAACATTTTTACAAACGGAATAGTAATCGATGAATCTGAATTATCAATGTTATAATGAAAGCTCAAATCTGAAAAACCATAATCATCGCCTATATTTCCTTTAAAATAAACACGGGTTAACTGCAACGAATCTTTAATTTGTTGAATGTCTATTTCCGGAAACAAATCGGGAATAACTTCTATTGAATAAGAAAGTGCCAATTCGGGTTGTGTTATTGCATTTTGAATATAAACATTATATTTTGTTGATTTATAAATATTTGAAGTAATTACAAAATTTTCGTTTGTATTAACCGCATTAATTTTAATCGAATCATTAACCATAACAAAAACCGAATCAATATCAATTCCATTAAAACTCCATTCCACTTTTGTTCCGTTTGGAATTTGTAAATCGCCAATATTTTCTAAAACCTGGCTTTGTAGTCCGGTATATGAAGGAGGAAAAATTGTTGTTTTAAACTGAGTTATACCTGGTTTTGGTAATAATTGTAAGTTATATTTCTCCGAATTATATTTTAAATCAGTAAAATAAAATTGAACCGAATTAATTACTGATATCATTTCAAATTCGAACGAACCTGCCGAAGAAGTTTTCATCAGGTAATTGTTTCCTTCTATATTAATATAAACAATTTCTGGTATTTCTTCACCTTCAACCAAAACCCTGATAAGGTATGAATCTCCCTTTTTTACCTGCAATGCAGTATTATCCAATTTAAAGGTAAAAGGCGCCGGTTTTACGAAAGTTGTGTTAAAATGTACCAACCTGTTTGTTGAATCAATAAATACATTTTTATTTGAAATAAAAATACCAAACGACAATAATATACTGATTAACAAATATATAAGTACATACTTTACATTTTTAAATTGTATTGCTTCATTAAAATCAAACACTTTTAACTGTTCTATTTTCTGATCGATGCTAGCTAAAATCAGTTCGTTTGAATATTGATTTTGTGGTAAATCATTTAACTCAATTATATTTAAAAGTCTGTCTTCTATTCCTGTAAAATGCTTTTGAATTATTTTTGTTGTTGTTTTTAAATCAATAGGTTTCAACAACTGAAGCATTTTTAGCAGTGGAACTCCTACAAATTGCGCCAGTAGCAATGCTGAAAAAATTATTAATCCAAAAAATACTAATTTGCGTATTTCTGAAGATAGAAAAACAAAATATTCAATAACCGAAAAAGTAGTATAAATAACCAAAATAAATAAAAGTGATATTACTACACCTTTTAAAAGTTTATAGGAGTAGTATTTCAATTTAAACGAATTGAGCCTATCAACAAGTATGTTAAACTTTTCTGACATTTATTATAAATATTTATAATTCAGTATTTTATAAAAACAATAATTGTTAATAATTGTGCATAAACTGCTTAAAAAACAAAAGTAATCTTTTAAAATAAAATTTGCATTCTTCAATATTTAATGCATATAAACTCTTTAACAAATAACATCAAAAAACTTTGTCTATTTTAATCTCAATCTATTCACAACTTGTAAACCTGTTCATAGTTTTAATATATAACGTTTCATTTGTATTAACAGTTGTTTAAAACTATACTTATATATTTATATTTAAACAATTTAAACCATGAAAAAGATGTTTAAAACCCCTTTAAAAATGTGTTGACAGTATTTTTAAAAAAAATGAAAAATAGTAATTAACAGTTATAACAGGATATAATAAGTAATATTACCTCTTATATTTGCTAAATAAAAAATATTAATAATAATTACGTTTTGAAAATACTTTTAGTTGAAGACAATTTGATGAACCAAAAGGTAGTCATGTTTAATTTAAAAAAATTAAACTGCGAAATCACACCTGTTTCAAATGGAAGAGAGGCTTTTGAAAATTTTAAAAGTAATAGTTACGATTTAATATTAATGGATATCATGTTGCCCGAAATGAACGGCTACGAAATTACCATCGAAATCAGAAAATTTGAAAAAGCTAATAAAGTTAAAAATCCGGTTGTTATAATAGCCTTAACTGCAAATACATACGAAAACGATAAAGAAAAATGTTTAAACGTTGGAATGAATGAATATTTATCTAAACCATTTTCTGCTCAACAATTAATTAGTACTATTCAAAAATATATCCCGCAGGATCAGGAGTAAAAATGGAAATAGATTTAGATATACGTGGTGAAGGCTACTCTGAAAAAGATAAAGAACTGGATGTAAAACTTAGACCACTTCAGTTTAAGGATTTTAGCGGGCAAAAACAGATAGTTGAAAATCTTGAAATTTTTGTAAAAGCAGCCAAAATGCGTGGTGAATCATTGGATCATGTTTTATTACATGGTCCTCCTGGACTTGGTAAAACAACACTATCAAATATTATTTCAAACGAAATGGGAGTGGGGTTAAAAATAACTTCTGGTCCTGTTTTGGATAAACCCGGCGATTTAGCCGGATTGCTTACCAATCTTGAAACCAACGATGTACTTTTTATTGATGAAATTCACCGGTTATCGCCTATTGTTGAAGAGTATCTGTACTCGGCAATGGAAGATTTCAGAATTGACATCATGATTGATAAAGGACCGAGTGCACGTTCTGTTCAGATTGAATTAAATCCGTTTACCTTAATTGGCGCAACAACCCGCTCAGGATTATTAACTGCACCTTTACGCGCCAGGTTTGGTATAAATGCCCATTTGGAATATTACGATGCCGAAATTTTGAAGGGAATTGTAAAACGATCGGCACGAATTCTTGAAGTAAAAATTACTGATGATGCTGCCGCCGAAATTGCTTTCAGAAGCAGGGGAACACCACGTATTGTAAATTCATTGCTTCGCAGGGTGCGCGATTTTGCGCAGGTAAAAGGCAACGGAAGCATCGATATGGATATTACAAAACATGCTCTGAAAGCCTTAAATATTGATGAATATGGTTTGGACGAAATGGACAACCGTATTTTGCTATGTATAATCGATAAATTTAAAGGCGGGCCGGTTGGAATTTCAACCATTGCTACTGCAGTTGGCGAAGACAGCGGAACCATTGAAGAAGTTTACGAACCTTTTTTGATTAAAGAAGGATTTATTAAACGTACTCCACGCGGTAGAGAAGTTACCGATTTAGCTTACAAACATTTAGGAAGAATTAAGTACGGAGATAATCTAACTTTATTTTGAAGGAATAAGTTTTATTTCGAAAATTTTTGGCCAGTATTTACCAGTAACAAATAGCCGTTTACTTTTTTCCAGGTAAGCAATACCATTTAAATAATCAATCTTGTCATTTTGATTTTTATACATGTTTATTATTCCTGCCAGGTTAATTTCAGATAAAACTTTTCCGGTTTCGGGGTCAATCTGAACGATTAAATCGGTGGTGTAAACATTAGCATAAATGGTTCCGTTAATATACTCGAGTTCGTTTAAATTATTTATAATTCCTTTATTACTTGCAACCTGTAAAGTTTTTACAAACGAAAAATTATTTGGATCCAGCCATGTTAAAACATGTGTTCCATCGCTCATTATTAAGTTTGTTCCGTCGTTGGTTAATCCCCAACCTTCAGCCGATTGAAACTGAAAAGAATCGATTACTGCAAAATCGGAAAGCTGGTAAACAAATCCTTTTTTTGTTTTGTAAGTTAACTGGTATAATTTATCGTTCAAAATTGTAATTCCTTCACCAAAATATTTATCCTCCAACATTTTAGACTGTTCAATACTTCCAGTTTCCAGTTTTGTTTTAAATATACCCGAAGTACCATATTCGCCTGTTCCTTCGTACAAAATATTGTTGTAAAATTCCAATCCCTGTGTGTAATGTTTTTTTGAATGAGGAAAAGTATTCATAATTTGATAAGTAAGTTTTTCCGGAACCTGATCTGAAATAGTGTTAATTGCCAGTGATCTTGAATTTTTTAAACCATCTTTTTTTACAGCTTCCACAGTAAAATTACCAGAGCCCAGTTTATTTAGTTTTACACTGTTCACAGTAAAATCCAATTCTTTACTCTCCTGTAAAAGTTGATTGTTAAAATAAAGTTTTATGGTTTCAATTTCGCCATCCTTTACTTTGGTTTTAACGTTTACCGATACATTTTCACCAAAAACATAATTATTTTTCGATGGCTGTACTTCGATTGTGCTTACCGGTTTTCGCGAACGATCGGAACTGTTTGAACATGAAAAAAACGTAACAAAAATGCTAAATACAATAATCAGTGAAAAAGTGACTGGTTTCATTTCGAAATAAAAATTTGAATTGACTGGTAAAATTAATATAAAATTGGTTGAAGAATTTTTTCAGGGCAAAATACCAAAACAGCATTTAGAATGTAATCAGATGAATTATATCTTTGCTCAAAAATATCATCAGCGTTGAGTACCTATAAAAAACTGGCAGGTGACACGGCTATTTACGGTTTAAGCAGCATTTTAGGCAGGGTGCTGAATTGGTGTCTGACCCCCTATTATTCCTATATTTTTCTCACAGGCGAATTTGGTGTAATGACTAATATTTATTCGTATGTGGCTATTTTACTGGTGATTTTAACATATGGAATGGAAACCTCTTTTTTCAGGTTTGCCTCGAAAAGCGAGAACCCCGGAAAGGTTTATTCCACTGCGCTTATTTCGGTTTTTGCCACTTCAGTATTATTTCTGATTGCATTTATTTTACTGAAAAATCCGGTAGCTGCGGTTATTCAGTACCCCGAACATCCCGAATATA
Source organism: Draconibacterium sp. (assembly GCA_041737765.1). GTDB lineage: Bacteria > Bacteroidota > Bacteroidia > Bacteroidales > Prolixibacteraceae > Draconibacterium. The sequence goes on along the minus strand of JBGSRA010000133.1, from coordinate 16,136 downwards.
TTGTTTGGTTTGCCATTATTCTGGCCATCGATGCGTTTACTGCCATTCCGTTTGCCTGGATTCGAATTGAAAAGCGACCCATCAAATTTGCATTTATCAAATTAGTAAGTATTGCCTTTAATATTGGCTTTAACCTTTTCTTTTTAACACTTTGTCCGTGGCTGATTGAAAACAATCCCGACTCGTGGGTAAATTACATTTATTCTCCCGAAATAGGGGTGGGGTACGTTTTTATTGCCAACCTGCTGGCGTCATTTATAACTTTGATTTTGTTGATTCCCGACATGATGAAAATTCATTTTCAGTTTGATAAGGCAATTCTTAAAAAGCTGCTGAATTATGGTTTTCCGATTCTGATTGTGGGAATTGCCGGAATGATGAGCCAGGGAATCGACAAAATTCTGATTCCTTTTCTGATTCCCGAATCACAGCAACCCATGGAACAATTGGGTATTTACGGTGCCAACTTTAAAATGGCGGTTTTAATGAACATGTTTATTCAGGCATTCAGATATGCTTTTGAGCCGTTCTTTTTTGCCCGCGGAAACTCAAAGGAAGACCCGCTAATGTATGCGAAAATCATGAAATACTTTGTCATTTTCGGGTTGTTTATTTTCCTCGGAATGACAGTTTATATCGATTTTCTGAAAATTCTCATCGACAAAGAATACCATGAAGGTTTAAAAGTTGTTCCTATAATTCTGATTGCCAACCTTATTTACGGCATGTATTTTACACAATCGCTGTGGTACAAAATTACCGACCGCACCCGTTACGGAGCCTGGCAAAGCATTGCCGAAATGGTGGTTGCTGTTTCGCTCAATTTTCTGTTAATTCCTTTATATGGTTACATGGGTTCTGCGGTAGCTCTGCTCACCAGTTACATGGTAGTGCTTACTATTTCGTATTTTCTTGGACAAAAATATTACCCGGTTCCCTACAACCTGAAACGAATAGGATTCTATTTCGCTGTTGCACTGGCACTCTATTTTGTTTCAATACTGTTTATTTCGATGCACCAGGTGGTAAAATATGGCATTGGTACAGTGTTGATTGGTTTGTTTGCCGTGCTGGTTTTTGTATTCGAAAAAAATGATTTAAAAGGCTTATTTAAAACGAATAAAAAGAAATAAGTACCAAAAAGTATTAATTTTGTGCAGATGAAAGACTTAAAAAATATTGTAATTGCGGTGGCCAGTGATCACGCCGGGTTCGATAAAAAGCAGGTAATTCATAAATATTTCAAAGAAAAAGGGATTGCATTTAAGGATTTTGGCTGTTACTCAAACGAAAGTGTCGATTATCCTGAATTTGCTCATGCCATTGGAGAAGCCATTGAAAAAGGCGAATTTGAAATTGGAATAACATTTTGCGGAAGTGGTCAGGGTATCAGCATTGCAGCCAACAAATTTCAGCATGTACGGTCGGCAACCTGCTGGATGCCCGAAATTGCAGCATTGGCGAAGCAACACAACAATGCAAATATTTGTGCAATTCCAGGCCGTTTTGTTACCGACGAAGAGGCAATAGCAATTGTTGAAGCTTATTTGAATGCTGAATTCGAAGGTGGAAGACATGCTCGCAGAGTTGCTCAAATTCCTATAAAATAACCGATGCCGAATTATAAAAACATATTTCTCGAAGATTCAAAAATCGCATTTGATAAAAAACACAGGAAAACCATCAATTTTAATATTTCGAGGTACGACGAAGCCGTTTCGCGTGGAAAACTTCGTTACACGAATCTCGGACTGGCAAAACAAAGAGCATCGTATGTAAAAGATAAAGTAGTTGCCAACCTGGCAAATTACCTCGAAGAATTCGAAAAAAATGCCCTGAAAAATAACATTCAGATTATTTGGGCCAGAAACGGAAAGGAAGCCGTATCTGAAATCATAAAAATTTTAAAAGAAAACAATGCGCATTTGCTGGTAAAAAGCAAATCGATGATTTCGGAAGAAATTGAATTAAACGAAAATCTCGAAAAAAATGGTTTTGAACCTGTTGAAACCGATTTGGGAGAATTCATTGTGCAGGTGGCAGGCGAAAAACCATACCATATTTTAACACCTGCAATGCATAAATCGAAAGAAGATGTTGCAGAGCTTTTTACAAAAAAATTTGATACACCACCAAATTCAACACCACAGGAAATTACGCTTTATGTAAGAGAGAAACTACGCGAAAAATTTATATCAGCCGAAGTTGGAGTTACCGGAGCAAATTTTTTAATTGCCGATACCGGCGGAATTGTTCTCACCGAAAACGAGGGAAACGGATTTATGTCGGTGGCATTTCCAAAAGTGCATATTGTAATTGCAGGTATCGAAAAAATACTGCCTTCAATCAGCGATTTGCCGCTCTTCCTGCCACTTTTAGCTGCACATGGTACCGGACAGCAGGTAACAGTGTATAACTCGTTAATTACCGGCCCAAAAAGGGAAGGAGAAACAAACGGCCCCGAAAAAATGTTTGTGGTTTTGCTCGATAATAACCGGACTACAATTGCCGCAGAGAAGGAGCATTACAAATCGTTAAAATGTATCAGATGCGGCGCATGTTTAAATGCATGCCCAATTTATAAAAATGTTGGCGGTTACACATATGGTGCAACATACACAGGGCCAATAGGTTCGGTTATTACACCGTTTTTTAAGGGATTCGCCGAATACAATCATTTAAGCTATGCATGTTCGGTTTGTGGCGCCTGTTCCGAAGTTTGTCCGGTAAAAATTCCGTTACACGATTTATTATTGCTGAACCGGAAAAAGAGTGTTGAACAAAACATGGGCACATTTGGTTGGAATGCAGGAATGAAAGCCTACGAATGGGCTTTTAAAAATCGAAAAATCCTCGATGCGGTCGATGGGACATTTAAAAATACTTTTTTAAAGGCAAATAAAAATGTACTTGGAAAACAAAAAGAGTTTCCTGCTTTTGGCAAAAATTCGTTTAGTAAAACCTGGAAGTTAAACTTAAAATCATAAAAAATATGTTATCGAATACTTGTAAATACGCATTGCGGGCATTAATTTATCTTGGAAAATATTCAGAAAAGGATTCTCGGATCGGTATTAAGAAAATTTCGGAGGATCTCAGTTTATCATCTCCATTTTTAGGAAAAATTCTTCAAAATCTGGTAAAACAAAAATTACTGGTTTCAACAAAAGGGCCAAACGGAGGTTTTGCTTTGGGAAAGAAGGCTGAGAATATTACACTTTGGGATATTGTTACCAAAGTTGATGGCGAAGAGTTTTTTACCAATTGTTTGATTACGCTGGAACCATGTAAAACTCACGATCCGTCCAGACCATTATGTCCGGTTCACTCGCAGTATGATAAATTGCGAAAAGAAATCTGCACGTTTTATAAAGAAACAACCCTTGATATAATTAGCAAGGATATCGATAAGTACGAGGAATTTGTAAAACTTTAAAAGAGTTTTTCCAACTTGCTGTTCGAAATAAAAAGGTAATAAATCATTACCGCAGAAAGCACACCCATTGAGTTGGCTATAAAATCCTTGATGTCACTGTTTCGCGAAACAGAAATAATATGCTGGCTCGTTTCAAGCATTGCGCTAAGCGAGATAGCAATAAGCGGTGCCAGCAGGTAATATTTAAACTGAAGTCGTTTTAATGGTCTGAGCAGTAATAAACAAAACACAAAAAACATCCCGAAATGAACTATTTTATCGAATTGCGGGATTTTAAAAAAGGGTTCAAGTGGTAAATCATCGGCCGGAATAAAAAGCGCGTAGCATATAATAGCCAGCCATAAAAGAGGTTTCCAGAAATATATTATTTTCATTTCGTGTTTTGTGTATTTCATGCCAAATCTGCAAATAGTGCAGATGGGTTTGCAATATTAAACTTTTTTACGCAAACCCTTAATTCCTTATTTGTTAAAAGAAAAACAGAGAAACACAATGGCAGGTATTTATGTTCATATTCCGTTTTGCCGCCTGAAATGTTATTACTGCGATTTTTACAAAACTGTAAATACATCGCTCACAAAAAAATTCATAAAAGCCTTACAAAACGAAATCGTTCAGCGGAAAACCTACCTGGATAATGAACCCGTTGAAACCATCTATTTTGGCGGCGGAACACCTTCGGTTTTAATAAAAAGCGAAATCAGCGGGATACTTGGGGTTTTACATCAGCATTTTAATGTTTCTCCAACTGTCGAAATTACATTTGAAGCCAATCCCGATGACCTTTCAATTGAATATTTGCATGATATTTACGATGTTGGTGTGCGCAGGTTGAGCATTGGAATTCAATCATTTCAGAATGAGTTTTTAAAGAAAATGAACCGCAGGCACCATGCAGCACAGGCAATTGAGGCGGTTGAAAATGCGGCCAAAGCTGGTTTTAACGATATTAGTGTCGATCTCATTTACGGACTTCCGGGATTAACCGGCGATCAGTGGAAAGCCAATTTGAAGCAGGTCTTTAATTTACCTGTTCAACATCTTTCGGCTTACCATTTAACTTACCACGAAGGAACACCGTTTTACACCTGGTTAAAAAAGGGAACATTAAAAGCTTTAAAAGAAGAAGAGAGCATTTTACAGTTTAAGATGCTTATTAAAATGGCACACGAAAATGACTTTGAACAATATGAAATATCGAATTTTGCCAAAAACCAAAAATATTCAAAACACAACTCATCTTACTGGTCAGGAATAAAATATCTCGGGTTAGGTCCGTCAGCCCATTCATTTAACGGTTTTTCGCGAAGCTGGAATGTATCACATATCGAAAGTTATATAAAAGCGGTTGAGGCCGGAATTTCTTATTCAGAAACAGAAATCCTGACCGAAAACAATAAATACAACGAATATGTTTTAACTCACATACGAACAAAATGGGGAATTTCTGCCGATGAAATTAAAACAGTATTTGGAACCGATAAAGTTGTTTGGTTTGAGCAAAATATCGAAAAATATATCGAAATGGGTTTGGTAAAACATCAGAGCGGAATTTACACTTTAACCGAAAAAGGCTGGTTTGTGTCAGATGATATTATGGCGAACCTTATGTTCATTTAATTGTTATCCAACAAGTTGAAACAGGTATTCAAACACACAAATAATGTTAATTTGAACTGTTAAATATTTATAAATCTATATATTTGCGGTTCTCAAAAAAAAGAGATGGTTTAAATGGAGATTAAAATTGTAAATAAATCGAATAATGAATTGCCTGCGTACAGCACAGAGTTGTCGGCAGGAATGGATTTGAGGGCATTTTTGCCTCGTCCGGTTGTGTTAAAACCTTTGGAAAGAAAACTAATACCAACGGGTTTGTTTGTTGAAATACCGGCAGGTTTCGAAGCCCAGATTCGCCCTCGAAGTGGTTTGGCGCTGAAAAAGGGAATCACGGTTTTAAATTCACCTGGAACAATTGATGCCGATTACAGGGGCGAAGTCGGGATAATTTTAATCAACCTGTCGAACGAGGATTTTGTAATTGAGAGTGGAGAGAGAATTTGCCAGATGATAATTGCATCGCACGAAACGGTGCAATGGAATTTGGTTGAAAAACTGGAAGAAACCCAAAGGGGAGAAGGTGGTTTTGGCCACACAGGAAAAAAGTAATAAGATGAAAAAAATTATCAATAGTGTTTTTGTATTTGTTCTTTTGGCTGTCATCATTTCATGTTCGGGCGGTAAAAAAGTTACCGAACAGCAAATTGTAAAAGCAGCAGTTGAACCCCAAAATAAAGAACTGGAAGAAAAAAAGCAGATGGAATTCGACTATTTGTTTTCGGAAGCCTTGAAACAAAAAATGTTTGGAAATGCCCAAAATGCAATTCAGATATTATCGAGCTGTCTCGAAATAGATCCAAACTCTTCGGCAGCAATGTACGAACTGGCCAGTATTCATGCGGCAAACAACGATTTTACAAGTGCCACTTTACTGCTCGAAAAGGCAATCAGCCTCAATCAGGGAAACATTTGGTACAAACAAATGCTGGCGCAAATTTACCAGCAATCAAAAAAGTTTAACGAGGCTGCCGCTATTTATACCGATTTGTTAAAAACCGATCCGGAAAATCAGCAGTATTTATATACAAAAGCAATTCTGCTGGCCAATGCCCAAAAATACAGCGAAGCGATAGAAACCTATAAAGTGCTTGAACAAAAAACAGGTGTAAACGAACAGATTTCGGTTGAAGTTCAGCAGCTTTATGTTGCCGCCGGACAGGTTGATAAAGCTTTTGGTGAAATTGAAAAACTGATTAAAAATAATCCGGCCGAACCAAAATATTACGGTTTGCTTGCCGATTTGTATCTCAGCCAGGGCGACAGCTTAAACGCACTGAAAAACTACAATAAAATTCTGGAAATGGATCCCGAAAGTGGATTTGTTCATTTCTCGCTTGCCAATTTCTATCTCGAAAACAAACAGGTCGAAAAGTCGTTCGAGGAAACAAAGTTGGGATTTGCAAGCAAAAATGTTGATTTGCAGACCAAAGTTCAAATGTACATGATGCTGGTTTCGAATTCCGAACAATCGAAACTTACCAGCGAAAAAGAAATTGAGCTGATAAATATATTGATTGAAAATCATCCCGAAGAATTTTTGGTGTACACCATTCAGGCCGATAATTTACTGCGAAACAACAAACTTGCAGAGGGTAGGGAAGTGCTTTTAAAAGCGCTGGAAATGGAAAGCAATGATTACATGATTTGGGAAAAGGTACTGTTTATCGACAATGATTTGCAAGACTGGCAGGGACTCTACGAACACAGCACAAAAGCAATAGAATTGTTTCCCAATCAACCGAATGTTTATCTGCTGAAAAGCGTTGCCTGCATTCAACTTGAAAAATACGACGAAACCATTGCGGTTATCGACGAAGGAATGGACTTTGTTGTTGACAATCCACCATTAAAGGGACAATTGCTGATGCTGAAAGGTGAAGCGCTTTACAAACAGAATAAAATTGACGAAGCCTTTAAACTGTTTGATAAATCTGTTGAACTCAGCCCCGATAATTATGTTGGATTGAATAATTACGCCTATTATCTTTCGCTGGTTGGACGTGATTTGGATAAAGCTGAAAGAATGAGTGGCAAAGTAATAGAACGTTTTCCTGACAATTCAACTTACCTCGACACATACGCGTGGGTTTTGTTTAAAAAAGGGAATTACACGCTTGCTAAATTTTACATGGAATCGGCCATAAAAAACAGTGCTGAAGCAAGTGCTGTAATGTTTGAACATTACGGAGATATTTTATTTATGCTCAACAAACTGGAGGAAGCGAACCAGTATTGGGAAAAGGCAAAAAACAGCGGAGGTACATCAGAAGTTTTGTTGCGAAAAATACGCGAGAAAAAGTATATCGTAGAATAAAAAAATGGCCAGTATTTATTCAACATCCAAATTAATTGTATTCAGTTTTCTGGTGATTGCGTTGGGTTTTTCGTCGTGCAAAACCACGCGCGAAATAACAAATGTTAATGTAAAACCCATTGGCACCGCCAAACTTCTCAAAAACGTAACCGAGAACAGTCTGAATTACGAAAGTTTTTCAGTAAGTCGTATCAATTGCCAGTTTTCAGGCAGCCAGCAAAAAACTTCTTTCAGAATCAATTTAAAGGCGATTAAGGATAAAAAAATTCTGGCATCGATTACCAAGCTGAATATTCCGGTTGGCAGGGTTCTGCTCACTCCCGACAGCGTAATTTATGTGAATTATATTGACCGGAATTATTTTGTTGACGATTACACCTATTTAAGTAATTTTTTAAATATCGACCTCGATTTTGGCACCATCCAGTCCATTATTTCCAACAGCGCCTTTTCGTATAGGAACGATGAAAAGGACAAGGATTTTAAAACATTCAGTACCTCGGTTGAGTCAGGGATGTATATTTTGCAGTCTGAAAAAGAGCGAAAAGTTTTCAAACTCGAAGAAAAAGGAAAACCTGCCAAAATTGAACGCAGGCTAAAAAGGCTAGAAGACAATGCACTCATACTTCAGAAAATGTATTTTAATCCGGCAAATTTTGCACTCACAAGGTTATTAATAGAAGACAAAACCAACAATCGTAAAATGGAGATGATTTTTGATGAATTTGTAAAAGTGCTCAACAAAGATTATCCGGCATCAATGGATATGAGTTTTAATTCAGAATCTGACAGTGTTTCTTTAAAAATCAGGATGAGTGGTTTTTCAACCGAAAAACTGGAATCGCTAAATTTGGAAATTCCCGAAAAATATCAAAAAATCAAAGTAAATTGAAACCTTAAACTGTTACTTTCGCAGGAACAAAATTTTATTTTCGAATGAAGATATTGTTGGTAACCGGATTCTTTTTTCTACTCTGTTTTGTTGGTTTTTCGCAGTCGATTGACGATTTGCAAAAGAAAAAGCAAAACGCCGAAAAGGAAATTGAATACACTACCAAATTATTGAATGAAGTTCAGAAAAATCAGAAATTATCGCTCAACCGTGTTCAGTTGTTAAACAAACAAATAGAACAGAGAAACTCCGTAATCACCACCATAAACGACGAGATTAACGTTTATCAGCAATTCATCGATAACAATAACCTGGCAATCAGGCTGATGAGTGCTGACATTAAAGCCATTAAAAAGGAATATGCCGAATTAATACGCTCGGCTTACCGCAACCGCAATGCTTACGATCAAATTCTGTTTTTGCTTTCGGCAGACAATGCCAACCAGGCCTACAGGCGATATTTGTACATGAAACGATATACCGCTTACCGCGAAAGTCAGGCAGAAATTATCGGTGCCATTCAACTGGCGTTAGACCAGAAAAGCGAAAAACTCGAGCAGCAAAAACTCATAAAACTGCAGTTGGTTACCGACACAAAAGTAGAGGCACGGCAACTATCGCAGGAAAAAACACAAAAAAATTCGGAAATCCAGAAACTGCAGAAAGAGCAGCAGACACTGCGGAAAAAACTTCAGCAACAGCGCGAAATAGAGCAGCGCCTTGAAAACGAAATACAAAAAATTATAGAAGAAGAAGCCCGAAAAAGCAAAGCTGCGGGAACTACTGGATTTTCGCTTACTCCCGAGCAAAAACTGGTAGGCCAAAGTTTTGTACAGAATAAAAAGAAATTACCGTGGCCTGTTGAACGCGGTGTGATTACCGAACATTTCGGTATAAACCAGCACCCGGTTTTGACCAACGTACAAACCCGCAACAATGGTGTTAGCATTGCCACAGAAGCTGGTGCAAAAGTGCGGGCAATTTTTAACGGCGAAGTGAGCCGCGTTTTCGGTATTACCGGCGGAAACACTGCAGTAATTATCAGGCACGGTAAATACCTCAGCGTTTATTCGAACCTGCGCGAAGTAACAGTTAAAAAGGGCGACAAAGTAACTACCAAACAAACCATTGGCACCATTTATACCGATGCCGGTGACGATAACAAATCGATTCTGAAATTTCAAATCTGGCTCGAAAACCAAAAGCTGAATCCCGAGGAGTGGATTGGGAGATAGAGCGGTTTCCAGTGTATTTTTTTTATAAGAATAGATCGGGCACTAAATTGTTCTGACAATTTACAAATACACTTATGTTAATTACAACATAATTCAGATAAAGATGAACACAGAAATTCAAACATATAACAACAGGCAAACAAAGGTTGATAAAGAAATTTGCGACCTTCTTGCAACAACAATTTACAGCGAACTGACTGAAGCAGAAAGTAAAATCTGGCATGCCCACCCGGTTTGGTTTATTAACGGCAATCCAATTGTTGGATATAGCAAACAAAAAGCAGGGTGGCGATTGATGTTTTGGAGCGGGGCCGATTTTGAAGAGGAGAAACTGAATGTAACAGGCCAAAAATTTAATGACGCTTCTGTTTTCTACACTGCAATTGACCAAATAGAAACTAACGACATTAAACGATGGATGGAAAAATCAAAAGAAATTCAGTGGGATTATAAAAACATAGTGAAAAGAAAAGGCCGGTTGGAAAGGTTGAAATAAATTAAGAGATTTACGTTTAAAAATAAGGTATGAACAACGCAAACAACCACGATGAACGCATTGCAAAAATGACATTTGCCTCCGTATATCCGATGTATCTGGCAAAAGTGGAGAAGAAAGGCCGAACAAAAGCAGAATTGCACCAGGTAATTGAGTGGTTAACTGGTTTTAATGAAAAAAAACTGCAGGAACTGATCGAAGAAAAAGTGACTTTTGATATATTCTTTCAGAATGCCGGATTAAATCCAAATGTTCAACTTATTACTGGCGTAATCTGCGGTTACCGGGTGGAAGAAATCGAAAATAAGTTAACACAACAGGTAAGATATCTCGACAAGTTGATAGATGAATTGGCAAAAGGTAGAAAGATGGAAAAGATTTTGCGGGTTGCATAGATTTACTGGCGAAGCACATGATATCTTTTCACCTGAAGATGATAAGCCAAACGACACATCAGAAGGAAAAAATGCAATCAACAGCCTTTGGCGGCAACCTGTCGTGAAAATGTTATCCCAATGACAATTGCCAGAAGTTTAGTGACCCAATTCAGCTTTGGTGGTGGTTGCCAACAAAATTTTTGGAAATATCTTTTTGCTGGAAAATGCAAAATGCAGGTGCAAATAATTTTAGAGAATTAACCATTGTAAATTCGTTGAAAATACTCTATATTAGGCATTTAATAGTCAACAATATGAAATCATTTTTTATTTTAATTATTGGAATTGTTCTGATTACATCATGCAAAACAAATATAAACAAGGACGAAATCAAGAAAGAAATTCTAAGTACTGAACAAGCGTTTGAAAAAATGGCATCTGAAAAAGGCGTTGCTGAGGCATTTTATTATTTTGCAGACGAAAATGCCGCAATTCTAAGGGAAAACGATACTCTGATTACAGGGAAGGGAAATATTAAAATCTATTATGATAAAAAAAATCTAAAAGATGCAATTGTGAATTGGACTCCGGATTATATCGATGTTTCGGATTGTGGTACACTCGGATACACTTACGGGAAATATGTGTGGAAAATAAAAAACACAAATGGTGAAGTTGTTGAATACAAAGGTGTATTTCATACCGTTTGGAAAAAACAAAAAGATAATAACTGGAAATATGTTTGGGATTAATTATAAGTAATTTTGCTGCTTAAATTACGTATGACTTTGTTTTGGTCATGGTTTTCTAACTAAGGGTTTTTTGAAATTCAATCTCTTGAGAAATATGATAAAACTTGACGACTTTATAAAACATTTTTCATCGACCTTTACTGAAATTGACCATTTACAACCCTGGGAAATAACACAAAATCTATCTGACATTGTAAAAAAACAAATTGAAAAACTTGACGATAATTATGTTGTTAAAAACGGAATAGCCATTCATAAAACTGCAGTAATAGAGCCCAGTGCTGAATTAAAAGCACCGATTATTATCGGCGAAAACTGTTTTATCGGGGCAAATGCATATTTAAGAAATGGCGTTTATTTAGGTAAAGCTGTTTCGGTAGGCCCAGGATGCGAAGTAAAAACAAGCATCATTTTTAACGAATCTAAAATTGCACACTTTAACTTTATTGGCGACAGTATTATTGGTAGTAATATCAATTTTGAAGCAGGCGCTGTAACTGCAAACTATTATAACGAAAGGACTGACAAAACAATAAGCGTATTATTCAATTCAGAAATAGTAAAGATTAATACTGTAAAGTTCGGTTCACTGGTTGGTGATAATTGCAAAATCGGGGCAAATGCTGTTTTATCACCCGGAACAATTCTGATCCTTGGTACTGTGGTAAAACGGCTTGAACTTATTGAACAGGTAAAATGAAATTGGAAGATTTTGGATATAATGATAAACTAGAAAAGCTTAGGATTGAAAATAACCTGGCAGAGTTTGAGATTGGCAGAGTAATTTCGGAGCACAAGGAAAGATACATTGTAATAACTGAAAAAGGAGAAACCGATGCCGAAATAACAGGTAATCTGCGCTTTTCGGCAAAAAACCGCGAAGATTTTCCGGCAGTTGGCGATTGGGTTGCTCTCATAAATTATGATGCTGCATTCTCAATTATTCATAAAATTCTTCCCCGATTTTCAATGATTTCAAGGCAGGCAGTTGGTCAGTTCGGAGAAATACAAATTATTGCTACCAATATTGATTATGCATTGCTGGTTCAGGCAGTTGACAGGGATTTTAACATCAACCGGCTTGAAAGATACCTGGCTATTTGTTTTTCATCGAAGGTTAGTCCGTTAATTGTACTTACAAAAACTGATTTAATAACCAGACAAAAAGCGGATGAAATAATCAGCAGCATCAAATTACGAATAAAAGATATTCCGGTTTTTGCCATCAGCAACGAAACCCAAAACGGATACGAAGCCCTGAAAATGATGATAGAAAAGGGAAAAACTTATTGTTTGCTGGGTTCTTCAGGAGTTGGGAAATCAACTTTGTTAAATAATCTCACTGGGCGAACTATAATGAAAACCGATGAAATTAGTCAGAGTACAAACAAAGGCAGGCATGTTACAAGCCATCGTGAAATGGTTTTGCTTGAGAATGGTGGAATACTGGTTGACAATCCCGGAATGCGGGAAGTTGGTATTGCGGATTCAGCAAATGGATTGGAAACTGCATTCCACAGTATTTTAAGTTTTTCAGAGAATTGCCGGTTCAAGGATTGTACACACACCGGCGAGGCAGGATGTGCGGTTTTGGAAGCAGTTGAAAAGGGCGAAATCGATAAAAGTTCGTATGAAAATTATTTGAAAATGGAAAGAGAGAAAATCCATTTCGAAACCTCGGTTGCAGAGAAACGGAAAAGAGAAAAGATTTTTGGGAAGATTATTAAGGATTACTATAAAAAAGACTTAAAACCCGGGAAGTATTAAGAATTACTAATGTGTCTGGGTATGTATTTCGATTACGCAATGTAATCCGTGCATTAAAAAAAATAGTTATGAAACAGGATGTCTGTTTTTCAACTCAAAACGAAACAAACCTTTTACTAACCGCACTTTCAGAAATAAATAGTCCACCCGGTAATTTAAAATTTTTTGTAAGTTAGTAACCTGTGAATCAAATAATTATTAAATTTGAAAATACAAACAAGTTTAAACCAAAAATCGTGAACAAAATTATCCGCCAAAAATTCTGCAATATGCAAAAATCACTGTTATTCAAGCAATTAACCAAATTATAAACTTAAAGTCAGAAATTATGATAGGTTTAAGTCGCATTTATATTGTAATTATTGTAGTAGCTGTTTATTTCGTCGTCGGATTAGCAATTTATAAAGTGATTAAATCAAAATTGCCTGATTTGGTGAAAGTATTCTGGATTCTTGCCTTTATTGTTCTGAATATTTTAGCTGCAATTCCATTTATTATTTTTAATGACTACATTTTGACAAAGGAAAAAAGAGCAAACTAACGTTTCTAAATTGATTGCCCGTAAATGAATTTGATGAAAGTTGGCAATGATAAAAGACCAGATTATCAAACCCCCGTTACCGAATCCTGTTTCGAAATTACGTAATACATGGCCGTTGTAAAAAAGTTACGCAACCATGGAATTGAGGTAATAATTTTTGTCTGTTTGCGGGGTTTCAGACCGAATTTAGTTTGGTAATTGGGATTGATAAACCAAAACACCCGCTTTTCGGTTTTGTAATTCTCGAGTTTTAAAATGCGCTCAAAACGTTCTATAGAAATACCTGTATCTTTTATTTCGAGAAGTGCTGTGATTGTTCCTTCGCTTTCACCCATCAATTTCAAAAAACCGATATATAAATTGCGTGGTAACAAATGGTACCAGGGAAGTTTGGAAAGTATGCGGCCCCTGCAAACCTGCTGGTGCCCGCCAAACGGATTTTGCCATGGCGGAAATGCAAGAAAAAACTTACCTTCTGGTTTCAAAAATGCCTTTACAAAACCCATAAATTTTTCCTGGTCAGGAATGTGTTCAATTACGTCGCGCATAATTATCACATCGTATTTTTTATCGGGATTTACCTTGTAGATGTCCTGGCAAATTAAAGTGAGGTTTTGTCGGTTTGTATGCTCTTTGTAAAACTCCTTCGCCATTTCAATCCTGCTGCACGAAATATCGATGCCTGTACAGTTGCAACCCATGTCAACAAAGGGCTTCAGGTTTCCGGCTTCGCCACATCCAATTTCCAGTACCGTGGTTTCATTGTTCAGTTTTATCAGATCTGAAATAAAGGGAACCACAAATTTTTGCGTGGTTAACGCCTGTTCATCAAAATACTGATGTTTATTTCCGTGGCGTTTCTGCATCGAAATTAAATATTGGCAACCCGCCTTAAACTTGTAAGATCAAGGAATTTGATTTTACGTCCCTGTAATTCAATCAGTTTATCCTGTTTAAATTCCGAAAGCAGTCGGATAACCGATTCGGTGGCTGTTCCAACCATGTTGGCCAGCTCTTCGCGGGTAAGCGAAATCTGAAGCGTATTCTGGTTGTCGAGTTCGAAATTTTCCTTTAGCAACAGTAAAACTTCAGCCAAACGTTCGCGAACCGTTTTCTGGGCAATATCGGTAATGTAATCGTTGGCTTCGCGTAATTCGCGGCAAACAATCTGCAGCATGTGGTGCGAGAACTGCCAGTTATTCTGAATCAGGAAAAGTAAGGTCTGATAAGGAACATGACACAAAATGGCTTCGTCGATTACTTTGGCGGTGGTGCAGGCCAGTTCCTGGCTCAATAATGAGCGGTAAGCAATTATTTCGCCCCGCTTGGCAAAACGAATGATTTGTTCCTTCCCGTCGATTCCAGTTTTAAAAATCTTTACAATGCCGCGTGTTACACAATAAAACCCGGTCAACCGGCTTCCTTCGCGGTAAATGATTGTGCCTTTTTTGTAAAGCGAACAGGTTTTATCAAAATTCAAGCGGCTAAATTCTTCTTCTGTTAATTTATTGAACAGTTGAAATCCACTTAAATCGGTTTCCTGATCAACAGGTCTTTTTATTATGCTTCTCATTTTCCTCTTTTAAAAAATTAAACTATAAACAAATCACGTTTAAGCTGCGTTTAAAGATACAATTTTGTGTGTAATTTGTAAACTACGTATTTATATAAGCAGATGTAATCAATTTGCGCTGCAAAATAAATGAAAACTATTTAAAAACAACATAATATGAAGCATATTGTAGATATGGCCTGGACGGATAAAGTCGCTTTCGAAGGTGATATGGACGGACATAAAGTAATTGTTGACGCCAATGAAGAATCGGGTGGGAGTGACCTCGGCCCCCGGCCCAAAAAGCTTATGCTTACTGCACTGGCTGGTTGTACAGGCGTCGATGTAATCATGATTCTGAAAAAAATGAAGGTGGTACCTGAAGCTTTTAATGTAATAGTTGAAGCCGATGTAACCGACGAACACCCGAAACATTACACAAAAATGAAAGTGATTTATCAGTTTAAAGGGAAAGATTTACCGATGGATAAACTCGAAAAAGCGGTAAAACTCTCAGAAACCACGTACTGTGGTGTAACTGCTGCTTACCGTAAAGCAATGGAAATGGAAACTGAAATCAGGATTGTGGATTAATTTTCAGGGCGCAGATTAAAAGTTAAACTTTTTTATAGAAAACGCTGGTTTTAAACAATCTGCGTTTCTGTTTTTACTGATGAAAATAATGATTCACAAAGCAGAAAACGACGAACCAGAAAGAAAAACAACTGGTAGTTGCTGGTTTCTCCTGATAACATCATTGATTCATTGTAGAGAGAACTTGAAATTAAATTTATGAAAAGCCCAAAACTGCTGGCTATCGAAGTTCCAATGAATTAATACTGACAGCATCACTCAAAGGAATTTAGTTCGTTTAACTAACCATAAACAATTTCATTAGTCAATCCCTAAAACCATTGGCTGTTTTTTATCGTAGTAAATTTTGTTAATTTTAATTTTCAAAATCAATCACTGCACTTATGATAAAATCTGTAAATCCGGCTAACGGAAGAATTGTTGAAACTTACGAAACACATTCAGATAAAGGAGTTGAAAATATAATCAATGCAACCAACAAATCCTGGCATCTGTGGCGAACTACTACGTTTACACAAAGGGGCACGTTAATGCAAAATATTTCGACCATTTTAAGAAGT